>NZ_AUEZ01000035.1 GCF_000426245.1 Bradyrhizobium sp. Ai1a-2 | reverse complement strand
CGTGCGCGAAGCCGCATGGCTCGCCATCTCGGCGACACTCACCCGTTCATTGCGCAGAAAGCGCGTAAAACGCACCTCCTGCGCTCGGTCCCCCGCAAGACGACGAATGCATGAACCAGGCCGGCGAACGAGGGCGTCATGCAACGACGCCCCCCTTTTTCCAGGCGACGATCGCCAAATCGTCCCAGTCCAACCTCCATCGACATAAGACCTCCCTCCACAAGACCGCCTCTCATCAGGGAATCAGTCTTCGCCGATCTTCGCAACAAAGATGTGTGCATTAGATAGCCGGCGGTCCGGGACCTTGCCCGGCAGCACCTTCAATTCCTGCAGTTGTCCGTCGCTCAGGACGAAAACGCCGAACGTGCTGGGAAGCGGAAACCCAGGCTCAGCCGCGGAGGCAGGGGAGACGGTCGGTGCGTTGGCCACTGCCTGCGGACGCTCGATGGGTGCGCCTTCTCGCGGCGCGGAAGGCGCGTTCTGTGCCGGTGCGCGCGGAGGGCGCAGGAGCGCGACGATACCGGATCGCGCCGTTGGCCAGGAGAAGACGGCTGCGCCAACGATCGCGAGAACGAGCAATACCGCTGCGAGCCGGATGGGCGTGCTGAAGTCGCTCCATCGTTTCGATCGGCTGAAAGCGGAAAGCGCTGCAGTCCGGTGCTGGGGTGTTGCGCGCGCCAAGAACGGTGGAGCGGACATCGCTTGCGGGAATTCTGGCTTGGCCGTGCCCGGGCTGGTGGGCGATGCAAGCAGTGTGATGTCCTGGCTGCCTTCGGCGAAGAGGCGTTCGACCTCGCCGATCGCGCTCTCCAGCACCTCCATGGTCTGCCGCGAATGTCTGGCGTCGCCATGTCCGAATTGCTCGAGCAGGCGGATGCGGGCCAGGTCATAGACCAGCTCGCGCATTTGCATCGGATCAGCGGAGACGGACTGTAGCCGCGCGGAGAGAATGCGAATGAACTCCGCCCTCATCGCCGAATTTTGCGCAGTGTCAGACGGGTCGCCGGAAGCAGTCATTGCAATCGATCAAACTTCTTCTCTCTGCCTAGCAGCAAGAACGCGGGCATCAAAGTCCGAAGCATGGACTGCAACCCGTTGCCGCGGACCGATGTCGATAAGGCGCTTGCTTTTGCCGGAAAACCTGCAACATTCCGGGGAGTCATTCTTTAGTCGGTACTTTGATATGCGCGGCGTTCTGCCAGCTCTCGGTCTTTCCATCGTTTTGATGCAGCCGGCATTGGCGCAAGGCATCAAGGATCCGCCGAACTATCCGATGTCGGCCTCGCAGCGCGCGCAGAAGGCGCAGACAACGCAGAGCGCGTCACGGCCTACGACGATTCGCAACGTTGCAACCGGTAGCCTGCCCGCGGGCATGGCCGTCCAGCGGGTGTACCGCGACGGCAAACTTGTCGCACTCCCGCGATATTAGATCTCGGGAACTGCGGGCGGGCTTAGGCGTTTCTCGTCGCTCAGGAGACAAGGCGATGAAGGGCGTATTGTTGTTCGTATCTGTTCTGATCATCCCATCCGCCGCTGCCGCGCAGGGGGTGAGAGACCCGTCGACCCCGAACACGAATCAGGTCTTCACGGTGAATCCGCCCCAGCAGCCCGCGCGGCCAACTGCGACGCCCAACGTCCCGACCCAGATACCTTCTCCACCGCTTGGAGTACGACGCGCGCTTCCCTACCGAAGCAATGTCCGAGGAAGCGGCATCCGATAATCAGGTACACCTATCTCCGGTTGCGTGCGGTGGCAGCAGGATGAACGGATGGAAGACTGCGGCCACGCTTGTTGTTGCACTCGGCATCGTCGATTGCGCAAACCTCTCGTGCGCCGAAGACGTAGCGGCCAGCACCACGGATGACAGTCCGCTGCAGCCCGAGATATCGCGCAATGCGTGGCGGCAGAGGATCGAGGACGCGAAAAGAAGGGCGCGGGAAGTCGCGCAAGAGCGGCGGGAGCACCCCGAGCTCTATATGCCGATTCCCGAAGATCCCGACCTCGTCGCCACCGAGCGCGTTCTTAACGACGAAAGCCTGCAGGCCGGCGACATCGTCTCAACCAACCAGGGAATGTTTGTCTTCCGCGGCCGCACCGACCAGCCGCGGCGAGAGGAGGACTTTGTTCCGTTGCCGGCACGATGAGCCCGGCCGCAGGCGTGGCCTGCACATAAAGAAACCCAAAGCGAGGTGCTTGACGCCCGCTTGGAGAACTCGCACATCCAGGCGAACTGTCCAACGAACGCCATGAATGCCCGCGATTTTGCGCTGCAAATCGATCAGATAATTATGGCCTCACGTCCGAGCATCCGCATCGCCCGAAAAGCCCACTCCAAAGCGGAGGCGGATTTTGCCACATGGCTGATGATGGCCAAGCTCGGGAGCTTCGATGACTTGCCTCCAAATGCGCAAGGGTTCTTGCTCAGCTATCGAGCCAGGCTCGAGCGGATGAGCGAGGCCGAGTCGAAAGCGGTGGCAGTTCGCGAGGTCTACGACGCCTATTATGGCGAGATGGGAGGCGTTGGCGCGGCGCCGGAACTGGAAGCTCTCGCTACGTCAGTGGATAACGGCGTCGTGCGGTCGCAGGGACAGCGTAAGCCTCCGCCAGCTCGGCAATCGGCGGCCGCCCCCGAAAGGCCAGCCGTCCGAAAATCCGTGCCGGCCCTGCTGATCTTCGCAGCCATGGTGGCTCTGCTCGTCGCCTACAAATTTCTGATAAATTGAGCGGTCAGATTCCTGTTTTGACGCGTTTTCTTCACGCGAACCGGTATCCACTTCGCTCGAAAACGCTCTAGCGCTTCGGCTTGGGGAGCACCATCCTGCCTTGGGACGCAACGCCACCCCATTTCGCGGACCAGGCGACTTCCGAGCCTGAGGGTCGCTCGGCGACTTCCTGACCCCGAGCTCCCTGCAGTGCAAACAGGGCGCCCTGGGGATCGACACATCGCGCGATCCAGCAACCATCAGGCAGTTCGATCGGACCCTGAAGGATCCGGCCTCCGCCAGCATTGACGCGCTTCGCAGCCGCGCCGATGTCGTCGACATTGAAATAATAGAGCCAGCATGGCTGCGGCACGCTCGGAAGCTTGGTGAGCATGCCGCCGATCGTCTGTCCGGCCGCCGAAAACAATTGATACAAATCTGCGGGATCGGTTTCAGCGTTGGCCTTCTGCCAGCCAAAAAGCTCGCCGTAAAAATCAAAGATCTTGTTGCGGTCTTGAGCCAGCAATTCGTGCCAGCCCACGCGCCCAGGTTCGTCTAACCCAATTGGTTGCCGTTGGCCGTACGTCAGTCCAGTGACCAGCGCAAAGGTCGCCATTTGCGGATCGGCGACCACTGAAATTCGCCCGATATTGCTGTCGGTCGGCGGCACGAAGATGGCGCCTCCGAGACGCCCGATCTCGGCGGCCGTCGCATCCATGTCATCGACGGCGACGTAACCGACCCATCTCGGCGTTGCCCCCAATCGTCGCCCTTCTTCCGGGAGATCCATAAGCCCGCCTACCGGGACATCGCCGGCAGTCAGCACCGTGTAGGCCAGTTCCGGAGTCGATGCGTCCTTCACACTCCAGCCGACGACTTCGCCATAAAAGGCGCTTGCTGCTGCAAGGTCCGTGGTCAGGAGTTCATACCAAGCGAAGCGTCCGAGTTGGTCAACCAAACCAGTTTCTCCGTTCAGCCTGGGGACGATTGCGGCACTGCATCAGCGGCGTCGTTGCAATTTGCGCCGCGGTGCGATGACGAAAATATGGCGGTCTCGTTCATGAAGATGAATGCAATCTGAACGCGCGTCATCGCACTTTGGTGTATGCGTCAATCTTGCTTGCCTTGCGCGCTCAGCGTACAGTTACTCTGACGGATATCCTTCTTGCAACGTTCGGAGGATGCGACCATGCAGCGGCTGAAGCAAGCTTCGAAAAAGAAGCGCGTAACCAAAACCGCCGTACCGGCACTAGGAGCAGCCGGACTAACTTTTTCGCTAGCCGGTAGCGCATTAGCAGCGGTCGTACCGACAGGCGATCTTCAACAGAGGCCGAATTCCGCACCTGGACCGGTGATCACGCTCGGTGAAGAGGAACTTGCCGACGTCAGCCTCGCCACCTTCCATCTCTTCGACAACGAAAGCATCGCTGGCGGCGTGCAGCTCGCTCGCGGATGCGGTGGCTGCCACGGATGTGGTGGGTGCCGGGGATGCGGTGGCTTCCGCGGATGCGGTGGTTGTCGCGGTTGCGGAGGCTGTGGATGCAGAGCCTGCCGATGCGGCGTCGGATTTGGTGGCTGTGGCGGCGGTTGGATAGGGATCGGCGTGCCGTGGGTGGCATGCGCAGGTTGCTGTGCATCGTGGGGCCGGTGCCGCTGGTGCTAGGCGGCGGCGCGTCCTGATTGCGTATCAACAAGCCGCGATTGCATTGGCCGGGCTCGCGATCGACCCGGCCAGTTTCTTTGTCCTCGTCGTAACGTTCGCCCGCCAGCGTGGACAGCTTGCCGGTAACAAGCGAGTGTGATCCAACTCAATCGAACAATTCCAGAAGGCGCCAGCGCGCAAGTCCGGCTGGGCCAACGGCTCGCCGTGCGCTGGCGATCTGAGATGACAGCCAACAAGGTTCGCGTGCTCACCCGATGACAGCCAATCGCAAGACCCGTGTTGCAAGCCAGACCCGCAAAGGCATTTTGCGGTTCGCGCCAAATTTCACCGCCTATGTCCTGCCTCCCGATGTGGTCTGCCTCTATTCCGAGGATCGCAAGTTCTTCCTGCACGGCGAGCTCTATTGTGCTCTGGCCACGGCGATCGGAAAGAATGGGAAAGCAGCACCGGAACTCATTCGCCAGCTTTCGAAGAGCTTCCCGCCCGACAAGATCGAGGAAGCGATCAAGCGGCTGCTCGAGCGTCGATATGTCGTGACAGCGGCATCGCACGGATTCGGCGACGCCGTCGCTGGATATTGGGCGAGCCTCGGCCTGCCTCCCGGGGTCGCTGAACAGAATCTGCGCGACTGGCCCGTGCAGGTGGAATCGATCGACGTCAAAGGCGCCACGCAACTGACCGCCGCCTTGAGCAAACTCGGCGTTCGATTCGCCAAGCGTTCGCCCAAGCTCGTGATCACGCTGGTGAACGACTATCTTGACCGGCGGTTGGCCGAGATGAACGGCGAGCGCGTGGCCGACAAGACGCCGTGGCTGCTGGTGCAGCCGTCCGGCGTGTTTCCGCTGGTGGGACCGGTGTTCAAACCGGGCGAGAGCGCCTGCTGGACGTGTCTGTTCGATCGCATGATACGCAATCGCGAGATCAAGGGGTTTCTCGATCGCGGATCTGTGCGCCCGGTCGCCGTATCGCCTCTGGTCAATGACCCCATTGGGCAGACCGCAATCCATTTCGCCGCCGTCGAAATTGCGAAGGCGATTGCTTCCGGCTTTCGCACGGACCTGCGCGATCACATTGCAAGCTTCGACCTGACTGGTGCGGTCATCGCCAAGCACCATGTCGCGCGGCGCCCGCAATGTCCGACCTGCGGCAGCAAGAAGCTGCAGAATCCGCGTCGGGCGGCGATGCCGATCGAGATCGCCGAGGGCAGAAAGCTCATCATGACCAGCGGTGGATACCGCACCGTGACGTCTCGAGCCACCGTGGCGCGTTTCCGCAAACATGTAAGCGCGCTGACCGGCGTGGTTACGCGGCTCGAGCGGATCGAGGCCGATCTGCCGATGAACACCAATTTCTTCGCCCACCACAATTTCTCTGCACCGGCCCTCAGCGTCGACCAACTCAGGTCGGGACTGAGCGGCGGTAGCTTCGGCAAGGGCTCGACAGCCGAGCAGGGCGAAGCCAGCGCTTTGATGGAAGCGATCGAGCGCTACTCGGGCATTTTTCAGGGTGACGAGATCAGGACGGAGCGCCGCTTTGTCGATTTCGCTCCCGGCGACGCGCTGCTTCCCAACGATGTCCAGCTTTTCAGCGAAACCCAGTTTCAAAACAGGTATGCGCCGCCACCGGACGATTCACATCCGGTTCCTGAGCCGTTCGATCCCTCGACCAAGACCGAGTGGTCACCGGTCTGGTCGCTGCGCGACAAGCGCTTCAGACATCTTCCGACCGGCCTGCTGTACTTCTTCTATGGCGGCTTCCATACCGATTCCAACGGATGCGCGGCCGGCAACACCCGCGAGGAAGCCATCGTTCAAGGCTTCCTCGAACTCGTTGAACGAGATGCCTACGCTATCTGGTGGTACAATCGGCTGCAGCGTGCCGAGGTCGATCTCAAGCAGTTCGACGATTCCTACGTGCAGGATCTGCAGACACAGTTTGCCGATGCCGGGCGCAGGCTGTGGGTGCTCGACATCACCAGCGATCTCGGCATTCCCGCTTACGTGGCGATCACGCACTGGATGCAGAACGGACATGAAAATATCGAGTTCGGTTCCGGCGCGCATTTCGATCGCCGGATAGCCCTGCTGCGTTCGCTCACCGAGCTGACCCAGTTCATGTCGATCGGCATGATGGGCGGCGGAAGCGGCGAGAAGCCGACGCTTGACGGCGTCACGCCGCTGCGCCTGCGGGATTACCCGTTCCTGATCCCCAGCGACAATCCGATTGTCCCGCCGGCGCCAAGCCTCAAGGTTCACGACAATACGCGCGACCAGGTCAACGCCTGCGTCGAGATCGCCACCGGCGCGGGATACGATTTCCTCGTGCTCGACCAGACGCGGCCCGATGTCGAGGTCCCCGTCGTCAGAGTGCTCGTTCCAGGCTTGCGGCATTTCTATCGCCGCTTCGCACCGGGCCGGCTTTACGATGTTCCGGTGAAGCTCGGATTACTGGATCGCCCGCGGCCGGAAAGCGAACTCACTCCGTTCCTTCCGCACACCTGAGGGTGGTCCTTCGTGCCCGCTCCACGGAAAAAGCCGACCAGCAAGATCGCGCCAGTCATTACCGCCCGATTGAACGGTCGTTTTTCCCTTCAGATGCAGGCGGACGGAAACGTCGTCATCTCCCTAGGCGACCATCTGGTCAGTCTGGGACCGTTGAGCGCGGCCGCGATGGACCGCGCCGGACACCTGACGACCGGTCTGCCGCTCGCTTCCTTCGCCGGCAAGAGCGCGCTTGCGAGGGAAGTCGACGTGCTCGTACATCGACTGGCGCGGCATGGGCTTCTCGAATACCGCCTGTCCAGTCCGGGTGACGAGCGGGACGTCGTGGTCATTGAGCCGCAGGTCCCCGAGTACTGGCCGCAGCGCGCCAAGCTGGGCGACGGTGATACGGTCGTGCTGTCGCGCTTCGCCTATCTGCGTCGGCGCGGCAACGAGATGGTGCTGGAATCGCCGCGCGCCGGCGCGCTGTTTCGGATTGGCGATCCCGCCATCGCCGCTACCCTCGCTGCGCTGTCACGGCCGCAAAAGATCGGCAAGCTTCGCCGCCAGGCGGCCTCCGTCAACCTCGACCTGGTCGGGCTGCTGCTTGACAGCCAGATTCTGCTCAAGCTCGACGCGAAGAGCGGCGAGGGCCTTCGGCTGAATGAAGGCGACGGCAATCTCGTTCTCTGGGATTTTCATGATCTCGTGTTTCACACGCGGAGCACGGAGGGCCGGCAGGCCAATCTGCTTGGCGGCACCTTCGCCTATGCGGGCGCCGTTCCACCGCTGCCCGCGGTGCGTGCACCTTGGCCCGGCAAGACAATCGACTTGCGCAAATTCTCCATCTCGGAGCCGATCTCATCCTTCGCAAAGTTGTTGCGCGAACGCCGTTCGATACGGGATTTCGACGACGAGCATCCGGTCACCCTCGCCGAGCTCGCGCAGTTTCTCGACACGACCGCCCGCGTGCTGTCGGAATGGAAGAGCGGCGCGAGTTTCGACGGCGGTCCCGAAGTCACCTACAGCACAAGGCCCTATCCGTCGGCCGGCAGCGCGTACGAACTGGAATTGTACCTCGCGGTGTCCAACTGCGAGGGGCTTGCCCGCGGACTTTACCATTACGATGCGGGCGGCCACGCGTTGGTAGCGATCGGCGCCTCCGCCCAGCAGCTCCATTCGCTCTCGACAGCGGCCGAGTTTGCCATGGACGCGCCCGGTCCGCCGCAGGTCCTGATCATGATCGCCGCGCGCTTCGGGCGGATCTCCTGGAAATACAGCTCGATCGCGTATTCGCTGATCCTGAAGGATGTTGGCATCATGCTTCAGACATTCTACCTGGCCGCGACTGATATGGGCCTTGGCGGCTGCGCCATCGGCATTACCAACATCGATCTGTTTGCAAAAATGACGGAGCTCGAATTTCACGTGGAGAGCCCGGTCGGTCAATTCGCACTCGGGCGCGGCAAGAAACCGCTTGCCGCAAGCTAGAGAACCGGCCGCATTGTTTCGCAATACATGACGGTCCGCGCGCGGCACGGCTGCGTCGTGAGAAGCGGCTCGCGCCATTCAAAATCGCTCAGGTCATATCGGCTCATCCAAAGTCTGAATCAGATTCCGCCACGAGATGGAAGTTCCTAGGCGGCAACGCCCCAATTCTTGTCCTTCCCGCCGTTCTATCGCATCCTGAAAAGCGGACGTGCGAACCGCTTTGAGGACAGGAATTTCGATGGCGACATCACTGTACGATCTTAGCGTGCCCACCTTCCTTCAGACTGTGCAGGCTGTTGGGGGTTTTCTTGACCGTGCTGCCGCTCATTGCTCGGAGACGGGCGCTGATCCCGACGATTTCGTCAACGCGCGCCTCTTCGACGACATGGCGCCTTTTCACTTTCAGATCGAAGCGGCTTGGCACCATGCCGTGTGGGGACTGGAAGCCGCGAAGACCGGTGTTTTTGCTCCACCTGCGCTGGTTGGACCGGTTCCGTTCGCCGATTTGCGGGCCATGATCGACAAGGCGGAAATGGCGCTGGCGGCCTTCACCCCCGACGAGGTGAATAGCTGGGCGAGCAAGGATTTGGACCTTCAGATTGGTCCGCGAAGGCTCGCCTTCACTTCGGAGACCCTCATTCTCTCCTTCTCGTTGCCGAACTTCCATTTTCACGCCGTCACTGCCTACGACATCCTGCGCTCGCGAGGCGTACCTCTCGGAAAGCGCGATTACGAGGGACGGCTACGCACCCGATCAGCGTAAACCGAAAGTCTACGATCCGCCCCCGCACGAAAAAGCAGGCGTTCCGCGATCCATCAATCTCAGCCGTTCCGATCTATGGGTCCACGGCCTAGCTCGATACGTGCAGTAAGAAGTGGTCGCATTGAAACAAAAATTGATCGAATCCTCCAAGAAGAGCGAGGATATTTCCTAGAAATGGCTTGATTTCTCCGTTCGCTAACTCGTCAGCGGTACTTTATTTGATGAGTAGGCAATCATGATTGATCAGCAACTAGCTCTACGGGCAATTGGCGAAGCCCGACTCATTTTGGAAGAATACGTCCGGCCTTCTCCTGCACGCTCTGACTTGATCGTTGCTGCAATCCGATTGCCGCAACGAAGCGGTTGAGCGCGCTCATGAGACAGCCGCTACAATCGTTGGCTTTGACCGCGTGTATTTCAGTGCTCCCGTTGATCGGGATATCAAATGCGCAGGCAAAGCAACAATGCAGCGCCGCGATGCCATCAAATCCGCAGGGGCAGTGGTGGTCCTATCGCCTCATCGACGGAAGAAAATGCTGGTATGCGGGCAAGCCGATGCTTTCGAAAGCGTTGCTCGAGTGGCCCAGGAAGGCGTCTGTCGAATCGGGTTCTCCAGAAGTCGGAGGCGTCGTCATGGCGAAGACTGGCGACCCATTGGACGCACAAGCGTTGGCACTGAGAGAGACTGACACCTTCGAAGCGCGATGGCGTGCCCGGATATCTATTTGCGGCGCATGCAATTGATCAACATTCATGACCGAGCGATACGAGCTCGCATGGCATTGGTCGTCGGTGCGAAGAGGTTGATTGTCTGTTCGCCGGCGTGCACCTCGACGAGATAGACGGCGATATTCTCTGCGCCAAGGACGAGGGTACCGCCGCAAGGGATCAAGGGCGAATTCGGACTGCGCGTTCGGTTGCTGCGTCCAAGATATTGGGACGCGAGCTCATGCCGACTGTTTCATAGGTCTGGACACCGTTGACGTGCCCGCGTTTGGGGCGCCGGGCTTCGCCATCCGCAAGCCACCGCCGCTTTGTCCGGAAGTTGGACAGTGGGCTCCAGCGGCACCGCCGGGCGAGAGTCAGCAGAAGCCATCTGCAATTTCGAGCGCGAGTCCGGTCAGCGCAGAAAGCCGACATCGCGACGTTGGTCAGCCTTGGGCCATAAGGCGAAACAGCTATGATATGAAAGGGGCCTCCAACTGAGTGGCGTTGCATCCGAGAATTACCCATCATGGACGAGATCACGAGGTCATTGAACGAGTTCGATCCGATTGTCGGCGGAAGACCTTTGCGATTAGTCCAGACAGAGCGCTTAAAATTGCCTTCCTGATCCGCGGTGATGATTGGCGCCCTCTGAGAGCACCATGGTCACTCGCGCCATGTTTGGCCTAATCGCCGGATGTCTGCTTATCCGCTGACGCGCCACGACGCGATTTCCGGGTTCAAATGGGTCGAGCGCTCGGCCTTACTTGTGTAATGGCGACGCCGCAGATCGCGAGCAGCCCACCGACAATCAACTTTGGGGTCATGCGGTCGCCAAGGAACAACACGCTCGAAATCAAGGCGAACACCGGAAGCAGCAGACCGAACGGCGCGACGCGGCCCATGGAGCAACGGGCGATCAGCCAGAACCAGAGGCCAAACCCAACAATTCCTCCGATGAAAATTGTGTAGGCGAGCGCCAGCCAACCACGTTCATCCGCCGTGACAAGGCTCGCCAGTTGTCCATATTCGAGGAGCAACGACATCAGCATGACCTGCGGCACCGTGAGCAGCGACGACCACCCCATCAACATCAGGGGATCGAAAGGGCCATAGCGTTTCGTCAAGACGTTGGATACCGCGAATGCGAAGGCTGCCCCGACCACAAGCAGCAGCGGAAGCGCGTTTGCCGACAGGCCAGGCTCCGCTGCCAACACGACCACGCCGACGAATGCAAGCACCACTCCGGCGGATGTGGTGCGAGACGGCCTCTCCGCGAGCAGCGGCCAGGCTAACAGGACGGTGAAGGGCGTGGCGAGTTGATATGCGACGGCCGACATGCTTCCCGAGCCGAGCCCAAGGCCAACATAGAAGAGCCCGAAGTTCAGTCCGCCAAAGAAAATCGAAATAGCGGCGATAGGGCCGAACTGTTGACGCGTGGGCCTTTTGACGAACGGAACCAGCAGCAGCGCGATGGCCAGGAAGCGCAGTGCGAGGAAGAAGAGGGGCGGAAACTCCGTAACGCCCACCTTGATGGCCACGAACTGATAACCCCAGAGCAAGGGAACGGCCACCGCGCAGACGATCTGGATCGCAGACATGGCATCCTTCCTTTCAAGACCGATCAGTCCAAATATCGACGTGCCATTAGCGAAGACGTCCATGGGTTCTTCTACTTGATGAAGCGGTCGAGAAGGGCCTCAACGGTGGCTTGCGATGTGGTCCGTGTCGGTGCCGTTTTGCCGACTACTCGCAGCCCTTCAACGAAACAAACGAGAATTCGGGCGGCACTTGAAGGCTCAACACCATCGGCCAACTTGCCCGCCGTCCTCGCACGGGAAAGCGCATCCGCCACCCTGGCCTCCATGGCTTTGAAAAAGCTCGCGATGCGACGACCAACTTCAGCATCCTGGCCGGCCAGCTCCATGGCCGTGGCCACCAGCAGGCATCCGCGCCGACCATTGGCGCCGCTCGTGCGGTCAACATAACCGGCAAGGTAGGCCCGCAGGCCGTCGACCGGCTCTCTGCGGGGGTCGAGTTCGACATCCATCCGTGTCAGGGCATCGGCGATGTAGCGATCAAGCGCACGCAAGAAGAGCGAGTGTTTGTCACCGAAAGCGGCGTAAAGGCTGCCACGCGAGAGCTTCGTCGCACGAAGAAGGTCCGGGAGCGCCGTGGCGTGATAGCCGCGCGACCAGAATACATCCATCGCGCGCTCGACAGCGGCTTCCACGTCGAAACTTCGGGGGCGGCCACGGGGCAACTGCATTGGGGTTTGGCGGCTCATTGCTGATATATAGACCAATTGGTCTTTAAATCGCAAGTGACCCGCTCGTAAGGTACCAACGGCGCCCTCGCTCGTCCCCTGTAAATGACCGCAAGGCTCTGAAAGCCAAGGCCGTTTCTCGCGCCTGGCCGATTGCACCGGCCGCAGGTGTAGTCTCCTTGGCCTCAGAAACCGAGGAGTAGGGTCATGCCAGACAATGCATCCGGTCGGCTGACCATCCCCGGCCGCACGTCCCGCATCCCCGCCACAAACGAGGCAGAGCGTACCTTGGGTCGAGACGGGCGGATGGATGCCGCAAAGGAGATGGGCCAGCACAAGGGAGAAGCCGATGACCAGATCAAATGCGATGATTATTCGCAAAGCCTACGAGGACTTCGCGCTGGGAAACGTCCCTGCGGTCTTTGCAGCCTTCGATCCGAGCATTACTTGGCATGTTCCCGGCCATAGTCCGCTATCAGGCGATTACACCGGGCACGATCAGGTGGGGAGCTTCTTTCAACGCACGATGGAGCTTTCCGGGGGGCTGTTTAGCATTGATGTGCACAACGTCCTGGCCGAGGGCGATCTCGTGGTCGTGTTGGCCACCGCAAATGCAGAGAGAAGGGGGGTCTCCGAGAGATTTCCGGAGGTGCATGTCTGGAAAATGAAGGACGGGAAGGCGATCGAGTTCCGCGAGTATCAAGGTGACGAGCAGCGAGAGGATCGCTTCTGGTCCTGAGACCGGATTTGAGACCCGCTCGCCAAGCCGCGCTCTTGATGTTTACGATCCACTAGCCGCTGGCCCCATCGGCATTGGGAAACCGCCATGAAAATTAGATGCTATACCAAGGCGTCTCTTGCTCTCGCAACTTTGTTCATGGCGCCAGTCAATGTCAGCATGGCACCCGCAATGGGGCAGCCGGCCGCGCTCACGACCAAACAATCGAACGCACGCGATACCTACACTCACTCATTGAGCAACTTCAAATCGATCCTGAACGAGCGGCGCAGCGAGATCGACTCGAATCGCCGGCTTCCGAACCTGCCGGGACAAGCACTCTATCTTGCACGTATCGATCTCATGAGTGCCTACAAGGATCTCACGGATGCGCTTCCATCCAAAATCGGAAGACCCAACAAATTCGGAATTCCTCCCGAGTACTTTGACGCCGATATTGAGCCGCTGGTTGATGAGTACGGCAAGCTCTTCGACCTCATGGAGGCGCCGCCCGCCAACGCGCAAAACTCGGCGACACCGTTCAAGGATGTTTTCGATTTGGGCGTTGCGATCGCGCGAGCCAAGGGCCTTGATGCCACTCAGGCCGAAGCGGCAGGTCGGATCAGCCTGGGGCTCTTTTTTGCGGAGACAAACGGCAAGCAAAATGTCGGGAATGCGCGCTCGAATACATACAAGGGTAGTCTGCAGACAGGACCAGATGAGGATCGGAATGGCCGAAGGAAATGGGAGGCCCTGAAGAAGTCGATGATCACCTCTGATCCGGAATTGATCGCTCGCGATGACAGGGAAGAGGCGCGGATCGGCGACATGGATCATCGGCTCAATCACTGGACCGCGGTGAGAGACGGCCTCATGAACGCCCACGCAGACCTTTTCCGGGAAATCCCCGCAATCGTGAAAACGCTGCCAAGCCCGATCGATCAAATGAAATTCTTTGAGCTCATACAGATCATTCCGACGCCGACAAGGTCCGCGCTCAGGTCGGGCCACTTGACGGACTACAGGGTGTCCGACCGCGTGATCATGAGGCATCTGCGAAACAACAGTATCTTCGCTTTTGGACAAGCCGACAGAAGAAGAACATCGGCATCCTTCCGCGAAATTCTTGATGCGATGTGGCTTTTCAATAGGAAATTTGAGCGAGCGATTTCGAAGGTTGAAGAAGTCAGGGCGCGGTAAAGGGTTGTTCTTCCGTACGGCCGAGGGTCAGCCAGAGCACCGGCCCTATCGGCGAAACGGTCAGCGCGGCCACGACTGCGCCTTGAGCGGCCTGATTGTCCTCCGCCTGGATCGAAGCATCGAGCGCGGGTTGATTCAGAACCTGCGCCGTCAGCCGTGCCCAATCCTGGGGGCCGCCCCAAAATCAGGGTTCGACAGGGCCGTCGGGACGCGACCGGGCTTCGGGTGAATTCGGGGGCCAACCCCCGTGACGACGTACTCGAACCGGAATAGCATCCGCGCATTGGAGGCGATCATGTTCAACCCAACTCAAATTGTCATCCAAGCGTTCGTTGAGCAACTTAAAGGCAAGTACGGCCAAATCTACGGAATCCTCGAGCCCGCCTATCCGGATATCATTGGTTTCGTCGGGCGCCTCGCGCTGGAGAATATTGCCAACAGCGATGCGGCCTACCACGACATGAACCACACCATCATGGTGACGTTGGTCGGCCAGGACATTCTACTCGGCAAGCATACGATCGAAGGTGGCGTCAGGCCCCGCGACTGGCTCCATTTCATGATTTCGCTCTTGTGCCACGACATCGGCTATGTGCGTGGGGTCTGTCGGGGCGACCGGAATGGACAATATGTCTGTAACGAAAACGGTGATCTCGTGCAAATATCCGCCGGAGCCACGGACGCATCCTTGACCCCGTATCATGTCACGCGATCCAAGCTCTTTGTCCGCGAACGTTTCGGCAGGGTGAGCTTGACCGACATCGATACGCAAGAAATCGAGGCAAACATCGAGCACACGCGCTTTCCGGTACCGGAGGGCGAGGAGCATACCAATACAACGGATTATCCTGGCTTGCTTCGTGCAGCCGATTTGATCGGCCAATTGGCCGACATCGACTATCTGCGCAAGACGTCGGCCTTGTTTGCCGAATTTCGGGAAACCGGTGCGAGCGGGAAGCTCGGATATCAAACTCCCGATGATTTACGCGCAGCGTACCCCACTTTTTCTGGAATGCTGTCTGCCCCTATATCGGCGACGCACTTCGGTATCTGCGGGTCACGCAGGAAGGCAAGCAATGGATCGCCAATCTCTATGCGCACGTGTTCTCAGAAGAGCACCGGGGAGCCATTACTGGTGCACTGCCGAGTGGCCCAGCTGGCGGAGGCAGCGGGTCACCAGCGTCGCTTTGACCGCGTTACGACCGCGTCCGGTCTTCCCCTGACGCAAAATTTGCGCCTACATTGCTCCGGCTTGGCGTTACGTACGACGGCAGAACCAACTAATTGACGGATTGCATGGGTGCCGACCGGCTTCGACTATCTACATCCATGACATCCGACCATAACGACGGCCTTTACCCGCACGAGAAAATACGATGCAGCCCAGCATTGCAGATTTTTCGACGATACTGGACCGCATTCTTAATGCGGCCGCAGACAATCTCAGGATCGCAAAGATTCTGGTCCAAATGGGACTTGATCCCAACAACATCACCTCCGACGCACTGTTTAATCGGCTGGTCGAAATTGTGCTGGCCAACATCACGCTCGCCAACATGTTCGCCTTGGTCGGCGCCATCTTCTTTGTCGCTACCTTGCTGATGCAGACGATGGTGCCGCTTCGGGTCGCGAACATGGTCGGCTGTACATTCTTCGCGACCTTTGGCGCGCTTTCCGGAAACGTCTCCACTTTTCTCCTTTATCTGCTGTTGCTGCCGATCAACGCCGTTCGCCTCCGTCAAATGCTCAAGCTCGTCAAGAAGGCACGCAGCGCGACGCAGGGCGACATGTCGATGGAATGGCTCAAGCCGTTCATGACCGAGCGTCGATATCGCCGGGGCGACAGATTGTTCAAGAAGGGTGATGCGGCTGCCGAAATGTTTCTCACCGTCACAGGGAAGTTTCTGGTCAAGGAAATCGGCGTCGAGCTTCCGCCAGGACGCCTCATGGGAGAACTTGGCTTTCTCACGCCGAATAACCGACGAACCGGGACGGTCGAGTGCATAGAAGACGGACAAGTCCTCACCATAACTTATGAAAGGCTACTCGAAATCTACTTTCAGAATCCGCAATTCGGCTATTACTTCCTCCTCCTGACCAGTCAGCGCCTCCTGGAAAACATCTCGCGGCTGGAAGGAATCATTGCGCAACAAACGGCTGGACCACAGACGGCGCCCCCGAGTGACCTGGCTTAGCCCTTGGCCCTCAATTGCGGCACACGCGGTAAGCAGGGTACGCGTCCTGGATTAGTATCGCCGCAACAGGCCGCTGAACTTCGGGTCCAGGGCCTGCGCGGATTCCATCAGCAGGGTTTTGCCGCTCTGGGTGGCCTGTACATAGGCTGCGATGAGCGCGGCTTCGAAACGGGGGCGGTTCGAGAGTACGGCGCGGATATCCGATAGAGCGAGCAGGCGGATTTCTTCATCCGAGGCGGCCGAACTCGACGTGACGGCCTGAAGTCTCATAAACGCGACGTCGGACGACACGGGTCCCGTGAGGTAGGAAGCCTTCAGTGCGGGAAGGGCTGTGCCGTTGGTCCGCGCTTTCAACGTTGCGAGGGTCAACCAGAGCACCGGCCTTATCGGCGAAACATTCAGCGCGGCCACGACTGCGCCTTGGGCGGCCCGATTGTCCTCCGCCCGGGTCGAAGCATCGAGAGCGGGTTGATTGAGAACCTGCGCCGTCTTCGCGATGGCATGATCAGCGAGAAAATCTCCATCGAAGGGAAACAGAGCCGCGAGGACGGTGGAGGCAAAACCTGTCCCGGCCTCGGGTTGAAATCTGCCCGTGACCAGCTCGTCTGCACGAAGCTTGGACCGACTCAGGGCCGCACAGAAGGCGAAGCCGGCATAGGTGATCAGTACCACCGCCGTGCACGCTCCTACCGCGCGGAGCCAGGTCATTTGATTCATCGGCTGAATATGTGGATGAGCACCGTCTGTTCGCCGGCGCGCTGGATAAACCCAATTGAAACTTCAAATCGCGAGCAGACTATCACCCTGTATCGTCAGCAGCGTCAAGTTGCCGGTCGCATAGGCGCCCGTATCGATGTTGATCCGGTTCGGCCGAACGTCGGGTGCGCTGACGGGCGTGTGTCCGTGAACGATGTATTTGTCGAAACGCTCCTCGGAATTGAGGAATTCCTCCCTGATCCAGAGCAGATCCTGGTCGTTCTGCCTGTCGAGCGAAACGCCGGGACGAACGCCGGCGTGGACGAAGAAGAAGTCCCCGCAGGTGAACGAAGTCGGCAACTGCTCGAGGAACGCGAGGTGCTCGGGCGGCAAGGCATGCTTCAATCGCTCGATGAACTCGACCTGTTCCTCGGCGGTCGGATTCATGGTCGGGGTCACGCCATAGGACATCAGCGTCAACAGGCCGCCGTAGTGGCGCCAGTCCTGCAGCTTGGCGGGGTCCTTCAGGACGTCGAGCAGAAACACCTCGTGGTTCCCCTTGAGGCAAACCGTTTCGTGACTTTGGCTGCGCCGGATCAGGATATCGAGCACAGCCCGCGATTGCGGTCCGCGATCGATGTAATCGCCGAGAAAGACCTGGATGGCGCGCTCCGGCGCCGACCGGTCGAGATCAACGTCGATTACGGTTAAGAGCGATTGAAGAAGATCTGCCCGTCCGTGGACGTCTCCGATCGCATAGACGCGAACGCCATCGGGAAGCCGGGGCTTGATGTTCTTGCGAAAGCGTCGGGTCAGACCCATCCTTAAGCCAACTCGCCTGTCTCTGGAGCCGAAGCTCCAGGTCCTTGTTTTGACACGTTTTCTTCACTCGAAAACGCGCTAGAGCCGATCAGTCCTGCGACGGCTCTTATCAGAGACCATTCCGGACTAATATCGTTAATTGTTATAGAATGAGTTGCGTCGGTTTTGACTAAATGGCCGCGCAGCGAATGAGCTGTATCTCAAGAGGTCTTTTGTAGCTTGCCCGCAACAAGAACGGGGGAGCGCAAAATGCGCGGAGTTGTAAAGGTCTTGGCGGTTGCCGCCGCCATCTTCACGATTGGGTTGCAGCACGGTGCGAAGGCCGGCTTTGTCGGTACGCCGATGGCGCTGCGCGGGGCCATTCAATACATCAAGTTCGATGCGCCGACACTGCCGCCGATGGCGTTCACGATCTTTTGCCTCAAATATTCCCAGGAGTGCAAACCGCGCCGCATGGTGTTCCGAGGCGGACGGCTGAAGCTGACCGCCGAGCGTTGGGCCGATCTCAAGGAGGTCAACCATTCGGTGAATGCCGGGATTCGGCCGCAGGCCAATCTCGAAGGGCTTGCCGGCGAGAAGTGGCTGCTGCATCCCGCGAGCGGGGACTGCAACGACTATGCGGTGACCAAGCGCCACGAGCTGATCGCAAGGGGGTGGCCGGCCCGGGCCGTCCTGCTCAGTGAGGTGGTGACGAACTGGGGCGAGCATCACCTGGTCGTTGTGGTGCGCACGTTCAGCGGCGAGCTGGTCCTCGACAATCTGTCCCAGAACATCATGCCCTGGTCGCGCAAGCCCTATCGCTGGGTGCGGATCCAGATGCCCAAGAACCCCAACTATTGGGCATCCCTGGGCGACCGCAACGCCTGATCTCCACGCAAACGCTTCGCGTTTGTCGCGAGTGCTCTAGATTCTTGTTTTGACGCGTTTTCTTCACGCGAACCGATGTCCACTTCGCTCGAAAACGCGCTAGCTCATCGCGCGGCTTGGCTGACGCTTTGCGAGAGGCCAAGCCCCACGATCACCGCAAGGCAGATGATGGCCCCGGTGCGCAGCAGGCCGGGACCGGCAAACCCCTGCACGATGCCGAAGCTGAGGCAGGCGGCGGCCGCCGCCGGGAAGAAGGAGTCGCGGCCGCGCCGCAGCGCGCCTGAGACGAGGCGTGTCAGGAGCGAGAGCGCAATCGCGACCGCCAGTGCCAACCCGATCCAGCCCGTTCCCACGAATAGCGCGATCGCCGCGGAGGGGGCGGCGAGCGGTCCCGTTGCATCGCCGGGTTGATAGATCCGGCCAATCGACTGGAAGGCTCCGGCGCCGGCACCGAACCAGCGCGTGTCGGCAATCAGGCGGTCGAGCACAGCGCGTGTCTCATCCGGCTGGATCGGCAGGAGCCGCAGCAGCGGCGATCCGGAGCCCTTTTCAAAGATCCAGGTCAGAACAAGAGCCGCGCCAACGGCTGCGGCCACGGCAATCGCGGTCGTGGCCAGCATCGACAAGTCCAGCCTGCGGATCGCCAAGATCAGCAGAAACAACGCGATGCCGAGCGCGCAGGCAACGGTGCCGTTCGCGTTGGAATCTGCCATGACAACAGCGCCGTTGATCAGCAGGCCGGCAAGCCCCAGCAAGCCGACGGCAACTGAACGGATGATGGCGTGACGCGTTTCGGCTCGTTCTGCAGCCAATTGAATGACGGCGAGATTGAGCGCCACGCCAAGGCCGCTCAAGCTGGTCGCGAAATCCCAACTATCCGGACCAATGCTCTCTCCGTGCAGCCGATAGTCAATGATCTTCAACATGGCCACGAGAGTTGTCAGCCCGCACAACACGAACAGGATGACTTCGGCCCGGCGACGATCCCTGCCCAGAACGATCGTCACCCCGAGCAGAGCGACAGATGCGAGCGCCAGAAAGAACGCACCGAGCGTCCGGCTGAAGTCGGCCGTGACGTATCCGAACGGGATTCCCTGCAGGGCATCGTATGTGGTGGTCCAGATCGGATGGGCCATCGCCAACCCGATCGGAATCAATTGCGCGCCGATGCAGAGCGGAATGGCTATCAACGCCCAGCGCAGCTTTGCCGTCGTGCGCAGGAAGTGCTCTCGATCGGCCTTGCTCGCGTCCATCGATGCCGCCAGCAGGCACACGCCTGCCGCGGCCATTCCGAGCTCGGTGACGAAGTCGGAGTTGGAAGGCTCAAGGGTGGTGGTGAAAACAAGCGCGAAGAGGAGGGCGAAATAAGCTAAGGACAATCGGACTGCTCAAAAAATGCCTGGACCGAGTCGGCACCATAGCTTCCGTCCGCTGCTTTTCAAAGAAGCGGTCGTGACAGCCGAATCTGCAAGTGCGGCGTCGGATCAGCGGGCCGTCTTGAGCGGACGAGCCACAGCGCGCGTTGCCCGCGCGGCCGCCACGGCGAAGCGCGTGAATGATCCGAACAGATATCCGCTGTGGAGGGTGAGCGCGCCGATTGCAAAGCCGGCGAGGCTTTCGACCAGCGTCAAGGAAAGGATCGGGGCGATCAGGAGTGCGATTGCGCCAGTCGCAAGGGTCAGCGGCAGAAGCACGAACACCTTGAAGCGCAATCCGAAGACGGCGCCAAAAAGAAAGCTGAATATTGCAACCTGAGCCATACGCACACACTCCTGGTTCGGAGTGTCGGCTCCAGACCTTAAAACGCGCTTAAGTCGGACAGACGGATTGCAGCTACCAGAGCGTTTTCAAGCGAGTGGGTACCGGTTCGCATGAAGATAACGGGCGTCAAAACAGGAAGCTCTAGCTGCAGCTTGCCAGCAACGTGCCGTAGGCTTCGCGGAGTCCGTTGAGCGCAACGATACCTTTGATTTCGCTTGTGGTTTCCTTGACGGTCACCGTCAATGAGGGCGTCGACTGCCATTTGCCGCTGGCCAGCACGCCTGCTTCCTCGGGCAGGAGCACCGCTGCTCCTGCGGCGGCCATCGTGGCCTCGAAGCTCTGGGAGAATCCCGCGGAGGCAAGGGTCACCTGGGGATGACTGCGCGGCGGAAAAGGCCGGATCAGCGCCACCAGCACTTCGACCTTGCCCTTCGGCGCACAGCGGATGATCAGGCCGGCGAAATCCGGATCAGACTGCCGGGTATCGGCCGTCTTCATGATGGCAACAAAGCTCTCGTCTGCCTTGGTCCCCTGGGTTCGGCTGAACTTCCAGTTCGACATATTGGCCACAGGTATCGGGGTCATCCTGCAGACCTGCGCTGAACCTGTGGCGTGACAGACAGTGTTCTCATAAGCCAATCGGCTGGCCGGTCCGACGCCGGTTTGCCCGAGCATCAGCAGCAATCCCAAGGCTGGAAGCATGTGAAAAGGTGCTCCGATACGGTAATTCGGGCCAAAAATTCGGGCTAAGGCTTAGCAAACCGGTGCGGGTTGGGAAACTCGGACGATGAGCTACCACCTTCACGAAGGGCCTTAACTAAATACCTGTAAAGGGCAGACTGCCTGTCATAAATGTTGCATATTTGATCATG
The DNA here is from genome assembly GCF_000426245.1 of Bradyrhizobium sp. Ai1a-2. Taxonomy (GTDB): domain Bacteria; phylum Pseudomonadota; class Alphaproteobacteria; order Rhizobiales; family Xanthobacteraceae; genus Bradyrhizobium. The sequence goes on along the minus strand of NZ_AUEZ01000035.1, from coordinate 70,336 downwards.
ATACCGTTGATCCGCATCCCGTAGTTGCGCCAACGCAACACTCACGGTTCCAAATCGCCGTTAACTATTTATTCGGGGCGGGAACGTCTTGTCGCAGTGCGAACAGCGCCGTACGACTTCCGTCATTGGGGAAGTTGGGGCGATTCATGTTTTGGTTTGCCAAGAGCTCATTTTTGAGCACGTCTGTTTTGTTGGTAAGTTTGGCCCTTGCTGGTTGCTCGACCAATCCGGGATCCGGGCCGCTCACCGACGATGTTCTTTCCCAAACGACCGAGAATGGACCGCAATACGAGCTCATTCCGATCAATGCGACCACGGTGAAGATCCTTCACACCCACGAGCCGAAGGGCCTCGCGGGCGCCTTCACCGACCAGCGGCCGCCGGCGAGCATCGTGTTCGGCATTGGCGACGTCGTCAGCGTCACGATCTTCGAAGCTGCTGCGGGCGGTCTTTTCATCCCGGCGGAAGCAGGCGTGCGTCCGGGTAACTTCGTGACCATTCCCGACCAGTCGGTGGATAACGACGGCTTTATCACCGTGCCCTATGCCGGTCAGATCAGGGCCGCCGGCCGTACCGCGGTCGAGATTCAGCGGGCAATCATCGAGCGCATCGGCAATCGCGCGATCGAGCCGCAGGCCGTCGTCGCGATGGCGAGCCAGCGCACGCAGCTCATCAGCGTGCTCGGCGAGGTCAACACGCCGGCGCGCTATCCGGCGAGCGCCGCTGGTGCCAAAGACAAGGTGCTTGACGCCATCACCCGTGCGGGCGGCATCAAGGGCCAGGGCTTCGAGACCTGGGTCATGCTGGAGCGCAATGGCAAGCGCGCCACGGTGCCGTTCGAGAATCTCGTGATGGCGCCGGAAAACAATATCTACGTTCGTCCCGACGACAGCATCTATGTCCACCGCGAACAGCAGAAATTCCTCGCGTTCGGCGCAAGCGGCCAGAGCGGCGAGTTCAATTTCGACGCCTGGCGCATCAATCTCGGGGAAGCGGTGGGCAAGGCGGGCGGTCTGCTCGACTCCCAGGCCGACCCGGCAGCGGTGTTCCTGTATCGTCGCGAACCGCGTGATGTGGCGGCTCAGCTCGGCATCGACACCAGCAAGTACACCTCGGACACGATCCCGGTCATCTTCAGCGTGAACTTCCGCGATCCCGGTGGCTTCTTCCTCGCCACCAAGGTGATGATGAAGAACCAGGACATCCTCTACGTCTCGAACTCGCGTAACGTGGAAGTTGCGAAGTTCCTGACCTTCCTGCGGGTGATCATGGCGACCGGCGGCGATGCGGTTAACCTCGCGAACGACTCGCTGATCTTCCGCAACAACATCAAGCTCGCGCCGTAACTCACCTCGGCCCGGCAAACAAAATGGCACCGTGACTTTGTCTCGGTGCCGTTTTGCGTTTATGAGCAAACTTTGTGTTGCTCAGATCTGTAGAGGCCACATGCTGTTGGTTCGGCTCGGGCGGGGTCACCTTGCTGCGGCGGCGTGCGCGGTGATCGGCTTGCTGGCAAGCGAAGGTCGGGCCCGTTCTGAGACGCTCGGCGTTCGCCACAGGATCGATGTCCTTGTCTCTGCCGAGCCGAATGCTCCCCTGATGGATCGCATGCGCGGTTCGAAAGGAGCGCTTTCCTTTACGGTGCGTCTGTCGGCGAACTCTCAGGAATCGCGCTATTTTGGTATGCTTTCACCGTCCTTTTCCGATATCGTCGTTCCAGAAAACGCGAGCACACCGCTCGTTGTGCAAACCAAGATCTGGGAGGAGCAGACCTGTCATCAGCGACGGGGTTTGCCGAAGGTTACGGTCACGGAGATCAAGGCGAATTTCGGTGGCGACGAGAACGGCATCGAGGTCTCGTCCGTCAATCGTCACATCGGGCTTCGCGTGCCCGCCGATGAACTCACGCCGGGCATCAAGCTGGGGCAGGGCAGCGACGAGAGCGGCTCCTTCTATGCGGTGCGCGCGCAAACGAGGGACAGCCGGCTGAATGTCGACCTGAAGATCTATCCGATCGACTGCTTCTTCTGAGAAACTTGCAAGAAACCTGAAAGCAAGAAACCTGAAAGAATGAGATTCGCGCGAAGAGGCCCATGCGGCTAGGCAGGCTCAATATCCGGTGGTCGAGAAACCTGCTTTCCACCAGCATCTTGGTTTTTGTCGTTGCCGGCGCGCCGTTCCCGTTCGGCTCCACCAACGATCTCTCGATTGCCTTTTGGTGCCTCTGCCTGGGTCTCGCGCTGACGCTCGCCTCCACCCGCGCGCTTCGAAGCGAACACGCATGGATCGTCGCTGGTATCGGGGTGATCATTGCGGGATACGCATTCGTGCTGCACGAGCAGCTTTCCGACCGCCCCTGGCTTGCGCCATTTCATCCGATCTGGAAGCAAGCCTCTGACCTGCTCGGCACGCCGATTGCGCCATCCGCGTCCATCGTCAAGAACGAATCGTTCTTTGCGCTCGGCGCGCCGCTCGCGAACATCCTGGCGCTGCTGCTTGGCCTGATCATCGGGGCGGAGCGTGAGCGGGCGCGGTTGATCCTGTGGGTGATCGCAGCCTCGGGCGCGATCTACGCGCTCTATGGCGTGTTGTCGTTCCTGATCGAGCCCACCATGATTCTGTGGCGCGACAAGACGGCCTATCTCGGCAGCGTCACCGGGACTTTCATCAACCGCAACACGGCAGCCGCCTATTTCGGCTCCTGCGCGGTGATCTGGATGCTGCTGATCCTCGAGAAGATCCGGCGGCGGATACCGGAGCGGCGCCTGATCTGGGGACGTCTTTCAAGAGACCTGGCGGACATGCCGCCACGCGAGATCATGCCGCAGGCGCTGGCGTTTCTGGTCTGCCTGATGGCGATGTTCATGACCACCTCGCGCGCCGGCGTCGGCCTGTCGCTGCTGGCGATGATCGTTTCAATCACCGTATTCTTGCGGAAGGATCTGCCACCGCGCACCGGCATATGGATCTCGCTCGGCTCCGGTATCGTCGTAGCGCTGGGTCTGTTGCAACTGCTCGGCGGGCGAGTCTCCAGCCGGTTTGACTCGCAAGGATTGGTGGACGAGGGGCGGGTGGAAGCCTGGAAGTCGACGCTGCGCATCATCGCCGACAATCCCTGGTTCGGGACCGGCATGGGCACGTTTCAATGGGCGTTTCCGCCGTATCGCAGCCCGAACATTTCGATTCGCGGTGTCTGGGACGCCGCGCATTCGACGCCGCTCGAGCTTGCCTCCGAGGTCGGGATACCGCTCGCGCTGCTGGTGGCGGCCGGCTGGATCGTGATGTTCGTCGTTCTCGCCAAGGGCGTGTTCGGGCGGCGACGCGATGTCATCATTCCGCTGGCGGCGGCTGCCACCGCCTGCCTTTCGCTCTTGCATTCGATGCTCGACTTCACCCTCCAGGTGCCTGGTTACAGCATTCCGTTTTTTGCGCTTTTTGGTGCAGGCCTTGCGCAGTCGTTTCGCTCAGGCGAGGCCGCGATCAAGCCGGGCGAGATGCAGGAGGGAAGCGACGGCGTGGCCGGCGAGCGGCAGCCGCGTACCCTTGAAGTTCATAAAACTGTCTATTTTTGAAGCGCTTGCCGCTTAACGAAGTTTTTAGAACATGTGGACAGCAGGAATCGGTTCCGCTACGTTGCGCAGCGCAGAGCGATATTCTCGCGCTCAGGGGCGGCTGATTTCAGGAGGAATTATATGAGCGTTCTTAAGTTCGCGCTGCGGTTGGCCGCGGCGGCGGCCATTGTTGCGACCGTATCATCGGCAGCCAGCGCGGCCGTCTATCCGCCGCGGCAGCAGCTTGCGGCGCAGATCATTTCGGACTTCAAGGGTTCGCCCACAAGCCTGTTGCAGCAGCATCCGCAAGGCGGCGCGGAGATGATTTCGCGCGTGCGTGACCTCGCGGCGTCCGATCCCACGACGCTTCCGGTGCTGATCGGGCTGCTGAAGGATTCGGCCACCAGCAAGGATCAGGTCCGGGCGATCGTGGCGGGTCTTGCGCAGGTTGCGCGGCTTGCGGCACGGAACGATCAGAGCTTCGCCGACGAGATTCAGCGCGCGATCGCCGGCACCAACAACCAGGACGTGATCTCCGCCTATCAGGCCGCGACCGGCGATGTCGCGATCGCTGCGGCCGGCGGCGGTGGTGGTGGCGGCGCTGGTGGTGGTTCGGGCGCCGGCGGGCCGACCGGTAATTTCGGTGCCGCGTTCGGTGGCAACAATGGCGGCGCCAGCCCGTTCGGCGGGTTGCACTATGCCAACTCCGGCTCGAACTTCGGCAGCGGCTCCGTCGGCAGCACGAGCAGCAGCGTCAGCCCGCGCCGCTGAGCGCGTTCGATTCCGCCGACGCGTTTCACCGGCTTTCGAGAGCGGCGCCAGTGCGCCGCTCTTCCGTATTTGGACGGGGCATTCACGCGAGTGTCATGCTTGTATGTGAGCTGTTTTCGAAACAGCGACACCGCTTTTCCGACCACGCTCGACCGCCGTTAAGCTTCACGCGAAATCTCGTGTGTGGAGTGCGACTGCGCCGCATCAATTAAGTTCATCCCCGTCTTGCGCCATGCTATTCTGCCGCACGGCATCGCGCGTTGGGGCACGGTATTTCCTTACGCTCGCGCGGGCTGCGGGGCGATCCAGATTAAAAATCCCGATCCGTTTGTCGATTGATACTTGAACGCTGGTTGATTTCAGGAATTTCAGATGCTGCAGGTGAATAAGCCGACCTCGGAAATCAACCGCGAATATATCGAAGTCGAGAGCTCCCCGACGCAGACGCTGACCTCCTATCTGGAGGTCATCAGGCGGCAGTTTCCGACCATGGTGGCGATCGTCTCGGCCTGCCTGATTCTCGCGCTGCTCTACCTGTTTACCGCCGCGCCGCAATTCACCTCGAGCGCCTCGATGGTGATCGACACCCGCAAGGTGCAGCTGTTCCAGCAGCAATCCGTGCTCGGCGACATCGCGGTGGATTCCGCGACGGTGGAAACCCAGGTCGAGATACTGAAATCCGAGAACATCAGCCTGGCTGTGATCCGCGACCTGCATCTGATCGACGATCCCGAGTTCACCGGCTCAGGCGGCGGCCTGCTCGGCACCGTGATCGGCGCGGTCGGCAGCCTGTTCTCGAGCGGCAGCGCGCCGTCCGAATTCGAACAGACGCGCAAGGCGCTGGAGCGGTTCGAGAAGAACCGCACCATCAAGCGGCTCGGCCTCACTTATGTGATGGAGATCGGCTTCACCTCGCTCGATCCGGCGAAGGCGGCGAAGATCGCCAATGCGATCGCGGACGCCTATATCGTCGACCAGCTCGAGGCGAAGTATCAGGCGACCCGCCGCGCCAGCGTCTGGCTGCAGGACCGCATCAAGGAATTGCGCACGCAGGCCTCCGCCGCGCAGCGCGCCGTGGTCGATTTCAAGACCGCCAACAACATCGTCGACACCGGCGGGCGGCTGATGAACGAGCAGCAGCTTGCCGAGGTCAACAGCCAGCTGATCCTGGCGCATGCGGCGACTGCGGAAGCCAAGGCGCGACTCGACCGCATGAACGACATCGTCAAGCAGGATATCCCGGACGCCTCCGTCGCCGACGCGCTGAAGAACGACACCATCGTCAAGCTGCGCAGCCAGTATGTCGACATGGCCTCGAAGGAATCGATCTGGTCGTCCAAATATGGCAGCGAGCATCTCGCCGCGGTCAACCTGCGCAGCCAGATGGCCGAGATCAGGAAAAACATCCAGGACGAGCTCAAGCGCATCCAGGAATCCTACAAGAGCGACTACGACATCGCCGTGACGCGCGAGGAGGCGATCAAGACCAGCCTCGCCAATGTCGTCTCCGAATCCCAGCTCACCAACCAGGCGCAGATCCAGCTGCGCGAGCTCGAGAGCAACGCGCAGTCCTATCAGGCGATGTACGACAATTTCCTGCAGCGCTACATGGAATCGGTGCAGCAGCAATCCTTCCCGATCACCGAGGCGCGCGTGATCAGCGCGGCGACCGCGCCCTTGAAGAAGAGCTCTCCGAAGACGTTGATCATCCTCGCCGCCGCGCTGATGGGCGGCTTGATGCTGAGCTTCGGCGCGGCGATGGCGCGCGAGCTCACCGACAAGGTGTTCCGCACCACGGGCCAGGTGGAGGAGGTGCTGGGGACGAACTGCATCGCGATCCTGCCCTCGCTGGCGCCGCCGGCCGGCCTGCCGTCGAAGCTTCCGGACGGCCTACAGTCGAAGCTCCCGACCGGCCTGCAGTCGAAGCTCGCCGGCAAGCTCGCAAGGCCGAAGAACAATCCGGAGCCGGACCTGCTCCGCTATGTCGTGGAGAATCCGCTGTCGCGCTTCGCCGAGGCCGTGCGCTCGCTGAAAGTGGCGGTCGATCTCAATTCGATCGTGCGCGAGAACCGCGTGCTGGCGGTGACCTCGACCTTGCCGAACGAAGGCAAGAGCACGCTCTCGACCAACCTCGCGCAATTGATGGCGCATAGCGGCGCGCGCGTACTCCTGGTCGATTGCGACCTGCGCAACCCCTCGCTGTCGCGCGCGCTGGTGCCGACAGCGCAAGGCGGCCTCGTCGACGTCGTCGCCCAGAAGGTGCAGCTCGAGGACACGCTGACGGTCGATCCCGTCACCAGGCTCGCGATCCTGCCCGCGGGCACGACTTCAAAACTCCTGCACACCAACGAAATCCTCGCCTCCAAAGCGATGCACGCGCTGATGACCCTGCTGCGCTCGAAGTTCGACTACGTGGTGCTGGACATGCCGCCGATGGCGCCGGTGGTGGATGTGCGCGTGACGTCGTCGTTCGTGGATTCGTATGTGTTCGTGGTGGAGTGGGGGAGGACCAACATCGACGTCGTCAGCCACAACCTTCGCGGCTCGCCGGAAATCCAGAACAAGCTGCTCGGCGTGGTGCTGAACAAAGCCGACACGAAGATGCTGGCGCGGTATGAGTCGTATCACGGACGGTATTATTACCAGAAATACTACGCCCGTTATGGGTATGTTGAATAATCGTCACTTGGTGCAACAAGCGTCGTGGCGCGGATTGCCCGTACTGTTCGGCCTTCTCGGCGTAATGTGGTCGTCTGCCGCCCTGCCTTCGCTCCGGCTGACGACACCGGCGCGGGACGTGAGCGCTCGCGTCATTGCAGATGAACGCTTCCAATCGGGCGTTTTGACAGACTTACTGGCGCGCATGAAAGGCGCTCAACGGCCGTCGATCATTCAGCCGGAACTCCCTCGGGCTGAGGCTCTGATCATGCTGCGCACGGCCGAAGATGCTATGCAGCGAAAGAGCTCGGATGATGCTGACCGCGAGGTGGAAGACGCCGATAAAGCGGTCAGATCATCGCTTTCCGTGATCCCGACCGACTCGTTCCTCTGGCTAATGCTTTATTCGGTGGAGACGGCGCGCAACGGCTTCAACCCCGAGCACATCAGCTATCTTGAGCAGTCTTATGCTGCTGGCCCGCTCGAAGGTTGGATCGCACTTCGACGCAATTGGGTGGCGCTCACCATTTTTCCGGTACTCAGCGACTTCACTCAGCGAAGGGTTGTCTCAGAGTTTGCGGCGTTGGTCGACTCAGACTTTACTGAAGAAGCGGCGATGAATCTAATGAGAATCGGGTGGTCGCAAAGGGAGCGCTTGCTGACCGCTCTTGAAGGTGTGGATATCGCATCAAGAAAGAGCCTTATGAAGCGGCTCTCCGCGGACGGAGTTAAGCTTCTAATCCCTGGTATCGAATACGATGAGAGGCCCTGGCGCCGATGATACTTCGCAGATACTTGGTGATAGCCGGAACACTCCTTGGCAGCCTTGCTAGTGCTCACGGACAGTCCAATTCGCCGTTGACGAGTTTGACAACTCAAGGGCCTGCCGAGCAGGCAGGCAATGCTATTAGGGATGCTCTTGGTCGTCCGTGTCTTGATATCGAAGCCGCTGCGCGAGCACAGACAATCAATCGCGATATGTTGGAGCACGTTGTTAGTGTGAAGAACAGCTGTCCGCGTCTGATTAAAGTAAAGGTCTGTTACTACGGTTCAGAGCAATGTAAGCAGTTTGACGTTCAGCCTTACAAGCGTGTCGATACCATTCTCGGTGTCATGCGAGGAGTGAAGTTTTTCAAGTATACGCTCTCGCAGAAGTAGCATCGGATCAAACGCTACATAGGGAAAAGCGGACCGCGTTGGCCGTGCACCTGATTTAATCTGTCGACGTTCTTGGAAGGCAAGGCCGTGGTCAAGCTCATATACTCATTGCTAACCACAGCATTGGTACAACTAGCCAACCTGGGTTATGGCGTAGCTGCGGCCCGATTGTTGGGACCGAATGACAGGGGCATATTGGCCTATCAAGTAACCTTATCAACTGTTGTCGCCACCTTATTGTCGTTCGGGATCAGCGAAGCGGTCGCCTATAAAGCAACGACGAATTCCGAAAAATTCTCTCACTCCAACTACGTCGCTTTGTCGATGGCCTACGGCCTGGTCGGATCATTGGCGTGGCTTCTTATCTATCCGCTGGTGGCGGTTATTTCTACCTCTGATCAATATTGGGCGTACATTGCATTTTCTTGCTATCCTGTCCTTAACTACATTACTTTGAGTCTTGTGGCTTGGTTCGCTGGTGCTGGTCTGACAAAGGCGTGGAATATTCAGCGCCTGCTTGTTCAATTGGTGCAACCTATTTCCTTGCTGTGCCTTTTGTTGGTCGCGACACCATCAATCTTCCTTTTCGCCCTTTCGATAGTCATAGCCCACCTGTTCGCAATAGCGGTTGGGTTTTACCAGGTCTCCCTATCGGCTTTCCTTGAGAGCCCTCGTGGGGCCGACCTGAAAGAAATCCTCATACTTGGAACTCAAAGCTTCGGGAGCCGAATATCAAATCTCATTAGAGACAATGCTGACAAGCTCATCGTCGGTGCGTTGGTCACGCCAGAGGTTCTGGCTCAATACGTTGTGTCGGTATCGTTTGCGCAAATGTTCAATGCGTATTCGCAAACGATTTTGCAGCTGTATTTTTCACGAATTGCGCAGAGCGTGAATTCAAGAAGGCGGTCAAGGATCGAACGTCGATCTGCGCTGCTGATCCTTTTCGGCGCGGCAGTTGCCGTCTTGGGAAGCGTGCTCGTCGGCAAATGGCTTGTTATCACGATCTTCGGCAGCAAATTTGCGATGGCTGGAGATTTGGCGCCGCTTCTCGTACTTGGTATGGTCTTCGCTTCGATCAAGGCATTCATATCGGCACATGCGCTGGCCATGCGTGAGCCATGGATCACGAGTAAGATCGACGTCTATGCTGTTGCCCCTATGTTGGCTCTAATGTTCCTATCCGTGCGCTTTGCTGGCGCGTGGGGAGCTGCCTACGCATTTGTTGCCTCCCAAGCAATCACCGCAATTGTTATGCTCGTGATGTTTCAAGCTAAGAGCCAAGAATTTAAGAGTACTACTGCGTAGCATAGGCCGCTCTACAGATTTTGAAACTCGTCGCATGCCGCGATTAGCTGGGAAACGTAGTCGTCCCAGTCGCGATTTCGAGCCGTTCTCGCGATGTACGCAAAGTCGAGTTCTCGGTCGTGGTAGCGACGGTTTACTTCGATCAGTAGATTTGTGAGCTCTGTTACATTTCCCACCGAAACCATTTTTCCGCTTTGCGCGTCAATATTCATGTCGGGGCCGCCAGTGTTCGCCGTGTAGATGATGAAGTTACCGTGGCTGCGAGCCTCGTTGTAGACGAGGCCAAAGCCCTCGATGATTGAGGGCATTACAAAGACATGAGATCGAGAGTATTCCTCTTGGAGATCCGTATAGCCGAGTTGACGCCTCAAGATCACGTCTGAGGGAATACATTCGGCAAGGTTAGGGTCGAGATATCCGCATACGCAGGTCAATTGCGCATTCTGTAGCTTTGCTTCGCGCCATGCACGGAACAGGTGATGGATGCCTTTGCGGATGACGCCTTGGCCGACAAAAAGGAATCGGCATTTATCACCTTGCTTGTGGCGAGGGTTGAATGCCTCTGTTCTCAGTTTCGAAAAGTAAGGTACGACGGCGGTACGCTTGTCAAATCGGGCATGTGCTAAGCTCCGCGCCGAAAATTGACTCGCCGTAATAATGCCGTCAGCCAGCGCAATTTCTTCATCAGCGAACTTCCAGCGCCACCATGTGGTGACTTCTCGATCGGACCGCTGCGCTTTCGCTGATTCCGGAAAATGCTCGGCATCTACTTTGAGCAGGTCAGCGATGATTCGATAGTGCGGATGATAAAGAAACAGTAGTTTGAGTGAATTCGAGCCTTGGGCAGCCCGGAAAGCATCGCGAGCGTAACCCGAATACAATAGCAGGTTAGCAGGATGATCCTTCCATATTGCGGCAGTCTTCCGAGCTAGCAATCTATTTGCAATGTAGTGCGTATCGATAATCCGACTTAGCTGGCGTCCTCCTAGAAACTGGATCGCGGCTGCGGCCAAGCTCTCGTCAACGTATTTGGAGTCTACGTCGGGGCTGTAGTGGTCGGCAAGGCCGGGTAATAGGCGTCGACGCCACGCGGGGCCTTTGGAGAAGTAGAGGTCTGTTACCAGCCTAACAAGCCGATTCCGGGATACCAGGGCTCTTGGGACAATGTAAGAATCTCGATCGCGCAGGAAGTTGACAATATATCCACGACCAATTTCGCTGGAGCTGGCCGTTGTCCGTCCTTCCTTCAAGGTAGCAGTCATCATTTTTCGTTCGATCCGCGTGACTGGCTTCCAGGTTTCAACTCCAGCGAGACCGCGAGATAGTTAAACGTCGTTAGCTCGCCTTCCTTGCTGTCGTAAGGTATCGGCGCTTCCCATTCGGCAGACGCGTCTTCCGAACGAGCAATGATTCTAATCGGGCCCGGCAGTAAAGCTAATTTGTGGAAACTTAAACCGGGTGCGCCTCTGAATATCTGATGTGCAGATCCGTTAGCGATTTCGATCGTGACGGATTTGTCAGCCTCGGCAACGACATGGATCAGGTCGCGTAGATCGCCAAAACCTCTTGGACAAGAACCAATGGGCGCCAACGAGCAGCGAGTCGAAGATTGCGGCCGGTAGAACACATGTATCCTGCTCTTGGCAACCTTGGGCATTTGCCCTGTCTTGAACCATTTGATGTAGTATTCCGAAAGGCTTAGATATGCATCATGAGCAGCGAGTAGCCCCCAGTGGTTGTTCCATAGCGGTATCGTTGCTTCTCCCTCGAATGGCCGTACATAGCTGGATTCGGCCCAATCGTTCCATGTTACCAACTCGATCCAGTCGACTTTCGATTCAATCGCAGCCTTCCACTGCTCGGCCATACCTACAAAGCCGTCCGCCTCGAACACACGAAAATTTTGTTTAAGTCCTCGATAGTAGGGTGTTACCGGAGCCATGTATAATTTCGAATGCGAGCGGGTCAGGTCAGAACCTATTTCAATCGATTTCGAAATCGCATGGTATTTTCCAGCCGCGCCAAAATAGAATAGCCCGTCCGCGAAAGGTACATCCGACAGTATTGCTTGAACCGTCGCCTTGTCAGGGGTTTCGATAAGTGAACCTGGGATATTCTCGGGGGATGCGGGACGACGCACGTTGGGCACGAAAAAAATCGAGATTCCTCGGCTTTTCAGTTCGTCTAGTATCTGTTGGTACCATTCAATTGATCCACCAAAGGTGGATAATACAGGTCGTCCCGATTCCTTTAAGTAACTTGATTCCTTCCAAAACCGAGTGACCATATCTACGACTTCGGCGGACGAAAGGCCGGTCGCTGCGTCAGCAGAGAAAAAGAGCTTGAACCCGCTCTGCTGCGCGGCTTGGAACAGACGCGACGAGATGTTTTGATAATAGGGCTCCTTGAGCCAAGCGCCGACGTTGATGGCAAACCCATCTATCCCGGCGCGGGCAGCGAGACTCATTTCATGCTGAAGAGACTCGATTGAAGCGTTACGACCGGCAAATGGGCAGCACGCCATGTAATGTGCGAATACGAGACGATCGGTATGCTGATTTGCGCTGGAAGGCGAGCTGATGGTTGTCGAGAGGATGCAAGCGATCGTCCTGAGCCATGCGTTCGCTTTGTCCCACCGTGCAGGCATCTCATCCGCCTATCTATGCGACGTTGAGGTAGTCGAAGCTTGTCTACGCGGGACGTACTTTCGACTCGCTCTCGTTAAGTGGGATGCCATTAGAGCAGAAATTATTGCCGGCACTGTAAGGAAGAGGGCAAACTTGAGTACGGAGACTAGCACGCCATCTCGCATCCATTGAAGATGAAGGGGTATGAGGACTGCGTACGCGAAGGCGGCATTGGGGCCGCCATTCTTCAAAAGGATACGAAGCGCAAACGATGACAGCATCGCGTAGATGATGCACGTACTGAGTAAGCCCAGGATGCCATAGCTAAGCCAGCCCTGCCCATACCAGCCGGTTGACAAACTGATGAGATTTACGAAGCGGTTTATTTCGAACATCTTTATGGGATCGCCGAAGGGCTTGTCGCTCCACAAGGCGCGCGGAATCGGCTCAGTCAAGATCCGGAGATGCTCGGTAAAGTATGTGTAGCTATTGGTAAGCCGCGGAACTGTATCCACAACCGCGGTCTGTACTTCGAATGTTGAAATATCGAGCGTATCAAATGGAGATTCTCGCTTCCACTCACTCACCTTCGTTGGGCTGTTTGCACCAAAAATTGCGTCCCTTACCGCAGCTCTATTCTGCCCGAGAGCCACGAAGGCGCTGATCAAGATCGTTACCAGCGGGAGAAAGAAAAGAACCTTTCGTAGATTCAGCCTTGATCGGACCAGGACTAGGATCGCAACGGTGAGGGCCCAATAAACGAAGACAAACCTAGATTGTCCGACGGTCAACCACAGAAATCCCAGTGCGACCATGATAACTGTCCAAGCTCTGGAAAAACCGGAGGTCATCCAAAGATAGATGCCGCAGAACACGTAAGCAGAAGACAGCTCAAACCACCAGCCGCTACCTCCCGAAAAGCCGAGGTTCCCTGTTCGAGCATCCTGAACGAGTTGAAAGCCATCGTCTGAACCCAGATAGCCTCTGAGCCGTTGAACAAAAGCCATAAACGAAAGAGCCAGCACAACGAGGATGACCGCGCGCGTCGTTTCGGAAATTCGGGCGATTGCGATTGCGGACGCAAGTCGTGCCCTGATTGCGTCGTTGTCGTATCTGAAGAACAAGACGTACGCCCAGTAGCTGGTCAATAAGCCTACTATCGAGACGAGAATCGAGTTCGCAATATCCTGTTCACTGGGGTAAAAGTGCATATATTCGAATGCGTGATTATGGTCGAAATAGTACCAGAGAAACGGCTTGGCCAAATGAAACAAAAAATGGTAGCCGAGCAAAATGCTCACTGGTTGGAAAATACTTAGCTGGCGGTTGACCTGACAGTGAAGCAGGCATCCTATCCAGACCACGAATTCCAAGAGTAGCAGAAGGGTAATCATCCCGTTGAGGTCTCAGGCGCGTGAGAGAAGTGGATGTCACGTCCACAAATCCTTGCCGATCCGTCAAGAATCTCGTGAGCGGCAGTCAGAGGCGTAGAAGACGATATCTGTCCAATGCAGGCACGGGCTGTCGCGCCCACATCCTTGAAGGTATCGGGTGCGCGGAGCAACTTCTCGGTTAAATCGAACGGGTTATCCCACGCGAAGCTATAGCCAGTTTTGCCCTCGACTACCAGTTCGGGTACGCACCCGCACCGGTTACTGACGATCACAGGACAGCCGTAGCTCAGGCTTTCGTTGACCACTAGTCCCCAAGGTTCGCTGTAACTGGGTAGGACCAGACAGGTCGCCGATAGGTATACATCAAACAGCGCGGCGTCGAATTTAGCTCCAGCGAATTCCACGGTGTCGCTGAGCCGAAGTTTATTCGCAAGCGACCTCAGTTGCTGTTCCTGTGGTCCTTTTCCGACGACCTCAAGTCTTGCGCCTGGAAGGCTCTTCACCACCTCAGCGAACGCGTGCAGCAGTTTATCGACGCTTTTTTCCTCAGAGAGGCGACCTACGTACAAGTATCGAGGCTGATCGATCGGAGCGTTGCATTCCATTCTTCGTGCCAGTGCAGCTTGTTCTGAATAGTTCCTCGGAAGAGCTGCGGCCTGACATCGTACAAAAATCTTCTCAGGCGGTACCCCATAGTGTCTGAGGTATTGCGAAGCTCGCTCACCGTAGCAGAAGATGCCGTCGGCCGACCTGAACAGGATACGTTTAGCCAAACCCTTTATGAGGCTTTGTTGTTTGTCGAAAATCGTTGAATCACAAAAGAAGGCAAAACGTTTCCGACGGGTGAGAAGCGCAAGCACCTGGACCCATACTTCGGGTCGTTCGAATCCCGTCAGGATTGTCAGGTCGGCCTTGTCCGACCAGACTTTGCTTGCAAGGGACCAAAACAATTTCAGTTTCGGGATCGCAGAGTAGGCTCCCTTGAACAGGAGAACATAAGGATATTCGTGCCAAGAGGTATCTAGTGGAGCGAGGGATTCTCTTCTTAGTTCCGTCTCTGCAATTTGGTAAACGGTCACACGGTCTCCGCGCCTCTCCGCTTCTCGATGCAAAGCTGAGAAAACGACAGCCTTGTACCGGGACCACATTATATTGTGCCAGATGCTGATGTTCACGCCGCGGTCCTTTCAGCAGGCGGGTGATCTAGGGCGCATTGCGCCTTCGCGCGCTCGCATGCATGCATTTCCAGTGCTCGTTGGGTGATTAGCGGACGATTATGCAAGGATTCCGGTTCGGAAAGCAGGTCTTCGAGCCAGGAGATCGCGAAGGGTACAAAAGGCTTATTCTGGGCGATAACCAATCCGTCGCGCTTCACCTGCGAGGCAATGCATCCTCTATCGTAGGCCACAATGAGATTACCCGCCGCAAGGGCTTCATACAGGACCGTCGGCTGCGCCTCGTTCGCATAAGTTGTAGGGAATACGAACACGTCGAGCGATTCATAAAACTGCAGCTTTTGCTCGCCATACAATGGGCCAGAATAGGTGAGTTGAGGGCCAAACTCCTTCTGCGCAGCTTCAATTGCGAGTTTGTCTTTGTCCAATTTTGCTGGGCCCGCCAAATTTCCGCTGATCTCCAGCCCGGTCTCGCGGATGGCTCGCATCAGATCGAGAAAGACATACAGTCCCTTCTCCTCGTTCAAGTTGCTTAGCAGACCTATCCTGAGCGGACGATTTAAGCCGGGAATTCCTCGGACTCGAGGCTCAACTCCGGACGTGCTTGGCTTAACAAACGCGGAGTTAGAAATCACCATTGACGAAGGCGGTCGCCAATAAGTTTCGCTAAATCGATCGCGCATCCGATCGCAGAGGAAAATGTGCGTCGTCGTCGGTCCAGCTACGGACAGAACAATCTTCATCAAGAGTCGATATTCGTTGATGTAACCGAAGTTATGATGATGCAAACATCTCCGGTAATTTAGTGCCCTGGCAACCGCTAGAAGATAGATCGTGTAAATGACGCCAAAATCGCTCTGGCACGGCATGTAACAGATGCGATTTGATTTGGTGGCGTCAAGGAACAAACGGACTGAAGCTCTTAGTACCGCAGCTGCTCTCGAAAGGTGATAGAGGACGCCCCGCGATGCTTTGGGAGAGATATTGACCGTTCTGACGTTATGTTTCTCGCCGAGCAATTCCACAAATGCGGAGGTGATGTATGCGAGGCCGTCCATTGGAGGTGGGATCTGTCCAATGGCCACGATGTGCTTCGAGCTCTTACTCATGAGGCATCTTGTCTGAATGGTTGCCTTGGCGCGAGAACGAAGTATCCCGGCTCATCCAGCGATTGAGATCACTTGGGAATCGATATGAGCGTTCTCAGAACAGCTTGACCAGCACCGAGGTCTCGTTGGGATGCAGTGAACCCGGGGCGTAGCCTGAGTACCGGTTGACCTGAAAGGCACCGATAGCAAGAGCTGCAGGAACAAGGTCGGTATTGACGTCGGTGTTGTCTAGGATGAGGAGGCCACCTTTCTTCAGCTTTGAAACGCCTTCCTCAACGCACTTGCGCCGCGCGATTCCGTCCACAAGAAGAATGTCAAAGACGCCGTCGCACCTGCTGATATAGCGAGCGTAGGCGTCAGCGTCCGCGACAAGTGCGACTGGCGGCTTTCCACGCGCCGTTAACGCAGCATTCAGGCGTTGGGCCCACTCAGGGTTCGATTCTACAGAGATAACTTCGATTGCCCTTTCCGCAAACCACAGCGTTGACATCCCCGCTCCGTACTCGAATACACGAGCGCCGTGGACATGCCGTTCAATTATCGGCATTGCCTTATTGACAAGCCAAGGGCGTTTGACGAGCAACCCGAACAGCAGACGGCT
The DNA here is from genome assembly GCF_000426245.1 of Bradyrhizobium sp. Ai1a-2. GTDB lineage: Bacteria > Pseudomonadota > Alphaproteobacteria > Rhizobiales > Xanthobacteraceae > Bradyrhizobium. The sequence continues at coordinate 53,984 of NZ_AUEZ01000035.1, read as the reverse complement.
TAAGGTCGTTGCCGCTGCGTAACTCAGCTCCATCGGGTTGAGACAAAGAGCCCCTGACGCGGTATGAAAGCGCGATTTGCGGCTTTCATCTGCGCGATAAATGCGCTCAATGACGTTCAAAAGGGGTCTCCAGAGTTTCTGTAGAGTTTCTGTTTAGTAAGCAGTGCTTTGGCCGAATACACTAGTCGCGGTAGCGAGAAGAATCCTCACATCCAACCACAAGCTCCAATTATTAATGTACCACAGGTTCAACTCCACCCGCTTTTCCATCATCCCCACCGTCCTCGTCTCGCCCCGATACCCAGGCTTCACGGGGTGACGGAAGGCGTGATTGCTACTTTGCATGGGGTTGTTTTCGACATTTTGATTGGACGGTCGCGAAAGCGCCTGGTGCGGACCTAGTCCCATCCCGCTTTAGCTCGTTAGTGGGCTGTCGGCCGTGTAAAAGTAACCATTAGCGTCCCCAGCAGGATCCGCAGATCCAACCACACCGTCCAATTATTGATGTACCACAGATCAAACTCCACCCGCTTTTCCATCATCCCCACCGTCCTCGTCTCCCCCCGATACCCGTTCACCTGGGCCCATCCCGTAATCCCCGGTTTCACGTGATGCCGGAACGCGTAATTGCCGATGATCTGCTCGTATTCGGAGTTGTGGGCGGCGGCGTGGGGGCGGGGGCCGACCAGGGACATGTCGCCCTTCAGGACGTTGAAGAGTTGCGGCAGCTCGTCGATCGAGGTCCTCCGCAGCCATTTGCCGACCGGCGTCACGCGCGGGTCGTTCTTCGTCGCCTGGCGGATCGTCGGGCCGTCCTCCAGCACGCGCATGGTGCGGAATTTGAAGATGCGGAACGCCCGGCCGCCGAAGCCGTTGCGGGTCTGGCGGAAGAACACCGGACCTCGCGAGGTGCATTTGATCAGGAGTGCGGCGAACAGCATGATCGGCGCGAACACGATCAAGGCGAGCGAGGCCCCTAGCAGGTCAAGCGCGCGCTTGACCGCGCGCTCCTTCCAGCTGAGCGGCGCGCGGCGCAGCTCCGCCGTCCAGGCGCTGCCGCTGTGGATGAGCGGGTATTTCAGGAAGCGCGAGACGTTGGCGTCGGGCACCAGGTGCACCGGGATCGGCAGGATCTTCAGCCCGTCCAGGAGGCTGTCGATCGCGTGCTGGCGGCTCCAGTTCATCAGCAGGAACACGTGCTCGATCCGCTGCTCGCGCGCGTAAGCGATCAATTCGTCGAAGCGCGGGCCGATCGAGGACATCAGAAGCGGCGAGGCGAGCTCGCTGGTGCGGATCTCGAACAGGCGCATCAGGCGATAGCCGTGCTGGCACAGTTCCAGCATCGCCGCCGAAGTCGCCTGCAGCCCCTGCTCGGCGATCACGACCACGCGGCTGTTGGCAAACGCGCCTTCGCGCAGCGCCCGCCGCGTCCAGCGCGCCGCCACCGTCTTCCAGAGCGACAGCGCGATCAGCCCGACCAAATAGAACGAGATCGTGGTGCCGCGGGAAAACTCCTCGCTCACCTTCATCGTGAAGGCAATTGCGAGAAGCGCGGAGAAGACGCCCGTCCAGGTTGCCAGCGTGATCCGAAGCTGCCGCGGCAGGTCGGTGATCGCGGTCAGCTCGTAGCACTTCTGCACGGTAACGAGCAGCCCGAAATTGATCGCCACCAGCAGGCTGGCAGCGGCGTAGATGTCGGTCTTGCCGAGCGTCGATTGCATCAGGAGGTGATATGCTACCGTGCAGCCGACGCCGCAGACGAAGATCAGCAGCCCGTCCGCCACCGTCACCAGCCATTCCACCAACGCCGGCCGCAGCCAGCTCCGCCCGGACCATTCCGGGAGCTGGCCGTTAACTTGTGCGGGCTGAAGTGGTGGGCCTCCCGTGGGTAGTGAGGCCGGACGCGTCGCCAATATCGTCATGAAAAAATATCCGCCAGCCAAAACAAAATCGATGAAAATACTTGCTCAGCCGGGCCTCAGCGTATCAATCCAAACGGAAACGAAAACAAGGGATACCGAACAGTAACCTTACTCAATATGCTGGCATTGTATCCCATTTGCATCTCACCCCTGCGCGCCTTGCGAATATCTCGTGGAGTTTCTCATTGAGCAGCACGTCCCGGCGCTCGCGCAAAGCGACGCGGCGCAGCTATCGGCTGGCTTGGCTGGCGGTCGCTGCGCTCGCCATCGTCAGCGCCGCCTATCTGGCGTTCAAGCGCGACGACGTTGCTCCTGCGCGGAAGCCTGCGCCTGCACGCAATGAGACAAGGATCTTCCTCGACGGCCGCTTCGGTGCGCGCTTCGCCGGCGAGATGCTCGCGCAGCAGCAGGGATTGTTCGCCCAGGATGGTCATACGATCACGGTCGCGGAGAAAGCCTCCGCGGATTTTGTCGAGATGGTCGCACGCGAGCATGCCATCGGTGTGACAACCGGGCAGAAGTTCCTGCTGGCGGCCTGGCGCGGCGTGCCCGTTGTGGCATTCGCCGCCAGCTTCCTCGATACCTCCGTCGTGATCCTGACGCTCGAGAGCTCCGGCTTGCGGCGCCCGGCCGACCTCGTCGGCAAGCGGGTCGGCGTCCTCAGGGGAGGCGAGGGCGAGGTGATCTTCGACGCGATGATGGCGCAGCTCGGCCTGCCGCGAAGCCAGATCACCAAGGTCGCCGACCGCGACAATCTGGAGGCGCTGCGCGCAGGCGAGGTCGACGCCATCATCACGGACATCGGCGCGCGGCCAATGCCTACCGACACCGGGATGCCCCGCGTCAACATGATCAGGCCGCAGGAATACGCCATCCACGTGCCGGGCCAGATCTATTTTGCGAGCTCCGATCTCGTGCACGATCGCCCCTCCATCGTCGGCCAGGCATTGCGAGCCATCATCCGCGGTTGGCAGCTCGCCTATGGTGATTATGCACGCAGCGTGCCGTTGATCGTGGGATTCGATCGCGCCGGCCTGCGAGCGGACCGCGTTACCTTCGATCTTCAGCAACAGCGCGACCTCGTCTCACCGACAGGGATGCGAATCGCGGAATATGACGAAAGCCGCTGGCGAACGTTGCGTGACATTTTGATGTTCGCAAAGCTTGGCGAGGAGACGGTGCCGCTGCCGCAAGCGGTAAATTACGGCTTCGTTCGCGACGTCTACCGCCGCTCGCCCGATCTTGAAGGCCCAGGGGCGTGGCCCGGCAATCCCTGAACACCGCAACCGATGCCGATAAAGCACAGCGACGCGCGGATCGTCGTGGTCAAGTTGCGCTCGTTTCCTGGCGTTGATAAACTTAAAGCTGTTGGGGCTTTATTTTCTGCGATTTCTCGCTTCCCTGTAACCGTCGGCGACGGCGGGCTTCGGGATGCGCCGTTGGGGCAAGGGGGTTTTGATGCTCAAGACATTCGCTGGGGTTATTGGGTTGACGTTTGGCGTCGCCCTCATGGCAAGTTCGGCCACGGCCGCTGTTCAGATGCCGGCAACGGCAGCCATGCTTCGAGCAGACAATGGCGTGCAGGCCGTTACCTTCTGGGGACAACCTTATCCTCACCACTACGTGCCGTGGCGTCGTTGTCCGCGCGTCCGCGTTGAAACGCCGTACGGATGGTATTGGGATCGTGTCTGCGTAACTCCCGGCACGACAGTTCTTCGGCGCGCGTACTAGAGCACCGCACAAAGCTGGATTCACCGGCGCAGTAGCTTAAGTCGCTGCTGCCTTCTTGCGCCGTGTGTTGACGCAACTTTGTGCGGCTCTCTGTCTTCACCATGAACTATGGTGACCTTGGGCGTGGGGCTGTCTGATGCTGAAGCTTGTGTTAGCAAGTTCTCGCGCTTGGGGCTGCAAGCGCGCAGTGCGGGTTGGGCATTTTTTGAAATGAGTTTTCATTGTCTGTTTTTCCGCGCGGGGCACGCGGAAGGGGGCGCATGATGGCGCCTTTTCATTACGATCTTGCAGGCAAACGAATCTTTGTCGCAGGACACCGAGGTATGGTCGGCTCAGCGATCGTACGTCGGCTTTCAACCGAGAGTTGCACTATTCTGACGGCAGACCGAAGCACGCTCGATCTCGCCAGGGAAGAGGCGACGCTTCGCTGGTTTGAAGCAAACCGGCCTGAGGTCGTGGTGCACGCCGCCGCAAAGGTCGGGGGTATCGGCGCCAACAACAATTTCCCGGTCGACTTTCTCTGCGACAATCTCTCGGTTGAATTGAACGTGGTCCGCGCCAGTCACGCGATCGGGGTTCAGCGCCTGCTGTTCCTGGGGTCTTCATGCATCTATCCCAAGCATGCAGCGCAGCCGATCAGCGAAGACCAACTGCTGACGGGCCCGCTTGAGCCCACCAACGAGTGGTACGCGATCGCCAAGATCGCCGGTCTGAAGATGTGCCAGGCCTATCGTCGTCAATTCGGCGACGACTTCATCTCGGCCATGCCCACCAATCTCTATGGCAAGGGCGACAACTATCATCCGGATCACAGCCACGTTCCTGCGGCGCTGATCCGTCGCTTTCAAGAAGCCAAGCTTGCGGGAGCGCCGACGGTCACGGTGTGGGGCACTGGCACGCCGCTCCGCGAATTCCTCAACGTCGATGATCTGGCGGATGCCTGCGCGTTTCTCCTGAAACGGTATTCGCAGGACATGCCGATCAATGTCGGCAGCGGCGACGAACTTTCGATCGCCGACTTCGCGACCCTTGTCGCCGAAGTCGTCGGTTATCAAGGCAAGTTCGTCTTCGACGTCAGCAAGCCCGACGGCACGCCGCGCAAGCTCCTCGATAGCTCGCGCATCCGCGAACTCGGCTGGCGCCCGCAGATTTCGATGCGTGCCGGCCTCGCCGCTGCCTATGCCGATTTTCTCCGGGGATACGGCCGCAACCTCGAGCTTAGTCCAAGTGCGTCAGACTGAACGGAAGCGAGCATCTCGCTTAAGAAAACTAAAAAGACTTAACATCTTTAATTGGTCTGCATTGGAATGCGAATACTTCTGGTGGGCATCAACTACGCGCCCGATCTCGTCGGCGTCGCGAAATACAACACTGAGCTCTGCGAAAGTCTTGTGGCCGAAGGCCACGACGTCCGAGTGATCACTGCACCGCCGTACTATCCAGCGTGGCGAATTCCCCGGGGCTTCAGATCCTGGTACTTCCGGTCCAGAAAGCTGAATGGCGTGCAGGTGATCCGTACGCCAATCTACGTGCCTGCCCGCCCATCGGGAGCCAAGCGGCTCGTTCACCACGCCTCTTTTGCGTTGGCGAGCGCGATCCCTCTGGTGCGGACGGCGCTCTCGTGGCGACCCGACATCATGCTTTCGGTGGCTCCATCGCTGACATCCGCGGCTTTCGTTGCCGTCGCCGCGCGCCTGACCGGGACGAAGTCCTGGCTACATGTGCAGGACTTTGAAGTGGATGCGGCCTTTGATCTCGGCCTCCTGCAGAACCAAAGGCTCCGTCGGCTGATGCTGCGCGCGGAAGCGAGGATCCTGAAATCTTTCGACCGCGTCTCCACGATCTCACCGCAGATGTCGCGACGTCTCAAAGACAAGGGGATTCCGCCGGAGAAGGTGAGGGAGGTTCGAAACTGGATCGACACCGGCGCAATCACTCCAGGTCCGGCAACGGTCAATTTCCGGACTGAACTCAAGATCGGGGAAGACGACGTCGTCGCCCTCTACTCTGGGACGATGTCGAACAAGCAGGGGCTCGACCTCGTCGTGGAGGCGGCGTCCGCTCTCGAAGCAAGCCACCCCAACGTGCATTTTATTCTCGCCGGAGAGGGACCTCACAAGCCAAAGCTCGTGGAGATGTCGCGGGGGCGCGGCAACGTTCATTTCCTTGGCTTGCAGCCCAATGATCGTTTTGCCGCGTTGATGGCGACCGCGGATATTCACCTGATTCCGCAGCGGGCGGAGGCGGCAGATCTCGTCCTGCCCTCGAAGCTCGGAGCCATCTTCTCGTCCGGGCGGCCGGTGATCGCTATGGCGGGATCGGGCACCGGGCTGGCCGATGAAGTGGAAGGCGCCGGTTTGGTTGTCCCACCAGGTGATGCGAATGCGCTGGCCGAAGCTGTCCGAACGCTCGGCGAAGATGAACCGCTTCGAAATGTCCTCGGCAAGCAGGGCAGGACGCGCGCGCTTGAACGTTGGAACAGGGAAAGCATCATCCATCAATGGCTGAGGGAGATGCTCGCCATCGATGATGATAGCGGCAGGCCGCACAGCAGTGGTGGGACACAGCTCCAGCCGGAAGCGCTGTTGCTTCCCGTCAAGGAGCAGGTGCGCCTGACAGGCAAATAGAGCATGATCCGGAAAAGTGGAAACCGGTTTTCCCTCGCGACAAACGCGAGGCGCGTGCGCGGAGATCATGCTCAAACAAAACGATAGAGCTGGATGATGATTCGAAGAAAAATCATCACGCTCCAGGGTGGTCAAACGCTCGAGCGGTTGGATGACCAATGCGCTCGAGCAATCGCCACAAGCGGTCCCCGCTCGGCGGCCCGCGCCTTATTCGTGCCTCGCGTAGTAGCGGAAGCCGTGCTGCTTGATCAGTTCGTCCCGCTTGGCCGATTCTAGATCTTCCTGCATCATTTCCTTGACCAGCGCCTCGAACGAGGTCTTCGGCTCCCAGCCAAGCTTCTGCTTTGCCTTGGACGGGTCGCCGAGCAGGGTCGCGACTTCCGATGGCCGGAAATAGCGGGGATCCACCGAAACGATGCATTTGCCGGTCGCGTCGTCATAGCCTTTCTCGCGAACCGCGCTGCCTTCCCATCGAACCTTTATTCCGATCTCGGCGGCCGCATGGTTGACGAAATCCCTCACCGAATACTGTTTGCCGGTGGCGATCACGAAGTCTTCCGGCTTGTCCTGCTGCAGCATCATCCACTGCATCTCGACATAGTCGCGCGCATGTCCCCAGTCGCGTAGCGCGTCCAGGTTGCCGAGGTAAAGGCGGTCCTGCAGCCCGAGATGGATCCGCGCCAGCGCCCGCGTGATCTTGCGCGTCACGAATGTCTCGCCGCGGACCGGGGACTCGTGATTGAACAGGATACCGTTGCACGCATAGATTCCATAGGCTTCACGGTAGTTGACCGTGATCCAGTAGGCATAAAGCTTGGCGACGGCGTAGGGCGAACGGGGGTAAAAGGGCGTGGTCTCCTTCTGCGGGATTTCCTGCACAAGCCCATACAGTTCGGAAGTCGAGGCTTGGTAGAAGCGTGTCTTGTTCTCCAGTCCGACAATGCGGATGGCCTCGAGCAGGCGCAGCGTACCGAGGGCGTCGGAATTTGCGGTGTATTCCGGTTCCTCGAATGAAACTGCCACATGGCTCTGCGCCGCGAGATTGTAGATCTCGTCCGGCTGCACCTGGCCGACGATGCGGACCAGACTGGACGAGTCCGTCAGGTCGCCATAGTGCAAACGGAATGGCGGATCGGCCTCGTGCGGATCGAGGTAGATATGGTCAATTCTATCGGTATTGAAGAGCGAAGCGCGGCGCTTGATGCCGTGGACCTCGTATCCTTTTTGCAGGAGCAATTCTGCCAGATAGGCGCCGTCCTGACCGGTAACGCCGGTGATCAAAGCCCGTTTCTTCGTCATTGATAAAGCCCCGTACTGAAATTTCAGCCCCGTTTCATAACGCAATAACTCTGCCAGAACAGACATTCCGGCGGATCAAGTCGCGCGATCGACCAATAGGATTAATCGGGAAGTGTGTCCTTTGGAAAAAGGTACCACGTCGTGCAGCGCTCTGCCTGAAAAGGCGGCGCTGCGCGCAATGAGAATCGGCACCGATCTTTGATCGCGGCCTCAGCGATAAGCACGATATCGCCGCAGGTGACGACAGTGCTTTCAGTGGCCACGATCAGCAATATCCGTTGGGATTATTGCTCTGCCAGCGCCAATGATCTGCGCACATCGTCTCAAGCGATCTGGCCGCTTTCCATCCGATCAGTTGGGATTCGGTTTCCGTGGCGGCGTAGTAGGCATCGATGTCACCCGCCCGGCGCGGCTTGATGTCATATGGGATGGGCCGGCCACACGCCTTTTCAAAGGCGCGAACGACTTCGAATACGCTGCTGCCGGTACCCGTTCCCAGATTTACCGAGAAGCATTTGGGGGCGTCCAATGCCTTCAGCGCGGACAGGTGTCCGAGCGCCAGGTCCATGACATGGATGTAGTCGCGAACGCCCGTTCCATCAGGCGTGTCGTAGTCGGCGCCCCATATGTTCAATCGCTCGCGTCGCCCGATTGCGACCTGAGCCACGAAGGGGACCAGATTGTTGGGGACGCCCCGGGGATCCTCGCCGATCAAGCCGCTCTCGTGCGCTCCGACCGGATTGAAGTAGCGCAATATGGCGATCCCCCAGCTCGGGTCGCTGATATATTGGTCGCGGAGCATGTCTTCGATGATGAGCTTGGTCCGGCCATAGGGGTTCACGGGATTGAGGGGATGGTCCTCGGTATAGGGCAAGAATTTCGGGGTACCATAAACGGTGGCCGATGAACTGAACACGATGGTCTTGACGCCCGACCGTTGCATCGCCCGAAGCAGCCGGTGCGATCCAATGACGTTCTGATCGTAATATTCGAGCGGTTGGGCAACGGAGTCCTGAACGGATTTCAGCCCGGCAAAATGCATGACCGCCCTGCAGTTGTATTGCGTCAATACCTGCTCGATCGCGCGTTCGTCGCGAATATCGCCTTCAACGGCAATCAGCGATTTGCCGCAAATCTGCTGCACGCGCTGCAGGGCAATCGGACTGCTGTTGGAGAAGTTATCAAATACGACGACCTCTTCGCCCGCAGCCAGCAGGGCCACACAAGCATGCGAACCGATATAGCCGGCCCCACCGGTCACAAGGATCATCGTCATTCTCCGCCAGATTGGGTTCTCAAGGAGCTGTCCGCTGCGCAAACAGTCACCACAATCCAGAGTTGTTGAAAGCAAACGTGTGATGCGAGGGGTAGACAGCGGGATAGAAGCCGTGCTGTCAAGATCGATCGGAGAAAATTTGATCGAGGCCTGCTCCGGCCGACTTTGCCAGGAGGTGAGGCGGCGTCTCCAGCAAACGTGATGACAATGCTGCGACAACGCACGCGGTCGACACGAATGCCACACTATATCACAGGCGGTTCATGCCCGAGAAAGTAGCCGATTGCAACCGAGTGGCGGCGTAAACCACGCCACTGTCATCGACCGGGCGATGACAGGCGTTCGTTTTCGATGGAGAGGCCGCGGCGTACTGGATACCCCGCCTGCGCGGGGTATGACGACAGAGAGTGCGGCGCGATCTGGCCTCAGATCTTCTGATTGTACTCGCCCACTTCCGGATGCGTGCGCAGCACGCCATCCACGGTCTCGAACATGTCGCGCATGCGCTGCTCGCTGACCGGGCTTTCGACCACCACCACGAGCTCCGGCTTGTTGGAGGAGGCGCGCACCAGGCCCCAGCTGCCGTCCTCGACCGTGACGCGCACGCCGTTGACGGTGACGAGATCGCGGATCGCCTGGCCGCCGATCTTGGCGCCCTGCTTCTGCAAGCCCTCGAAGTGCTTCACCACGGCGTCGACCATCCCGTATTTGGCCTCGTCCGCGCAATGCGGCGACATCGTCGGCGACGACCAGGTCTTGGGCAACGCGTTCTTCAGGTCGGCCATCGACTTGCCGGGCGCCCGGTCGAGCATCTCGCAGATCGCGATCGCCGAGACCAGGCCGTCGTCATAGCCGCGGCCGAACGGCGTGTTGAAGAAGAAATGGCCGGACTTCTCGAAGCCGGCGAGCGCATTGAGTTCGTTGGTGCGGCGCTTCATGTAGGAGTGGCCGGTCTTCCAGTACGCGGTTTTCGCGCCTTGCTTTTGCAGGATCGGATCGGTGATGAACAGTCCGGTCGATTTCACGTCGACCACGAATTGCGCGTCCTTGTGGATCGCCGACATGTCGCGCGCCAGCATCACGCCGACCTTGTCGGCGAAGATCTCCTCGCCGGTGTTGTCGACCACGCCGCAGCGGTCGCCGTCGCCATCGAAGCCGAGGCCGACATCGGCCTTGTGCTGCAGCACCGCGTCGCGGATCGCGTGCAGCATCTCCATGTCTTCCGGGTTCGGATTGTATTTCGGAAAGGTATGGTCGAGCTCGGTGTCGAGCGGGATCACCTCGCAGCCGATCGCGTCCAGGACCTGCGGCGCGAACGCGCCGGCGGTGCCGTTGCCGCAGGCGGCGACCACCTTGAGCTTGCGTTTCAGCTTCGCCCGGTTGGTGAGGTCGGCGATGTAGCGCGCCGGATAATTCTCGTGGAATTGATACGCGCCGCCGGCCTTGTTGCCAAAGCTCGCGCCGAGCACGATCTCCTTGAGCCGCGTCATCTCGTCGGGCCCGAAGGTGAGCGGGCGGTTGGCGCCCATCTTGACCCCGGTCCAGCCATTGTCGTTGTGGGAGGCCGTGACCATCGCGACGCAGGGCACGTCGAGATCGAACTGCGCGAAATAGGCCATCGGCGTCACCGCGAGCCCGATGTCGTGCACCTTGCAGCCTGCGGCCATCAGGCCGGAGATCAACGCATATTTGATCGAGGCGGAATAGCCGCGGAAATCATGCCCGGTGACGATCTCCTGCTTGACGCCGAGTTCCGCGATCAGCGCGCCGAGCCCCATGCCCAGCGCCTGCACGCCCATCAAGTTGATTTCCTTGCCGAACAGCCAGCGCGCGTCATATTCGCGAAACCCGGTCGGCTTCACCATCGGTTCGGATTCGAAAGCATAGGTGTTCGGGAGGAGCACCGGTTTTGGTGTTGGAAACATGCAGTCGTCTTTCTAAGAGACAGTCACTTATTCGGGAGATCGAATCGGGACAGCATCATCGCGATCGCACGACGCTGGGCGCGACGGACGCGGTTCTTCTCATCACGGAAACAAAAACAGCCCAGCTAGACGGCCGCACCCGTTGTGCCGACGCCCACGCCGACATCGAACAAATCGCGCCGATCCGATAGCGCCAGGCTGCGCAATTCGCCGAGCGTGCCGCGCGCGGCCGAACAATGGCTGCATCTGACAATCGCGGAGGGCGGGGCGAGCTCACCGTCGTCAATCACCACGCCGATGCTGTCGCATTCAATGCATACGAGCTGAAAACTCATTTTCGAAATTCAATCCACCGGACGCTGCAAACTATCGACGGAGCAAGCCTCATGCCAGCAATGCATCGCCGTGCCGCCGAGGTTATTCGGACGATGGTGGCATTTCAATGTGACGTTTGTTTTAACCCTAAGCGCTCAGCGCAAACGCTCCGCGTTTGTCGCTAAGGCTGCAGCGCGGACGGAGGCTCCTGCGCGCCGTCAGGGCGTATTCCCTTGAACCGGTTGAGCGGGCCGCGCAGCAGGAATTCCGCCAAATGGGCGACGGCAATCCCGGAGAGCCCGCCGCCAGCCTTGAGCAGCGCGTCGATGAGGCGGCCGTGCCTGTCCGGCGTCAGCAGTTGCAGGGCTTCCAGCGCGAACGCGCTGCCGATGACGACTGCGATGATCATGAGCAGCCGGTTGGGATAGGCCCGCATGAATGCAAACCCCATCAGCGCGAACGCTGCGAAGTGTTCGAGCTGGGGACCTGCGACGACAGGACGGTCTTGAAGCGGGGAAAGCGTCGCGAAGGCAATGAAGGCCAGCACCAGCCAGGCGGCGCCCAGGGACAATCGTTGATTCATAGGTTGTTGCTAAGCAAAAACGGGGCCGAGCTCAACCCACGCAGGATCGCCGCCGCACGCATGGCAGCGCTACCAGCCGATATCGTTAACCCGGCGGCTGTTCAGCCGGTCCAAATCTGCTATCAAGCCGCAGAAATGAACAAAAAGTAACATGACACCGTTCATCTGTTCATAACCCGTTCACCCCGGTGGGTCTCATCTTATTAGCTGTGTTGCGACCTCACCATCGGAGGCCAAATTGCGCCTACTCGTCGTTGAGGATGATCCGGATCTCAATCGCCAGCTGACGACGGCGCTGACGGATGCCGGTTATGTGGTCGATCGCGCTTACGACGGTGAGGAGGGGCACTATCTCGGCGACAGCGAGCCCTACGACGCCGTCGTCCTCGACATCGGCCTGCCGAAGATGGACGGCATCTCGGTGCTCGAAGCCTGGCGACGCAACGGCCGTGTCATGCCGGTCTTGATCCTGACCGCGCGAGACCGCTGGAGCGACAAGGTGCAAGGCTTCGACGCCGGCGCCGACGACTACGTCGCAAAGCCCTTTCACATGGAAGAGATCCTGGCGCGGATCCGCGCGCTGCTGCGCCGCTCCACCGGCCACGCCCAGTCCGAATTGAGCTGCGGTCCGGTGACACTGGATACCCGCACCGGCCGTGTCAGCGTCTCCGGCAACCCGGTGAAGATGACCTCGCACGAATACCGATTGCTGGCCTATCTGATGCATCACACCGGGCGCGTGGTGTCGCGCACCGAGCTGGTCGAGCATCTCTACGACCAGGACTTCGACCGCGACTCCAACACCATCGAGGTGTTCGTCGGACGCATCCGCAAGAAACTCGATGTCGACATCATCCAGACCGTCCGCGGCCTCGGCTATCTCCTGACGCCGCCGCCGAACGGCGCGTAACCGCCCCGGCGCCGCTGGTCGCCGGGCTTACTTTTTGACCGGAGCATGATCTTATCCGAGAACCGGTGCCCACCCCGCATCAAGCGCGGGGCAAGCCTTTTCGGGATCATGCCCTGATGCGTGGAAGCTCGCTCGCCACCCGCCTGTTCTTGTCGGCGACCGCATGGCTGGTGGTGATCCTGGCGATCACCGGCGTCATCCTGTCCTCGGTGTATCGTGATGCGACAGAGCGCGCCTTCGACCGCCGCCTCAACCTTTATCTCCGCACCCTGATCGCCGAGGTCGCCACGCCTGACGAGCCCGCGGACCACCAGTTCCAGCTCGGCGAACCGCTGTTCGAACTGCCGCTGTCCGGCTGGTACTGGCAGATCCTGCGCACCGACGTGGAAAAGGGCGAGACGCGCGCCTCGCGGTCGCTGTGGGACAAGAAACTGCCGAAACTGGAGGATCAGGGCTTTGAGCTGACCGCCGCCGGCATCCGCATCGGCTATGTCGATGGCCCCGAGGGACAGACGCTGCGCATGGTCGAGCGTCCGGTCGATCTTGGCAGCGACGGCAGGTTCCTGGTCAGCGTCGCCGGCGACGCCAGCGAGATCTTCGATGAGACGCGCGCCTTCGACTACTACCTCGGCGGCACCTTCACCGCGCTCGGCATCGTGCTGTTGCTGACCACGATCTTCCAGGTCCGTTTCGGCCTGGCGCCGCTCAAGCGCATTTCGGAGGCGATCGCCGATATCCGCTCCGGCCGGGCGGAGCGCCTCGAAGGCAAGTTTCCGGTGGAGATCGCGCCGCTCGCCCGCGAGACCAACGCGCTGATCGACGCCAACCGCGAGATCGTCGAGCGCGCACGCACCCATGTCGGTAATCTCGCCCACGCGGTCAAGACGCCCTTGTCGGTGATCGTCAACGAGGCCGCGACGCATACCGCCGATCCCTTTGCCGCCAAGGTGCTGGAGCAGGCCGAGGTGATGCGCGACCAGGTTGCGCATCATCTGGAGCGCGCCCGCATCGCCGCGCGCGTCACCATCGTAGCCACGGTCAGCGAAGTCGCGCCGGTGCTTGAGGCGTTGCGGCGAACCATGGAAAAGATCCATCGCGACCGCGACATCACCATCGAGCTGAAGGCCGACTCATCGGCGAAATTCCGCGGCGAGCGCCAGGACCTCGAGGAGATGGCCGGCAACCTCGTCGACAACGCCTGTAAGTGGGCGGCTTCTCAGGTCTTCATCGAGGTCGTGGTCGAGCCGCCGGTGGAGCCGGGCGCCGGGCCGCGGCTGCACATCATCGTCGATGACGACGGGCGCGGACTGTCGGCCGCCGAGCGGGCGCAGGTGTCGCGGCGCGGCCAGCGGCTTGATGAAACCAAGCCGGGCTCGGGCCTCGGGCTTTCGATCGTCACCGATCTCGCCGGCCTCTATGGCGGCAGCCTGTCGCTCCGCAATGCGCCGATCGGCGGCTTGCGGGCAGAACTGGAATTGCCGGGAGTTTGAAGACCGAGGGTTGCAGCTTCACTTGATCTTGTTGATCCGCCGCAAATCGGCGTCGATGCGCGACTGCCAGCCGGGACCTTTGGCCTTGTAAGCTTCGATTACCTGCGGTGAGAGGCGGAGCGAGACAAGCTTTTTCGTCGGCGCCTTGTTCGGCCCGCGGCCCTTGCGAATCGATGCCGCGAGCTTCGGAAACACTTCCGCAAAGGGCCGTGCCTTCGCAAAATCCTCCTTTGTCCATTCCGGATTGTCGCTGACTTCGCGCAAATCGCGCGCACTGTAACCCTTATGGCCCTTCCTTGCTTTCGGCATAGAGCTTCCTTTCCTGTCTGCTCGCGGGGCGCATGCTGATCACGCTGATGGCCTCGGCGCCGAGCGCGAAAAAGACGACTGCGATGACGCCATGGGGACTCATGCCGATGCCTCTCCAGCGTCGGCTGTGTGTTGGGCGAACCAGGGCATTATCAAAGAAAGTCTCGTCGAGATCGGCGAAATCCAGCCTGTGCTTGACAAGATTGGCCTGCCGCTTCGGCTCGTCCCACACGATCATTATCGAATTATCTCGTAGATACAATATGGCATGTTGTCAATGTGAACGTGACGGACGAGAAGCCAACATCACCATCGGAATGGCCTCGCGCATCATTCCTAAACGCCTTCTTAACGCGCGCCCGCCTATCATGCCGAGCCGACGTGTTCCTGCGTCGCCATCACGAGCATTCAATCACCCCAGGCCAATGAGCCAGACACCAATCGAGCGGCTGAGGGAATATCTCGCGCAGCTTCCGCCGCAATCGCAGGCGCTGCTGATGCGGGAGTTCGAGCGCGCGGTGGAGCGCGGCGAGGATGTCAGCGTCGCCACCCTCGTGCTCGAGCAGTTGCGCAAGATCGTGCGCCGGGCCGAGGAGGACGAGACGCGCCCCCGCGGCGACGATCCTGCGCGCCTGTTGTTCCATCCGCTCGAGCCGTTCCTGGCCGAAGGCAATTTCCCGATCCGGCCGGGACAGGTCCGCCGCGCCTCGCTGCTGCCGATATGGCAGTGGCTCCGCCGGGAGGGCGCGCCTGAAGCGACCCGCGAATTCGAGGCCGTGCTGGCGAAGGCGCACGACAGCGGCGCAACTGCGGCGGCCGAGGCCGCGGCCCGCAAATATCAGCCCGCCGCGGCGGAGGCGATCGTCAAGATCGCGACTCCGGTGCCGGGCGACGACAAGCAGCGTGCGCTGTCGCGCGTCGGCCCGCCCAATATCGTCGAAGATCTCGTGTCGGTCGGGCTTGTGCTGCGCGCGCGCGAGGCGCTGGAGACGCTCGGCAGCCGGCTTCCCAGCCAGCTCCGGGCGTTCGGCGACACCCAGATCTCCGCTGTCACCGCCGCGCTCAACGTCCCCTCGCTGCAGACGCCGCAATTGCTTCCTTTTGCGCTGTCGGTGGTGATGCAGCGTCTGGTCGCGCCCTGGCAGATCATCCGCCTCGCAATCAAGATGGCGGCTTCCGACGACGAGATCCGCGTCGCCGCCACGCCATATGGCGTCGCCGTCACGATCGCTTTGCACGATCTGTCCTATCTCGCGGCCTGCCTGCGCAGCGATATCCGGCGCGGCCATCTCGACAACGTCGGGGATCAACTGAAGACGCTGCACGATGGTGTGCGCGGCCTGCGCACGGAGCTCGACCTGCGCAATGATTCCTCCTGGGGCAAGCAATTGGCCTCGATCCGGGCCGACATTTCCAACTCGCTGCAATCGGAGATCGACAGCGTTCCCGGCCGGGTCCGCCGCATCCTGCGTCAGCGCGCGGACAAGGATATTTCCGCTGCCGCCCGGATCGACCCCACCGAAGTCGAGGAGGTTGCCGCCCTCATTGATTTCGTTGCGGTGTGCCGCACCCATGCGAGCGAGCTTGCGATCAACGAGGTGACGCTACGCACCTATTCCGACCTGCAGCAATATGTCGAGCAGTCCACAGAGGCGCTGGTGCAGTCCTTGCGCGCCGGCGACCACAGGGTGCGCGGCTATCGACAGCAGCAGGCGAGCGCGGCGATCCGGTTCTGCGAGGTCTTGTTCGGCCACGACTACGCTTCGCTGATGAACCGCGCTGCGGAAAACGCGATGACCGGCGAGCGCAAGTCCTCCCGCGCCGGCTGATCCTCATTTTGACGGTTTTCCTTCCGCGAACCGATATCCGGAGCACGTATATGCGGTTGCTTCCGCAAGTTCTTCCTCCGGATCGTTACGGAGGGCGGTTCCGATCCAGCAATTGTCAATTGCTCCGCTTCCCGCCGGTAGTGTAAAGCGGCACACAGGCACCAGCTTTCGGTGCCGTTCGTCCGGGAACTCGTTGATGACACTGTGGTTTGTGTTCGCGCTGATGACGGTCGCGGCGATCTTCGCCGTGCTTTGGCCGCTTGGTCGCGCGACGCCTGCGACATCCGGTGGCAGCGAGGCCAGTGTCTACAAGGATCAACTCGCCGAGATCGAGCGCGATCGCGCCTCGGGCATGATCGGGGCATCGGAAGCCGAAGCGGCGCGGGTCGAGATCGGCCGACGCTTGCTCGCCGCCGCGGACGGTGAAGCTGCGACGGCGCCGAAAGCCAACCTGCCGCTGCGGCGCTCGGCCACCGTGGCGGCGCTGGTGGGATTGCCGGTGATGGCGGCGGCGTTCTATCTCGCACTGGGCTCTCCGCAGCTCAGCGATTTTCCGCTCGCCGCGCGCAGCCGCATGGCAGACGTCAATCAGCCGCTCGCCAACCTGGTCGCGCAGGTGGAAGCGCATCTTGAGAAGAACCCAACCGATGGCCGCGGCTGGAACGTGCTGGCGCCGGTGCTCTCCAGGCTCGGCCGTTATGACGACGCGGTGCGCGCCTATCGCAATTCGATCACCTATAGCGGCGATAGTTCGGAGCGCCGCGCCGATCTTGGCGAAGCGCTGACCGGCGTCGCCGGCGGCGTCGTCACCGCGGAGGCCAAGGCCGAATTCGAGCGCGCCGTGGCGCAAAACGCCGACGATCCCAAGGCGAACTACTTCCTTGGGCTCGCCGCCGAGCAGGATGGCCGCAAGGCCGACGCCGCCTCGATCTGGCGCGCGATGCTTGCCAAGGCGCCGGCGGATGCGCCGTGGCGATCGCTGGTACAGGCCTCGCTGGTCCGGGTCGGCGGCGCTCCTGCCGCGCCCGCGCTGTCAGACGAGACCATGGCCGCGGCCAAGGACATGAGTGCGGACGACCGCTCTGCAATGATCCGCGGCATGGTCGACCGGCTCGCCACGCGCCTGAAGCAGGACGGCAGCGATGTCGAGGGATGGCTGCGGCTGGTGCGCGCCTATATGGTGATGGGCGAGCGCGACAAGGCGGTTGCCGCGCTCAACGATGCCCGCCAGGCGGTTGCCAATGACGCCGAACGCTTGCGCCAGCTCAATGAAGGCCTGA
The DNA here is from genome assembly GCF_000426245.1 of Bradyrhizobium sp. Ai1a-2. GTDB lineage: Bacteria > Pseudomonadota > Alphaproteobacteria > Rhizobiales > Xanthobacteraceae > Bradyrhizobium. Next base: position 36,488 of record NZ_AUEZ01000035.1, on the reverse strand, counting down.
AGAATCTCGGGCTGGATGGATGACATGCGCATAGACAGGACCATAGGGAACCATGACGCGTAAGCAGCGGCGTTTGGTGATGATCGGCGGCTCGCTGGCGGTGCTCGCTGTGGCGGCCGCGCTGGTGCTCAGCGCCTTGCGCGATTCCATCGTGTTCTTCTCCACGCCCTCGATGGTCGCCGAAAAGCATATTGCCGCCGGGAAGCGGTTCCGCCTCGGCGGGTTGGTGCAGCCCGGCTCGCTCAAGCGCGGCGACAACCTCGCGGTGACCTTTGAGGTCGCCGACGGCAGCGCCACGCTGCCGGTCGCCTACAAGGGAATCCTGCCGGACCTGTTCCGCGAAGGGCAGGGCGTCGTCGCCGAGGGGACGCTGGATCAATCCGGCGTGTTCCGCGCCGACACCGTGCTCGCAAAGCATGACGAGACCTACATGCCCAAGGACGTCGCCGATGCCCTGAAGAAGCAGGGCCACTGGAAGGACGATTACAGCAAGCCCAGCGCCTCGGCCGAGCCGCAGCCGGTGCAGGGGGCGATGCGTTGATCGCGGAAGCCGGACATTACGCGCTGGTGCTGGCGCTTGGGCTGGCGCTGATCCAGTCGGTCGTGCCGATGCTTGGCGCGCGCTGGCATGATGTCGCGCTGATGAACGTCGCGCGCTCCACCGCGCTCGCGCAGCTGTTGTTCGTGGGCGCCTCGTTCGTTGCACTGGTGACGCTGCACGTGACCTCGGATTTCTCCGTCGTCAACGTGTTCGAGAACTCGCACTCGATGAAGCCTCTGATCTACAAGATCACCGGCGTCTGGGGGAACCACGAGGGATCGATGCTGCTCTGGGTGTCGATCCTGGCGCTGTTCGGCGGCCTCGTCGCCGCGTTCGGCAACAACCTGCCGCTGACGCTGCGCGCGCATGTGCTGGCGGTGCAGGCCTGGATCGCAACCGCCTTCTATCTCTTCATCCTGCTCACCTCGAATCCGTTCCTGCGCATCGCCAATCCGCCGATCGAGGGCAGGGATTTGAACCCGGTGTTGCAGGACATCGGCCTCGCCGTGCACCCGCCGATGCTCTATCTCGGCTATGTCGGCTTCTCGATTTCGTTCTCCTTCGCGGTCGCAGCCCTTATCGAGGGCCGCATCGATGCTGCCTGGGCGCGCTGGGTCCGGCCATGGACGCTGCTGGCCTGGATCTTCCTTACGCTCGGCATCGCGATGGGATCGTACTGGGCGTATTACGAGCTCGGCTGGGGCGGCTGGTGGTTCTGGGACCCGGTCGAGAACGCCTCGCTGATGCCCTGGCTTGCCGGCACGGCGCTGTTGCATTCGGCTGTCGTGATGGAGAAGCGCAACGCGCTGAAGGTCTGGACCATCCTGCTGTCGATCCTGACCTTCTCACTGTCCTTGCTCGGCACCTTCCTGGTCCGCTCCGGCGTCCTGACCTCGGTGCACGCTTTCGCGACCGATCCGGCGCGTGGCGTGTTCATCCTGTTGATCCTCTGCGTCTTTATCGGCGGCAGCCTGTCGCTCTATGCGGCCCGGGCCGCATCGTTGAAGCAGGGCGGGCTGTTCGCGCCGATCTCGCGCGAGGGGGCGCTGGTGCTCAACAACCTGTTCCTGACCACGGCCTGCGCGACCGTGTTCATCGGCACGCTCTATCCGCTGGCGCTGGAGGTTCTGACCGGCGACAAGATCTCGGTCGGCGCGCCGTTCTTCAACCTGACCTTTGCGCCGCTGTTCGTGCCGTTGATGATCGCCGTGCCGTTCGGCCCCTTGCTGGCCTGGAAGCGAGGCGACCTGCTCGGCGCCGCCCAGCGCCTGACCGCGGCCGGCATCGTAGCGCTGATCGCGATCGCGGTGCTGTGGGCCTGGACGTATGGCGGCAGCAGCCTTGCGCCGCTCGCGATCGGGCTTGCGGTCTTCGTCGTCGCCGGCGCGCTCACCGACCTCGCCGAGCGCATCGGGCTATTCCGGCTTCCGTTCGGCACGTCCTTGCAGCGGGCGCGGGGCCTGCCGCGCGCGGCCTGGGGCACCGCGTTCGCCCATGCCGGCGTCGGTATCGCCCTGATCGGGATCGTCTGCGAGACCACCTGGAACAGCGAATATATCGGCACCATGAAGCCAGGCGAGTCCGCGCAAGTCGCCGGCTATGAATTGAAGCTCGACGATATCGGCCAGCGTCAGGGACCGAATTTCCGCGAGCTGGTGGCGAGGTTCACGGTCGGGCTCGACGGCAGGACGCTCAGCGTCATGACCCCGTCGAAGCGCAATTTCACCACGCGCGGCGCGTCCACCACCGAAGCCGCGCTGCTGACGCGCGGTGCGAGTCAGCTCTATATCTCGCTCGGCGATATCGCCGCCGATGGTGGCGTCGCGGTGCGAATCTACCACAAGCCCATGGTGCTCCTGATCTGGTTCGGCCCGGTGCTGATGGCCTTTGGCGGCCTGTTGTCGCTATCGGACCGGCGCCTGCGCGTAGGCGCGCCGAAGCCGGCCAAGGCCGCGCGCGCATTGCAGGCGGCGGAGTGATGCGAAGGGCGCTTGCCGCTTGGGCGCTGCTGGTCGCCGTGTCGCTTGGCGCACCGGCTTTCGCCGTGCAGCCCGACGAGATCATGGCTGATCCCGCCAAGGAAGCGCGGGCGCGGGAGCTCTCGCGCGAGCTGCGCTGCATGGTGTGCCAGAACCAGTCGATCGACGATTCCGAGGCGCCGTTGGCGCGCGACCTCCGCATCCTGGTCCGCGAGCGGATCGCGGCCGGCGACAGCGACCGGCAGGTGATCGATTTCCTGGTGGCGCGCTACGGCGAATTCGTGCTGCTGAAGCCGCGCTTCAATCCGCATACGCTGCTGCTCTGGTTGGTGCCGCCGCTGGTGCTGGTCGGAGGCGGCGTGGCGCTTTGGCGGTTCGGCCGCCGCCGGCCAGCCGCCTCTGTGGCGGCCGGCACCAGCGCCCATCTCACCCCCGAGGAGGAGAGCCGGTTGGCTGGGTTGATGTCGGAGGACGTGCCGGAGGAAAGGCGCAGCTAGAGCATTTCCGGTTCTGATTGAATCAGAACCGAAAGCTCTAGATCCTTGTTCTGACGCGTTTTCTTCACGCCACCCGTTACCGCTCCGACCTACGTACTGTTACGTAAGTCCATGCCCGCCGGCATCCGCCGCGGCATTCATCCAATCTTGACCTTTTGTGTGGAACTTTGCCTCGCCCTTCCTCCAGAGCATGATCCGGAAAAGTGGGTACCGGTTGTCCGAGAGGATCACGTTCACAAAGCAATGGAGCGTGATGATGCTTCGTTGTAACGCTCTCGAGCAAACCGATGTTTTCCAACAGCAATCTGACTATCCGCTTCCTCGTCGCATCCGTCGTTTTCGCGCTTCTGGTGCTGCTGGGGATCGGCGGCGGCACGGGCTTCGTCGCCGTGCTTTACCTCAACAATGAGATCACGGCGCTTGCCGCTGAGTTCAAATCGCTGAGCGGCCCAGGCCGTGAGCATGCCATGCAGATCTATCAGGAGGCGCAGACCGCGTTCTCCTACTTCCTGATCGCCTGCGGTGCCATTGCCGCGATCGCGATTGCGGTTTGCCTGACGACCTATTTCGCGGTTCGCGACGGCATCATGCGGCCGTTGGCCGCCATGGTTCATGCGATGCGCGAGGTCGCTGAACAGAAGTACGAGACCCCGATTCCGGGCCTCGGCAGGGGCAATGAAATCGGTCTGCTCGCCGGTGCGCTGGAAGTGTTCAAGACCAACGGGATCGAACGCCAGCGGCTGACCGATCAGGAGTTGCGCGACGCCCACAATCAGCGCGAGCGCACCCGCTATCTCGACGAGAAGATCCGCGACTTCAACGGCCTTGTCGCCAATGTCGTCGGCAGCGTCGCCGCATCGGCCGTTCGGCTGAGGGGCAACGCCGAGACGCTGTCGCGCGCCGCCAACGAGACCAGCGAGAAAGCGAGCGCGGTTGCCAGCGCAGCCGGTCAGGCCAGCACCAGCGTCCAGACGGTGGCGGCTTCCGCCGAGCAGATGACGACCTCGATCGCGGCCATCAGCCAGCGCGTCACCGACGCCACCCAGCGCGCCGAGGGAGCGGTGTCGCGGGCGCGCCAGAGTGCCGACACCATCCACGAGCTCTCGGACGCGGCCGAGAAGATCGGAGCCGTCGTGCAATTGATCCAGACGGTTGCCTCGCAGACCAACCTGTTGGCGCTCAACGCCACCATCGAGGCGGCGCGCGCCGGCGAGGCCGGCAAGGGATTTGCGGTGGTCGCCTCCGAGGTGAAGAACCTTGCCAGCCAGACCAGCAAGGCGACCGAGGAGATTTCGCAACAGGTAGCGAGCATCCAGGCGATCACGGCGGAAACGCGCGGCGCCATCGACGGGATCTCGAACACCATCGCGGAAATCAGCTCGATCATGTCGGGCATCGACGTCGACACCGCACGGCAGCGCAACGCGACCCAGGACATCTCCAGAAGCGTCCAGGACGCGGCGAGGGGAACCATGGACGTCACCAACCACATCGTCCAGATCACCACCACCTCGTCAGACACCGGCCGCATGGCCGGCGAGACCAAGGATTCCGCAGTCGACCTGTCGCAGCAGGCGGATATCCTCAAGCGCGAGGTCGAGGGTTTCATTGCCGGCGTCAGGGCGGTCTGACCGCGGGCCTTCTTGCGGTCCCAAAACCTCTTGACGGAACTTGCCGCGAGCGTTGTTAGCTCGCGGCTAACTCATTGGCGTGGCTGCGATATTCTGCCGCATCGGGTTTTATCTCTATTACAAAACTTTAATTCCGCAGCCAGCGCGCCGTAAGGCTGACATCCCCATGTTGAAGACACATCTGGTGCTCGCCCCGCACCCTTCGAATTCTGGCTCTTGGAGATTTTAGGAATGACCGAACGACCCACCGATCTTTCGTCTTTGCCGTCTTACCGCGGGCCACGGCGCTCGCTGTTCTCGGCCCGCAGAATTGCGTTGATGGCTTCGGTCGTCGCCGGCCTCGGCGTCGCCGCCTATGGATTGAGCCCGCAGCACACGCCGAGCGACCTGTTCGCCAGCCCGGCGCAGGCGCAGGTCAACAACGAGGTCCGCAAGGTTCAGCAGCCGATTGGCTTCGCCGACATTGTCGAGCGCGTGAAGCCGTCGGTGATTTCGGTGAAGGTCAACATCGGCGAGAAGCTCGCCAAGGACGACAGCAGCAACGAGGACTCGCCGTTCCCACCGGGTTCGCCGATGGAGCGCTTCTTCCGTCGCTTCGGTGGCCAGGACGGGCTCCCCCCGGGTATGCGCGGCGGCCCGCGTGGCCGTGGCATCGTGACCGGCCAGGGTTCGGGTTTCTTCATTTCGGCTGACGGCTATGCCGTGACCAACAACCACGTCGTTGACGGCGCCGACAAGGTCGAGGTTACGACCGACGACGGCAAGACTCATTCGGCCAAGGTGATCGGCACCGATCCCCGTACCGACCTTGCGCTGATCAAGGTCGAGGGTGGTTCCAACTTCCCGTTCGCCAAGCTTTCCGACAGCAAGCCGCGGATCGGCGACTGGGTGCTGGCGGTCGGCAACCCGTTCGGGCTCGGCGGTACGGTCACCGCCGGTATCGTCTCGGCCTCCGGCCGCGACATCGGCAACGGCCCGTACGACGATTTCATCCAGATCGATGCGCCCGTGAACAAGGGCAACTCCGGTGGCCCGGCGTTCGACGTGTCCGGTGAGGTGATGGGCGTCAACACCGCGATCTACTCGCCCTCCGGCGGCAGCGTTGGCATCGCCTTCTCGATCCCGGCCGCGACTGTGAAGAGCGTGGTCGCCCAGCTGAAGGACAAGGGCACGGTCAGCCGCGGCTGGATCGGCGTCCAGATCCAGCCGGTGACCTCCGACATCGCCGACAGCCTCGGCATGAAGAAGGCCGAAGGCGCGCTGGTGGCGGAGCCTCAGGCCAATGGTCCGGCGGCCAAGGCCGGCATCGAGTCCGGCGACGTCATCACCTCGGTTAACGGCGAACCGGTGAAGGATGCGCGCGAGCTCGCCCGCACCATCGGCGGCCTGGCACCCGGCAATGCGGTGAAGCTCAACGTCCTGCACAAGGGTACGGAGAAGACCGTCAACCTTACGCTCGGCCAGTTGCCGAACACGGTGGAAGCCAAGGCCGATAACGACAACGGCGATCGCGGCTCTCCCTCCCGTGGCACCGATGTGCCGAAGCTCGGCCTGACGGTGGCCCCCGCCAACAGCGTGGCCGGCGCCGGCAAGGATGGCGTCGTGGTGACCGAAGTCGACCCGAAGAGCGCCGCCGCTGAGCGTGGCTTCAAGGAAGGCGATGTCATTCTTGAAGTCGCCGGCAAGAACGTCGCCAGCGCGGGCGATGTGCGCGACGCGATCACGTCGGCACGGAACGACAACAAGAACAGCGTTTTGATGCGCATAAAGAGCGGCGGTTCGTCGCGCTTCGTGGCAGTGCCGCTAGCCAAGGGTTAAATACGAGATGGAAGGTGTCGCCGGCAATCGTCGCCCCCGCCGACGGCCCTTCCTGGGGAGCGAGCTCAAATGCTCGCCCCCTGTTGCTACCTTCCGGTGGAATGCGCCCCCCTCCGTCGGAAGGCCTAGGGCGGTGAAGTCCCCCAGCTTCACCGCCCACTCTTTCCCCGCCAGCATGATCTGGAAAGGCGGAAGCCGACCGTCCGAAAGGATCATGCAAAACAACGCGAGCGATTGCGGCCGTCTTGCATGTGCAGGGCGGCCGCGCCATGGTGAGAGGAAGCCAATCCCGTGACCGCCACAGCACCCGCGACCGCACCCCAGATGCGCCTCCTGATCATCGAAGACGACCGCGAATCCGCCGACTATCTCGTCAAGGCGTTCCGCGAAGTCGGCTATATCGCCGATCTCGCCGACGACGGCGAGGAGGGGCTGTCGATGGCCGAGAGCGGCGACTATGACGTCCTCGTCGTCGACCGCATGCTGCCGAAGCGGGACGGCCTGTCCCTGATCGGAACGCTGCGCGAGAAGGGGAACCGCACGCCGGTGTTGATCCTCTCCGCGCTCGGCCAGGTCGACGACCGCATCAAGGGTCTGCGTGCCGGCGGCGACGACTACTTGCCGAAACCCTATTCATTCGCCGAGCTTTTGGCGCGCGTCGAAGTGTTGTCGCGCCGCAATGTCGGGCCGGCGGAAGAGACGGTCTATCGGGTCGGCGATCTCGAACTCGACCGCCTGTCGCACCGCGTTGCCCGCGGCAAGGACGAGCTGACGCTGCAGCCGCGCGAGTTCCGCCTGCTCGAATATCTGATGAAGCATGCAGGCCAGGTGGTGACCCGCACCATGCTGCTCGAGAATGTCTGGGACTATCACTTCGATCCGCAGACCAACGTCATCGACGTCCACATCTCGCGCCTGCGCTCCAAGATCGACAAGGGCTTCGAGCGGCCGTTGCTGCACACGATCCGCGGCGCGGGATACATGATCCGCGACGGGATACGGTAGGGTCACCCCGTAGGTTACGATAGGTTTTCGTTGAGCTGACGCTGCGATGCTTCAGGGTGCGCGATGGTAAAGAAACTACCGCCGATGCACCCCGGGGAAGTGCTCCGGGAGGAGTTTCTTGTTCCGCTCTCATTGTCGGCCGGTGCGCTCGCGAAAGTTTGCGGCGTCCCGCGTACCAGAATCGAGCGGATCGCGAATGAGGAAACTGCAATAACGGCGGACACTGCACTCCGGCTATCGAGGGCATTGAACACGTCTGCTCAGCTATGGTTGAACCTGCAGATTGCTTATGATGTCCGAATGGCTGAGCTTGGGATTGGCCGTGAGTTGGACAAGATCAAGCCGATCGTTACGGCGGCTTGAAAGTGAGCGCCCGCTCCACGGCGCTTTCCGGTGCCGAGGGAATCGACGAGTGCTCGGCGCATGAACGCATTGTCACTTCTGGCGGTCGGATTGCCCTGTTAAGTTGGGAACGTCAGATAGCAACGCGCGGCAGCAACAGCTTGGGTAGCATCATTCGTGACGGCATTCGGTAAACTGATCCGCACCACGGCGTTCCGGCTGACGCTGGTCTACCTGTTTTTGTTTGCGCTGTTCGCCGCCTCGCTGCTCGGCTATTTCGCGTGGAATACGCGCCGCCTGATCACCGAACAGATCACCTCCACGGTCAATGCGGAAGTCGGCGAGGTCACCGAGATCTACAACCGGCGCGGCCTGCGTGGCCTCGCGCTCACCGTCGGCAACCGGGCGCTGCGGCCGGGCGCCAACCTCTATCTGGTGACAGCACCTAACGGGCAGGCGATCGCGGGCAATGTCGGCTCGCTGGCGCCGGGCGTGATGGGAATGGAGGGCTGGACCGAGACGGCCTATCGGCGGCTCGACGACAACGACAACACCGATCACCGCGCGCTGGTGCGCGTCACCGAGATGACCAACGGCTTCCGGCTATTGATCGGGCGCGACCTGGAGGAGCGCCGCCGGCTGTTCGGCATCGTCGCCAAGGCCGCGCAATGGTCGATCCTGGTCGTGGTCGTGCTCGGCATCGGCGGCGGCATCTTCGTCGCGCGGCGGGTGCTGCAGCGGATCGATGCCATGACCGGCACCGCCCAGCGCATCATGGCCGGCGATCTCTCCGATCGCCTGCCGGTCGGCCGCAGCGGCGACGAGCTCGATCGCCTCGCCGAAAACCTCAACGCCATGCTGGAGCGGATCGAGGCGCTGATGACGGGGCTGAAGGAGGTCTCCGACAACATCGCCCACGACCTCAAGACGCCGCTGACGCGCTTGCGCAACCGCGCCGAGGAGGCATTGGCGCGCGCCAGGAGCGAGGCGGACTACCGCGCGGCGCTGGAGCGGACCATCGAGGAATCCGATGGCCTGATCCGCACCTTCAATGCGCTCTTGATGATCGCACGCGCGGAGTCCGGGCAGGCGCGCGGCAACATGGACGATTTCGACGCGGCCGAGGTCGCTGCCGGCATCCACGAGCTCTACGAGCCGCTCGCCGAGGACGACGGCATGAGCCTGCATGTGAAGACCGCACCCAGCCCGATCCACGGCAACCGTGAATTGATCAGCCAGGCGCTCGCCAACCTCGTCGAGAACGCGATCAAATATGGCAAGCCGGTGGTGCAGCCGATCGACCCGGAGGCGGGCGCCGCGGCCAAGGAAATCATGATCGAGGCGCGGCGCGAGGGCGATTCCGTGCTGCTCAGCGTCACCGACCACGGTCCCGGCATTCCCGAGGCCGACCGCAAGCACGCGGTGGAACGCTTCGTCCGGCTCGAGGCGAGCCGCACGCTGCCGGGTTCCGGCCTCGGGTTGAGCCTCGCCGCGGCGGTGGCGACACTGCATGGCGGCGAACTCAGGCTCGGCGACGCGCATCCCGGCCTGATCGCGACCCTGCTGCTCCCGACGCGCGCCGGCTCGGCCGACAGGCTTGCGGCCCAAACGCAGGATGTGCCACAGAAGGCGGCATGAATGCTTCCGCGCCGGGCTCTGCGGGACATCGTCTGGCCGCTCGGTTCGCGGACGGACCGTATGTGTCCGCGCCCACCCAAGCCGAACAGCGCCTGACAGACTGGCTCGCTGAACTCGAGCCAGCGCAATCGGCCGCGCTCGACGAATTGCTCGGCTATCCCTTCGCCAAGCGCATCCTGCTCGGCATTGCGGAATTCTCTCCGTTCCTTTTCGAGCTCGTGCGCGCTGATCCGGCGCGGCTGATCCGGCTGCTCTCCTGTGACCCGGAGTCGCATCTCGCCGGCCTGATCGAAAAGACCTCGCACGACGTGTTTGCCGCCTCAGGCGAGACCGAGGTGATGCATCTGCTCCGCCGCCTGAAGGCGGAGGCGGCGGTCCTGATCGCGCTTTGTGATATCGGCGGCGTCTGGCCGGTCACGCGGGTCACCGCCGGGCTGACCGACCTTGCGGTCGCCTCCGTGCAATCGGCGCTGCGCTATCTGCTGCGCCAGGAGATGACGCGAGGCCGCCTCCGTGCGCCCGACCCCGACCACCCTGAAGAGGGTAGCGGGCTGATCGTGCTCGCGATGGGCAAGATGGGCGCGGGCGAGCTGAACTATTCCAGCGATATCGATCTCATCGTGTTCTACGATCCGTCTGCGACCTCGCTGGCCGATGACATCGAGCCGCAGCCGTTCTTCGTCCGCGTCACCCAATCGATGTCGCGCATCCTGCAGCAGCGCTCCGGCGAGGGCTATGTGTTCCGCGTCGACCTGCGCCTGCGGCCTGATCCGGCCTCGACGCAGGTCGCGATCTCAACCGATTCGGCGCTGAATTATTACGAGCGGGAAGGGCGGACCTGGGAACGCGCCGCGATGATCAAGGCGCGCCCTTGCGCCGGCGACAGCAGAGCGGGCGAGGTACTGCTTGCGGAAATCGCGCCCTTCGTCTGGCGCAAGCATCTCGACTTCGCCGCGCTTGCCGATGTCCACGACATGAAGCGGCAGATGCAGACCTATCGCGGGCAGAGCGAGATTTCGGTCGAGGGGCATAACGTCAAGGTCGGCCGCGGCGGCATCCGCGAGATCGAGTTCTTCGCCCAGACCCAGCAGTTGATCGCGGGCGGGCGGCATCCGGAATTGCGGGTGCGGCCGACGCTCGAGGCGCTCGCGATGCTCGCCGCCAGCAACTGGATCACCTACGAGGCGCGCGACGAGCTCACCGCGGCCTATCAGTTCCTGCGCCGCGTCGAGCACCGCCTGCAGATGATCGCGGACGAGCAGACGCACACGCTGCCGGAGGATACCGCCGCGATCGAGCGCTTCGCTCAATTTCTCGGCTACACGAGCAGGGCCACGTTTGCGATGGAATTGCTCGCGCATCTCAATATCGTGCAGGGTCACTACGCCAAACTGTTCGAGGGCGACGAGCCGACCGGCACGGCGAAGCTGCCGCAGTTGAACTACGGCGCCGGCCCCGAAGACCAGCGGCTGCTCGAGCATCTTGCCAATCTCGGCTTCGAGAAGCCGGTTTCGGTCGCAAAGACCGTGCAGCAATGGATCGAAGGCGACTATCGCGCGCTGCGCGTGGAAGCGACGCGCAACGCTTTCCTCGAGTTCATTCCGGGCCTGATCGATGGCCTCGCGCATGCCGAGGAGCCGGACGCTGCGGTCGCGGCGTTCGACCGTTTCCTCGGAGCGCTGCAGCGCGGCGGGCGGCTGATCACGCTTTTGAGCCAGAACCGCGACCTGGTTGCGCTGGTGGCGCTGATCCTCGGCGCTGCGCCGCGGCTCGGCGACATGCTGGCGCGGGCGCCGCAGATCATGGACGGGTTGATCGATCCGCGCTTCTTCGGCGCGATGCCCGACCAGCGCGAATTATCGGAGCGGCTCGCGATCACGCTCAAGGACGCGGGTTCCTACGAGGACTTCCTCGATCGCCTGCGGCTGTTCGGCCAGGAAAGCCTGTTCCTGATCGGCACGCGGATCCTGTCCGGCACGGTGTCGGCGCAGCAGGCGAGCGTTGCCTTCGCCGACGTTGCGGAGGGCATCGTGCACACCGTGCACGGCCTCGTCACCGATCAGTTCGCCGCGCAATACGGCCGCATCAAGGACCAGGAGACCGCGATTCTCGCCATGGGCCGGCTCGGCAGCCGCGAGATGACCGCGTCCTCCGACCTCGACCTGATCCTGCTCTACGACTATGACCATGAGCAGCCGGACTCCGACGGCGACCGCGCGCTGCACGGCGCGCAGTATTTTGCACGCTTCACCCAGCGCCTGATCTCCGCCTTCACGACGCGGACCAACTACGGCGTGCTCTACGAGGTCGACATGCGGCTGCGTCCGTCGGGCCGCGCCGGTCCGCTGGCGTCACGGCTCGATTCCTTTGCCGAATATCAGGAGCGCGAGGCCTGGGCCTGGGAGCACATGGCCCTGACGCGCGCGCGTGTGATCTCGGCTTCGCCGGCGTTCCGCGAGAAGATCGAAGACATCATCCGTCAGGTGCTGACACGCAAGCGCGATCCGGCTGCGACCGCCACCGACGTCATCGAGATGCGGCGCGCGATCGCGCTCGAGAAGGGCGAGGACGACGTCTGGGACCTGAAACTCGCTGCCGGCGGTCTCGTCGACATCGATTTCATCGCGCAATATCTGCAGCTCGTGCACGCCGCCGAGAAGCCCGGCATCCTCAGTGTTTCCACAATGCAGGTGCTCGACAACGCCGCAAGGCTGGGCGTGCTCGGCCAGTCGGAGGCCGAAGTGCTGCGCTCGGCCGCGCGGCTCTATCACGACCTCACGCAGATCCTGCGGCTTTGCGTGATCGGCAAATTCAATCCTGAAACCGCCGGTGACGACTTGCTGCGCGTGATGGCGCGGGCAGGGGACACGCCGGACTTCTCCGCCCTCGAAGCCCGCGTGCGCGAGACGCAGAGCGAAGTGAGGCGCGTGTTCAACGCGCTGGTTGGGGGACGTTAGGCGCGCAGCCAGCCACAATCTCCCAGCCACAATCTCGATGTCGTCCCGCCTTGAGTCGTAGGGTGGGTAAAGCGAAGCGTGCCCACCATCCACGGTCGGTGCTAGAAAGGTGGGCACGCTTCGCTTTGCCCACCCTAAAATCCGTGCTTACGCCTTCTTCAATTTCTCGAGCGCCTCGTGCACATACGGATCAAGCCCGGTGCCGCCGGTGTCGAGATGGGCGAAGATCGCCGTCCGCATGCGCGGGTCCCAGAACTTCTTGATATGCTCGGCGATGCCCGGCACCGCGCGGTCACGCCCCTGGTTCTGGAAGAACTTGCCGATCTGGTTGGCCATGTAGATCAGTCGGTCAGGCGACATGGATGGCCTCCCTAGCATCGGCGCGGGTCGCGATCCGTCCCGCATGCGTGAACACCTCGAACCCGTCGGCGCGCGCGATCGCGGCAAGCGTGATGCCGGCGGCGTCGGCCATGCGCACGGCAAGCGCTGTTGGCGCCGATACCGCGACCATCAGCGGCGCGCCGATGGTCGCCGTCTTCTGCACCATCTCGACCGAGACGCGGCTCGTCAACAACACCATGCCCTCGCTGGTTGGCACTCTGGCCTGCGCCAGCCCGCCGGCAAGCTTGTCGAGCGCATTGTGGCGGCCGACGTCCTCGCGCAGCGCGACGATGCCACGCGCCGGCGTCCAGAACGCCGCGGCATGCACCGCGCGCGTCCTGAGATTGATTGCCTGCAGCGGCGCGACCGCCGCCATCGCGGTCATGATCTCGCGCGGCGAGAAGCTGCGGCCCTTAGGCACGATCGCCGCCGGACGAACCGCTTCCGCGATCGAATCGATGCCGCAGATGCCGCAACCGGTCGGGCCCGCGATGTGCCGCCGCCGCTCGCTGATCAACGCGGCCTTCTCAGGCGCGAGCCACATCCGCAGCTCGATGCCATCGTCGAGCTCGATGATGTCGAGCGTCTCGATCTCTTCCGGCGACTCCACGACCCCTTCGCTGAGACTGAAGCCGACGGCAAAGTCGCGCAGGTCCTGCGGCGAGCCCATCATCACGGCGTAGGTGCCGCCATTGTAGGTCAGCGCCAGCGCCGTCTCCTCAGGGATCTGGCGCGTGCCGTCGCTGAGGCTGCCGTCGCGCCACACCTGCCGCTCCGCGCTGATGATGGGATCGTGCATCCTCACTCCGCGGCTTCCACGACCGGCGCGATCCGGCGCGAATGCTTCGCCTGCGCGTCATAGGCCTTCTGCCAGTCGGACGGACCGTTGGACGGCGAGACCTGGACCGCGGTGACCTTGTATTCCGGACAGTTGGTCGCCCAGTCCGAATAGTCGGTGGTGATCACATTGGCCTGCGTGTCCGGATGGTGGAACGTGGTGTAGACCACGCCCGGCGCGACGCGATCGGTGATGAGCGCGCGCAGCGTGGTCTCGCCGGCGCGGCTCTTGAGCCGCACCCAGTCACCGTCGCGCACGCCGCGCTGCTCGGCATCGTGCGGATGCATCTCCAGCCGGTCCTCGCTGTGCCAGACCACATTCTCGGTGCGGCGGGTCTGCGCGCCGACATTGTACTGGCTGAGGATGCGGCCCGTGGTGAGCAGCAGCGGAAAGCGTGGGCCGGTGCGCTCGTCGGTCGCGAGATATTCGGTGACGATGAACTTGCCCTTGCCGCGGACGAAGCCGTTAATATGCATCACTGGCGTTCCCTCTGGCGCCTTCTCGTTGCAGGGCCACTGCACCGAGCCGAGCTCGTCGAGCTTGGCATAGGAGACGCCGGCAAAGGTCGGGGTCAGCGCCGCGATCTCGTCCATGATCTCGGAGGGATGGCTGTAGTTCATCTCGAAGCCCATCGCCTTGGCGAGCGCGATCGTCACTTCCCAGTCGGCCATGCCGTTCTTCGGCGTCATCACCTTGCGCACGCGCTGGATACGACGCTCGGCATTGGTGAAGGTGCCGTCCTTCTCCAGGAAGCTCGAGCCCGGCAGGAAGACGTGGGCGTAATTCGCGGTCTCGTTCAGGAAGAGATCGTGCACGATCACGCATTCCATCGAAGACAGCGCCGCCACCACGTGGCTTGTGTTGGGATCGGACTGCAGGATGTCCTCGCCCTGCACATAGAGGCCCATGAAGGTGCCCTCGATCGCGGCGTCGAACATGTTGGGGATGCGCAGGCCCGGCTCCGGGTTGAGCGTCACGTTCCACATCGCCTCGAACTGGTCGCGCACCGCATCCGTCGAGATGTGGCGGTAGCCCGGCAGCTCGTGCGGGAACGAGCCCATGTCGCAGGAGCCCTGCACGTTGTTCTGTCCGCGCAGCGGGTTCACGCCGACGCCGGGGCGGCCGATATTGCCGGTCACCATCGCGAGGTTGGCGATTGCGATCACCGTGGTCGAGCCCTGGCTATGCTCGGTGACGCCGAGCCCGTAATAGATCGCGCCATTGCCGCCGGTGGCGTAGATGCGCGCCGCCTCGCGCAGGGCCTTCGGATCGACGCCGGTCAGGATCGCGGTCGCTTCCGGGCTGTTGTTCGGCTGTGCGACGAACGCGGCCCATTCCTCGAACTCGCTCCAGTCGCAGCGCTCGCGCACGAAAGTTTCGTTGACGAGTCCCTCGGTGACGATGACATGCGCCAACGCGGTCATGACCATCACGTTGGTGCCTGGCATCAGCGGCAGGTGCAGCGCCTTGAGGTGAGGGGCTTCCACCATCTCGGTGCGCCGCGGATCGATCACGATCAATTTGGCGCCCTGCCGCAGCCGCTTCTTCAGCCGCGAGGCGAACACAGGATGGGCCGAAGCGGGGTTGGCCCCGATCACGATCACGACGTCGGTCTCCTCGACGGAGTCGAAATCCTGCGTGCCGGCCGAGGTGCCGAAGGTTTGCGATAGGCCGTAGCCGGTCGGCGAGTGGCAGACGCGGGCGCAGGTATCGACATTGTTGTTGCCGAAGCCGGCGCGGATCAATTTCTGCACCAGATAGGTCTCTTCATTGGTGCAGCGGGACGACGTGATGCCGCCGACCGCGTCGCGGCCGTATTTCTGCTGGATGCCCTTGAACTTCGCGGCGGCAAACGAGAACGCCTCGTCCCACGATACTTCGCGCCAGGGATCCTCGATCCGCTCGCGGATCATCGGCTTCAGGATGCGTTCCTTGTGATTGGTATAGCCCCAGGCAAAGCGGCCCTTGACGCAGGAGTGGCCGCGATTGGCCTTGCCGTCCTTGTACGGCACCATGCGCACGACTTCCTCGCCGCGCATCTCGGCCTTGAAGGCGCAGCCCACGCCGCAATAGGCACAGGTGGTCACCACGGAATGCTCGGGCTGACCGATCTCGATCACGGACTTTTCCGTCAGCGTCGCGGTCGGGCAGGCCTGCACGCAGGCGCCGCAGGAGACGCATTCGGAGCCGAGGAAGCTTTCGCTCATGCCGGGCGAGACGCGGCTGTCGAAGCCACGGCCGGCGATCGTCAGCGCAAACGTGCCTTGCACCTCCTCGCAGGCGCGGACGCAGCGCGAGCAGACGATGCATTTCGAGGGATCGTAAGTGAAGTAGGGATTGGACTCGTCCTTCGACATCCAGGCCGGATTGACCGCGCCATCGGACTTGGCGAACACGTGGTTGTCGCCCTCATAGCCGTAGCGCACGTCGCGCAGGCCGACCGCGCCTGCCATGTCCTGCAATTCGCAATCACCGTTGGCGGCGCAGGTCAGGCAGTCCAGCGGATGGTCGGAGATGTAGAGCTCCATCACGCCCTTGCGCAGCTTCTTCAACCGGTCGGTCTGGGTGTGAACCACCAGGCCGGGCGCCACTGGCGTGGTGCAGGAGGCCGGCGTGCCGGCGCGTCCCTCGATCTCGACCAGGCACAGGCGGCAGGAGCCGAAGGCGTCGACCATGTCGGTCGCGCAGAGTTTTGGGATCTGGTGACCTGCGTCCATCGCCGCGCGCATGATGGAGGTGCCCTCGGGCACCGTGATGGGCTTGCCGTCGATGGTCAGCGTGACCATCGTCTCCGATTTGGAGCGCGGCGTGCCGAAGTCGGCTTCCTCGATCAATGACATGACGATTCTCCTATTCCGCGGCCTCTAAGCGGGCCGGTGCCGGGCCGAAATCATCCCGGAAATGCCTGAGCGCACTCAGCACGGGGTAGGGCGTAAAGCCCCCGAGCGCGCAGAGCGAGCCGAACTTCATGGTGTTGCAGAGGTCCTCGACGAGGGCGAGGTTTTCGAGCACGCGCTCGCCGCGCATGATCTTCTCGATGGTCTCCACGCCACGGGTCGAGCCGATCCGGCACGGCGTGCACTTGCCGCAGGATTCGATCGCGCAGAATTCCATCGCAAATCGGGCTTGCTTCGCCATATCGACGCTGTCGTCGAACACGACGATGCCGCCATGGCCGATCAATCCGTCGCGTGCGGCGAAGGCCTCATAGTCGAACGGCGTATCAAAGAGAGCGCGCGGGAAGTAGGCGCCCAGGGGGCCACCCACTTGCACCGCGCGCACCGGACGGCCGGTGAAGGAGCCGCCGCCGATTTCGTCGACAAGCTCGCCGAGCGTGATGCCGAACGCAGTCTCGAACAGGCCGCCATGTTTCACATTGCCGGCAAGCTGGATCGGCATCGTGCCGCGCGAGCGGCCCATGCCGAAATCCGCGTAAGCCTTGGCGCCATTGTCGAGGATGAACGGGATCGCGGCGAACGACAGCACGTTGTTGATCACTGTCGGCCGCCCGAACAGGCCCTTGTGTGCGGGCAGCGGCGGCTTGGCGCGCACGATGCCGCGGCGGCCTTCGAGACTTTCGAGCAGCGAAGTCTCTTCGCCGCAGACATAGGCGCCGGCGCCGACGCGCACCTCGAGATCGAAACTATGTGCGGAACCGCCGATGCGCGCGCCGAGATAGCCGGCACGCCCGGCCGCCGCGATCGCGGCATTCATCGCCTCGACCGCATGCGGATATTCGGAGCGGATGTAGATGTAGCCCTTGGTGGCGCCGACCGTGACGCCGGCGATCGTCATCCCCTCGATCACGACAAAGGGATCGCCTTCCATGATCATGCGGTCGGCGAAGGTGCCGCTGTCGCCTTCATCGGCGTTGCAGACGATGTATTTCTGATCTGCGCTGGCCTGCGCGACCGTCTTCCACTTGATGCCGGTCGGAAAGCCGGCGCCGCCGCGGCCGCGCAGGCCGGAGGCGGTGACGTCGGCAAGGATCTCGTCGGAGGACAGCGTCAGCGCCCGCTCCAGGCCCCTGTAGCCGCCATGGGCGCGATAGTCCTCGACCGAGCGGGGATCGACAACGCCGCAGCGCGCGAAGGTCAGGCGGGTCTGCCGCTTGAGCCAGGGGATGTCGTCGGTGACGCCCAGCCGCAGCGGATGCGGCGCGTCGGCTGTCATCGCATCGAGCAAGGAAGCTGCGTCCATGGCGCTCACCGGTCCGAACGCGACCCGGCCCGCTGCTGTTGCGACCTCGACCATCGGCTCCAGCCAATAGAGCCCGCGTGAGCCGGTCCTGATGATCTCGATTCGTAAGCCGCGCTTCTCGGCGGCGAGCTCCAGCGCGGTTACGACCTCATCGGCGCCGACGGCGACCGCGCCGGCATCGCGGGGGACAAAGAGTCGCATCGTCATCGCTGCGCCTCCTTCACCAGCGCATCGAGGCGCGCTTCATCGAGCCGCCCGACCACGCGGCCATCCAGCATCGCTGATGGCGCGGTGGCACAGAGGCCGAGGCAGTAGATCGGCTCCAGCGTCACGCGCTCATCGGCCGTGGTGTTGCCGAGCGCAACGCCGAGCTTGGCTTCCGCGCGCGCGGCCAGCGCATCGCCGCCAGCGGCCTGGCAGGCCTCCGCGCGGCAGAGCTTCAGCACATGGCGGCCCGCGGGCGCCTTGCGGAAATCATGATAGAAGGTGAACACGCCATGAACCTCGGCGCGCGACAAATTGAGCGCGGAAGCGACCATCGGGATAGCGGGCTCGGGCACGTAGCCGAAGGCTTCCTGCAGGGCGTGCAGGATCACCAGCGTCGCGCCTTCGAGCTTGGCGTGCTCAGCGATGATCTCGGCGCCGCGCGCTTCGTTCCAGGGTTCGTAGGCCGATGTCATCCATGCTTCTCAAATCGGAGGATTTTCTGTCGCTCCTATGAGAGTTGGAATCGATCCAGATATCAATAAAGCTGTCTCATGCTGCGATCGTGAACAGCGATCGATTGGGATATGAAATCGGTCAATATAGAAATAGAATTGGTAGCGGAACACCTTGTGGGGTACGGCTTTTTGCGTGTTCGTCCCGGCTGTGATCGTTATATTCGAAGTGGCATGCCAGAGCTGATGAGGCCTTCTTGATCGACAAACTTGAACTCCTGTTGGCACTCGCAAAGGAGCGACATTTCGGCCGCGCCGCGGAGGCCTGCGGCGTCACCCAGCCGACGATGTCGACGAGCCTTAAGCAGCTCGAAGATCTCCTCGGCGTGATGCTGGTGCAGCGCGGCTCCCGCTTCCAGGGCTTTACGCCCGAGGGCGAGCGTGCGCTCGATTGGGCGCGGCGTATTGTCGGCGATGCCCGCGCGATGCGGGAGGAGATCAACGGGCTGAGGCACAAGCTCTCCGGCGAAATCCGGATCGCGGCGATCCCGACTGTGCTCGGCATGGTGGCTTCGCTCACCACGCCGTTCCGCGCCCGTCATCCCGACGTGCGTTTCCGCATCCAGTCCTGCACCTCGTCCGACGTGCTGGGCCTCCTGGAGAACCTCGAGGTCGATGCCGGGCTGACCTATATCGAGAACGAGCCGATCGGCAAGGTTCGCACCATCCGCCTCTATAACGAGAGCTACCGGTTGCTGACATCACCCGACGCCATGTTCGGCGATCGCGACACCGTCACGTGGAAAGAGGTCGGCCAGGTGCCGCTCTGCCTGCTGACGCCCGACATGCAGAACCGCCGCATCATCGATCGCGCACTTCGTTCGGTCGGCGCGGAAGCAACGCCGACGCTGACTTCGAACTCGCTGCTCGTTCTCTACACCCACGTAAAGACGGGGCGCTGGGCAAGCGTGATGCCGGCAAAACTCGCGGAGACACTCGGCCTCGCCGACGCCGTGCGCAGCATTCCGATCGTCGACCCTGTGGTGAACTACAGCATCGGCCTGGTGATCCCGCAGCGCGACCCGATGACCCCTTTGATCGCGGCCCTGGTCCAGGTCGCGCGCGAAGTCGCCCCGACGCTGGAGTCGATATCTCCAAATCATAGCGCGTGACCAACGCGCCGCCGCCCTTGCTTGCGAAAGATGGCGGTGAGCCACGACGCTGCGTGGGCAGTTTGCTACTGCCTGAAACTGCCGTTCACGTTGTTGACGGGTTCGGGACATTTTCGTGGCCGTGCGACGGCTGGATGCCAAACTTTCCCAAAACGACGGAGTGGAGATCGTCTGAAGGGAATCTTTAGGCGCGGTTGCGGCATTCGTGGAACTTGCCGACGGCTCGGCTGTTTCCATGCGGCGCCTGGACCAAACGCTGAGGAGCTCTCGTGAATCGTCGCCAGCTACTGCAAGGCTCGGCAGTGCTGCCGACACTCGTGCTGTTTCCGGGAACCGACGCGGTCGCGACTGTTCCGTTTGGTCCATCCACCGTTCGGGAACTCGCGCGCAGCCTCGCGAGCAAATCGTTCGAGGCGCCCGACGAAAAGCTGCCCGCAGAGCTGAAAGATCTGAACTACGACCAATATCGCTCGATCCGCTTCCTGCCGGAGCGCGCGCTCTGGCGCGCCGACAAGCTGCCGTTCCAGGCGCAGTTCTTTCACCGCGGCTTCTTCTACAAGAACAAGGTCAACATCTTCGAGGTCGTCGACGGCCAGGCCAACGAAATCCGCTATCGCAAGGAGGACTTTTCGTTCGGCGACAATGTGCCGGCGTTCGCCGCTGATGATCTCGGCTATGCCGGCTTTCGCATCCATGCGCCGATCAACAAGCCCGACTATTTTGATGAGGTCTCCGTTTTCCTCGGCGCGAGCTATTTCCGTGCCGTCGCCAAGGGTGAAACCTACGGATTGTCGGCGCGGGGATTGTCGATCGATACCGGCGAGGCGAAGGGAGAGGAATTTCCCTACTTCAAGGCGTTCTGGCTGGAGCGCCCCGCAGCCAACGCGACCTCGCTCGTCATCCACGCGCTGCTCGACAGCAAGAGTTGCACCGCGAGCTACCGCTTCACCTTGCGGCCCGGCGAGACCACCGTGTTCGATGTCGAGATGGCGCTTTATCCGCGGGTCGATCTCGAGCACGCGGGCCTGGCGCCGATGACCAGCATGTTCTTCTTCGGTCCCAATGATCACAACGATGTCGACGATTTTCGCCCCTCGGTGCATGATTCCGACGGGCTCGCCATTTTCAACGGCAAGGGTGAAAGCCTTTGGCGTCCCCTGAGCAATCCGCGGGATCTTCAGGTCAGCACCTTCCAGGACCTCAATCCACGCGGCTTCGGGCTGATGCAGCGCGAGAAGAGGTTCGCCGCGTACGAGGATATCGAGTCGCGTTTCGAAGCGCGGCCGAGCCTTTGGGTCGAACCGATCGGCGATTGGGGCGAGGGCGGCGTCGTGCTGATCGAGATCCCGACCAAGGAGGAAATCCACGACAACATTGCAGCGTTCTGGCGGCCCAAGGCGCCGCTGAAGGCGAAGAGCGAAAACAATCTCACCTATCGTCTGCATTGGGGGCCGGATGCGCCCAAAGCTCATTCGCTCGCCCGCTTTGTGCGCACCGGCGTCGGCGCGCGCGGCGAGGACAGCAAATTGTTCGTGCTGGATCTGGTCGGCGACAACCTGAAGAGCGTCGATCCCAACAGCATCAAGGGCGTCGTGAGCGCCGAAAAGTCCGAAATCACCAACATCGTCACGCAGCCAAATCCTGACGCGGGTGGATGGCGGCTCAGCTTCCAATGCGCGGTGAAGAAGGATACGCCCATCGAGCTTCGAGCCTTGCTGGTGCAAGACGATAAGCCTCTTTCCGAAGTGTGGGTCTATCGATGGGCTCCGTAGCGACGACGTCGCCGCTGACGCCGGACGCGCCGACCGACGGGTTCCTGCCACGCGAATATCCGCTCGAAATGATCACATCCGACTTCGGTCGCGCGCCGCACGCGACGCGGCGGCCTGTGCCGGTGGCATCGGCCATGTGGCTGCGGCGGGCATTTGTGCTTGCGGCCGCCATCGCACTCACTGGCGCTGGCGCCTACGAGATGTACAAGGTGCTCGAAGTCGGAGGCGTGACCGTCCTGGAATGGATGGTGCTCGCGCTGTTCGTGGCGTTGCTCGCCTGGATCGGCTTCTCGTTCGCCTCCGCGCTTGCGGGCTTTTTCGTCCTGCTCGGCCGAGGAGGGAACGCACTGCAGATCGCCGCCAGCGGCGCCTTACCCGAAATCGCGAGCCGGACGGCAGTGCTGCTGCCGACCTACAACGAAAACGAAAGCCAGTTGATGGCTCGGCTGCGCGCGATCTACGAGTCCGTTGAGGCGACCGGGCATGGCGAGCACTTCGATTGGTTTGTGCTGAGCGACACCACCGATCCCGATATCTGGATCGCCGAGGAGCGCGCTTTCCTGAAATTGCGGCGAGCCTGCGGTTCCGATCGGCTCTACTACCGTCACCGCGCCAACAACGTCGCGCGCAAATCCGGCAACATCGCCGATTGGGTCTCCCGCTTCGGGAGCGGCTATCAGTTCATGATCGTCCTCGATGCCGACAGCCTGATGACGGGCGACACGATGGTACGGATGGTTCATGCGATGGAGGCGAATCCTGCGGCCGCGTTGCTCCAGACGTTGCCGATCATCGTCAATGCGCGAAGCCTGTTCAGCCGCCTGCAGCAATTTGCCGGCCGGCTCTATGGGCCGATGATCGCAGCGGGCGTGGCCTGGTGGCACGGCTCCGAAGGCAACTATTGGGGACACAACGCCATCATCAGGGTGGAGGCCTTCGCCGAAGCTGCCGGGCTGCCGGAGTTGCACGGGCGAAAGCCGTTCGGCGGACATATTCTGAGCCACGACTTTGTCGAGGCCGCGCTGATGCGGCGCTCCGGCTGGGGCATCTACATGGCGCCGACGCTCGGCGGCAGTTTTGAGGAAGTGCCGCCTTCGCTACTGGATTTCGCGGCGCGCGACCGGCGATGGTGCCAGGGAAATCTGCAGCATCTCGCCGTGTTGCCGACGCGCGGACTGCACTGGATTTCGCGCCTGCATTTCATGACCGGGATCGGTTCCTATATCACTGCGCCGCTCTGGTTCACGTTCCTGCTGCTCGGCATACTGATCTCGCTGCAGGCCCGCTTCGTCCGCCCCGAATATTTTCCAAAGGGGTTTTCGCTGTTTCCCAACTGGCCGGCGCAGGACCCCGTCCTTGCGGCCTGGGTGTTCGGCGCCACCATGGCGCTTCTGATCGTGCCGAAACTGCTCGGCTTCCTGTTGCTGTTGACGCAGCGGGAAACGCGACGGCGGTTCGGCGGTGCCATTCGCGCTTTCCTTGGCGTCATCGTCGAAGTGTTGATCTCCGCCATGATCGCGCCCGCGATGATGGTGTTCCAATCGATCGCGGTGGTCGAGATCCTGATTGGCCGTGACGCCGGATGGCAGACGCAGCGCCGCGACGACGGGTCGGTCGAGCGACGCGAGCTCTACCGCAAATACGGAGTACCCACGGCCTTCGGCGTGCTGATGGCCGCGAGCGCCTACGCCGTCTCCCTGCCGTTGCTGTTGTGGATGTCGCCGGTCATCGTCGGTCTGTTGTTTGCGATTCCGATCGGCGCCTATACGGCGACGCCGCGGATGAAGGCGCTGTTTGCGACACCCGAGGAGGTCGCGCCGCCGGCGGTGCTGACCCGCGCGAACGAGTTGGCGGCATCACCTCCGCTTGATCGCGGCCGTGCGCTGGTCGAATTGCAACGCGATCCGCCGTTCCTGAAGCAGCATCTCCGCTCGCTTGCCCCGCCGAAGCGCCGGCGACCGGAGGAAATCGACCCGCACCTGGCAACAGCCCGCGCCCGCATCGAAGCGAGCGACACCTTCGAGCAGGCGGTCGCCTCCCTCACCACCCGCGAGACTCTGGCGGTGTTGAACGACCAGGCCTTGCTGGAAAATGTCCTGAAGCTGGCCCCGGAAAAAGCCGCTTGAAGCGCCGCGTCATTCCGGGTCGTCCGAAGGACGAGCCCGGAATCCATCGGGCCACAAGGCGTGCCGCCAGAAGGGTATCGTTCTGATACTCTTTTACTCAATCGCATCCGAAGGCCTCACTTATCCGGCTGGATATTCTGGTTCATCCGGAACAGGTTTTGAGGGTCGTAACGGCGCTTGATCTTAGCCAGGCGGCGATAGTTCGCGCCATACGCGTTCGCCACCCGGTCATTTTCATCCTCGGGCATAAAATTGACGTAGACGCTGCCCGAGGCGAAGGAGGCCGTGGCGTCGTACAGCCGACGAGCCCATGCGACGCAGGCCGCATCCTGGGCCTTGTCGCGCCAACGGGTATGCGCATTCATGACGAAGTGTGCATTTCGGTTCGGCCACGCAGTGGCGTCAGGAGCGACACGAGCCATGGCTCCACCGACGTGGGCGATAAATACCTCGCATTCAGGCGACGGCAACGTACGCACTGCGTCGACGATCGCTTTGATCGCGGCATCCGGAAGATCGGCGAAGTCGTGGCTCTTCCAGTAGTTGCGCGCGCCGGGCGTCAACAGAGGATCGAACGCCGTCTGCCAGGCGGTGAACGGCTGAGGAGTGATAACGTCGGCTATGGCCTTGCCCAGCTCGCGCAGGGGCTTGATCGCCTCGTAGCCATCTTTCATGTCGCCGCTATAGCAAGCCGCAAAGATGAGCACTTCCTTGCCGTGCCATTCGGCGGGCAGGAAGGGAAGCGGCGGCGCCTTGCGCATCACGGCCCAGGTTGTGAGTTCGTCCGGCGCCTCTTTGGCGATGCGGCGATATCGAGATAGCAGCTCACCGGCCTCGTCGAGGGGGTGCACGATCAGACCCGACAGCACCTCCGGCCCCAGTGGATGCAGCCTGAACTCGAAGGACGTCACGACACCGAAATTGCCGCCGCCGCCGCGCAATGCCCAGAACAGGTCCTGGTTCTCCTCTTCGCTGGCGTGGACCAGCCTGGCGTCGGCAGTGACCACGTCGGCGGAGATGAGATTGTCGATAGTCAGGCCGAACTTGCGCGTGGTCCAGCCGAAGCCTCCGCCGAGCGTGAGGCCTGCAACTCCCGTGGTGGAGTTAACGCCAAGCGGCGCGGCGAGCGCGAAGCCTTGTGCCTCCTTGTCGAAGTCGGCCAGCGTGGCGCCGGGCTCAACCCGCGCTGTGCGCGATGCCGGATCGATGCGCACCGATTTCATCAAGGAGAGATCGATCAGAAGGCCGCCTTCGCATACCGCGTTGCCGGCGATGTTGTGACCCCCGCTGCGCACGGCAAGCAGCAGCTGTTCGTCGCGGGCGAGTTTGACGACATTGATGACGTCAGCAGCACCCAGGCAGCGCACCACGAGACCAGGACGCCGGTCGATCATGGCATTCCAGACGCTGCGGGCGGCGTCATAGCCATCTTCTCCAGGTAGCGCGACTGCGCCACGAAGCTTTCCACGCAAGGCTGCAATCGTGTCCGGCGCAAAGGCTTTAGTCGACCCGTCAAGTGTTCGAATGGTCAGGTCCGTCATCTTGAAGCTCCGTTTCCAGTTGGGGGTCGACCACTTGCGGTCTTGCTCCGCTCCGCGGCTCCCGTCGCACGTCATGCGCGCGGGGGGCATCGGTAGGAAACGCCATCGGACAAGTCATGATGAATTCATGAGACCAGGATGAGATAGCGCGGCGCGATCGCCGACTATTTTGATCGCGTGGTCAGTGCCCGCGCCGTCGCCTTCGTTACAGGCGTAGCGATGGATCGGCGATGAACGCGTAAATCTTTACGCTGCCGCCCGCATCCTCGCCGCGAAGGCGTCGCGCGGCAGGGCGATGCGGACCACGGTGCCGACGCCGAGCTTCGAGCGCAGCTTCATCGAGCCGCCGTGCAGGCTGGTCAGCGAGCGTGCGATCGCAAGGCCGAGGCCCGAGCCCTGGTAGGTCTTGGTGAGCTGGCTCTCGACCTGCTCGAACGGCTTGCCGAGGCGCTGCAGCGAGTCCTGTGCGATGCCGATGCCGGTGTCGGCGATCAGCATCACGATGCGATCGTCCAGCACCTGGCTGCGCACGATCACCCGGCCATTGTCGGGCGTGAACTTCACCGCATTGGAGAGCAGGTTGACGACGATCTGCTTGATCGCGCGGCGGTCGGCCACCACCGGAATCGCGCGTTCGATGTCGGCATCGAGTGTCAGCTTCTTGGCCTGGGCGCGTCCGGAGACCACCCGCAGCGATTCCGCGAGCGTCCTCGACAGATCGAGCGGCTCAAGGTCGAGCTTCATACGCCCGGCCTCGATCTTCGACATGTCGAGGATGTCGTTGATGACGTCGAGCAGGTATTTGCCGCTGGTGAGGATGTCGTGGCAATATTCCTGGTACTTGTCCGAACCGAGCGCGCCGAACATGCCGCTGCCCATGATCTCGGAGAAGCCGATGATCGCGTTCAGCGGCGTGCGCAGCTCGTGGCTCATATTGGCGAGGAATTTCGACTTGGCGGCGTTAGCCTCCTCGGCGCGGGTCTTCTCCTGCGAATATTTCTCCGCGAGATCGACAAGCTCGATCGCCTGCCGCTCGAGCTCGGCCTGCGAGCGCTTCAGGTCGATGACGCTGGCGCGCAGGCGCAGATCGTTGTCGACGAGCTTCTGCTCATGCGCCTTGATGCGGGTGATGTCGGTGCCGACGGAGACGTAACCGCCGTCCTTGGTGCGGCGCTCGGAGATATGCAGCCACTTCCCGTCGTCGAGCTGCGCCTCGAAGGTGCGCGCGCCAGGCATCGGCACGCCGGCCTCGTGCAGCCGCGTGCGCACCTCCGGCATGCTGCCGACCTCGATCACGGTCTCGTAGGAGGTGCCGGGGGCGACGGCCGAATCCGGCAGCTTGTGCAAGCGCTGGAAGTGCGAGTTGCAGAGCACGAGGCGGTCCTCGGCGTCCCACAGCACGAAGGCTTCCGGAATGGTCTCGATGGCGTCGCGCAGCCGCAGGTCCGCTTCCACCGTCTTCTCGGCAAGGCTCTTCTGCTCGGTGATGTCGACCGCGATCCCGATCAGGTGCAGACCGCCGTCGGCCGACGGGTGGCTGAGCTCGCAGCGCACGCGCAGCCAGATCCAGTGGCCCTCGGTATGCTGCATGCGGAACGACTGGTCGATGTGGGCGATCTTGCCGGAGATGAGCTGGTCGGCGATGTCGAACAGATCGATGTCGTCGGATTTCACCAGCGCGTTGACCTCGCCGAAGGTGAGCAGGTCGTTGCGGGATTCAAGGCCGAGCAGGGTGAACATCGACTGCGACCAGAAGATGCGGCCGCGCGAGAGGTCCCAGTCCCACAGCCCGCAGCGGCCGCGGTTGAGCGCGGTGTCGATCCGGCCGCGCACGGCGTCATTGATCAGATCGCCCTCGCGGGCGCGGGTCGACTGCCAATGGAAGGCGAAGCCGAGGATCAGCACGACGAAGCCCGTGGTCGCCGAGAGCGTGACCGAGAGCGCGGCGTCCGATCCCCAGATCGGCTCGTTCATCTCCTGGATCACGATCACCTGGCCGGGCAGCGATTTCACGAGAACCGAGACGGCCAGTGCACCGTCGCCATTCGGCAGGATCATGTCGGCGAGGAGGCCCTGCTGGCTCGGAGCGGCGAGCAGTTGCGCGGTGGAGACGATGTCGAGCACCCGGTCGTTCTCGCCGAGCCCGTCGATCGGGGCGCGAGCGAGCATGCGGTGATCGGCGCTGGTGACGACGATGTGGCGGCCCCTGGCGATGCCCCAGGACGGAATGAGATCAGGCAGCAGGCTCTGCAACTGCTCGATATTGCCAAGGCGTTCGCGGCGGCTCGACGTCAGGCGATCGAGCCGCTCGGCGAGGATATCGGAGAGGGCGGCGAGGTCGCGTTTCAGGGCGGCGCGCTTCTGCCGGTTCTGGTCGACCACCTGGACGAAGGCGCCGAGGCAGATCGTGATCAGGAAGGCGATGATGAGCGTGGGCACAGCCCGGCGCAGCGCAGGCTCTGCGGTCAAGAGCCTGTGGTAGTCAGGTTTCGCGATCGATTGCGCCAATCCCTTGATCGAATCGGATTGGACGCACACGTTCGCCGCATGCGCACGCGTCATGCCCTAGACCCCCACCGCAGTCTGATTTGCACACTGTTCGGAAGGCAACCCCACGTCGCTCCCGAATCAATGTGATTTGAATCCAGTTTTTCCGGTGTGTCGAGAGTCAACGATTCGTTAATGCGAAATAATTCTTGTCCAAGGAAGAATCGAAGCTCGCGAACCGAGTCCGAAACGAGAACGCCGAGGTGTTCCTACCTATGCGGCGGCTCGGCGTGGCTGATGACGCGCTTGATGCTGGGGAAGGCGCGGCGCAGGGCGCGCTCGATCGCGTCGACTCCCTCATGCACCTTGATGACGCTCATCGACGGCGCCGCACGGCAATGGAAGTTGACGATCTCGCCGGCGTCGGAATCGCGGACGCGCACATTGTGGATGTCATGGATCGGGCCGTCGGCGGCAAAGCGCGTCAAAGCTTCCCTGATGGTCTCGACGCGATCAGGCGCGGCGTCGCTGCCCCACGGCAGTTCCGGCTCGAGCGGCTCGATATGGGTGTCGACCTCGACGTCTTCGCCGAAGTCCTCGCGGATCGCGCGTTCGAGATCGTGGGCAATGGCATGGGCCGCGATGAGCTCCATCTCGCCATCGACTTCGAGGTCGATGCTGACGATCAGCTTCTCGTCGAGCGCGTGCACGGTGACGTGATGGATCGCAAGCCCGGAATTGCGCGCGATCACCATGATGCGCTCGCGCACGCTCTCATTGTCGCGTGCGACCGGCACCGCGGTGAAGGTGAGATCGGCATCGCCGAGCACCTCGGTGACCGCGGCCTGGGCCCGGCGCTTGATCTCTTCGACACGGTCGATCGGAATGGTGCGCGGCACCTTGGCGATGGCGTCGATGAAATAGGTCGGACCGACCATGCGCACGCGCAGCCGCTCGACTTCGAGGACACCGGGCACGTTCCGGATCGCCACGGTTGCTTTCTCGAACGCGCCTTCCGGCGCCCGGTCGGTCAGCGTCTCCACGGTCGAGCGAGCCATCCGCAGGCCAAGCAGCGCGATCATGACGGCGACGGCGATGGCAGCGGCGGCGTCGCCCCACCAGAAGCCGAGGCCGGCCAGCAGGAGGCCGATGATGACGGCAAAGGAACCCATCACGTCGGAGGCGAAATGCAGTGCGTCGGCCGCGAGCGCCTGGCTCTTGGTGTCGCGTGCCGCACGATGCAGCGCCCGCGCCCGCCACAGGTTGACGACGATGTCGATGATGAGGACCACGAACGGGATCGCGGAGATCGACGGCGGCGGCGCGCCTTCGCGCAGCCGGCTATAGGCCTCGACCAGGATACCGCCCGCGAGCACGTAGAGCAGCGCGATGATGCCGAGCGCGGAGACGCTTTCGAGCTTGCCGTGGCCATAGTGATGCTCTTCGTCCGCCGGCAGGTCGGATACCCGCACCACCGCCCAGGTGATGATGGTTGCGACCAGGTCGATCGAGGAGTGCAGGGCTTCCGAGATCAGCGCCAGCGAGCCGATCGCAATCCCGACGACGAACTTCGCCACGGCCATGCTGCCGCTGGCAAGCACCGAGATCGCTGCGACCGAGGATTTGACGTTGTGAGCACTCATGGGCTGCGGTGTAGCAGGGCGTTGGTGAACATCAAGTGTCGTTCACGACACGCAATCGCCACTCACTCGCAACAGCAGGCGTGTTGCGAATTATTCCGAATCCAGAAAATGTTTTGCGTGAGTTCACCAGACACATTTCAGATGCAGGTCCACATTCTCGCGGCGCGTTTCACCCGAGCTTTGCAAAATCATTCGCCCAAGAGGGCGCAGGGAACGCCGGGTGCGCGCTGCACCCGCGGTCTCGTGTGCATAAGTGCACAAAGAAGCGCACACGAGCATACAGGTTCAGCGGAGACACTCCGGCATTCCCTGCGCAATGGTTTTACGGCTTATATCGTGCTCTCCCCGGTGAGACCGGGCTTCTTGCCACCGTCGCCCGTGAGAGGCGTTGGCTTCTCACGGACTTGACGCCAGCGTCGGGGCGTCAGGACCACACGACTTCGCCGTCCGCCTCATGCGCACTCGTCCGTTGCGCAATCCGCGTCCACCGCATCCCACCGCAACACTCGTGACGACCGCGAAGCGCCCCTCAATCGGGTGAGACGCGCGGATTAATAGACTGATTTGCATTTCGGAAAAACAGAAATATTTTTTCCACGCGGACTGGACAGGTTTTTGCTGATTTGCTCGTCGGGTTGATTTGTCGCACCCAAGGCATCCACATCGTCATTGCGAGCGCAGCGAAGCAATCCATAGCTCCACGCGTGGAGGTGTGGATTGCTTCGTCGCTACGCTCCTCGCAATGACGGGGGACTGTGTGCCACCTGTTCGGGTCAGCTCAACAAACTCTTTTCACCGAACGGTGACGTTCCGCAGTCGCGCGATTGGCCGCATTGGTGGGGTGCGTCATTACGAAATTCTAACTTGAGTAAGTTCACGGCAAAGCCAATCATGTTAGCGCGCCCTTCGGTAGTATATTGAACAGGCAACTACTGAGCAGCAAAATTGCGGCGGCTAGATTTGTCGTACACTTTCCCAGTTGAGGCTTTCGCGCCATGGGTGGAAAGCGGCGAGTTCCGAGCGGACGCAGGCTGTCGGCGATCGTGGCCGCCGACGTCGCGGGCTATTCGCGGCTCACGCACGACGACGAAGAAGCCACGCACGCGCGTCTCACGGCGCTCCTCGCAGATCATATCAAGCCGACAGTGGCAGAGCACGGAGGCCGCATTGTCAAGAACACCGGCGACGGGTTCTTAGCCGAGTTTCCGAGCGCGGTTCAGGCAGTTCGAGCGGCCGTGCGCTTCCAAAGCGCTGTTGGCGATCTCCAGAAGAATGACGCGGAAGGCAAACGCGTTCTTTTTCGCGTGGGCATCAACATAGGCGACGTCATCGTCGAGCCGCATGACATCTTCGGCGACGGCGTGAATATTGCGGCTCGCCTTGAAGGCATAGCGGAGCCAGGCGGCACTTGCATCTCGTCTTCCGCCTACGATCAGGTTTGCGGCAAGGTCGATATTGCGTTCGAAGACATGGGGCCACAGGCGCTGAAAAACATCGCCGAGCCGATACGTGTCTGGCGCGCAAAGCTGTCGGAAGCCCAGAAGGTGGTACCGGAGAAACCGCTATCCGCTGGCGCTGGCGGCTTGCTGGGTCAAGTCCGGGGCGTTTTGAAGCTTGCCGGCGCGGCGCTCGCGTCGGTCGCCGCTGTCGGGGCGGTTGGCCTCGTCGGTTATTGGAATGTCTGGACCACCAGCCCCACCCACGTTTTTCACGTCGGACAAGAGACGCAGCGGGAGGCGGCGGCCCGGCCCGACATCGCTCCCCGCTTATCTATCGTCGTACTGCCGTTCGCAAACCTCAACAACGATCCGGAGCTGGACTATTTCTCCGACGGTCTCACGACCGATTTGATGACCGATCTCGCGCAAATGCCTGGCGCATTCGTCATTGGGCGCGGGACCGTGCGTCCCTCCCGAACGCGTTTGACGCCGAGCGCCCTGAGATCCGCTGCCGTGAGGGGCGCTAGAACTTGTCGCAACGCGCGAAATTACATCACGGTGCAGGAGACTCACATGAGAACCTTCTTG
The DNA here is from genome assembly GCF_000426245.1 of Bradyrhizobium sp. Ai1a-2. Lineage (GTDB taxonomy): Bacteria > Pseudomonadota > Alphaproteobacteria > Rhizobiales > Xanthobacteraceae > Bradyrhizobium. The sequence goes on along the minus strand of NZ_AUEZ01000035.1, from coordinate 5,234 downwards.
GTGGTCACGGGCTTGATCGCGTTCTCACTTCCGGCGATGGCGCGAGACACGCCCGACGCGGATCACCCCTGATGCATTCGCGTGGAAAGAGCATCCGGCCTTCCCCAGTTGCTCCCGAAAGGTGCTCTCCATCGCCGACGAGATGATAGAATAAGGACGCTGTGAGCTGCAGTGCATGTGTCCGGAGTTGCCCACCGCGTCGTTTCGCTCTCAAAAGGTAACCGCGTCGCCGTAGGGGCAAAGCTGACATCGCTTCGCTGCGTTCCGCCGCGGGTTCACGAGAACACGACGCAATCCGCCTGGCTGAAAAGCCGCTTACTTATTGGCTGCTACGTGCTGGCCGCAGTCCCGAAGCAGAGGTCATGAGCTCAGCCTGCCGGCCGCGAAGGACGCGGACAAAGCGCGTGCGGCCGGGTCGGCGGCGCCGCTGCTGGGTCTGCCGCTCAGGGTGAAGGACAGCTATCTGACGAAAGGGCTGCCCACGAGCCCGGGTCTCGACGGTCTCGACCATTTTGCGCCGTGGGAAGACGCGGACATGGCGTCTGTCCTGTCCCTCGGCGGGAGGTGTATCAAAACCGCAACGCCAATTTAGGCGACGCGGCCGAGACAGGCCGCACCTGCGCCACAGGTGCGCCCCATTTGTCCCCTTAATCTGCGCACCAAGATCGGGGATCTGCAGTCGGAATTGTATGGGGAAACCGCGGCCGCGCGGCTGGCGACATTGAAGATTTGGCAAGCAAGCTATGTTGCCGGCGCGCTGATCGCGACGTCGCTTGCCGCGATTTGTCAAATCGCGGTATCGCTCCCGAGCGTCGCAACGCCGAATGCGAGAGTTGCTGATGCATTCAGCGCCGTCCCGCTTGATGTGACGAGGGTCCTGACAAACGCCCTGGCAGCGTTGCCGGCCCCGGTCCTCAAGGCGAAACTCGATACAAGATCATCGGCTAATGCGATTGTTGCGGAGGGATTCAGCGCCGCGCCGCTGCCGTCCGATGTGACCAGTTCGCTGCCGCAAGGACGAACGTTGCACGCCAGTGCCAGCCTTGAGGCTGCGCCGCCCGAGAACGAGGGAACGCTACGACAGGGCCGTCCGCCTGCTTCGCCCAATCCGGACGAAGGCGCACTGCCGTATCTGAAGTACTACGTTTACTCGGAAATTCCGCCGCCGGAAAAACCCGCGAAGATCGCTCTCGCGGCATTTAGCGACGTTCCGCTCGGAACGCCGGTCCAGGAGATCGAACGCGCGGCCAAGGCGTTCGATGTCGATGCCAATTTCATGAAGGCGGTCGCCAAAATCGAATCCGATTTCGATCCCAGGCAACGCACCGGCTCCTATATCGGTCTGTTCCAGCTGAGCAAGTCTGAGTTCGGTAAATACGGATCGGGCGACATCCTCAATCCTCGCGACAACGCGATGGCTGCCGCCTACAAGTTCCTCTCCGAGGCTGCGCTATTCGAAGCAGTAACGCACATGGAGCTGACGTTCGCCAATCTCTATCTGATCCACCAACAGGGCTGGGAAGGAGCCGCCGAGCACCTCAGCCATCCGCAGCGGATTGCCTGGAAGTCGATGTGCGCAACCCAGGAGGGCTCGGCGAAGGGCGAGCGATGGTGCAAGCGCGCCATCTGGGGCAACACGCTGCCGGCGGTCAAACGCGAATGGAAGTCGGTCGATCGCCTCACCTCGGCCGCGTTCGTGGCGATGTGGCGGGACCGCGTCGACACCTTCTATGCCCGCTATCCAGCGCCAACGCTGGCAGCGGCCGAACGCTCGAAATGACGGTTTGAGACTGCCCACACGTCGTTTCGCTGTCAAAAGGTGACCGGCTCGCTTTCGGGGCAAAGCCGACATCGCTTCGCTGCGTTGCACCTGCGGGTTAATGAGGACACGGCCCCATCCGCCCTGGTCCGAAAAGCCGCTCACTGCCTAGCGGCCGCTACGCAAGAGCGAGAATTCGCGTGCTTAGGTGGCCATATCTCCGTGTGCACCTCCGCCACCGCTTGGCCGTTGCTGCTGGCGTCTCACCTTTATGTGTCCGGCGACGCCACATCTCCGCGAAGGTTCCTATTGAATTACGATCGTAATTTTATATGATGATCGTAATGACATAGACCTGTGCCGCCGTTCGCGGCCGTGAGATGCCGGTTTTCAGCTCTTCGAGGATTTCATGGACGACACGATCGCCACTTCACGCCGCATCGCATCGCGAGATACCGCGGATCTCAGCTCGCTTGGGCTCGCAGCCGCTGCAGCCGCGATTCGTCACGGCGACATCACGTCGGAGACCTACACCACGGCGCTTCTGCAGCGTGCCGGAGCGCTTGCCGAGCTCAATGCCTTCATCACCATCGACGAGACCGCCGTGCTCGCGGCCGCGCGGGATGCGGACAAGGCGCGTGCGGCTGGGGCGGCGGCGCCGCTCCTGGGCGTGCCGCTTGGGGTGAAGGACAGCTATCTGACGAAAGGGCTGCCCACGAGCCTGGGTCTCGACGGTCTCGCTCACTTCGTGCCGCGGGAAGACGCGGATGCTGTCCGCGCCATCAAGGACGCGGGCGCTCTGGTCTTCGGCAAGAACAACCTCGTGGAGATGTCCTACGGTTTGACCGGTCACAACGCGCGCTATGGCCAGGTGAAGAACCCGCACGCCCGCGATCGCGTGTCGGGCGGCTCCTCGAGCGGCTCCGCCGCATCCGTGGCCGCCAACATCGTGCCCGCGTCGCTCGGGGGCGATACCGTCGGATCGATCCGGGTGCCCGCATCGCTCTGTGGCGTGGTGGGGTTCAAGCCGACGACCGGGCGATGGCCGCGCAATGGCGTCGCGCCGATCTCCCATACGCTCGACACGACGGGCGTGTTCGCCCGCAGCGTCGAGGATTGCGCTCTCGTGGATCAGGTCGTGACCGGTGAGCAGGCCGCGGAGCCGCCCGGGCGCGGATACGATGTAAAGGGAGCCCGGCTGGCCTACGCGCCGCGGCAATTTCTCGATCTGGTCGACCCGGAGGTCGAGGCGCGCTTCCGCGAGGTGGTGCGGCGGCTGCGGGAGGCCGGCGCCGAGATCGTGGAGGTGGACTTAGGCGACGACTTGGGCGACGACTTCGGTGCCCTCACTCAGACTGCGACATGGAGCATCTTCTTCCATGAGACGATGGGCGCGATTTCCGAGTTCCTTCGCAACCACGACATCCCGACCACGTTCGAGGCGATCTACGAGGGCCTCAAGCCCGAGCTTCGGGAGGTGTGGAAGCACGTGGCCCTACCGGGAGGCGGAGGCGCTATCTCCGCCGAGGCCTATCAGACCGCGCTGGCCGTCAGCCGCCCGGAAATCCAGCGCCGGCTCGACAGGGCGTTCGTTGCCCACGGAGCGCAGGCCATCCTGCAGCCGACGACGCCCTGCACGGCGCCTTTGATCGAACAGCAGGCGAGCTTTCATATCGCGGGGCGGGAGGTCAGCCACCTCACCCTGGCGAATCATACCGTGTCGGCGAGCAGCGTGGGTCTGCCGGGCATCAGCCTTCCGGTGGGCCTGTCGCGCGGCGGCCTCCCGATCGGCCTTGAGCTGGACGCCCCCTTGGGGAGCGACCGGGCGCTTTTGCACCTTGCACGCCGCATCGAAGGCGTCTTGTCAGCAGGCTGAACGATGCGTTTCGAGAAGGGTCATAAGGCGGCGACGCGACGGCACATCGTCGATGTGGCGTCGAAGTGCATCCGCCGAGACGGCGTGTCCGCCGCTGGGATCGGCGGAATCATGGGTGAGGCCGGCCTGACCAAAGGGGCATTCTCTCCCCACTTCGAGTCCAAGGAGGCGCTCGTTCGCGAGGCGCTGGCGAGCGCGCTCGCCGACCAGCAACATCGCCTCGATGAGGATCAGCAGAGAGGCCTCGACCTCGAAGGCGCGATCCGGAGCTACCTGAACCGCGCCCACCTCAAGAACCCGGCAGCGGGGTGCCCTTCGGCGGCGTTGCTCCCGGAAATCGCCCGCCAGCCCCTGGCCACCCGGCGGGCCTACGAGGAGGCGCTGCGAAGCTACGTTTCGACGCTGGCCGCACTGCTTCCAGATGCCGGTTCGGCCGCCAGCAGACGCCGCGCGACGGCCATTTTCGGCCTCATGGTGGGCACCCTTCAGTTCGCGCGGGCCGTTCCGGACGCTGCCCAGGCGGAGCAGATCCTGGAAGGCGGCGTCGAGGCTGCGCTGCACCTGGCGCGAACGCCGCCTCCCTAAATTGGGAGGGGCGGAGAACAAGGCCCAATCCACCTGGGTCCGAAAAGCCGCTCACCGCTTAGTGGCCGCTACCTGTTGGCCGCAGTCAGAGAGCCCTTTTTATTGTTTTGGTTTTGTCGGTGCGCGCTTTTTTGGTCCCGCCCTGGTGGATGACTCGGCGTCGTCCCCCTGGCAGGGCCAGGCATCTCTGAATGATTCGATAGCGACGGTGAGCCCCGGTTCTTTCGCTCGATCCGGATTGTTACCAAGGTACCGCAGAAAGACCTTGGCGCCCTGCAAGATGCTGCCTTGCGCGGGGGGGCAGGCACGTATGTTAGCTGGCAGATTTGGTGAAAAGATCATTGCAGTCTCGATCATTCCCTCACATGCGCCGGCCGACCGAGCGTCGTCCTGATTGCGAAACGAGCTCTGAACAAGCAGCTCGCAAGATTTCTGCGCATCGGTTCCCTTATCGACAACCGTGGCGCTTGCCCCTCCGATCATCGAAAGGACCAGGCCGGCAACAATGACATAGACCCGCATTAGCGTCCCCGAACCGGCGCAATAGCTTACGCGCACTTGATTTGCCGTAGTGAAGCCGCCCGCGCCGTTCGAGGCGGCTCGAACGGCTTAGCTCAAAACAAGAGTCTGATCCATCGCCTCCAAGTGCGGGCGACGCTAGGCTGTGTGGACTCTTGGGATTCTCAAATCAGATGGAACGTGATTCAAGGCTTTCTTTTAGGAGGAAGCCTTGGGCGTTACGGATCGGCTCGTTCTGAGCGACAGGCAATGGGACCGTATCTCCGGCTTGATCATCGGTCGGCCGGACCAGCGTGGTTCGACAGGCCGCGACAACCGGATGTTTGTCGAGGGCGTGTTATGGATCGTGCGAACCGGTTCGCCGTGGCGTGATCTGCCCGAAGCGTTCGGCGAATGGAACAGCGTCTTCCGACGTTTCAGCCGGTGGAGCGCCAAGGGGGTCTGGCTAGGTATGTTCGAAGCGCTGGCGGATGATCCGGACTTCGAATACCTGAT
>NZ_AUEZ01000034.1 GCF_000426245.1 Bradyrhizobium sp. Ai1a-2 | reverse complement strand
CTTTCGGCTGCGCACGAGACGACGACGCGGCGCGTGCTCGCCATCGCGCGAGCCAACCCCGGCCGTCCGTTCGTGTGCGTATGCGGTGAGACCATCGACCCGTTCGATCCGGCGATGGAGGCGCTGCACCGTCCGCACGTGTTCGTCGCCGGACTGGATCTGGTCAAGCGCATTTCATGGAGGGTTGACCGATGAGCGATGGTGTCGTTGCGCTCGGCGAGGCGGTACGGATCGAAGGCGACGCCTTGATCACCTTTCGCGGCTCTGGCCCGGCGCGATTCCGCATTCAGCACACCCGCGATCTCGACGGCGCGCCGGATGCGCTGACGTGGTGCGACGTCTCGATGATATCCAATGCCGACATGGAGCCGCGCGATGCGATCGGCAAGGATAGTCTCGTGCCGCTGCTAGTCGACCATATCGACGGCGACCACGACATCCGCTATCGGCGCTACAGGGCCGACTGGCTGCGCGTGCTGCCGCTCGACGACGACGAGGCGGCGATTGAAGCCTGTGCGCGCTATGCAATCACGATTGCGCCCGTGCCGCCGGCTTAAACTAAAGATCAAGCTTGGCTTACTCAAATACCATGAATCGATCGTCGAGCGGGGCGAGGCATACTGTTTCCCTGCCGATGCGCTCCGATCGGCTGGTTATATGGATGAGCAATTCAGTGTGCTATTGGGGCACGCGAAGCCGACCACGACGGGAACGTATGGCATCATGCCGCAAGGCATGCTCAGCGGAAGAATCGCAATGGTCAACGTGTCGGGTTTACCGGGTTGTAAACGGCTCTGGCCGCCGCCCTATGTAACCGACGGCCCTTCACTTCCCTGCCGCACGCCACTGGAGACGGGCATGTTCAGCCCCTCTCTACTTACCCGTTTCGGGTAGACCCAATCTGGCAGCTTCAGCTCGTCTGGAATGATCAGTTCGTCAGTGACAGGCGGTGGACTATTCGGGCGGGAACGAAGAAGCGACTTTCTGTTTTCAAGTCGGGCGATTTCTAGATTCAACACCTTCTCGGTTTGGATAGGAAATACGTATTTGCTTACGTAAGGTTTCGGATCGTCGCCAAGTTTACCGCAATGCGCCAATTCCACAATTCTATAGTGGGCGCAGCTCCTTGAGAGGTAAGGCTGCAATTTTGAGTCAACCATCTTGGCGTTGTCTTCAATGAATTTCCGCAGCTCGCTTGCATTGCGAACTAGTTCAGTAACGAGCGTTTTCTGATCTTGAGGAAGTCCATCCAACCATGTGCGGTCAAAGAGTTTTTCAATTAGCAGGAAGGTTGATGAGTCCTGTTGCCTGCTGCGTAAATCCCTTGCCAGCAAGGCGTTAGTTCCCGACATGCGCGCGAAGGGACCGTAGAAACGATCAAGCTTATCCTGTATCTCCTTTACTTCGAGCTCGTTTGCCTTCTGCCAAATCGTCGCTTCGTTGTTGAGCTGAGACACCCGAAGTGTCCTTTTGGTCATTTTTGAGCTTACGATAAGCGCGACAATACCCACCAGGGCGCTGCCAACGGGCGAGATAACCGTAGCAAAGTCCTTAGCGGTCCACACGTCGCCGGCGGGTGTTGCTGTGTTCGCGACTTGTATGAACGCGCCGGCGATTGACATGACTTACTCCGTTGAAGCCGATTGGTCGATGAAACACCCGCAGCCACCGTAATCTGAATCATCAATCGACGGCGCGACTTCTTTCTCGAAGCGCTCTCTGAAGGCGCGCAACGTGATCGGCCGTTTTCTGTTCCCATTTCGCCGATCTGCGAGAATGGATACGTCTCTCCCCAAGTATCCCCTGATTTCTTGTTCTTTCTGCTCGTGATAGGAATACACTTCGGGCAGCGTCTGCAACAGCAGACGATAGTGTGCGTGCCCCGCTTTGATGCAGAATCCGAAGCAGTTATTGTGACTGAAGCCAAGCGCGTATAGGCGGGGCGGCGCAAGCCCTTCGGCTCGCATCCATTCCATGACGTCCCACTTTGCCACCCAAGGTTCTGAACAAAGTGGAGCCTCATACGTCCATCCCGCCAAGGCTCGTCTTGGGCCGAGACCGCCACCGCGTCCATCATCGAATCGGTGCGCTTCTGTGAAATCGATCCCTACGTAGCAAATGGTATTGCAAGGATCGCAATTCTCGACAAGCCATCGGTCGGCCGCACGGCGCTTGAGAATTTTACTGCATGGATCGAGTCTGCTGTTGCCTAAAAATCGTTCGTCGAAGAATACTTCCCAAACGTCGCGGCCGTCCTTCAGCCAAATGAGCTGAGGTATATGCGCAGTGGCTTCCACGCTCAATTGGTCCAAAAAATGCTTCCATTTGGGTCTGTCGCGGAAGTCCGGAAACTCGGAGCATGAAGGGACTTTCATCTTCTTCGACAGACGGAGGCCGAAAACGTTGGCTGCGCCTTCGATCAAGAATCGATATGCGTCCGGGTCTTCCATTAACGTGTCAGTAAATAGAAGCCGTAAACCATCCAAACCAACGCGCTCAGCCACTCGCTTCGCTGCAGCCCAAGAGCCCGCGCCAGCGCTAAACATCACTATGTGTTGCATCAGAAGAATCCCCCGCGCAATCTAAGCGCGAGGGATGATTCTGGGCAATAGCCGGTGTGGATCAGCGCGATGGCGGGTTCGGATCGTCGTCTTCGATGAAGTCGGGTTCGGGTGGTCGAGCGTTTTGCTCAGATTTGGTTGCGGACCTCGTTGAAGAAGGCGACTGCCCCCTGCACGAAGGCGTGGACATAGTCGTCCGACAGGCCGGCCACATCGCCGAAGCACATTTCCCGAATCTCGTCGCGGTCCATCTCATTGTCGGGATCGATTGCCTTGATGAGGAGATCGAACGCGTGTTCGGGACTGTGGTGATGGTAGTTGTCGTGGTCGTCCGCTAGCCGTTTTAGCCAGATAAATTCCGCCTCGTCTTCGGCCCATTTGCGGCCGTCGGCCAGACCATAGGTTTCGTCTTCCTGTGCGCTCTGTTGCTTGGATGCACGAAGCCGCTCAATTGCAGTGCTCATGTTTCGCTCCGTCCTGTGCTTGTAAGCCGCCAATGCGGCGAGGATGGCGGGGCGGACCACTTCCGACCAATTGATCGCGTCGCCCGCCTCATCCATCTGCTCTTTAAGATCGTCCCGGACGTAGACGCTCAGTCTGGCCATAGAGGTCACACCAAGGTTATGCGCATACCCGCGATGATATGCGCATATCACGGCCTGTCAAGCGAACTATACGCATAATCCGATCCATAGGCGCATAGGGCGGCCGCTGCCGCGCACGACGTTCGACGGATTGCCTCTGGCACGCGGCGCGCTTTGATGGGTGCTTATGCTGACCCGCCGCCGCGACCAGAACCATGACCTTGAGCACTGGACGATCCGCTTCAGCGACGTCGACGTGGGCCACATCAGCCTACGCGCCGGCATCCCCCGCGACGCGCCGCAGTGGGGCTGGGCTTGCGGCTTCTAATCCCGGCACTGAGCCAGGCCAGCATCGATACGGCGCTGCCGCCACCTTCGACGACGCCCGCGCCGCGTTCGCGCTGGCCTGGCAGAAGCTCGCCGCGACCAGAACCGACGCGGACTATCAGGCGTGGCGCGACCACCGCGACTGGACGATGTGGAAATACCGGATGCACGATTTGCACCTGCCGCTGCCAACACAGCGGCCAGACGGCGTTGCACGATGCTTCTGCGGCGAGGCGATCACCAGCGCCACGATGGACGATCACGTGCTCGGCGCACACCGGAGCATTGAGCAATGACGTTCGGTGGCGGTGGTCTCACCCTTGAAAAACCGGATCGCGCGGTGACCCGGTTTTGGCCGGTCGGTCGATGGCTCGAAATCTCCGAACCGTGCGCCGAGGGGAAGCCCCCGGCCCGCGAAAAAAAATCTCACGTCGTCGGAATCAACCCCCGGGGTGCTGATCACGTCGCCAGATGAGGTTTGGTGTCAGCGCAGCTTGAGCCGATCAAGCAGGCGCATGACCGTGACTGATGACCATTGACCGCCGCGCTGCGTGGCGTGGCCGTCCTCGTTCAGAAGCGCGGCGATGCGACGGGTCGACAGGTCCTTGATCGGCTCGACGATCGGACGAAGCGTTTCGGCGTGAGCGTTGGCGGCCTGCTTGTTCGCGGTGCCGCCAAGCGGATTGCCGAGCTTGACGCCGCGCGCCTTAGCGGCGGCCAGCGCGGCTTTGGTGCGCTCGCCGATCATGCGACGCTCCTTCTCGGCGATGGCCGCATAGATGTGCAGCATGAACGGATCAACGTCGGGGCCAAGCTCGGCGACGATGAACGGGACCTTCTGAGCCATCAGGCCGGAAATGAATGCAACGTCACGGCTCAAGCGATCGAGCCGGGCGACGACGATCGGACCATCGAGCTTGCGCGCGGCTTTGATGGCGGCAGCGAGCTTTGGCCGTCGATCGAGCGCGTCGTGGCCCTTGCCGGTCTCGGTCTCGGCGAACGTGCCCGCGATGTCGAAGCCGTGCGCCTGCGCGAACCGCTTGATGGCCTCGCGCTGGGCGGCGAGACCAAGGCCCGAACGGCCCTGTGACGTCGTGGAAACGCGCATATAGGCGATGGCTAGCTGGGTCATCTCGGTTCCATGCAACACATAAACGAACGTTTACTTGTTGCAATACCGTGGAACCGCTTGCCATGACAGGGGTTTCTCGCGGCCAAATGGCCTCGTCGAGGGCCATCAGAAGGGGCATCAGGGCAGGGCTCTGGGCTTCGGCCTGCTTCACAGGCCTGAGCCAGGAAAACTTCGCCAGCGAGCCGCTAATGCGATTTGCCGGCTGTTTGGGACGTCAGGCGATCCAACGCGGCGCGGAGGCGCGCGGTGCTGGACTGCCTCGGCTCGATCTCTCGCTGTCGTTCGATGATGTCGACACGGACCGGGGAATCGAGCGCGAGCAAAGCGCTGCGGCGCTCGGCGATCCGCACGAGCAACTGCCCAGCCGCCGTATCGCCGGAAAGCGCCTTCGCGAAATAAGCTCGGTGCAACAGGTCGAGTCGTTCGAGTTCGAGCCGCGCGGTGCGCACCCGAAAACCCGCATCGATGTGCGCCAGCATCCGGTCAATGACGCGCTCAACTTCAGCGGTGCTGATGGAAAACTGTTTAGCGATGGCACGAACGCTCGCGCCGGTCAAACGCAGCTTTACGATTTGATCGTCGCGCTGCTCGTCGACGAGTTCTACGATTTCGTCCATTGAGACCCTCGACCGATCAGTATGGCTTCCTGACGCTCGATCTCGCCAACGAGCCTATCATAGCGCATAAAGGCCGTGTTGTGGCGCGGGCGCGGCGGCAGTGGCGACAGCGGTGATACGTCCGCGCCGAGTTTTTGGCGAAGCTTCGCGATCCGTGCAATTGCCGCCCATCGATCTCGATGTCTGTGCCGCGAGCTGTGATCGAGACCGCAGCACAGGCGACACGAAAAAATCCCGCCGTTCTCGATCAAATGCACGCAGCGACGCGAGCACGCCGGGCACAACATACCGGCGCGAACGAGAAAGCCGCATCGCTTCGGATCAAGCGCGACCGTCTGCTGCCGATCGGACGTCTCAATGATCATGCGCGTTGGCTCGGCGCGGATCATGGCGGTCAATCCGTTCGTCCATCGCAACGTCGTCACAACGCCCGCGACCAGCGCACCATCGCGCGCAAGCGCGAGCGCGTCGATGCGAGCATGATTCTCGATCAACCGATGATCCGGCCACTTCTCGCGACGTCGGCCGCTCCCGAATTTTTTGGTGCGCATGGCACGCACGGTATCACTTTCGTGAAAGTGACAAGAGTGGCGAGATGCTTTCACCACAGTCTCGCTCTCGCGATCCTGTGGTTTCAGCCCGATCAATGATCGAGTGACCGTGGCTGGCACGTAACCAGAAATGTTGGCACCGTGTTTTCCGCAACCAGAAAAGTTAGGATATAGGGTCCTTTATTTTTCTAATCTCTTTCCAATCCTATACTAACTTTTCTGGTTATTGCCGTTTGGAACCTTATGCCGGAAACAAGGCCGTCAAGTTGACGTTGTCGGCGAGGCTGTAGTTGCGTTTCCACTCGGTCTTGTTACCGCGCACGACTTCCTCCTCACGGCAGGTCAGCAGCCCGAGGATATGCAGGCACTGTAAGACGCGGTCCACGGTGGTGCGCGGTTTCTGCACACGCCGGCGCGTCTCGATGATCGGGGTGTCGGGATACTTGGAAACGTCGAGCAGCACGGCGAGCCGCAGCGGCGGCATGCTGTCCCGCGCGCACCGCAGCACCAGCGCCAGCGCTTCCTCCCGCTTCAACCCGATCGCCAGTGCGCCGCGCATGATCTGGGTGAGCTGCTTGGCAAGCCGGGTCGGCATCTCCGGCGCGTGAGCATCGATGACGTTGCCACGGTAGTCGATCTCGACGGCGGTACGCGCCAGGGTGACAACGTTGGCGGCCTCTAGGATGGCGGCTTGGTCCTCCTCCGTGATCAGCTCCGCGCGGGTCAGATCTGTGCCGTCAATGACAGTCAAGACTGCTTCCGCCAGCCCCTCGCGCATGTTCGCTTCAATGCCGGTGTTGCCAATTGCGCAGCGTCCGCCTTCGATCCGGCCGACATTGCTGTCCGGACGGATATAGACGAAGCGGTCACCCATCGACGCAATCACCGTGTGCGCCTGATCCCATGCTGTCGTGCAGGCGGCAATGACGACGACCCGGCCGCGCCATGTCAGCTTGCGCCCGCCGCCCTCGCCGACGTCGCGCACCCAATAGCCGTCGTGGATTTCACGAAAGGCGGACAGCACTAAGCCGCGCTGGGTGCGATCCATAGTCAGGATCGAGGTGAAATCCTTCACCACCAAAATCCCGCGCTCGCCGATCTCGATCAGCAGGCCGCCAGTCGCATCCCTGCCCCGCTTCGCTCCCGACAGCAGCGCACCAATCGAGGAGATTGACGACACCACCCGCACGCCGTCAAGCCCGCTCGTTGCCTGCACCGTCTCGGTTTTGGCGTTGCCGCTGCCCGAGATAATCATCAGCCACGCCGGGTCGCCTGGCAATTTTTCGGCGGCGCAGACCGCTAGCTCGGCCTTGAGCACGTCGAGATCATATTTTTTACCAAACCAGTTGGTGAAATCCTCACAGCAGTGCTTGAGCCGCTCGGCACATTGATTAGTGGCTCCGTCATATTCGTTGCCGCGATGCGGTTCGGGCCTCTCGATCATCTGATCGTTGCCGTTGTGGTCATTGCGGATCACGTCGTCACGCATTGGTCACGTCCTCGCTTGGCTTGAGGCCACCGCGCGGGCGCTTGAAACGCGAACTTGCCTTGCAGAAGTGTTATCCGAAATGCTAAATGACGGGCGCTGAAGTCAGCCTACGGCACCGGCATTAGCTTTTCGGCTTCTCTCTCGGCCGTCCCGTTTTCGCGCGCGGGGCGGCCGTTCAATTTCCGGTCGGCATTTCGCCGCTCCAGGGTTCGAGTTCATCTGCTTGATCTCCTTTTGGACTTCAAACCTCATTGCCGCGCCGCCGTGATCACTCCTCCTCGTCCATCGCTGTGACCCCCGCAACGATCTCATGGACCTCCTTGAACGCGCTGGCACGGTTCTGCGCCAGCCTCACCGCGAACAGCCGGACCGCCTCCTCCAGGCGTTCGCGGTCAACGCCGCGCGCGTAGTAGCTCGCGAGATCGTTGCGAACGGACTGCATCAGACTCTCAGCGTAATCGGAAGCAGGTGGCATCTCGGCAAGGTCGAGCTTTTTGAGGCAGTCGCCGCACAAGGGCTTGTCAAAGCCATGCTTGCGGGCGCGCAAGAGGCGAACCGAGAAAGGTGAAGGCGTGTTGTCGTCGGCGAGCGGGGTCTTGCACCTCATGCAGTGATCAGTCGTCGTCATCTCACTTCTCTCCTCTTGCTTGAATTTGTCCTCTCCCGCTCACACCGCTCACGTTCGATGCGCCCCGCACATGCTATTTCCCCTTTCGCTCGTTCCCCTCATGCTCGTTCCTCGATGATCCGGTCCAGCTGGCGATGAAGCGGCGTAGATCGCCGACGCGGTACAGCGGCTTGCCGAGCACGCGCTGCCATTTGAGCGGATGATCCGGAAGCGTCCGCCAGTACGGCGGCGTCGCCTTCGAGCGGCGGAGCACCGCCGCGACCTCGTCAGAGCTGAGCAATGTGCCGTCGCTCAAGGAATCAAAGTCGAAGCTGACGGGCGGAGGCACGCCGAACGTACCCCTGCGATTGCGGGGCTTCTTGCTTCTCGGGATCGGCTTGCGCAGACTGGCAGAGCGCCGCGCAGCCGCCATCGCTGGATCGGGCATGGCTGTGACCCTTCATCGAGAGATCGTGGCGGAATGGTCGTACTGGCGATTGGCCACTGTCACCGGGCCGCCTCGCTTGGGCGTTTTTAATTGGCGGGAGCTGCCAATACCCCTCACGATACACAATCGCCCATCATGAGCAAACTATTGAAATCGCTATAAAAAATCTTATAGGCCACACCAATGACTTCAAGCATTTAGCGGGACACGGCGGGACGTCGCCACCATTCCGACACAGCCGCAGACGCGCGATGGCCGCACCCATCGTGCGCGGGAAGGCAATATCTATCAGTAGCTTGTACGCAACGCGTTGCAATGATTGCAGAAGAGCTGTGGCCCGAGCCCGTGGCGAAAGAGATTTCCATGCAGGCACCGCGTGACGGACCAATGCATGCCGTCAATAGGCCCTATCGCTCGCGCGCATTATGCTTCCGTGTGCAGCTCCGCCAGCCGCGCCAATAGCTCGATCTTGCGCGTGTTCTGCGGATTCTGCGCGCGCTGATGCTTCAACACCGCTTCAGTCGATTTGCCCTCGATCGCGGCGGCGATGTAGGCGTGCGCGGCCTCGAACGCCATCTTGCGGATCGCCCACTGCTCATCCTTGTTGTAGACCTGATCGATGCCCTTCGGTTTCTGGCCGACGCACAGCCGCTGGATGTCGTTGTCATAGCCGCAGCGGCTCATGATCGTTCTGATCGTTCGCCTCAGATCGTGCATGGTGAACTTCGCCGTGCCTGCTTCCTCGACCAGTTGCTTCATCAATTGTGAGAAGCCGGAAATCCGCGCGCCGTCCTTCTTCCACGATGGGAAAACCAGATCGCTTGATGCGCGTTGAAAGCGCTTCGCGTCATCGAGCACCTGGTCGGCCAGCGCGGTGCGCGGGATGTCGTGATGCAGGCCCATCTTGGTCCAGACCGAGTCGAACGTGACGCGATCGACCATGACATGGCGCTGCCACTCGATCATGGTCGGCTCGCTTCGTCGCGGGCCGCCGAGCAGGGCAAGCCGCACCAGTTGCCCGAATGCGCCGAGCTTGGCGGTCGCTTCCCACACCTTGCGGATTTCCTCGTCGAGCAGCGCCCGCTGCTTCGACTTGCGGGTGAGCCGCTGCGCGCGCGTCTCCTTCGGCTTGCGGTAGCCGGTCATCACATTGAAGTCGGTCAGGCCCTTGGTGTCGGTGGTCCAAGTCAGGAAGGTAGACGTGTGCTTGCGCAAGTCTTGCGCGGCTCCTGCCTTGCCCGCCGCCGTCAACTTGTCCATAGCGGCGGTAATGTCCTGCCGGGTCAGTTGCCGGATGTCGGTCGCCTTGTGGGCGGGCAGTAGGTTGCGGCGAAGCGCCGATAGCGCGGTCTGGATGTTCTTGTAGTGCCGCGCTTTCAGGTCAAGCTCATAAGTCCCGTCCTCCGCGAGCAACGTGCCCACGGTCACGGCCTTGGATTTGGCAGCCCGCCTCGCTACCTCCTTCTGCTCGCGCCGGTAGGCGATTAGGTCGGTGCCTTGGGCACGCTGGCCGGCGAGAATCGCCGCCTGCTTGCGCGCCGCCTGGATCTTGAACCGGGGGAACGGCCCGATCGTGGTGCGGTGCGTGCCCTTTTGGCCGGGGCGGGTATGCTCGTACACAAACGTCCTGCTCCCGCTGGTGCGGAGTCTGACCGCAAGCCCGGGTTGCAAGGTATCGCGCAGGTAGGCTTGCGTCTTGCCGTCCGGGCAGGTGGCGGCGCGAACGATGGCATCGGTCAGTTCAATGTTGGTCGGGGCGGTCACTGGCGGCGGTCCTTTGAGGGTCAGCAGGCCTGACGGGGTTGGTACCCGGGGGAGGAAATTGCCTATGGGTACCAACCCGGTACCAACCACGGGCGCTACTGACAGGTATTGCCCGTTACTGCCAGACTAAGCATAAGATGCTGTAAAGCCAAGACCTTTGCTCATTTACCTATTGGCGGGTCGTGACTGGTATCGACTCCTGACCTCCCTTGGTAAGGGAGAGGTCGACAGTTCAATCCTGTCCGGCAGCACCAGACGCGCAACAATATCAATCACTTACTATCTGGTTACTCGGCCTGCAGGAGCCACAAATCGGCATTTGCATGCAGAACAAAGCACGAAATAGCGTACAGAATCCGTACAATGCAGACGCTTCAGTTTCGCTTTGCGTTCCGGCGAAGCTGTTGGCTGCCTGTGGTTGCCCTCAGTGTTCTAGCCGATTTCCAGAGTGTCCTCATGGCACTTGGAACCCGCATTCCGAGCATCATTGTCGCCAACAACCTCAGGGAGAGTTGGATATGGATGCCCTCTGGGCCATCAAGCGTGGTTACCGTTCGGGCGATGCAAGTTCGGCAACAGCAGCAGTAGTGGAAGCGCCAACGGCCCGATCAACATCGCTGCAATCCATGCCCACGTTCTAAAACTGCGTCCTCGACGTTCAGCAAGTCGACCGGCAAGGTAAATCGACGCGACAAGAGCGACGGTCACCAATGCAGATAAAATGTAGCCATCGAAAGTAACGGTGCCCATTTGTGCGCGCTCCGATGCTTGCGGTAAGCGTAGCATGGAGTTTGTCGCACGACGATTACTCTCAAGAACCTCTCGTTCAGTTGATGCTGCAAGCGTGGGCTTGTTGACCAATGGACGGCAGGCGGACGCTACCGGGTCTTTGTCGCCCGCCGCTTTGGTCGGACCGGCGCGTGGTCCTTCGACCGGCTGACACCTCCGACGCCGACGGTGGCGTGCTCTCCTTGACGGCGGTTCCCGTAGAACGCGCTGGGGTCGCGCTCGTCGAAGTGCCGCCCCCACATATCGACCTGGGCTTCGGCTGGAGTGACGAGCGGAGCAGTCGCCAGCAGCGCTAAGGCCGCTACCACAGCGAGACCGACGTTCACCATGTGTGAGTCCTCCCTGGGCACGAGAGGCGTAACGAGTGCGACCCTGAACAGGTTCCTGCTTGGGGACCAACGCACGCTAGCCCAGGAGGGGAGTCCTCGCAATTCAGGATGCGCGGTGCATTTGCGCCATCGGGCTAGGGCATTTTCGGTCCTGATGGAATCAGGACCGAAGCTCCAGATTCTTGTTTTGACGCGTTTTCTTCACGCGAAGCGGTGTCCACTTCGCTCGAAAACGCCTAGTGGGTCAGTTTGTAGCAGTGGCCGCCGCCCCTATGCCTGACGCGCGCGCGACACTTGTCCAGCGTCGAAAATGAGCAGTCAGGTTGTCCGGCGGCTTTCGCCCCTCTCAACTGCGCGCAGAACTTGGCAGCATTGGCAGGGTCTTGCGGATAGAGAACGAAGCCCATCGAGAGAAGCGTCATCATAGCGAGAAGTGCTAGCGTTGAACGCAACATATCAGGCCTCCCTATGAGTTTTGCCCACGCGGCAAGCACACGCGTCGTCACAGCACGGTGGTCCAGAGCGGCGGCGGCGCCGCTCCGGACCAACGACACCGCTTTTGATCAGCCAGAGCACGCCAGAAGCGGTGCAAGCTGGTGTATCGGCGTTCGCGGCGGGTCTTCAAGTAGAAGAAACCCGCCATTCTCGACGGAAAAAGTCCCTAGGGCTTCGCTCGAAAACGCTCTGGCCTAAGACCGATCGTCTTTTGTGCGCCCGGGAAGCACCGCACAATATGTCAGCGGTTGGTCGCGCGTTGAGAGGAGGAGTGATGGACCTCACTCAAATCATCGGTTTCTTGGCAGGATTCGGGACAACCTTCGCGGCTCTGCCCGACCTCATTGCGATGCTGAATCGGCGCTCCAGCGTCGGCATGAACCCCCGAATGGCGGCCATCACGGGCACTTTTCAAATTCTCTGGGTGATCTATGGCGTATCGATCGGCTCAAGGAACATCATCATGTGGAATGTCATCGCGGTCGCGACCAATTATCTTACGGTTGGGGCGTACATGTACTTTCGTCGCCACGAAGCGCGATCGTGAGATCGGATTGTGAGCCGAGCCGCAGGAAGCGACGCCGCCTCATGTCCTGAGGGCGTCGACCATGTGGGCGATGAAAACGCCAACACTGAGGACGATCAAGGAAACAACTACAGCTTGAAATAACATCGGTCTGAAATCCGGTGGGGCCGAGGACTTCATATAAATCGTTAAACGTCGGCGGCTTTAGGTCGTCCAGATGGCGGCTTGGTGTTCACGCGATTACAAATTTGCAAGGGTCGCGTTTGCGGGGGTCGCGTTTGCAAGGTTGCGCCGCTTCGAAGACGGCCCGGTCGAAAAGGCGAAATTTCGCCGCGAGGAAGCTAAACCGCTTCCACCTGGCCATGAGCGGGACCGAAGTTACGCCTTCACGAGCCCGCCGGACGGCCGCGATTGAACGGACCATGCCGGCGCACCGAAGCAAAGCTGACCGCGCGACGGCCCGCGGGCCGTTTTTCCGAAGCTGAACCCCGCCAGTCTGCTACGCGAACCAGAAATCACTTGCGCTGAGGTTCTGAACGCCCGCGATGGTGACGTCGTTATTTGCATCAAAGTGAATGACGGTGTTTCCGCCGGTCACCTCGATGTTCAAGTCGCCAAAGTCGTGGATGTTGTTCGCTGCCAAAGCCGTAAGATTGATCTTGTCGCGCCCCGCCTGGAAATCGGCTGTGTCATGCCCGCTATCGGCGGCAAAGACGAAGGTATCCGCGCCGCGTTCGCCGAGCATATCGTCGTTCCCGATGCCGCTCGTGAGCCTGTCGTTGCCGTCGCCTCCGTCGAGGACGTTTCCTGACCCACCGAAGACCGTGAGCTGGTCATTGCCGGCACCGCCGCTGAGGAAGCTCGATCCGAGCGAACCTGGCGCAACGGTCGCCGTCAGGACATCGTTTCCAGCGCCGCCATCCAGACGGTTCTCGGCAACGGAGTTGTCCGTCACCGCGGGATCGGGAGTTGCCGAAAGAAACGCGGTGAGATGGTCGTCTCCTGCCCCGCCATTCAGGACATTCGCGACATTGTAGCGATCCAGCGCGGGACCAATTCCACCGTGAGCTACAGCGTCGAGATGTGCCGTGAGGCTGTCGCTTCCGCTGCCGCCCTCGAGTTGATTGAGTGCGCGGACAAATCCGCCAAGCGCGGTGGAATTCGCGGTCAGGTTGTCATTGCCTTTCCCGCCGTCCAGATAGTTCGTGACGTCCGTAACGGCGTTCTCCCCATCGGTGGAATGGGTCGCCTCGAGGGTGTCGTTGCCGTCATCGCCCCACAGCTGGTTGATGCCGACGGGCTTGCCGACGTTGGAGTCCGTCAGGTTGAAGGCGCGCAACACGTCGTTGCCCTGGCCGCCGTGAAGCTCGTTTGTTACCGATTCGGTGGAATTGGATCGTCCCAGAGCGGTCGCATCCAATACGTCGTTGCCGCTACCACCGAACAGTACGTTGCTGGCAATGCCGACGATCGCATGGAAATCCGTTTCGGCATGAGCCGTGATGTGGTCATCGCCGGAGCCGCCATCGACGGTGTTCATGGCGATGCTGCTTCCGACGGCGTTGCGGCCATCTGCGAGGGCGTGAATGGTGTCATCGCCGCTTCCGCCGAACACATCGGTTCTTACAGTGACATCCGCGAAGACCGGAAGTGCCACATTTGCCGTGGCGTTGATCGCGTCGTTTCCGCTGCCCCCATCGAGCAGCACATCTGCAGTCAGTTCCGTGCCCGGAGCCGCGCCGCCGCCCTGAAGAGTGACGGTCCCATCGAGGTGGTCGTTGCCTGTTCCGCCGAACTGAATGGCGAGTCCGTGCACAGGCGCGTCGGCCTGGAGCGGGACGACAACATTGGTTGTCAAAGCGTCATCGCCGCGATCGCCGATCAACGCCGTCCGGTTGAATGTGCTGCTCAAATGATCATTGCCGGCAAGGCCAAAGACGATGTCACCGTCAGCGTGTGCGCTAAGGACGTCGTCGTGTCTGGTGCCAATGATCAAACTGTTGATGGGATCTATGAGGGAAAGCCAATCCAGGGCTCGGGGATCTGCCCCATCAATTCCCATCAGTTGGAGCGCGGCTTTGATTTGATTGGTGTTCGCCATATTTTCCTCCTTGGCACCCGGGTGACGATGTCAAGCAAAGCTGAACAACGGAATTAAATTACGCTGAATGCAAAATTAATGAGAATTAAATGATGGCGTCGCGCCCCACACACAAATCAGACAGCACGTCATGGCGTGGCGCCGCCCCATCGATGAGGGTCGACATCAACCTCGCCGTTGGCGCATCCAGCGCCACCGGACTGTATTCGCTGTGATTTTCCACTAGCGGTTAGCAGATTCCGCAAATCTGGAAGCGACCTGGACTGGCGCTTCGACCCCTGGATCCGGCACTCCTGAGTTGAGCATGCGAGATCTCTTTTTATCGCTGAAAGGAATGGATATATTTAATTCTGTCGCACATAAATAAATAAATTAAAGGACCCATAATGTCCAATCACATTTAATGTGCGAATGCGGGGCAGCCCGGTACGGCAGTGGACCCGGAACCGTTGCGACTGGAGCGGGTGATGCCCTCTCATTCCCGCGGCCGCGCTTCGCGATGCGCGGCCCTGGTCGCATTCAGCCGCGATTGTCTCCAGCGCCTTGCGCCTTCTCAGGCGCACGGCGAAGCCGCGGGACGCGCCCACGCTTGTCGGCTCTCGAGGCGGCGAAGATTTCGTTGACCCAGTCGACAAAGACGCGAACGCGTGGCGACAGATGACGGCTCTGCGCATAGACCACCGACACGGGCATCGGCGGCGGCGCCAGATCGGGCAACACCACTCGCAACAGATCCTTCTTCAGTTGATCCTCGATCCGATAGCGGGGCACCTGAATCAGCCCGAAGCCCGCGATGGCCGCGCCGGTGTAGATCTCCGCACCGATGACGGTGAGACTTCCAGCCAGCGATACGCTTCGGGCCTTCCCGGCTTCAATGAACGTCAGCGGATAAGGCTGCCCCGTCGATGAAGAGACGTAGTGCACCATGCGGTGCGCGCCCAAATCTTTCAGCGAGCGCGGCACGCCATGCCGCGCGAGATATTCCGGGCTGGCGCACGTCACTTGTTCGAGCGTGGCGACGCGCCGGCTGATGAGTGAGGAATCCTTCAGCTCACCGGCTCTGAGCGCACAATCGACGCCCTCCGGTACGAGATCCACCATGCGGTCACCCTCGCTCAGCCGAAGCTCAATATCGGGATAGCGCGCGACGAATTCCGGCAGCGCGGGAAGTATGAAATGACGCGCGAGCGTTCCCTGCAGATCGACGCGCAATGGACCATGGGGCGATGCCCCGCGGAATGCGCCCTCCATATCTTCAAGATCTTCGATCAGCCGGACGCACCGCTCGTAATAGGCGTTGCCATCAAGCGTCGGCGTGACGTGGCGCGTCGTGCGTTCCAGCAGCCGGGTTCCGAGCAGAGCTTCGAGCTCTTGAATAGTATGGGTCACGGTTGGGCGTGGCATCTGCAGATCGCGCGCAGCCTGGGCAAAGCTCCCACGCTCCACAATCCGCATGAACACTCGCATAGCCTGGATCCGATCCATCTTGCGATCCGCCGGAGTAGGATTGTTATTCTGCAGTGAACGGTGATGTTAACGCGAGAAGTCTGGTCCAATTGTCGCGTGGACCTACTTCTGGGTCAATCCGGACATTCGCCTGAGCGCTCTCTTGCATGTCGGTGATTCCTTTTTCACCGCAAGGCGGCTCCCTGCTCGTCTGGATGGCTGACCCGGCTCATGGCTGGGTCGCACCGATGTTAAATCCAAAGAGGCATTTCTCGAATGACCGAATACTTCAATGCCATGCCCGACGCGGATCAAGCGACGCCGCGCAGCAAGGGCCGTGATGCGACAACAGCCGGTCAGACCATCCTGATCGTCGACGACGATTCCCAAACGCAGGACGTCATCAGGCGCTATCTTGAGGATTACGGCTTCTCGGTCATGGCCGCCTCCTC
The DNA here is from genome assembly GCF_000426245.1 of Bradyrhizobium sp. Ai1a-2. Lineage (GTDB taxonomy): Bacteria > Pseudomonadota > Alphaproteobacteria > Rhizobiales > Xanthobacteraceae > Bradyrhizobium. Next base: position 76,372 of record NZ_AUEZ01000034.1, on the reverse strand, counting down.
CCGCACGGGCATTCCGCGCAATCTCGCATCGATCAATCCGTCTCTGGTCCTGCTCGACCTGCGATTGGGACAGGATGACGGGTTGGACATATTGAGAGAGATCAGGTCGCACTCAGATGTTCCCGTCATCGTGATCACGGACGACTCTCCGGATGCGGCGGATCGTGTCGTCGCACTCGAGCTTGGCGCAGATGCCTACGTCGCCAAGCCTGTTCCATTGCGAGAACTGGTCGCTCTGGCGAAAGCTGTCTTGCGACGACAAGAGATGGGACGGCTTCGACGAGGGCGAGATACCGAGCGTGGCGCGTACAAGTTTGCAGGTTGGCAGCTTGAGCGGCGGACGCGGCAACTGATCGACCGCAGCGGAGATCCGGTGCCTTTGACCAAAGGTCAATATACTCTGTTGGTGACCTTTCTCGATGCGCCGCGACGAGCTCTCACGCGCGAGTATCTGTTGCAAGCGACGCGCGCCAACGATGACGTCTTTGATCGAAGCATTGACGTTCAGGTGAATCGCCTGCGACGCAAACTGGAGTCCGATCCCAGCTCGCCGAAGATGATCTTGACCCACAGAGGAATTGGATACCTATTCGCGTGCGACGTAGAGCGATGCTAGCAGGCCGCTGCGGCATGCTGCCGCGTCAGTGGTTCAGGCTTTATTGACCTATTTCACGCTTTCTGGCCCGGGGACGGGCACGTGCATCGTTGTCACTGACCGCATGCGGTGCCTGGCGTTGGAAGAGGCTGAAAAGGGCTGGGCGATGCAGATGCTGTCGGTTCAAGGCGCGTGGTACAGGCCGTTCATGCTTCCCGAGCCGCCTTCGCCTCCCGATATCTTCCAGGTGCTCCACGACGCGGTCGCGCCACTGGCCACTCCATCGCAACCGGAGGCTGGCCAATCAACTGGCACGGCGGACGCCGCGACAGGCGAAGGGAGCGCGCCGGGCAACACTTCGAGCAGCATCGGCACTTCGCCAGTGGTGCAGGCGTTCCTGCTGCGATTGCAGGAATTGGGGCTATCAACGGTTTCAGGCACCAACGGCAATGACCAGCTTGGCGGCTGGTCGAAGAGCCTCGTCGATGCCGGCACCGGCAACGACACCATCGACGTCTGGAGCGACAGCGTCGTGGATGGCGGCGCCGGCGATGACGCGATCAAGGCCTGGTCGAACAGTGTCGTCTACGGCGGCGCCGGCAATGACCAGATCGACGCCTGGTCCGGCAGCATTGTCGATGGCGGCGATGGCAGCGACGTCATCAAGGCCTGGTCCGACACGACCGTGCTCGGCGGCGCCGGCGACGATGTGATCAGCGGCTGGTCCAACAGCAAGCTGAATGGCGGCGATGGCGACGACCAGATTTCGGCCTGGAGCGACAGTCTCGTCGAGGGCGGCGCCGGCAATGACCGAATCTCCGCGTATGGCAATGCGAATGTCTCAGGCGGAAGCGGCGACGACACGATATGGATCGGCTCCGACTCGGTCGTGAACTTCGCCAAGGGCGACGGGCACGACACCATCTATGCCGGTCGCAATACGACGCTGAAACTCGGCGATGGCCTCAGTGCCGACAACACCCGTGTGAGCGTATCCGGCTCCGTGGCGACGATCAGCTTCGAGGGCAGCGATGATAGCATTACGCTGCAGCTTGGACCGTACAGCCCGGCAACCCTGGCCTTCGCAGACGGCACATCATTCACTGTTGCGGCGGAGGACCGGATCGCGCGGACACCATATTCAGCCTCCGCCTGATCTCGATTGCCGGATGTCACGGCTGAGGCGGCGCGCTTTCGGCCGCTTCAGCCTAGCACGTCAAGCAGACTGACGACCCAGATGATCTGGAATACCAGCGCGAAGGCGACGAACCAAACGTGATACCGTTCGGAAGCGGTAAGCAGCGCGCCTATAGTCCCGCCAATCAGCAGAGTCTGCCTCGCTGGATAGTACCAGCCATAGATTTGCTTGTAGTAGCTCGCTCCCTTCAGGAGCGTGTCGAAAACATCAACTGAAAACAGAATCAAAACGAGAACGTAGAACACCTTTCTCCGATTCCAGAAATACTCCTTCAGCCCCTCATGTTCGCCGATGTTGTCGGGAAAGATCATAGCGGACAGCATGACGAACACGACGGCATAGCAGATGATGAGAAAGTAGCTCTCGAACGTCCACCGCTCGATCCTGGACAGCGCGAATTCGAACCACCAGAAGTGGATGATGGCGAGAAATACGAAAACAGCCCATCCAATATGGAGGAGATTAATTCTCTCCTTGCCGGGGTGCTGAATGAACCGCGTCACCCCGCTGACGAGCCGGGCAATGCTTATGCCCAGGATCATTCCGACGATGATGCGGATGTGGACGAAGATCTCATGGCTCTGATGCACGTCATTGTAGCCATCCATCGGAATTGCACGACCTCACTTCGTGATGAAGCCGCCGTTGACGGGAATGGTCCGCCCGTCATCCACCAGCCGCCGCACACCAGGAGATGAATCCAGGGTACGATATCTGGATATCGGCGAGACCGGTCTTGGTCAACGTCGGCTCTCGCGCGTGCAACTCGAGTTTGTCGGCTTCAATCCTTGGCGCGCAGGATGCTGATCCGCGTTTCGTCGACGAAGCTCTTGGTGTCCTGATCGGGCCGGCGGAACAGATTGCGTTCGACGACGAGCGAGCGGCCGCTGATAGTCTTGGTGCAGCGCTCCTTGAGGTAGACGCCGCCGACCGGCTGGTCTCCCTGATCAGGCTGGGCTTCGGTGCAGGCCCAGCCCTCCGCACCGTAGCGCGACTTGGCCTGCAGCCCGAGCAGGAACGCCTTCTTGCGGATGTAGAGACGCGCCTTCGGATCAGTCTCGATCAGGAGGCCGGCCACATGCCCGCTATCGTCGATCAATAGCGTCAGGAGCGCCGGATGGCCCGCCACCATCGTGCCGTCCCGGCTGGTCGTGGGATCATATCCAAACCGGATCGCCCGCGCCCCGCTCGCGCCGGGTGGACAGTCGCGCCAGTCCTTCCAGCCGGTCAACGTATGCCGCGGATCCGTCGCACAATAGAAATCGACATAGCCGGACTCCGCCAATTCGTTCACGGCGATGCCGAGGCGGATGTCGCGCAGGTCGTTGCCGCCGAATTCTTCCGTCCGGGCCGGAGAATTGGCGAGCGCGACCGCCTGCCAGGCGAGCAGAACGCTGAGGATTCCACAAAGCTTCAACCTGATCGTCACTGGCTCTTCCCCGTGCTGGCGGTCGCATCATCCTGCTTCTTGTAGATGTCGCAGACCCGCGACGTGCTCGAGAAGAAGGTGACGCACTCCGCATAATTCGGCTCGCCGGCGCCTTTGATATGCGCAAGCACGTAGTCGGCGACCGCCTCGATATCCTTCTGCCGCAGGAACGTTCCGGCCTCCGGCGGCATCTGGCTGCCCGCCTCCTCGCGGTTCATGCCGTGGCACTTCACCTCGTCATAGGCGCCGCGCACGAAGAACGGCATGCCTGTGCCGGGGCGCCCGCAACTGACGGTTTCAATGATTTGCTCGCGGGTCAGCACGGTCTTGCGCAGCGACAGCGCGTCGCCGCCGTAGCCGCCGCCGCCATTGCCGTGCCATTTGTGGCAACCCATGCAATTGGCCTTGCTGAACACCGCCTTGCCGGCATTGGTCGGGTCCGACGCCGTCGCTTGCGCCGACTGACCGAATGCGACGGCCGGGATCGAAAGATTCAGGGCGACGACACTCAAGAGCAGCACACGTGCCGCCGCCGAGGATGCATTGAAGATCATTATGACGTCTCTTGTTGACGAAGCGGGAGGGCCCGACAGTGCGGGCCCTCCCTGGATGGGAAGTCAGAGTGCGAACACGTAGAGCATCGATCCCGGCTGGATCTTCTTCAGCTCGGGCGTCGAATCGATGAACCACTTGTCCCAGGCGCCGCCGAGACCGACGAGGATGGCGAGATACTGCTTGCCATCGACCGTGAAGGTCATCGGCGGTGCGTTGACGCCGCCTCCGGTGTTGAACTCCCAGAGCTTCTGCAGCGACTTGGCATCAAGCGCCATCACTTCGCCGGACGGCTGACCGCTGAAGACGAGATCGGGAGTGGCAAGAATGCCGCCCAGATTGGGGAACGGCGTTTCCATCTTGCCGGCGATCTTGCCGGTGGTGACGTCGATTGCGGTGACGCTGCCGGTGATCTTGAACGGCTGGCTCGGGCCACCGCCGGTCCAGAACTCACGCGGCTTCAGCTTGTCAGGCGTGGCGACCTCGACCTTGATCCGGTTGCAGCTCTCGATGACCGGGATGTACCAGAGCTTCAGGTCCGGATTGTAGGCGGTCGGCGGCCAGTTCTTGCCGCCCATGTTGCCGGGGCAGATGTCAGTTTCCATGTTGGTGCGGCTTGGCGTCACCGAGGCGACGTAAGTCTGCACTGCCTTGTTCGGGTCATACTCGATCGGCTTGCCGGTCTCCGCATCGAGGCCCTTGGTCCATGTGACCTTCTTGACGAACGGAAGGCCCCAAATGAACTTGCCGGTGGTGCGATCGATCGCATAGGCAAAGCCGTTGCGGTCGGCCTCGAGCGCGAGCTTGCGCGGTCCGCTCGGTCCGGGGATGTCGACCAGCACGTTCTCCGCCACGCTGTCATAGTCGTAAGGGTCGTTCGGCGTGTGCTGATAGTGCCACTTGATCTTGCCGGTCGTGGCATCGAGGGCGAGCGAACTGTCGGTGTAGAGGTTGTCGCCCGGACGATACTCGTTGTCCCAGTCGGGTCCGGGATTGCCGACGCCCCAGATGATGGTGTCGGTCGACGGATCGTAGCTGCCGGTCACCCAGGTCGAGCCGCCACCGGACGCAGCCGCGTTGTTGCTATCCTTCCAGGTATCGCTGCCCGGCTCGCCCTTGGCCGGAATGGTGTGGGTGCGCCAGAGTTCCTTCTGGGTCTTGAGATCGGTCGCGGCGATCCAGCCACGGATGCCGTATTCCGCGCCGGCCACGCCGGTGATCGCCATGTCCTTGACGATGAGCGGCGCGCCGGTGATGACCTCGCCCTTGTCCGGATCGGCGACGGTGCGCTGCCAGGCCACCTGGCCGGTCTCCTTGTTGGTCGCGATCAGCCGGCCGTCCAGCGTGTGGGAAACGATGAGATTGCCCCACAAGGCGACGCCGCGGTTGTCGACGCCGCAGCAGGCGACGGCACCGGCCCAGTCACGATCGGTCTTGGGATCCATCTTCCAGACCAGCTGGCCGCGGCCGCCATGCGCGTCGATCTTGTAGACCGAGCCCCATCCGTCGGTGACGTAGAGGAAGCCGTTTTCGGCGATCGGCGTGCCTTCCAGGCCGCCGTGACTCCAGATGCCGCCGGGCTCGATGCCGCCGAGATGCATGGTCCAGGCGACCTTAAGGTTCTTCACGGTATCGCGGTTGATCTCCTTGAGGCTGGAGAACCGGTGCGCGGAGTAGTTCTGGTGATGATGAAGCCAGTTGCCCGGTTCCTTGTCGACGTTGAGCAGCCGCTCCTGGTTGACCTCATCAGCGGCAAAGGCTGGCAATGCCGCCATCATGCCTCCGGCGGCGACTGCCACGGTGAGCAGACTCGCTCGCTTGGTGATTTTTCTTGCGTGACCTGAAAATCGCTCCATGAGTAAATGCCCTCCTTTGGCAAGTTCATGTTGGATCGAGCGTCCGGCACATCCGAACGGCTCAGTCGAGAAGGCTCGTTCAGCGGGCTCACCTTTGCCCGCCGTCGCGATCAGGGCGTTCGGGAAACCTCCACCTCCGTTTCTTTGGTTCCGGCTTTCTGGAAAACGACGGCGCATGTGAACTTCTCGCCGTCGACAAGCTTCTGCCGCGTCTGCAGCAGCATCACGTGATATCCGTCGCGCTTGAGCTCGGTGGTCTTGTTTTCCGGAATCGGAATCGACCTGATCTCGCGCATGGCCGGCGCGCCTTCGCCGCGATCGACGGTGTGCTTCTCGGAGAAGTTCGCGAACGGACAGCGGACACGCAATATCGCGTCGGGCTCGGCCGCATCGTTCCTGATCGTCATCAGAAGCGGGAGATTGATGCCGATCTCGTCGGATGCGGGCACGCGGGCATTGATCACCTGCAGCGCAACATCCGCCGCGGCGACACCGGGCATCAGCCAGGTTCCGACCGCAACCAATGCAATCGCAAGGATTCCCGACCTGCGCGACAGCACAACCTGACTGCCGCGATCAAGACCCGCGCCATCAGCTCCGGATGTCGCTATCGCGATCATCGGCTACGTTCCGGCGGGAGCGTGATCCTGCGAGTGCCCTGTCGACCGAGAGTGACAGGTGACGGATGCCCAAACGAAATGCTTCGTCCGACTCATCGGCGCATTCCTCCCAAGATCATTTTTGTTTTCTTGGCGTGTGACGTTACGCTCGTTGCAAAAACAAATCATCCCAAAATATGGCGACGAGAGGACCGATGGCTGGAAAAGGATTCCAATGAATGATGCGCCTAACGCATTTCATTCCAACGATGCGCGCAGAGAGGCAAGGCGTGGTCGCGTCCGCGCGAGAGCCAGGTGTTCGTGAGCGGTCAACCAGCGTAGTGCAAGCGCGCTGGTACATTGGATTCCAAGCGGACCATGATGGCCTCGAAGCGAACCAGCGCGCGTCGATCAAGCCTTGCTAACATCACCCGACGTAGTTGCAGCGCAACAGGCGTGGCCGGCAATAGCGCCATTTGCCGAAAACGTGTGCAATGGTTCCTGCTCGCGATAAACGCGAAGCACGTGCACGGCTATCGCGACGACGTATCGGGCTCATTCCCCTTTGAGACCGGCGTCGCGGATCAGCTGGCCCCACTTGCGCGTCTCCTCGTCGATGAACGCGCCGAACTCCGCAGCCGTGCTGCCGCGAACTTCCAGCCCCTGGGCGAACAGCTTTTGCTTCACGTCGAGATCGGCGAGGATGCGAACGATCTTGTCCTGCAGTCGATCGACGATGGAACGCGGCGTGGCAGCCGGCGCCATGAAGCCGTACCAGCCGGCAGCGATCACATTGGGCAGACCTTGCTCGCGCAAGGTGAACGCTTCGGGATAGATCGGGCTGCGGTCGACTGACGCCACACCCAGCACCCGGAACTTGCCGCTTTGGATATAGGGCAAGGCCGTGCTGATCGCGGTCAGCGTAGCATCGACGCGGCCTGCCAGCAGTTCCGTGTAAGACATCGCATCGCCGCGGAAGGGAACGTTGAGGCCCTTGACGCCTGCGTCCCTGAACAACAACTCGGCCGCCAGATGTGGCTGGGACCCAGCTCCTGGAGAGGCGAAGGTCAGCCCGTTGGGCTGCTGCTTGCCGTAGGCGATCAGCTCCTGCAGCTTCTTGAAGGGCGCCTCCGCACTGATGATCAGGAACAACGGCGCGATGACCGCCATCGCCACCGGCTGCAGGTCCTTGCGGTCATAGCCCAGTTTTCCGAACAGCGCCTCGGCCGTGGCATATGGCGCTGCGGCGTACAGGAAGGTGTAGCCATCAGGCGCGGCGCGCGCGACCGACTCGTTGGCGAGGCGCGTGCCCGCACCCGGCCTGTTCTCGACGATGCATTGCTGGCCGAGCTGACGCTCGAGCTGCTCGGTCAGGATGCGCAGCGAGATGTCGTTGGCGCCGCCTGCCCCGTAAGGCGATACAAACCGGACAAGACGCGAAGGCCAGGCTCCTTGCGCGAACGCGCGGGAACCGTAGCCCGCAACGAGGCCGACCGCGACGCTGCCCAGCAGAGTTCGGCGTGTGACATTCATGAGTGCCTCCCTTTTCGTTGTTGCCGACCGCGTCGCTTTTCTTGTTGTCTCCGCGGCAATGCCGCCGGTGCATGGCCCGGCCGTCAGATCACTTTCTTCTGGGTGAGCCGCTCGATCTGTTGCTCCGAAAGGCCGAGCCAATCCCGATAGACCTCGCGATTGTCCTGCCCCACGTCGCCGGCCGCATGACGCAATTGTGCGGGATCGGCGGCAAAGCGCGGAACGACATTCGCCATCGCCACCGAGCCGAAGTCGCGATCGGGAACACGGGCGATCATCTCGCGCGCCCTGGCTTGCGGGTCCGCCGCGATCTGATCGATCGAATAGATCGGCGCGATCGTGCCCTGCGCTGCGGTGAATTTCGCGAGCACATCCTCGAGCGTATGTTCGGCACACCACGCCGCGAAAATCTCATTGAGTTCGACCGCATGCTTCACGCGCCGGATGATTTTCTTCAAAAAGCCATCCCGCTATGCTCGTTGTTCGCGCATGATCTCCGCGCAAACGCTGGCGTTTGTCGCGAGGGAAACCGGTGTCCACTTTTTCGGATCATGCTTTGACGAGGCTCGTTTCGACGGCCGTTCCCCGGATCATTTCACGACCTTCTTCCTGGGCTGTTCGCGCGGCGCGATGGTCGGTTCGGCCTCGTTGACGAGCGAGCGGATGCTGACGGCAAGAGCCGTGATGCGCGGGCCGATCTCGGCCTCGAGCTGCCCGGGCTGCAAGCGGAACGCGGGGATGCCACAATTGATGGCAAACGACTGCTTCAAGTGCCGCGCATGAAACAGCGGCGCGGCCACCGCGTGGATCGAGGGCATGTATTCGCCGTAGCAGGTGCAAAAGCCGCGATCGGCGCATTGCTGAATTCCGGCGCGGTACTTGTCGCGATGGGTGGACCACGCCTCGGCGTTGTCGGTTTTGATCTGCCGCTCCAGCAGCGCGGAATCGGCGGCAGGCAACGTCGCCGCCGCAGCGCGTCCCATCGCCGTGCTGACAACGGGAATCGGCATGCCAATGTCGGGGACGTGCGGTCCGACATTGCCCGATCTCGCGGACTCGACATAGACCATCGCCGTTCCGTCGAGCAGGCCGATCGAGACGGTGCCGCGCACGCTCTCCGCCAGTTCCTGCATCAACGGCCGCGCCACCTGGCGAAACTGCATGCCCGCAAGCAGCGGATGGGCCATGCGTAGCGCTCGCGCGCCGAGACAGTATTTCGCGAGATCCTGGTCGTAACGGAGATAGCCGAGCTCGGCGAGCGTGTGCGTCAGTCTCGCAACCGTCGGCCGCGGAATCCCCGTTCGCGCCGAAAGCTCCATGTTGCCGAGCATGCTCGCCTGGGCATCGAAGGCCTCGAGCACCACCAGCCCCTTTGCCAGCGTCGTGGCAAAAGCGGCATCGCCCGCGCTCTCTGCCAGCACCGCCTCGGCGGACGGAGATGGAATGAAGGTCGGTTTGCGCGGCGCGGAAAGGGGCATGTGGTTTTGCTAGACCAGACTAGCATTTTTGTCCATATATTCTCCATATCTCAATATTCTGTCCATTATACGGACAGGCACTCTGATAGATCAATTTTTTCAGGACTTTAAATGGAGCTTCATGGGGGAATTCAGCCTGTGGCTTCGGGTGCGATGTGATCCTTGGCCTAGGCGTCGACGCCTCTGCACAAAGCTCGGACCGCTCGCTTGCGCGACAACAAGCACCTGTGGTTATGGGTCCCGTCTTTCGACGGGACGACACTGACGCGGGACGCAACGCGATGACTGAGAGAGCGCTGCGCTCCAGGCCAGGCAGCAATCGACACAGGGCAAACATGGCCGGCGGGTTTTTCCCACTCGCAGCCTGGTGCGCGCTGCTCTGGTGCCTGCAGGCCAACCCGATTCTTGCGCGCGATGCCGCGGCGGACGCGGATGGCATCGTCTGGACGGCGATCATTCCCGACGGTTTCCCGCGATACATCTACACATGGCGCATGAGTCCGGACGGGAGCTACCGCGAGGACGGGCGTGATGCCACAAACGGCAAAGCGATCCAGGCTACGCTTTCCGGATATTGGAGACGCGATGGCGCGCGCATGATTCTGCGGCAGGACGGCTATCCCTTTGTCTTTGACGGCGTGGTGGTCGGGACCAGCTATGCGGGCACGCTCTATCTCAACGGCCGCTCCTTTTCCCGCTTCTGCGCCAACCGGGGCGAGACGCCGCCCGAGCGCTGTGGCAGCGAAGCCGGCGTCGCGATGATGCAAAGACGGGATTGATCGGGCGATTGCGCCACGATCATCGAGACTTCGGTCTACCACCGGCGATACCCGAATCGGGCGTGGCCCTGAGCTCACAGCCCTGCCGCGGTCGCAGTAATGAAAAACCTCCGGCAGGGCATTGCCGGAGGTTTCGGAGGTTTAGCATTAAGAGGTTATGTCTCAGCGAGACTCAACGGGCCGGCTATGCTGCACCGACTTGAGTTATTACTACCTTAGAAAATTACCTGAGTAAATCATGTTTTTTCGGCAATGCACTATGCTGAAGTTGCGGAGGTAGCGCATGGCGAATAGCGAGTGGCGAATAGGGAATGCGAGTGGGGCGCGCGCCTATGACATCTATTCGCCATTCGCTACTCACCATTCGCCACTCGCCACAAAGAAAAATCCCCGGCAGTTGCCTGCCGGGGATTCTCTAGATTCGCTTCAGATCGAGCGGATCAGAAGTTGCGCTGAGCGCGGACCTGCAAGCTGACCGTATCCTGGTCCTTGTACTGGTAGAGCGTGGCCGGCTTCGGAGCCGGTACGCCGAGAACAGCACCACCAGTGAACTTCTGGTCGAGGTGGAACCAGATGACTTCGGCCGAGAACGTCAGGTTCTTGACAGGGGTCCAGCGGGTGACCGCGCCAAGCTGAGACACGCTGAAGTCCGGGTTACAGCTGTAGTCAGCGGTGACGACCTTGGTACCGGTGTAGTTGGCGCAGATGAACGCCTTCGCCGTGCTGTCGTAGCTAACGTTCGAGTAGCTGCCGAACAAGCTGGTCGACCAGTAGGGATCCCAGTTGTGGTTGAACGCACCACGGATACCCCAGGCCTTGGTCAGATGGATCGAACCATCGCCGCCGAACGCGACCGGGAGATACACACCGTCAGTGGTCGCACCGAAGCCGACGCTCTGATAGGCGCCGAGCATGCTCGAGCCACCGAACATCGCAAAGCTCGGCGAGGCCGACGAAGTGGAGATCACCTGCTTGGTGTCGCCGACGGCATAGGTCGCATCGAACTTGATGTCGTCGCCAGGACCGGTCGGGATGTTCTTGATCTGCAACGCGGCCATCACCGCACCGCCCCACTTGGTGTCCGGATGACCGGACAATTCCGAAGCGGCGATCGGCGCTGCACCCGGCAGACCAACGCCACCGGCGGGAGCCCCTGCGGTGTTCAGAGTGTTGTAGGAGCCGCTGACTTCGTGCGCGGCGCCCGAAATCTGGAACAGACCCCAAGCCTGGTCGATGCGGACGTTGCCGACCACGTCCGGAGCATGCACGCCTGCATAGGCGTTGGCGATACCACCGGTCGCGGTGAGAGGCACCGACAGGTTGGCAACCGCGGTGCGGTTGAAGACGGTCGGATCATCGAGGCCGATGGTGGCCGACACGCCGTTGCCGAACTGCGCGGTGTACTGGATGTTGTTCACGCCGGTGACGGTGTCATGACCGCCGAGCAGGTTCGACGAGATGTTGCCCGGATAACCATGCCACGGCGTCGCGAAGGCCGAAGCCGACTTACCGAAGGTGAAGCCCGCGAACTGGATGAACACGAATTCGACCGCGACATAGCCGCCGCCGGGGGTGTCAAGCAACTGAGAGCCCGCGACCGGGAGAGAACCGTTGATCGAGTTCGGGCTGTAGGTGGTGTTGCCGAGCGTCGAGAACTGGAAGTCGGCCTGAGCGAAGGTGCGGACGACGCCATATTCCGTTGCGGTGCGGGTATCGACCGTCAGCGCCATACGCGAGCGGGCGGCGAAGTAGTCACGATAGCGGTTGCCCTGGCCGATATCACCGTTCCAGGCCTGCGAACCGTAGATGCCGCCGTTGAACGTGGCGTCGACACGCAGATAACCACCGATCTTCATGCAGGTATCGGTGCCCGGAATGTACCAGAAACCGGCACCGTAGAGCGAACAGACCTTCACGTACTCGACCGCTTTGGCCTTGACGGGAAGATCGGCTGCCTGAGCCCCGCCCATGGCGAGCAGAGCCGCCGCTGAGCCGAGGATAAGGCTCTTAGCCACCTTCATTGTTAAACCTCCAAGTAAGTGCTGTGCACGAACCCCCGTGCAAAGCGGATTGGACTGCCTCGAAAAAAACGTTGAGGATCAACGCATCTCTCAAGCCGGTGGACCGATGCGAACCACCTGAGACGAGACGGTCGGGAGCCCCCCTCCGTCGGAATGAAAGTTATGCATGTGCAATTTGGATAATCAAATTAGTTTACTCACTCATATATTGATTGACGTTTCGATGTGTCTTTTCGGCAACTGAGGTGCATCGCCGCCGAATACCACCTGTTGCCAATTTCCCGTGCAAATTGCCGCATATAACGGATTACCGGTGTCGTTTCCGCCGGACATCCGCTATGGAATCTCAAAAGGGGGGGGGGTGAGTACGGTACCCATGAATGAGTCCGCCACCAAGAGCCAGGATGTCATTCGGCGATTCGCCTGGGAGATCGCCGCGATCAGCGTTCATCTGGAGGAGATTCGCTACTTCTGGGCCAAGAAGCTCGGAATCAGCGGGCCGCAATGGATGATGATCGTGGCGCTAGCCGACCTTGATCAGGGCGACGGCGTGCCGGTCAATGCCGTGTCCAAAATGCTGCATGTCGATCCGTCGTTCGTCACGACCCAATCGAAGCTTCTGGAGAAGAAGGGTTTCGTTCGCCGCAAGCCGGCGAAGGAAGACGCCCGCATCGTGAAGATGTCGCTGACCGACAAGACCTATAAGCAGCTCGCGAGCCTGACCTCGCACCAGGAAAGCCTGAACGAATTCATTTTCGCGGAATTCGGCCCGCGCGAGCTGGATGATCTGACCAACAAGCTCGCTGCCCTCAAGAAGCGGCTCGAGAAAGCCCGCCTGAAAGTCGCGGCGGATTTCTAGAGCATTTTCGATTCCGATTGATCAGAACCGAAATGCTCGGGAGTGTTCGCGCCTTGAGACTACGCCCTGTTATATAAAGGCTGCGCCCCGATCCGGGATGCGATCCAATCGAAGATGAACTCGTTGGCGAGGGTCGGATTGTCGAACCGTCCCTGACCTGCGGCGGCCTCCGCGGCCTCAAAGATCTCGAACGTAATGTCCCGGTCGCGCCGTCCGGCACGCAACCGATCCGTCAATTCGGCAATTCGGTCCGCTCTGAGCACGCCGCGCTCGCTGGCGGCGACCAACAACGGACATCTGATTCCCCTCAGGATGCGGTCGGCTTCCAACTCCGGACAGGGCTCGACACCGAACGGCCTGTTCTGCGGATCCAGAAATGCCCGCATATGCAGATCCCAGATACCGCCGTCGCAAACGGCCGCGGCAAAGCGATGGTCGAAGGCGATGCCGCGCGCGACAAACGACGAACGCCAGCCGTCGGCGAGGATCGCGATCCGCCGCTCATCGACGTCGTCCCTGCCGACGAGGTAATCCATGATGGGGGCAATCGCCCGCTGCGGCTTGTGGCGGAGTGATACCTCTTCGAACGAAGGACCCGTGCCATCGCCCAGGACGTCCACCGCAAGCAGCGCCATCCCACGCTCGGAGGCGTGGCGTGCGAGCTTGAACAGGAATTCTTCCTTGTGATGCCCCGGTTCCCCGATACAGATGACGACGGGCGCGCGATCGCCGCCAAGGGACGCCGGCAAATAATAGCCCTGCAAGGTGAACTCGTTCAGCCAGGGTATCGAGACAACTTCACCGCGGGGCTGGCGGCAGTTGAGATAGTTCGCGGCGCATTCGCGCATCGATGCGATTGCTGACCGCCGCTCGTCGGGCGCAAGATCGACCGGATGAGCGGCGGTAAGATAATAATTCATGGCGCGAAGCCAGTTATCTCTCGCCGTCGCCGGATGCCCTTGCGCTGCTGCGGATGAAGCCCGCTCGCGGTTTACCTCCGCAGTGGCAGTCCATTCCCGGTACCAGGAATAGTCGTCCGCGAAATCGATGCGGCTGGCGGTGAGCCAACATTCCGAAAACGTCGCGCCGCCTTCCTGGGCGGAAGCCAGCAACCGCATGAACTCGAGCGAGAGATCCTCACGTTCAGGCCACCAGATCCACCCCTGCGGGTTCAGATCAGAGTCCATGGCCGGAGCCGTCTTCACGCGGGAGAGATGATCGCGAGGACTGCGATCTTTGCAATCGACGACCGGCAACAGCAATTAGCGCATCCCCAAGAAATGCTTCAGCCAACTTCAACAGCCCAACGCGCGCGTTACAAAAAGTTCATGCGCACCGCTCTTCCCCAACTTGGCCTATAGAAGAAGCGTGCTTTCTTTCTGCGCAAATCACATCGATGTCAAAGCGAACGATGCATGGCGGGGTTGCGCAGCAGGAGGGAGCAGAAACATCTTGCGATGATTGTGGTCGACTGTGCTCACCAATTCATCACCGCGACGGCGCGACGAACTGCATCATAGCCGACAGAAGACAGAGTCACGCAGCACATCATCAGACCGCGCAACCGGAGCGCGCCCTCGATGTGCACATCATCCTCAGCGACCCGACCAACGTCCGTGCGCCGATCGTCATCGGCGCATGAACGACAACAGCTCAAATCGTGGCTTCACCCGCCGTGGCGACAGTTCCTCGCGTAATCGGGACCGGGCTTCAATGGCGCGCGGAGATCGCGCTCAAACCAACAAATACAAACAATCAAACAAACAGGATGAGATCATGGTCCGATTTTCGTCTGATCGGATCATGATCCAGTCGGTCAATCAGCGGCAAGCGCGCAGGACACGCAAGCAACGGCGGCCAGCGACATCTCGGAGACCGAGCCTCTTGTGGATCGATGGGTCATCAGCAGTCCGGCTGCAATCACCACCACCGCCACATAGAACGCGAACATCGCGCCGATCCATTTCCACTCGATTTGGCTGGCGTCAGGCGTGAGGCTTTCAATCAAGCTGCGCATGATTTCCTCCTCATCAGGAATTGCGCAGCGGTATAACTTGCTTCGGCGGGTGGAACGTGTGAGCCAGTTCACAGACCATCGGAATGGAGTGCCACTAAAGCGTGATGAATCGTCATTCCGCTCTATCTTTTGTGTGACCATGGTGGGGGTATCCGTGACCGGTCCAGAACTGAAAAAGCTTCGCGAGCATCTCGGCGAGGCCATCGGCCGGCCGCTCGCGGCGGCCGACATGGCGAAGCTGTGCGGACTGAACGGGCCCGACGGCGCCAGCATCATGCGCCGCTGGGAGGTGACGGGACCGAGCGCGCAAGTCGCCGATCTCCTGCGGGTCCTGGCGATGGCCAGCGACCACTATCCGATCCTCGAGAAGTTCAACGTGTTCGACCGCTACGACGTCCCGGAGAAGGAGCGGCCGGCGCGCAAGGCTCAGTTCCGCCAGCAGATGCGCGAGGACATCAGGCGCAGGCTTGGCTAACAGGCTTGGCTAGCAGGCTTGGCTAGACAGGGTCTCGCCTCCGCAAAGCTTACCGATCCAGGCGCAGATTAAGCCTTCCTTCACCCTTCCTTAAGCCGCCGTTAAGCACAAAAAACAATTACCGGCCAATAGGTTGGCTTATCGATCGCGATCGTCCCGCGGTGACATCATTTTATTCAAATGCCGTCTTTAATCGCGCCATGGGGGCGCTGTGCGCAGCGTCTCACTTGAATCTCCGGGGAATGAAATGAAGAAGATCCTGCTCGCAACCGTTGCCCTTATCGCGCTCGCCGCGGCCGCGCCGGCATTTGGCGCCGATCTCGGTGCCCGCCCTTACTACAGCAAGGCGCCGGCGCCGGTTTACGCTGCGCCGATCTACAACTGGACCGGCTTCTATGTCGGCGGCCATATCGGCGGCGCCTTCACGAGCAGCGACACCTTTAACGGCTTCGCGCTCAGCGACCACAACACCCGCTTCCTCGGCGGCGTCCAGGTGGGCGGCGACTGGCAATTCCATCCGAACTTTCTGATTGGCGTCGAAGGTCAGTATTCCTGGCTTGGAGGCGACCAGGTCAATGCGGCGTTCCCCGGTGGCTTCGTCTACAACAACGACCAGCGCGGGATCGGCTCGATCACCGGCCGCGTCGGCTGGACCTGGGGCCCGGGCCTCGTCTACGCGAAGGGCGGCTACGCCTATTCCGACAACAACGAGACGCTCAGGTTCGGCGGTATCCCGGTCGGGTTCGCGCTCAGTGACAGCCACCGCAACGGCTTTACCGTCGGCGGCGGCATCGAATACATGTTCGCGCCGAACTGGTCGGCCAAGGCCGAGTATCAATTCTACGATTTCGGCGACAGCCGCTTCGTTGCGCCGGCTCCGCTGGTGCCGTTCGGCAGCTTCAGCAATGACGAGCACACCGTGAAGGCCGGCATCAACTACCGCTTCAATTTCGGCGCCCCGGTAGCCACCGGCTACTGATCGCGATCCGAGATAGCCGAAAGAGGCCGGCATCTCGCCGGCCTTTTTTGATTCTCGAGCGGTTGTAGACGTAAGTCTCCCGCAAGTACCGCGCGATCAATTCCGACGTGCGGTACAAAGCTACTTCAACGCCGCCATGCGCGGCAAAAATTGCGCCGCCGCACATTCGGGTTCCCGATTTTGTTAACCCGCCATCGCGATACTGCCGCGCGAGGATTCAGGCTCAAGGACAGTGACTGCGGGGCAGGCAGATGGCGTTACGATTCCGCTTCGGTAAATTGAAACTTAAGGGCATCCGGCGTCCGCGATGGGGCGTCAGGGGCAGCCTGTTCGCGGCGTTCGCCGTCATCGCCGGCATGGCGATCGTGATCAGCGCGGGCGCTGCGACGGTGTTCGAACAGCTCGGCACGACTATGGGCGACCTCTCCGGCCGCGACATCCCGCGGCTCGCCGCCAGCCTGCAATTGTCGGCGCAAAGCGCGAGCCTGGCGAGCCAGGGACCGGCGCTGCTTGCCTCGCGCACCGAGGAGGCGCTGAACGAGCGCTCTGCCAAGATGAAGGAAACGCAGAAGCAGGCGCTGCAGAAGCTCGACGAGATCATCAAGCTCGGCGCCGACAAGGCGATCGGGAACGCGCTGACCGATACGGTCAAGAACATCGATGACGTGATCCAGAGCCTCGGCTCGGCCGCGCGCGAGCGGCTCGAGACGGCGGCGCTGCACGACAAGCAGTACGAAACCCTGCGTAAGGCGCAGACCGAATTCGTCGCGGCCTCGGCACCGGCGATGATGGACGCGCAGAGCCAGCTCCATGCCATCCTCGGTGCCGCCGAGCCGTCCTCTGACGACGCGAGCAGCGCCGCCCGTGTCGTCGAGCAGTTCGGCAATGTGATCGCGAGCGGCAACCTGATGGCCTCCAACATGGCCGCGGCGCTGTCGGCGACCAACAGCGACACGCTGGAAGCGATCGAGAAGGACTTCAAGCAGGTCCTCGCGCAGACAATTTCCAATCTGGAGATGCTGCCGAAGAATTCCGGCACCAAGGTGCTGGCCGATGCCGCCGCTAAGCTGCAGACGCTCGGCCAGGGCAAGACCGGCGTGTTCAAGGTCCGCCAGAAGGAGTTGGACGCCACCGATTTCGGCGAGACCATCCTGGAGGAGACCCGCAAGCTCAATATCGGCCTGGGCATCAGCGTGCAGCAGCTCGTCGATGGCGTGCGGAAGGCGACCGACGCCTCCGCCAGCCAGGCGCAACATGAGATTTCGTTTGCGACCATGGTGATGCTGGCGCTCGGCATCGGCACCCTGATCGGCTCGATCCTGTTCGTCTGGCTCTATGTCGGCCGCAGCATTCTCAAGCGGCTCAAGGGGCTGCAGGATTCGATGCAGCGGTTGTCGGCCGGCGATCTCAACACCGAGATCTATCAGAGCCGCCAGGACGACGAGATTGCCGCGATGGCCAACGCGCTGAAGGTGTTCCGCGAAAGCATGATCGAGGGCCGCGCTCTCTCGGCCGAACAGGACAAGGACCGCATCGTCAAGGCGGAGCGCGCTTCGCGCATGGAAGCCCGCATCGTCGAATTCGAATCCACCGTCCGCGGCGCGCTCGACAGCCTGCAGAACGCGGCCAATTCGATGCAGTCGACGGCGCAGAGCATGTCGGCGACCGCCGACCAGTCCAGCGCGCTCGCGAACACGGTCGCTTCCGCAGCGGAAGAGACCTCGGTCAACGTGCAGACGGTGTCCGCGGGCACCGAGGAGCTCTCTTCCTCGATCTCCGAGATCGGGCGCCAGGTCGTGACCTCGGCCGAGATCGCGCGCAAGGCGGTGGACGAAGCCGGCCAGACCGACGTCACCATGCAGGGCCTCGCCGAGAACGCCGGGCGCATCAGCGTGGTGGTCGACCTGATCCAGACCATCGCCTCGCAGACCAACCTGCTCGCGCTCAACGCCACCATCGAGGCGGCGCGCGCCGGCGAAGCCGGCCGCGGCTTTGCCGTGGTCGCCTCCGAGGTGAAGAGTCTCGCCAACCAGACCGCCAAGGCGACTGACGAGATCCGCCAGCAGATCGTCAGCATGCAGGAGGTGACGACGACGGCGGTTTCCGCGATCCGCAACATCAGCAATACGATCGGCGAGATCAACGACGTCACCACCGCGATCGCCGCCGCAGTCGAGGAACAGGGCGCGGCAACGCGTGAGATCGCCCGCAACATCCAGCACGCAGCCGGCGGCACCAGCGAGGTCTCCAGCAACATCGTCGGCGTCAGCAGCGCCTCGGCGGAAGCCGGCACGGCAGCCGGCGACGTGCTCAACGCCTCCGACGAACTGCGCCGGGAGGCCGAGGTGCTGCGCGCCGAAATCGACGCGTTCCTGTCGAACATAAGAGCGGCGTAGGAGACCATCGCCATTCGGGAACAGCCGTAGCCCGGATGGAGCGCAGCGTAATCCGGGGCATCTCGCCCCGGGTCGCCGACCCCGGATTGCGCTGCGCTTCATCCGGGCTACGGAAAATCATGCTCACTATCCGCACCGGAATCTGCTTTTTTGAGCTAGCGCCGGGCGGCAGGTACCGCTAAGCCGATAGCCGATGCATTCGAAAACAGACAGCGTGCAGTCCTCGGCGGAGGCCCTGCGATACCCGTTCGAAGATCACCCCGGCCCGGACCAGGTCGTGGAAGTGATGCCGGGCGTGCTCTGGGCGCGGCTGAAACTGCCGTTCCGCCTCAACCATGTGAACATCTACCTGCTCGCCGACGGCGACGGCTGGACCATGATCGATTCCGGCTTCGGCAACGAGGAATCAATCGCAGCCTGGACCACGCTGTTCGAAGGCCCGCTCAAGGGCATGACCATCAAGCGCCTGATCGTGACCCATTCGCACCCGGATCATGTCGGGCTCGCCGGGTGGATCGTCGAGCGGTTCGGCTGCGCGCTGTACATGTCGCAGGTCGAATACCTGCAGTCGGTCTTTCACCAGAACCGCGGCACCGCCGAACGATTGACCGCGCAACGTCTGTTCTTCCGCCGTCATGGCATGGACGAGGACCTGACCGACAAGCTGCTCGGCCGCGGCCAGGATTATCTGAAGCGGGTCTCGGTGCTGCCGGCGTCCTATTGCCGGCTGACCCACGGCGACGAGGTCGTCATCGGCACGCGGCGCTTCAAGGTGATCACCGGCGGCGGACATGCGCTCGACCAGGTGATGCTGTATTGCGCCGCCGACAAGCTGTTCCTCTCCGCCGATCAGGTGTTGAGCAAGATCTCGCCCAACGTCAGTGTCTGGGCTGTCGAGCCCGAACAGAATTCGCTCGGCGAATATCTGGCGTCGCTGGCCAGCCTCACGACCACGCTGCCCTATGACGCGCTGGTGCTGCCCGGCCATGGCGTGCCCTTCTACGGCCTGAAGACGCGGATCAAGCAGCTCGCCGACCACCATGAGGAACGCTGCCGGCTGATCGCCGAGGCCTGCCGTGAGATTGAGAAAACCTCCAAGGAGCTGGTGCCGGTCGTATTCCACAAGCACGCGCTGGACGCGCACCAGATGGGATTCGCGGCCGGCGAGCTGATCGCGCACGTCAACTACATGCTGGTCGAGGGCCGACTGACGTCCGAGGCGATCGACGGCGTCCTGCGCTTCCGCACCACCTGACGCAGCGCGCCCGTTCGGCTGATCCGGATATTTACGGGCGTCGTGCGATTGCGCAACGATGCGAGCCCGGGAGCTATCGGCGCATATGCCGGCGACCGGGCTAGGTCGTTGATCCACATCAACATTTGATCCGCTCCCATGGACAATCTGTCCAATGTCTGGCGCATGCTCAAACGTGGGATAGCGGATAGACATTAGAGCTGGAAAAGCTCTAATGAGATTGGCCGCTCCGGCCGGGTTCCGCTTCAGGTTTTCCGATGGATTACAGCCAGTTTTTCAGCGCCGCCCTCAATCGCCTCCATGACGAGCGGCGCTATCGCGTATTCGCCGACCTCGAGCGGATCGCAGGCCGCTTCCCGCATGCGATCTGGCACTCGCCGAAGGGCCAGCGCAATGTCGTGATCTGGTGCTCCAACGACTATCTCGGCATGGGCCAGCATCCCAAGGTCGTCGGCGCGATGGTCGAGACCGCGACCCGTGTCGGCACGGGCGCCGGCGGCACTCGCAATATCGCCGGCAACCATCATCCCCTGGTGCAGCTCGAAGCGGAACTCGCCGACCTGCACGGCAAGGAAGCTGCGCTCCTGTTCACCTCGGGCTACGTCTCGAACCAGACGGGCATCTCGACGATCGCAAAGCTGATCCCGAACTGCCTGATCCTGTCGGATGCGCTGAACCACAATTCGATGATCGAAGGCATCCGTCAGGGCGGCTGCGAGCGGAAGATCTTCCGCCACAACGACCTTGCGCATCTGGAGGAGCTGCTGCGCGAGGCCGGTCCCGACCGGCCGAAGCTGATCGCCTGCGAAAGCCTCTATTCGATGGACGGCGACGTCGCCCCACTCGCGCAGACCTGCGATCTCGCCGAGCGCTATGGCGCCATGACCTATGTCGATGAGGTCCATGCGGTCGGCATGTACGGGCCGCGCGGCGGCGGCATCGCCGAGCGCGACGGCGTCATGCACCGTATCGACGTGCTCGAAGGCACGCTGGCGAAGGCGTTCGGCTGCCTCGGCGGCTATATCGCCGCCAAGGCCGAGATCATCGATGCCGTGCGCTCCTATGCACCGGGCTTCATCTTCACGACCGCGCTGCCGCCCGCGATCTGCTCGGCCGCGACCGCTGCGATCCGCCATCTCAAGACCTCGAGCTGGGAGCGCGAGCGCCACCAGGAGCGCGCCGCCCGCCTCAAGGCAATCCTGAACGCGGCCGGCCTGCCCGTGATGTCGAGCGACACCCATATCGTGCCGTTGTTCGTCGGCGACCCCGAAAAGTGCAAGCGCGCGACCGACATCCTGCTCGAGGAGCACGGCATCTATATCCAGCCGATCAACTATCCGACCGTCCCCAAGGGTACCGAGCGGCTGCGGATCACGCCATCGCCCTACCACGACGACGGCCTGATGGACGGCCTCGCCGAGGCCCTGCTGCAGGTCTGGGAACGGCTCGGGCTGCCGCTCCGCAAGCAGTCGCTGGCGGCGGAATAAGCCTTAAGCCGCGATGAAGCTGCGCCCCCTCTCCCGCTTGCGGGGGAAGGCCGGGGTGGGGGTGTTTCCACGAGTCATTGAGTGGAGAGAGCTCTCACCCGGCGCTACGCGCCGACCTCTCCCGCAACCGGGAGAGGTGAGGCCGCAACGGCGGCGCACGATGCGCCGGCCGCCTGATCCGGCTATAGTCTTCCGTCACGGCCCGCTCTGAGGCCGGGAAGGGAGATCAGCAGCGATGCTGCACGACTGGGGCGTCATCGCCGCCGCGTTCGGCTATATCGGGTTCCTGTTCTTTGTCGCCAGCCGCGGCGATCGCTCGCTGTCGGCGCAGCGCGGCCGCGCGGGCATGGTGATCTATCCGCTGTCGCTCGCGATCTACTGCACCTCCTGGACCTTCTTCGGCTCGGTCGGCTTTGCCACCCGCACCAGCGTCGACTTCCTCGCGATCTATGTCGGCCCGGTCCTGATGATCGGCTTGTGCACGCCGCTGCTGCGCCGCGTGATCGGGCTTGCCAAGTCGCAGAACATCACGTCGATCGCCGACTTCATCGCCGCGCGCTATGGCAAGAGCCAGGCGGTGGCCGGCACCGTGGCGCTGATCGCGATCATCGGCTCGGTGCCCTATATCGCGCTCCAGCTCAAGGCGATCGCCTCCTCGCTGGAAACGATCCTGACCGAGGACAGGGCATTTTCCTCGGTCCCGATCCTCGGCGACATTGCGCTGGTGGTGACGCTGGCGATGGCCGTATTCGCGGTGCTGTTCGGCACCCGGCAGGCTGATGCCACCGAGCATCAGCACGGCCTGATGCTGGCGATCGCGACCGAATCCATCGTCAAGCTGGTGGCGTTTCTCGCCGCCGGCATCTTCGTCACCTTCTGGATGTTCTCGCCGACCGAACTGATCGAGCGCGCGATGAAGACGCCGGAAGCGGTGCGCGCGATCGAATATGTGCCGTCGGTCGGCAATTTCCTGACCATGACGCTATTGTCGTTCTGCGCGATCATGCTCTTGCCGCGCCAGTTCCATGTCAGCGTGGTCGAGAATTCGAGCCAGGAGGAGGTCGGACGCGCGCGCTGGCTGTTCCCGCTCTATCTCGTCGCGATCAACCTGTTCGTGATCCCGATCGCGATCGCAGGGCTCGTGACCTTCCCGTTCGGCGCCGTCGACAGCGACATGTATGTGCTGGCGCTGCCGATGGAGGCCAATGCATCGCTGCTCAGCGTCGCCGTCTTCGTCGGCGGGCTGTCGGCGGGCACCGCGATGGTGATCGTGGAATGCGTGGCGCTGTCGATCATGGTCTCCAACGACATCGTGCTGCCGATGGTGCTGCAGCGAAGCCGCGAAGCGCTCGCCGGGCAGAAGGATTTCAGCGACTTCCTTCTGAGTGTGCGCCGCTTTGCGATCTTCGGCATCATGGTGATGGCCTATTTCTATTATCGCGCGCTCGGCAACACCCAGCTTGCAGCGATCGGGCTGCTGTCGTTCGCGGCGATCGCGCAGCTTGCGCCCGCGTTCTTCGGTGGGCTGTTGTGGCGGCAGGCGACCGCGCGCGGCGCCATCGCAGGAATGGTGGTCGGCGTCGCCGTGTGGATCTACACGCTGTTTCTACCAAGCTTCCTGGAGAGCAGCACCACGGGGCTGATGCTGCTGCAGCACGGTCCCTTCGGCATCGAGGCATTGCGGCCGCAGGCGCTGCTCGGCACCGACCTGCCGCCGCTGCTGCACGGGGTGCTGTGGAGCCTGTCGCTGAACATCTTCACCTACCTCATGTTCTCGCTGACGCGCGAGCCGACCTCGATCGAACGCCTGCAGGCCGACCTGTTCGTGCCCCACACGTTCACGCCGATCGCGCCGAGTTTCCGGCGCTGGCGCACCACGGTGACGGTGCAGGACATCCAGAGCACGGTGGCGCAATATCTCGGCCCCGAGCGCGCCGGCCTCGCCTTCGAGGCCTTTGCGGCCGAACGTGGCGGCAGGCCCGACGCCTCGGCGCCCGCCGGCCTCGAATTGCTCCAGCATGCCGAACGCCTGATCGCGTCCTCGATCGGCGCCGCCTCCTCCCGGCTCGTGATGTCGCTGCTGCTCCAAAAGCGCACGGTTTCTGCGAAGGCCGCGCTGAAGCTGCTCGACGATTCCCATGCGGCGTTGCATTTCAACCGCGAGATCCTGCAGACCGCGCTGAACCATGTGCGCCAGGGCATCGCAGTGTTCGACGCCAATCTGCAGCTGATCTGCTCGAACCGGCAATTCGCCGAGATCCTGGCGCTGCCGGCGCATCTGGTTCAACTCGGCATCCCCTTGCCGGAGATCCTGGAGTTCATGGGTGCGGTCAATCCATCAGGCTGGGGGGACGCCCAGATCATGCTGGAGAAGCGGCTCGCGGCCTACACCACCGAGGGCGAGCCTTACCTGGAACGGCTGCCCGACCGCCACATGGTGATCGAGGTCCGCACCAACCGGATGCCCGGCGGCGGCTTCGTCATCACCTTCTCCGACGTGACGCCGAGTTTCGAGGCGGCCGAGGCGCTGGAGCGCGCCAATGCGACGCTCGAGAAGCGCGTGCGCGACCGCACCGAGGAGCTCACCCGCCTCAATTCCGAATTGGCGCTGGCCAAGAGCGCTGCCGAGGATGCCAACATTTCCAAGACGCGATTTCTCGCCGCCGCCAGCCACGACATCCTGCAGCCGCTGAACGCGGCCCGGCTTTACGTCACGAGCCTGGTGGAGCGCCAGCAGGGCGGAGAAGATTCCCGCCTGGTCGAGAACATCGACGACTCCCTGGAAGCGATCGAGGAGATTCTCGGTGCGCTATTGGACATTTCGCGGCTCGATGCCGGCGCCATGACGCCGGCGATCAGCCGCTTCAAGATCGGCGATCTCATGCGCTCGCTCGAAATCGAGTTTGCGCCGATCGCGCGCGCCAAGGGACTGGAGCTGGCCTTCGTGCCCTGTTCGCTGGCGGTCGAGTCCGACCGCTCGCTGCTCAGGCGGCTGCTGCAGAACTTCATTTCCAACGCGATCAAATATACGCCGCGCGGGCGGGTGCTGGTGGGCTGCCGCCGGCGCGGGAAGGCGCTCACGATCTGCGTCTACGACACCGGCGTCGGCATTCCCGTGATCAAGCGCCGCGAGATCTTCAAGGAGTTCCACCGCCTCGAACAGGGCGCTCGGATCGCGCGCGGCCTGGGCCTGGGGCTGTCGATCGTCGAGCGGCTGGCGCGCGTGCTCAACCATGGCATTGCGCTCGATGCCAATGTCGGCGGCGGTTCGGTGTTCTCCGTGAGCGTGCCGGTTGCGCAGGCCATCAACCATACCGGTCCCGTGACCACCGCAACCCCGCTCGCCAAGACCCCGATCGGCGGCGCGCTGATCGTATGCATCGAGAACGACCCGGCGATCCTCGATGGCATGAAGACGCTTTTGACTGCCTGGGACGCCGAGGTGATCGCGGTCGCCGATCCCGAAAGCGCGATCGGCGCGATCGAGGCGGCGGGCCGGCCCGTCACCGGCCTCCTCGTTGACTACCATCTCGACCGCGGCAACGGCGTCGCCGCGATCCGCGACATCCGCCGCCGCTTCGGCGAGAGGCTGCCTGCGATCCTCATCACCGCCGACCGCAGCCCCAACGTCCGCGCCGCCGCGCGCGAGGAAAACATCGCAGTGCTCAACAAGCCGGTAAAGCCCGCCTCGCTGCGCGCCCTGCTCGGGCAATGGCGCAGCCAGCAAATGGTAGCGGCGGAATAGATTGCGCCAACCGACGCTTAGGGTGGGCAAAGGAGCGCATCGACGTGCCCACCGTCAAGCATCCCGCTCGTAGTGGTGGGCACGCTTCCGCCTTCGCTCGTTGAGCTACGGCGGACAAGTCGCTTTGCCCACCCGGCAATTCACATGCGGCCGATCACCCCTGCGGTGTGCCCTGGCGCCATTGGCCGCCGGCGATCTTTGCGGCGGCGATCACGGCCTGGGTGCGGCTTTCGACGCCGAGCTTTTGCAGGATCGCGGATACGTGCGCCTTGATGGTGGCCTCGGAGACGCCGAGCTCGTAGGCGATCTGTTTGTTGAGCAACCCTTCCGACAGCATCATCAGGACACGCACCTGCTGCGGCGTCAGCGTCACCAGCCGGTCACGCAGCCGCGCCATCTCGGGATCGCCGGCCGACGACAGGTCGGTGTCGGCGGGAACCCAGACGTCGCCGTCCATCACCTTCATGATGGCATCGCGGAGCGTGTCGACGCCGAAGCGCTTCGGGATGAAACCGGACGCGCCGAAGTCGAGCGAGCGGCGGATCGTGGTGGCATCGTCGCTCGCTGACACGATCACCACCGGAATCGCCGGATACTGCGCGCGCAGATAGATCAGGCCGGAGAAGCCGCTGATGCCCGGCATCGTGAGGTCGAGCAGGATCAGGTCGACGTCGGCATCCTTCTCGAGCAAGGCGGTGAGCTCGTCGAACGAACCGGCCTCGGTAATGACGGCCGAGCTGACGACGCTCGCGACTGCCTGCCGCAGCGCATCGCGGAACAGCGGATGGTCATCGGCGATGACAAGATGGGTCTGGACAGCAGCGGTCATCGGTATCTCGCGAGCGGGTCGCCGCTCCCTTTTTTTATCCTTTGTCCTCCGAGCGAGGGCTGCGTGCAAGCCGTAATTCTACCGTGTCTCGAAGCAGTTAATGCGGCCGCTTGTGCATCGCAGCACGCGCGCCTGAATCCGGATCGGGACCGCACAACCGGCAGATCCCTCACCGCACGGAAGGTCGTGAAAAGGGCCGAAAGTCTTATTGGGGCGGCTTTTGCCCCGATGTTACCCTCCTGCCAAGCCCGTAGCTCATCCGGCCGAACTCGGCAGGCGAGTTCAGCAGCAAGAATTTGGGGGGAATGATCCAGATGTCCACAATGACTGCAACTTCGGCGCGCCGCGGCGGCATGACGAAGGACGAACGCTTCGTCATCCTTGCCTCTTCGCTTGGTACCGTCTTCGAATGGTACGATTTCTACCTGTACGGATCGCTGGCCAGCATCATCGGCGCGCAGTTCTTCTCCGCCTACCCGCCGGCCACCCGCGACATCTTCGCCCTGCTCGCCTTCGCCGCCGGCTTCCTGGTGCGTCCGTTCGGCGCCATCGTGTTCGGCCGCGTCGGTGACATCGTCGGGCGCAAATATACGTTCCTTGTGACCATCCTGATCATGGGCCTGTCGACCTTCATCGTCGGCCTGCTGCCCAACGCCGCCACCATCGGCATCGCCGCGCCGATCATCCTGATCGCGTTGCGCCTGCTGCAGGGCCTTGCGCTCGGCGGCGAATATGGCGGTGCAGCAACCTATGTCGCCGAGCACTCCCCGCAGGGCAAGCGCGGCTACTACACCTCCTTTATCCAGACCACCGCCACTCTCGGCCTGTTCCTGTCACTGCTGGTGATCCTGTTCACCCGCACAATGACGGGCGAACAGGCCTTTGCCGAATGGGGCTGGCGCATTCCGTTCCTGGTCTCGGTGTTCCTGCTCGGCATCTCCGTCTGGATCCGGCTGCGATTGAACGAATCGCCGGTGTTCCAGCGCATGAAAGATGAGGGCAAGAGCTCCAAGGCGCCGCTGACGGAAGCCTTCGCCAACTGGTCCAACGCCAAGATCGTGCTGCTCGCATTGTTCGGCGCCGTGATGGGACAGGGCGTGGTCTGGTACACGGGCCAGTTCTACGCGCTGTTCTTCCTGCAATCGATCCTGAAGGTCGACGGCTACACGTCGAACCTTCTGATCGCCTGGTCGCTCCTGCTCGGCACCGGTTTCTTCGTCGTGTTCGGCGCGCTGTCCGACCGGATCGGCCGCAAGCCGATCATCCTCGCCGGCTGCGCGATCGCGGCGCTGACCTTCATCCCGATCTTCAAGATGATCACCACCAACGCCAACCCGGCGCTGGAAAAGGCGATCGAATCCGCCAAGGTCGAGGTGGTGGCCGATCCCAAGGGCTGCGGCGACCTGTTCAACCCGGTCGGCACCCGCGTGTTCACCGCGCCTTGCGACACCGCACGCGCCTACCTCGCCCAGTCGTCGGTCAAGTACTCGACCACCTACGGCGCGGCCGGATCTGGCGTGAAGGTCCTCGTCAACGGCAAGGAAGTGCCTTACACCGACGCCAAGACGTCCAACCCGGCAGTGCTGGCGGCGATCCAGGCGGCGGGCTATCCGAAGGCGGGTGACACCGGCATCGTGAAGATGTCGCATCCCTTCGACATCTTCCGTCCGCAGGTCGCGGCCGTGATCGGATTGTTGTTCATCCTGGTGATCTTCGTCACCATGGTCTACGGCCCGATCGCCGCGATGCTGGTCGAACTGTTCCCGACCCGCATCCGCTACACCTCGATGTCGCTGCCCTACCACATCGGCAACGGCTGGTTCGGCGGCCTGCTGCCCGCGACCGCGTTCGCGATCGTGGCCTCCACCGGCGACATCTATGCCGGCCTCTGGTACCCGATCATCTTCGCGGCGATCACCGCTGTGGTCGGCTTCCTGTTCCTGCCGGAGACCAAGGACGTCGATATCAGCAAGACCTGAGACAAAGCGCGCTTCCGGCGCTTGCTCGATCGGCCGCGGAGCAATCCGCGGCCGATTTGTTCGAGCTGACTCATCTCCAAGTTTCGTAGCCCGGGTGGAGCGCAGCGTAACCCGGGACACCTGTCGACATCTACCAGCGGTCCCGGGTTACGCTGGCGCTCCACCCGGGCTACGGAGCTTCCCGTGAGGAGAGACGGTCTGCGTCATTTCGTACGGCCAATGAACTGCAGCACGACCTCGCGCTGATGCGGCCGGGCGCGATGCTCGATCAGGTAGATCGCCTGCCAGGTGCCGAGCGCGAGTTCGCCGTCGAGCACCGGAATCTGAAGCGAGGTCGACGTCAGCATGGTCTTGATATGCGCGGGCATGTCGTCAGGACCTTCGGTATCATGGCGCCATCCGCCATCCTCGGGCGCCAGGCGACACAGCACGGAGAGGAGATCCTCGAGCACGGTCGGATCGGCATTCTCCTGGATGGTCAGCGACGCCGAGGTGTGGCGGATGAACAGCGTCACTTGCCCCTCGGCCCCGCGCGCCTCGCGCAGGAATTTTGCGACCTCTGAGGTGAGGTTGGTGAAGCCAACGCCCGGCGTATGAACGGTCAATAGCGACGACACGAGGGTGGTGGCACTGACGGTCGATGGAGCGCTGCGTGTGAGTGATCGGGTCGAGATCATGAGCGAAGCTATCGTAGGATGGGTAGAGCGAAGCGAAGCCCATCAAGGCTGCACGGGATCGATGGGTTTCGCTTCGCTCTACCCATCCTACGGAATCATCAAATCTTGCCCGACGTGTCGCGCTGCATGCGGTTGGCCATCTCGACCAGGCGGCGCCAGGCGCGTTCGAGGAACGACATCATGCGGTCCATGTCCTGATCGCTCGGCAACGGAATTTCGACCTTGCGTCCACCCTCGGCGACCTTCGGCTCGCCCTGCTTCAGCGAATCCGATTTCGGCAGTGCCTCGTCGGTCTTGCCGGTGACGGGCGAATCGCGCTGCGCGAGCTCGGCCTTGAGCTTTTCATTCTCGACCTGCAGCCGGCCGATTTCCGCGTCCAGCGCGGCGCGCTCGTCGGGTATGGCATAGCAGGCCCAGCCCGCACCCGAATTGTTGTTGCAGGTCGAGACCGTGCCGGTCCGCGTGTCGAGCCGCAGCACGCCGTCGGCGGTGGTCGACAGCGCGTAACGACCGTTCTCGGTATCCGGCCGGGATTGGGCAAAGGCCGCGCCGCTCAGGCTCAAGCTCAACGCCACACCTGCCAGGGCCGTGGAGACTTTCGATGACGACGTCGCGTGGCGCATCGGCTTGCTCCCGTCTCAGCAAACGTTGGCGTAACCCTATGTATCGGACGTATAGGGCGGCCTGCCCGACTTCAATGCATCAGCCAACAAATCGAGCCGGTCCTGGCCCCAAAACACCTCGCCATCGAGCACATAGGCCGGTGAGCCGAACACGTCGGCCGTTATCGCGTCCTGGCGGTTCTGCTCATAGGCCGCGGTGATCGCCTCCGAGGCGGAACGTTCCACCAGCTTGTTGCCGGGCAGGCCCGATTCGTCGGCGAGCCGCGCCAGGGTCAAGGGATCGGCGAGATTGAATTGATCCTCCCAGACCGCGACAAAACCGCGCCTCAGGAACGCATCGGGATCGAGTCCCGCCTCGATCGCGGCGATGACCACGCCATCGGCAAGGCGGGCATTGAAGGGCCAGTGCGCGGGCCTCAGATGAAACTGCAATCCGCGCCGATCGCGCCAGCGCTGCAGTTCCACCATCCGATAACGTTGCCGCACCGGGTGACGCTTCAGAAGCGGCAATCCGCCGGTCTCCGAGAACAGGTCGACCAGCACCACCGGTTTGTAGTTCACCTTGAGATCAAAGCTGCTGACGAGATCGCGGAACGGCCGGTCGCCGATGTAGGCCCAGGGAGATTGAAACGAGAAGTAGTAATCGACCTGGCGCGACATGGCGGCTCCGAGCGGATTGGTGCGACGAGGCGTCCATCCCAACAGAGCGTCCTGACCGGTGCAAGACCGCCGCGGCCTGAATGCCAGCTGTTGCGTTGCGATGACAGGTCGCAGACATCTGGAATAACTCCAGAGAAGTGTAATCGAATCAATGCGCTAACTGGTTGTTACGCAATCTTGACTTGATCGGACACGGTAAGTATGGTCCGCGCGGCTTTTGAGGGTGGCGGCGCAATTTCCATCAACCGCAGCATCGTTTAGTGTCTGCCACATGGCGGAAAACAAAAACGACAACGCAAGTGGGAATCGCGACCAGTCGTCGTCCGACGAAGCTGCGCTTTCCGCAAGGCTCGGAAGTCTGGATCATCGGTTGTCCGAAATTCGCGACAGCCGCAAAATCAGGACTGATCAATCCGGAACTGAAAGCGGAGACGGTGCCGCCAGAGCTTCGGCAATGGCGCTCGGCTTCCGCCTTTCCTCGGAGTTGGTCGCGGGCGTTGTCGTCGGGGCGGCGATTGGCTGGGGATTCGACCGTCTACTGTCGACATCGCCGTTCGGTCTCATCGTGTTCCTGCTGCTCGGCTTCACGGCCGGCGTGGTCAACGTGGTGAGGTCTGCAGGCGTGGCCTCAGGCAAGCGTTAAGTTCTGGCGGAAGTCACGACATCTGTAATTCGATTGCCGGCGGATAAGCCGGGGGACCAAGAGCCGCGCGGATGAAAATCGATCCGATCCACCAGTTCAACATCGAACCCCTCTTCACGATCGGCCATATCGGCGATCACACGATCGCCTTCACCAATTCGACGCTCTACATGCTCGTGGCAGTGGCGTTGATCTCGGTGTTGATGCTCGCGAGCGGCCGACAACTGGTTCCCGGGCGCCTGCAGTCGGTGGCCGAAATCTCCTACGAGTTCGTCGCCAGCACCATCCGCAGCACCGCCGGCGCGGAAGGCATGAAGTTCTTCCCGCTGATCTTCTCGCTGTTCATGTTCATCTGCGTCTCGAACCTCGTGGGCATCATCCCCTACACGTTCACGATTTCGAGCCACCTCATCGTCACCGCAGCGCTCGCGCTGCTCGTGTTCTTCACCGTCCTGATCTATGGCGTCTACAAGAACGGGCTGAAGTTCTTCAAGATTTTCGTGCCGTCCGGCGTTCCGATCTACATCCTGCCGCTGGTGATGTTCATCGAGATCCTGTCGTTCTTCCTGCGGCCGGTCTCGCACAGCGTGCGTCTGTTCGCCAACATGCTGGCCGGCCATATCGCGCTGAAGGTGTTCGCGGGTTTCGTCGCGATGCTCGGCGTCTCGCTGGGCGCCGTCGGCTGGCTCGGCGGCGTGATGCCGCTGGCCCTCACGGTCGCGTTGACCGCCCTCGAACTGCTGGTCGCGTTCCTGCAGGCCTATGTGTTTGCGATCCTGACCTGCATCTACCTCAACGACGCCATTCATCCGGGACACTGAGCGGTCCGGGGAATTTTCCACCCACATCTGTCTTTCTCTCCAAGGAGCAAACTATGGAACCGGCAGCAGCTAAACTTATCGGCGCGGGCATCGCGTGCATCGGCATGGGCGGTGCGGGCGTCGGCGTCGGCGTTATCTTCGGCAACTACCTTGCCGCCGCCGTGCGCAATCCGTCCGCCGCGCAGGGCCAGTTCGGCAACCTGATCTTCGGCTTCGCCGTGACCGAAGCGCTCGGCATCTTCTCGCTGCTGATCGCGCTGCTCTTGCTGTTCGTTCCGCTCTGAGCGGCACACTCTTGCGCCGCCTGCGGGCGGCGTCCGTGACAGCTACAGGAGAACACCATGGCTGAGAGTCATGGCGAAGCATCAGGCCAGAAGGCCGGCGCCCACACCGAAGCCGATGGCGGCCACGGCGGAGCTTTCCCTCCGTTCGATTCGTCCACCTACGCCTCGCAACTGGTGTCGCTGGCTGTCGCCTTTGTCGCGCTCTACATCATCGTGTCGCGCTTCGCGCTGCCGCGTGTCGGCGGCGTGATCGAAGCACGCCAGAACATGATCGAGGGCGATTTGGCGGACGCGCAAAAGCTGAAGGACGAGTCCGCCGCTGCGCTGAAGGCCTATGAGAACGACCTGGCGGCCGCGCGCTCCCGCGCTCAGGCCATCAGCAACGAGACCCGCGAGAAGCTGAGCGCGGCCTCTGAAGCCGAACGCAAGGTGCTGGAGGACAAGCTTACGGCCAAGCTCCACGACGCCGAGAAAACCATCGCGGCGACGCGGTCGGCGGCGATGAGCAATGTCCGCGGCATTGCGGCAGATGCGGCGACTGCGATCGTGCAGCGGCTGACCGGCGTGGCGCCGGACGGCGCTGCCGTGACCAGCGCCGTCGACGCCTCGCTGAAGGGACAAGCCTGATGTTCACCGAACCGGAAACCTGGGTTGCGATCGCTTTCGTCATCCTGATGGTGGTGTTTGCCTATCTCGGCATCCATCGCACGGTGCTGAAGGCGCTGGACAACCGCAGCGAACGCATCAAGGCCGAACTCGACGACGCTCGCCGTCTGAAGGAAGAGGCCGCAAAGCTGCTCGCCGAATACAAGGCCAAGCGCACGACCGCCGAGCGCGAGGCGGAGGAAATCGTCGCGAGCGCCAAGGCCGATGCCGAACGCATCGCGACTGAGGCCAAGGCGAAGATGGAAGATTTTGTCGCCCGGCGAACCAAGACCGCCGAGAACAAGATCGCGCTCGCCGAAGCCCAGGCTTTGGCGGATGTCCGTGCGGCCGCGGCGGATGCCGCCGTAACGGCGGCGTCCACCGTCCTGTCGCAGTCGGTCAAGGGCTCCGTCGCCGACGACCTTCTGGCCAAGGGAATCGCCGAGGTTCGTTCCAAGCTGAACTGAGCGGCTTCAACGCAAAAACAAAAAGCCGGCGCGAGATGATCGCGCCGGCTTTTTTGTCTTTCGTTTCTCGTCATCGCCCGCGAAGGCGGGCGCTCCAGTAACCACTGAGCCCTGCGATTGAGCCGAGAGGCCGCCGCTTACTGGATACCCCGCCTTCGCGGGGTATAACGGGCTCCGCGCGCGGGCCGCGCAGCCCTCCGCTACTTCTTCCTCACGGCCTTCGGCTTTGGCTCGGGCTTCAGGGCCTGCGGGTCAAAGCCGATGTAGAAGACGTAGTTCTCGGCAACGTCGGCCGAGGGCGCCGGAAAGATCAGATCCTCGGCCACCAGCGTAAAGGGTTCGCTGCCGGATTCGCCCATCGTGACCGTGGTCTGATAGGCCTTGGTCGCAATCGTCTTTTCCGAGACGCCGCCTTGCACAACGGCGACGCGCAGCGGCACCTGGACGGTCGGTGGTGCGCCGGCGGGACCGACGATGATCCGGCCCTGGATGCCGATTCGCGCCGTGATATCGTTGCCGTTGAGCGCGCATTCGCGGGCAGTGCGGGTGATCGTCGCCTGGAACCGCAGGTCGCTGCCGACCGGCTCCTTGCCAGGCGCCCCTACCGCGTAAGTCGAGGCCCCGGACCGGATCGCCACCGGCGGACAGAGGACGTCCGATTGGCTGCTCTGGCCCTCTGCGGGCGGCGCCGCTGGCTTTTCAGCCGGCTCCTCGGACTTGCTGCCGCCGAACAGGCTCTTGAAGCGATCGGTCAATGACTGTGCCGCCGCCGGCGCGGCCACAGCGCCGCAACCGAGCGCGGCCACCACCACAGAGGCGGTCGCGGCCCTGATCACACGATGTCTTGCCATGCGAATCCCTGCCATCCCATTTCCCGGGCGGCGTTATAGCAGCGCAATGGCGGCGAACCCAAGGCGCCAAGGCCCGGGTACGAGAGCGTTTTTGAGCGAAGCGGATGCGGTTCGTCTGAAGAAACCACGTCAAAACAGGCATCCGGAGCCTCGGTTCTAGTTCAATCGGAACCGAATGCCCTACCCCCGGAAATCCTCATGCAACAGGCCAAACAGCAGGTGATCCTGCCAGATGCCATTGATGCACAGATAGCGCCGCGCCAGGCCCTCGCGGGTGAATCCGCATTTCTCCAGGACGCGAATCGAGGGCGCGTTGGAGGGGATGCAGGCGGCCTCGATACGGTGCAGATTGAGCTCGCCGAACAGCGAGGGCAGCAGCACCCGTAGCGCCGTGGTCATGTAGCCCCGATGTGCATAGGGCTCGCCGACCCAATAGCCGATGGTGCCGGCCTGCACGATGCCACGGCGGACATTGGCAAGCGTGATGCCACCAATCATCACGCCGTCCACCTCGCGGAAGATGATGAAGGGGTAGGAGCGGTCGGTGGCGATGTCCTCGGCGTAACGGCGGAGGCGGCGGCGGAAGCCGGCCCGGGTCAAATCATCGGACGGCCAGATCGGCTCCCAAGGCGTGAGATAGGCGCGGCTCAATTCGCGCAATTGCGCCCACTGCGGAAAGTCGGCCATTTGCGGTGCGCGTAGCAGCAGGCCGTGACCGCGCGGCATCAGTGCAGCCGGTCCGCTGGATGGCAAACGAAACAGGGCCATGCCCTTGAACTCCCCGCCCGCTATCGGGCCTGCCTGTCTACCGGTTCGGGCATGATCCTCGAAAAACCGGAAACCGAGTTGCGCTCACGCGGCCCTCGGGGTCCGGATCATGCCCTAGTGCAGGAGCGTCTTCGCCTTCGACCGAGTTAATCCTTCCGCAAAAGACACCGCCGTGTCCAGACCTCTGCCGCTGCCGAGCGCCACCACGGCCGGCCGGCTGCGCGCGAGCAGCGCACGGGCGGCATCGCGGGTCGAGTCGACGCTTACCGAATCGATCCGACCGACCAGTTCGTCCACCGTCAGCGGCCTGCCATAGGCTAGCACATGCCGTGCCAACTGCTCGGCACGGGAGGAACAGCTCTCCAGCGCCATCAACAGCCCTGCCTTCATCTGCGCCTTGGCGCGGGCGACCTCGGCCTCGGTCAGGGTCTCCACGGCCTCGTTGATCACGTCCACGATCACTTCCATCATTTCCGGCGCATCCGACGGGTCGGTGCCGGTGTAGAGGCCAAAAAAGCCGGTATCGCTATAGGGGGCGTGGAACGTGTAGATCGAGTAGCACAGTCCCCGCTTCTCCCGCACCTCCTGGAACAGCCGCGACGACATCCCGCCGCCGAGCGTGTTCGTGAACACCTGCAGCGAGAACAGCGAGGCGTCGGTCTGCGGCACGCCTTCCAGCGCCAGCGTCAGATGCGCCTGTTCGAGATCGCGATGCACGACGCGGGAACCGCCCTTGCCGAACATCGCCGGCAGCGGCTTCGGCGCCGCCGCCGCATCGAAGCTTGCGAACTTTTGCGCAGCGTCTTCGACAATCCGCTTGTGGTCCACCGCGCCGGCAGCCGCGATCACCATATCGGGCCCGCGGTAGTGGGTTGCGAGATAGCCCCGCAGCATGTCGCGGTCGAACCCCTTCAGCGTCTTGGCGGTGCCGAGCAGGGAGCGGCCCATCGGCTGGTCGGGATAGCAGAGCTCGTTCAGGTGCTCGAACACGACGTCGTCGGGCGTATCCTGCGCCGCGCCGATTTCCTGCACGATAACGCTCTTCTCGCGCTCGAGCTCATCAGGCACGAAGGAGGGATTGGCGAGGATGTCGGCAAGCACGTCGAGCGCCAGCGATACGTCTGCCTTCATTACGCGCGCGTAGTAGGCCGTGGTCTCGGTCGAGGTGCCGGCGTTGAGATCGCCGCCCACGGCCTCGATCTCCTCGACGATCTCCCGGGAGGAACGGCGCGTCGTGCCCTTGAACGCCATGTGTTCGAGCAGGTGCGAGATCCCGTGCTCGTTCGGCTTCTCGTCGCGTCCGCCGACGCCGGCCCACACGCCGAGCGCGGCCGTCTCCAGATGCGGCATGGTGTCGGTGACGACGGTCAGTCCGGACGGCAGCTTGGTGACCTCAACGCTCATCCGGTTACTCCCTGCTTGGCGGCGCGGCTTACCGACAATACGAACTTTTCGACTTCCGCCTGATCGCTTTTCATCACCTTGAGGTGTTCGGGTTTGGTCATCAATCCATCGAGCCAGGCCGGCAATTGCGGCCGCACCCCGCAGGCGGCCTCGACCGCATCGGGGAACTTGGCCGCATGCGCGGTCGACAGCACGATATTGGGAATCCTCGAATCGGCGCTGTCGCGGTCGGCGACCGCCAGCGCCACCGCGGTGTGGGGATCCACGAGATCCCCCGCCTCGCGCCAGGCAGCGCGGATCGCGGCGGCGGTCTCGGTCTCGTCCGCCTTGCCTGCGTCGAACTCCTCGCGGATCGCAGCCAACATCGCAGCCGGCAACACGAAGCGGCCGGATTGCTTCAGCTGCTCCATCAGCCGCCGGACGCTGTCAGCGTCGCGCCGGCTCGCCTCGAACAACAGCCGCTCGAAATTCGAGGACACCTGGATGTCCATCGACGGCGAGGTCGTGGCGTGAACCTCGCGCACCTCATAGGTGCCGGTCTTCAGCGTGCGCGGCAGGATGTCGTTGACGTTGGCCGCGATACGCAAGGACCGGATCGGCAGGCCCATGCGCTTGGCGACGTAGCCAGCAAAGATGTCGCCGAAATTGCCGGTCGGCACCGTGAAGTCCACCGTCCGGGCCGGTGCGCCGAGCGCGACCGCCGAGGTGAAATAGTAGACCACCTGCGCCACGATCCGGGCCCAGTTGATCGAGTTCACGCCCGACAGCGACACGGCGTCGCGGAAACCGTGATGATTGAAAAGTCCCTTCAAGATCGCCTGGCAATCGTCAAAGGTGCCTTCGATCGCCAGCGCATGGATGTTGGCGGCGCCGGTCGTCGTCATCATCCGCCGCTGCACGTCGGAGATGCGCCCTTGCGGAAACAGCACGACGAGATCGACATTTTCGAGATTGGCAAAGGCCTCGACCGCGGCGCCACCGGTATCGCCTGATGTCGCGACCACGATCGTGGCGCGCTGTGAACGCTTCGCCAGCACATGATCCATCAGCCGCGAGATCAACTGCATCGCGACGTCCTTGAACGCCAGCGTCGGGCCGTGGAACAGCTCCAGCAGGAATTGATTCGGGCCGATCTGGTCGAGCGGCACAACGGCGGGATGGCGGAACGTCGCATAGGCTTCGTTCGCCATGCGACCGAGATCGGGATCCGAAATCTCCCCGCCCGCGAACGGCCTGATGATGTCGACCGCGACCTCCCAGTACGGCCGCCCGAAGAAGCCGGCGATGGTTTCGCGCGACAGGACCGGCCAGCTTTCGGGCACGTAGAGACCGCCGTCGCGGGCAAGCCCGGTCAGCATCACATCACAGAAACCGAGAGCCGGGGCCTCTCCCCGGGTCGAAACATACCGCGTCAAACCACCCTCCAAAGGCCTAAGCCTTTATCTTAAGCCCTTGATATTATGGAATTTATCGAGTTCTCGCTGGGCGGACTCGAAGTGCCACCATAAAGGGTTTTCTGGCCAAGGGGAAACCGCTTCTTGTGCGGCGCTGCCGCAAAGCACGGCTGGCGGGTCGGCCAGACAAACGTGCATCGTCGAGCGCGCTGAGATGCATCAATCCACCGATGGCTTACGCAACCACAGTTGCATCGTCGTTGCTTTTCGCGCCTTTCGACAGGCTGGTGGAGCAGGACCTGCCAGCAAGATTCGATCGCTCCCGATCTCTGACGCGTCGGAACCACTACCGCTTTTTCCCGTTTATGTCCGCCATCGAGGCACAACGATTACCGGCGTGGCCGACGCTCGGCCACAGGGAGGAAAGAAAGATCATGAAACGGATTCTGTTGATCGGCGCCGCGCTTCTGGTGTCGATGCTCGGGCTGACCGCATCGGCCTCGGCAAGGCTCGGCATCGCGCCAATGGCGACCACGGACGACGCGCTGATCCAGGTCAGGGGTGGACATGGACACGGACGTGGACATGGATGGGGGCACAGAGGTGGCCGCGGGCATCACTACGGCTGGTATCGCGGCCGCGGGCACCACTACGGCTGGCGCCATCGTCGCTATTACTAGGAACCAGAGCGTTTTAGGAACCAGAGCGTTTTCGAGCCCCAAGCTCCAGGAATCGCCTGTGTCGCCCTGCTGTTTCCGAATTGCCCCGGCAGAAGCGAATGCAGGTGATGGGAACGGTCGCGCCTTCGGGCGCGACCAGTTCCGCAAAATCAGCCCAAAAAATCAGCCCCAAAAAATCAACCCAACGCCATTTCGACGGCGATACGGATCAGGTCGGAATGATTCTTGGCGCCGAGCTTCTGCTTCAGAAGCGAGGTGGTGTTGGCGACGGTCTTGTAGGAGATGTTGAGCGCTGCGGCGACCTCGCCGATCTTGTCACCCCGGCCAAGCAGCCGCAGGATTTCCAGCTCGCGCGGCGACATCAGCGAGGCCGGATTGGCCTTGATGGCGGCGCCCGAAAAGGTCACGGCCTCGGCAAGATGCGGCGATATGAAATTGTCCCCTGCCGCGACCTTGCGGACAGCTTTCACGAACACCCTGGGGTCGTCGGTCTTCGAGACATAGCCCTGCGCACCCGCTTCCACCGCGCGGACCACGAAGGCCGGATCGTCATTCATGCTGAACATGATGATCTTGGCTTCCGGATCTTCCTTGCGGATCCGGCGCATCAACTCGAAGCCGGAAACGTCCGGGAGGTTGATGTCGATCACGGTGACATCGGGCTTCTTGCTGACATAGGCCCGGTGGCCCGACTTGGCGTCGGTGGCCTCCTCGATCTTCACGGAACTATCGGAGGCGAATAGGGACCTGCACCCGGACAACACGACCGGGTGGTCGTCGACTATCAATATTCTTGTGGCCAGTTTCGGCGTATCTTGCATCACTTGCATTCTGTATCGAGAACATAAATGCCCGGGAACCTGTGAAAAGGGAAAACCACCGGAGCGAATTAGAATTATCCAAATGTGGAAAAGGTTTTCGCTTCGGACGCGGTTCTTCCTTCCGCTCGGTATCATGTTCGTGGCCGCGCTCCTGGTCGGAGCGATTTCGCTACAACTCTACGTGCCGGAGCAACTGTCGGACGAAAACGCGCCAGCCGCGCGTTCGGCCAGGGCGGTCGCCAATGCGCTCGACAGCGCACTTCGGACCTCGGCCAATCCGCAAGCGACGCTGGACGCCTTCGCGCAGACGCTAGGTACGTCCGAGGCTATCCGCTTCTATCCCTACGGTGCAAGCCACCCACAGCCGCCGCTCGAGGTGCGAACTCCGATCGGACGGGTGCCGCGATGGTTCGTGGACCTGCTTACGATACCGGAGGTGGGCGCATCGTTCCCCGTCCGGATCGAAGGAAAGCAGGTCGGCGAGATCATTTTTGCGCCCGACCTGTCGGCCGATATGTTCGAGAAGTGGATCGGCTTTGTCGCGATCACATTCTCCGCAGTCGCGCTGATGCTGCTTACCGGCATTATCGCCCATTTCACCGCCGGCGCCGTGCTGCGCCCCTTGCAGGACCTCGGCCAAGGCCTCACCCGCATGCGCGGGGGCGACTATAAGCAGTTCATTCGCCCGTCGGGTCCGCCCGAGATCCGCCGAAGCGCGGAGGAAGCCAACGAACTTGCCCGTACGCTTTGCCGGCTGAGCCAGGACAATCGAGGTTTGCTGCGCCGGATCGTCTCGCTGCAGGACGACGAGCGGCAAGACATGGCGCGCGAGCTGCACGACGAGCTCGGACCGCTATTGTTCGGCATTCGCGCCAAGGCGGTCGCACTGCTCGAATCGATCCCGCATGGCAACCTGGAGCTTGCGGCCTCCGCCGACGGCATCCTGCAATCGGTCGAAGCGCTGCAGCAGGCCAACCGCCGCATCCTCGACCGGCTGCGGCCGCTCTACATCCAGGAGTTGGGGCTGGAGAAGAGCATCGAGACCTTGTTGCAGTATGCCCGCACGCAAGCACCCAGGCTCAAGCTTGTCTCGCATATCGACGGCAGGCTGAACGCGATCGAGGGGCTGCTTACGCAGACCGTCTATCGTGTGATCCAGGAGAGCATCACCAACGTCATGCGCCATGCCCGCGCCGGTTCGGTCACAGTGGAGGCTTCGATGAAGACGGCGGAGCTGATCGTGGAGGTATCCGACGACGGTATCGGCTTTCCCAAGGATTGTGTTTTCGGCCGCGGCCTGACCGGGATGCAGGAACGAGCCCGCGCGCTCAGCGGCACGCTCGACCTGGTGCGCGAAAACGGATGGACCATCGTTCGTTGCCGCCTGCCGGTCGGGGGCGGCGCGCTTGGCTGATCGGTCGTCGCCTGGGGTGGAGCGAAACACGTAACCCGAAATACGGTATTGCGGTATCTACGCGCGACGCTGGCCGCGCATCCACAATGCAAACGCGATCAACACCGCCACGGCGAGCGTGAACCAGGTGATGGCGTATTGCATGTGGTCGTCCTTGAGATTGACCTTCAGCGGTCCCGGCTTGGGAATGCCGCTGTCGGGCACGGGCGACTCGAGATCGATGTAGAAGGGCGCGACTGTCTTGCCGCCCTCGCCCCAGCCGAGCGCGCTCGCCATCGCGAAATGATTGCGGACGAACCACAGGCGTTTTGCCGGATCTTCCTTCGGCGTCAGCGAGCCGCCGGCCTCGGGAAAGCGGAGATAGCCGGTCAGCTTGACCGGCTCGCCCGTGATCAGCGGCGCAACCGCGCGATCCTCCTGGGCGCGATCCTGCATCGTGTTCTGCACGAAGCCCGCATTGACCACGACGGTCTCGCCATCAGGCAGGCGCGCCGGGAGAAACGCCCAGGTGCCGGGACCGGAAATGTCGTCGCGAACCGCGGAGCCGGAGCTGAACACCATCGCATCCGGCAGCTTCGCATAGGTCGCTGTGAAAGTGACTCGGCGGAATTCGTCGCTCACTGGGCGTAGCGCGGTCCATTGCGAAGGCTGCGGCAGCGCCTCGGGCGCCGCCGCCAGGCGCTCGTTGAGGGCCGCGATCAGCGCATGCTTCTCGACCCGGCGCTGCAATTGCCAGATCCCGAGGCCCGCGAACACCACCACCAGGATCAACGTGAAAATGCCGAAGCCGGCGGCACCGCGCCGGGACGAGGATGCTGCGGTCATTTTCGCTCGCGCTTGATCAACCGGCCCTCCGCCGCCTTGTGGTGGAACTGGAGTGCGATCAGAAGCGATTTCATCGAACGCAGCGGCAGCAAGGTGGTGACGACGATCAACGGCAGCCAGAGCACCGCATGCACCCAGAACGGCGGCTGGTACTTGACCTCGACGATCAGCGCGCAGGCGACGACGATCGCGCCGGCCAGCATGATGATGAAGATCGCCGGCCCGTCACCGGAATCGATGAAGGCATAATCCAGACCGCAACTCTCGCAGCGTGGCGCGAGCGTGAGGAAGCCCGCATAGAGCTTGCCCTTGCCGCAGCGCGGACAGCGGCAGGCGATGCCGCGGAGCGCGCTCTCGGTGACCGTCGGGGGAGTGTCGTCTGGCATCAAGTGGTTCAGTCTTCGCTTACAGAAAACAAAAGGGCGGCCAATCTGGCCGCCCCCTTGTAGCACGTCATGGAGAGCTAGTGCGCGGCATGCGCCATGGTTTCGGCGCCGCGGCCCCAGACGTAGATGCAGATGAACAGGAATAGCCAGACCACGTCGACGAAGTGCCAGTACCAGGCGGCGAACTCGAAGCCGAGGTGCTGCTTCGGCGTGAAATGGCCGGCATAGACGCGGAACAGGCAGACCAGGAGGAAGATGGTGCCGATGATCACGTGGGCGCCGTGGAAGCCGGTCGCCATGAAGAAGACGGAGCCGTAGACATTGCCGGCGAACGAGAACGTGGCATGGGCGTATTCGTAGGCCTGCACGCAGGTGAAGGCGGCGCCGAGCAGCACGGTGAGGATCAGGCCGTATTTGAGGCCCTGACGGTCGTTCTCCAGGAGCGCATGGTGGGCCCAGGTCACCGTGGTGCCGGAGGTGAGCAGCAGCAGCGTGTTAAGCAGCGGCAGGTGCCAGGGATCGAAGGTCTCGATGCCGTGCGGCGGCCAGGTGCCCGGCACAGCGCAGGCGCCCATCTGGGTGCCGGGACCGCAGCCGAACACTGCGTCGCGGGTGGCGTGGACGGCATCGGCCGGGAACAACGCGGCGTTGAAGAACGCCCAAAACCAGGCGACGAAGAACATCACCTCGGAGGCGATGAACAGGATCATGCCATAGCGATGATGGAGCTGCACGACGCGGGTGTGGTCGCCCCTGTACTGGGCCTCGCGAATCACGTCACCCCACCAGCTCGCCATGGTGTAGAGCACGCCGATCACGCCGATGCCGAACACGATCGGCGCGCCCGTGAACATGTGGTGCATCCAGCCGATCGCGCCGAAGCACATGATGAAGGCCGAGATCGAGCCGACCACCGGCCAGGGGCTGGGATCGACGAGGTGGTAATCGTGATGCTTGACGTGCGCCTCAGCCATTGCAGTCTCTCCGTTCGCGTGCCGTCAGGCACGTATTCGTCTCAGAAATTCAAAGATTGCCCTTGCGCCTGTCGCCCTCGCCGGAAGCCACTGGCTTCGGCACCGGATCGCGCACGGAATAGAAAGTGTAGGACAGGGTGATCGATTTCAGAGTGTCGTTCTCGTGGTCGGCGGCCAGCGCCGGATCGACATAGAACACGACAGGCATCTCGCGCTTCTCACCCGGCGCCATGGTCTGCTCGGTGAAGCAGAAGCAGTTGATCTTCTGGAAATAGGACCCGATCGTCAGCGGCGCGACATTGTAGGCCGCCTGGGCCGTCGTGGTCCGCGCCGACTGGTTGGTCACGGTGTAGAAGACAGTGACGACTTCGCCGATCCTGACGTCGA
The DNA here is from genome assembly GCF_000426245.1 of Bradyrhizobium sp. Ai1a-2. Classification (GTDB taxonomy): domain Bacteria; phylum Pseudomonadota; class Alphaproteobacteria; order Rhizobiales; family Xanthobacteraceae; genus Bradyrhizobium. The sequence goes on along the minus strand of NZ_AUEZ01000034.1, from coordinate 33,587 downwards.
TCGCGTTCTGCTCGGGCTCGAACTTCCAGGGCAGGCCCGGCGCGACATTGGCATCGAACCGGACCTCGATCTTGCGGGCGAGCGGCCCCTCCGCCGGCGCGGAGGTCGCGACCTGGGTGGTGCCGTTGAAGCCGGTGGCGCGGCAGAACCAGTTGTAGAAGGGCACGGCGGCGTAGGATGCGCCGACCATCAGCACGACGACGAGACCACAGATCGAGGCAACCAGCGCGTCACGCGTCAGCGTGCGACGCGAAGCCTTTTGGCTCGTGCCGGGCTGCTTGGGCGTGGTGGTCTCTTGCGCCATCTCGATCACATCTCAGATCGGCCGCACCAGCACGGCCGGCCCCTTGACCAGGGTGACCGCGAAGAACAGCAGGACCAGCACGCCGAGCGCGAGCGCAATGGCGATCGAGCGATGGCGGCGGCTCCTGAGCTGCGCCTCGGTGAGGACAATTCCTTCTTGCTCGCGTTTGTCATCCATTGCGTGCTCATGCGCTCCCTACCCGACCCATGATGCAACGGTGCGGAAGGCCACCTCGATCAGCAAGGTCGCGAACAGCGCGAACAAATAAAAAATGGAGAAAGCAAACAATTTGCGGCAGGCGCGATTGGCTTCCTTGCCCTCGCGGTGGCGATAGACGTCAACCGCGAGCCACAGCATGCCCGTCCCGAGCAGGAGCGACGCCACGCCATAGACCGCATCGAAATAGCCGAGCGGCCACGGCGCCACCGCGATCGCAACGAGCACGATCGTGTAAAGCAGGATCTGCAGCCGTGTCGCGTCCGGGCCGGCGACCACCGGCAGCATCGGCACGCCGGCGCGGGCGTAGTCGTCGCTGCGGAACAGCGCCAGCGCCCAGAAATGCGGTGGGGTCCAGAAGAAGATGATCAGGAACAACAGCACGGGCTCGACCGACAGCGAGCCGGTTGCCGCGGCCCAGGCCACCACCGGCGGCAGCGCGCCGGCGGCGCCGCCGATCACGATGTTCTGCGCGGTCCACCGCTTCAGCCACATCGTGTAGACCACCACGTAGAAGAAGATCGTGAAGGCCAGCAGCGCGCCCGCGACCCAGTTGACGAGGATGCCGAGCGTCATCACCGAGAAGAACGCGAGCGTGAGGCCGAAGGCCGTGGCTTCTCCACTTGTGATGCGGCCGCGCGGGATCGGCCGGTTAGCGGTGCGGGTCATCAGCGCGTCGATATCGCCTTCATAGGCCATGTTCAGCGCGCCGGAGGCGCCGGCCCCGACGGCGATGCAGAGGATCGAGGTGAAGGCCAGCACCGGGTGGACGTGCCCCGGCGCGATCATCAGGCCGACCAGCGCGGTGAAGATCACCAGCGACATCACCCGCGGCTTCAGAAGCGCGATGTAGTCGCCGACCTCGGCCTCGGAGATCCGCGGCAACTCGATGGCGTTGTGATCGACAACCGACACGATGGTCCCGTTCCTCTAGATCAAACAGAGAGCGCGACGCGCCCATGACGGGCGCGTCGCTGTTTCCTTTATTGCACGCGCGGCAGCACTTCGAACTGGTGGAAGGGCGGCGGCGAGGACAGCGTCCATTCCAGCGTGGTCGCGCCGGCGCCCCACGGATTGGCGGCCGCCTGCTCCTTGCGGACGAAGGCATCGATCACGCCGTAGATGAAGATCAGCACGCCGAAGCCGGAGATGTAGGAGCCGATCGAGGACACCAGGTTCCAGCCCGCGAACGCGTCGGGATAGTCGACGTAGCGGCGCGGCATGCCGGAGAGACCGAGGAAGTGCTGCGGGAAGAACACCAGGTTCACGCCGATGAAGGTGAACCAGAAGTGCAGCTTGCCGATGGTCTCGCTGTACATGTAGCCGAACATCTTCGGGAACCAGTAGTACCAGCCTGCGAAGATGCCGAACACGGCGCCCAGCGACAGCACGTAGTGAAAGTGCGCCACCACGTAGTAGGTGTCCTGCAGCACGCGGTCGACGCCGGCATTCGCCAGCACGACGCCGGTGACGCCGCCGACCGTGAACAGGAAGATGAAGCCGATCGCCCAGATCATCGGCACCTTGAACTCGATCGAGCCGCCCCACATGGTCGCGATCCAGGAGAAGATCTTCACGCCGGTCGGCACCGCGATCACCATGGTGGCGGCGACGAAGTAGGCCTGCGTCGCGCTGGACATGCCGACCGTGTACATGTGGTGCGCCCACACCACGAAGCCGATGCCGCCGATCGCGACCATCGCGTAGGCCATGCCGAGATAGCCGAACACCGGCTTGCGCGAGAAAGTCGAGACGATCTGGCTGATCATGCCGAAAGCCGGCAGGATCAGGATGTACACTTCGGGATGGCCGAAGAACCAGAACAGGTGCTGGAACAGCACCGGGTCGCCGCCAGCGTCGGGGGCGAAGAAGGCGGTGCCGAAGTTGCGGTCGGTGAGCAGCATGGTGATGGCGCCGGCGAGCACCGGCAGCGACAGCAAGAGCAGGAACACCGTCACCAGGATCGACCACACGAACAGCGGCATCTTGTGCAGCGTCATGCCCGGCGCACGCATGTTGAAGATCGTGGTGATGAAGTTGATCGCGCCCAGGATCGACGAGGCACCGGCGAGATGCAGCGACAGGATCGCGAAATCGACCGCCGGCCCCGGATGGCCCGAGGTCGACAGCGGCGCGTAGATGGTCCAGCCGGCACCGACGCCGTTGGCGCCCGGCTCGCCCTCGACGAAAGTCGAGATCAGGAGCAGCGCGAAAGAGGCCGGCAGCAGCCAGAACGAGATGTTGTTCATGCGCGGGAACGCCATGTCGGGCGCGCCGATCATCAGCGGCACGAACCAGTTGCCGAACCCGCCGATCATCGCCGGCATGACCATGAAGAAGATCATGATCAGGCCGTGCGAGGTCACGAACACGTTGTAGGTGTGGGACTCGTGGAAGATCTGCACGCCCGGATACATCAGCTCGGCGCGGATCGCGATCGACATCGCAGCCCCGATGATGCCCGCGATAACCGCGAAGATAAGGTACATCGTGCCGATGTCCTTATGGTTCGTGGAGTAGAGATAGCGGCGCCATCCGGTCGGATGGCCGTGATCATCATGGGCGTGATCGTGTGTCGCTGCGCCTGTTGCCATGTCCTAGATCCTTAAGCCAATTCCCTTTTGGACCTTTGCGGTCCCATCGCCCTTGTTCCGATGCGCGAAGCCCGCCCCTCGGGCTTGCAGCCTTACTGCGCCGCCTGACCAGCCGAGGCGTATGAATTCGCCGGGTTGCTGGCAAACTTCTTCTTCGCGGCGTCCACCCAGCTGGCGAATTCCTGATCGTCCACAACCCGCACCGCGATCGGCATGAACGCATGATCCTTGCCGCACAGTTCGGAGCACTGGCCGTAATACATGCCGGTCTTGGTGGCCTTGAACCAGGTCTCGTTGAGACGGCCCGGGATCGAGTCGATCTTGATGCCGAAGGCCGGCACCGCAAACGAGTGGATAACGTCCGCGCCGGTGGTCTGGATCCGGATCACCTTGTTGACCGGCACCACCATCTCATTGTCGACGCCGAGCAGCCGCGGCTGCTTGTCCTGGGCAAGCAGCGAGTCGAACTCGAACTTGCCGTTATCCGGGTAGGCGTAGGACCAATACCACTGCTTGCCCGTGACCTTCACGGTCAGGTCCGACTTCGGCACGTCGAGCTGCAGGAACAGGAGGCGGAACGACGGCACCGCGATGGAGACGAGGATCAGCACCGGAACCAGCGTCCAGGCCACCTCGATCAGGGTGTTGTGGGTGGTCCTGGAGGGGACCGGATTGGCGCGCGCGTTGAACTTCATCACCACGATGACGAGCAGCGCCAGCACGAACAGCGTGATCGCAGTGATCACCACCAGCAGGAAGTTATGAAACCAGACGATGTTCTCCATCACCGGGGAGCCCGCCTGCTGCAGCGTGACTTCCCACGGCGCCGGCTGCCCCAATTCAGCGAATGCCGTCCCGCCGGCCGCAAGCGCCATGCCTGCTACCGCACCCCCCAGCAACCGCCGGCCCAACAGGCCCATCGACATCCTCATGCCGCTCGCGCTCCCTTTGATTTATCCCCTTAGCACCGCCGCCATACGGCGAAGATGCAGCACGATCCGCCCTGACAAACGGCCTGCCGGACGCACCTTCGGAAAGTACGGGGCCAGATCGTTAGAACGCGTCGAAATCTAGCCTCTCAAACCATAATTCGCAGGCGCTCGCAATGCAGTAGTAGGGCCCCAAGCCATGCGTCATCGGCTATTCCCGTGATGTGACATTTTCTCGATAAATCAGGCAATAGCGCCACTCCTGCGGGCGAGCCGGCTTGACAGGGCGATTGCTGGATGTACCCCAAGCTGGGCGCTCCGCAGGAACCTGATTCGCGCGAAGAGCCCCACCGCGGCGCGAGATTTGCTTGAAGATCGCCTTCAAGGCGCCGTCATTGCGGTATCAGTCGTTTTGCGTGCCGCCGGCTGCAGGGCAATGCACCGGCCCTTGGCCGGGGAAACCCGAGCCGGCATGGCCGGACATCAAAGGATCGACCCGGATGGGCGCTTCGAAACATCACAGCGGACGTAGCTGGAGTGCCATCAACTGGCTGGGCGGCCTGCTGGCGCTCACGTTCATGTCGGGCCTGCCCCAGGCCGCCCACGCCCAGGGCGCCGTGCGCTCGGTCCATGGCGACTGGCAGATCCGTTGCGACACCCCGCCGGGCGCCCAGAGCGAGCAATGCGCCCTGATCCAGAGCGTGGTCGCCGAGGACCGCTCCAATGCCGGCCTGACCGTGATCGTGCTGAAGACCGCCGACCAGAAAAGCCGCCTGATGCGGGTTGTCGCGCCGCTGGGCGTCCTGCTCCCCTCCGGCCTCGGCCTGAAGCTCGACAACCAGGACGTCGGCCGTGCCGGTTTCGTCCGCTGCCTGCCCAACGGCTGCGTCGCCGAGGTCGTGATGGACGACAAGCTGCTTGGCCAGCTCAGGAACGCCAAGACTGCGACGTTCATCATCTTCGAGACGCCGGAAGAAGGCATCGGCTTTCCGCTGAGCCTGAACGGGCTGGCCGACGGGTATGACAAGTTGCCGTAGGCAACCTCTCCCGAATTGCTGCAACAACGCCTATCTTCAACACTGCTGTCCCGGCCAAGCCAAACATGAACGGGATGTAATCGCGTTGAATTCGGAGCCGTCATGACCAGTCCCGCCACAACCTCCCTGCTCGACCGCGCCAATCTCGACCGCGATGCCGTGCGCCGCGAGCTCGCGCGGGGGCTCCAAGGGGCGGATGACGGCGAATTGTTCCTGGAATTCGGACAGACCGAAGCCCTGGTGTTCGACAATGGGCGGCTGAAGCAGGCGACCTACGACACCAGCCAGGGGTTCGGCCTGCGCGCGGTAAAGGACGACGCGGTCGGCTATGCGCATTCCTCCGACGTGTCGCTGCCGGCGCTGATTCGCGCCGCCGACGCGGTGCATGCGGTGCGCGGCGGCTATTCCGGCAGCTTCGCCGCGGCGCCGACGCACACGAATGTGAAGCTCTACGGCGACGAGAACCCGCTGGATGCGCCGGGCTTCGAGGCCAAGGTCAAGCTGCTCGGCGAGATCGACGCCTATGTCCGCGACAAGGACCCGCGGGTGCGGCAGGTTTCCGCGAGCCTGACGGCGACGTGGCAGGTGGTGGAAATCGTCAGGCCGGACGGCGAGAGCTATCGCGACATCCGGCCGCTGGTGCGGGTCAATATTTCCGTGGTCGCGGGCCAGGGCGACCGGCAGGAGAGCGGCAGCAAGGGCTATGGTGGCCGGGAAGGTTACGCCCGTTTCATCGAGACCAAAGCCTGGCGCGATGCCGCCGACGGCGCGCTGCGCGAGGCGCTGATCAACCTCGAATCCGTACCGGCACCGGCCGGCGAGATGGACGTGGTGCTGGGCGCCGGCTGGCCCGGCGTGATGCTGCATGAGGCCGTCGGTCACGGGCTCGAAGGCGATTTCAACCGCAAGAAGACCTCGGCCTTCGCAGGCCTGATGGGGCGGCAGGTCGCGGCCAAGGGCGTCACAGTAGTCGACGACGGGACGATGGCCTCGCGCCGCGGCTCGCTCTCCATCGACGACGAGGGCACGCCGACCAACCGCACCGTGCTGATCGAGGACGGCGTCCTGGTCGGCTACATGCAGGACCGCCAGAACGCGCGGCTCATGAACATGAAGCCGACCGGCAACGGCCGACGGCAGAGCTATGCCCATGTGCCGATGCCGCGCATGACCAATACCTACATGCTGGCGGGCAAGAGCGATCCCGCGGAGATCCTCGCTTCGGTGAAGAACGGCATCTATGCCGCCAATTTCGGCGGCGGCCAGGTCGACATCACCTCGGGCAAATACGTGTTCCAGTGCACCGAGGCCTACAAGATCGAGAACGGCAAGCTCGGGGCGCCGCTGAAGGGCGCGATGCTGATCGGCAACGGGCCGACCGATCTCAACCGCATCACGATGATCGGCAACGATCTCGCGCTCGACACCGGCATCGGCACGTGCGGCAAGAACGGCCAGGGCGTGCCCGTCGGGGTCGGCCAGCCGACGCTGCGCATGGAGCGGATCACCGTAGGAGGAACCGGCTAGTGAGCAACAACGAAGTGGCGGTCAGCAAGCCGACAAGCTGGCGTTCGCAAGCAGCGCAACTCGCGGCGATCGTCGCTGTCGTGTTCCTCGCCAAGGGCGCGATCGCCGAGCCGTTCTACGTGCCGTCGGGCTCGATGGAGCCGACGCTTCTGATCGGCGATGCGCTGGTCGCGTCGAAATACCCTTACGGTTACGGCACCGCCTCGCTGCCGATCCAGATCACGCTGCCGGAGACGAGCGGCCGGCTGTTCGGCGAGCCGCCGCAGCGCGGCGACGTCGTGGTGTTCCGCTGGCCGGGCGACCGTTCGCAGGCCTGGGTCAAGCGCGTGGTCGGCCTGCCCGGCGACCGCATCCAGATGCGGCAGGGCCAGCTCTTCATCAACGACCATCCCGCGACATTGAAGCCCGACGGCATCGGCGAAGCCGAGGACGATCGCGGCAACACCGAGACCGCCTATCGTTATATCGAGACCCTGCCGAACGGCGTCAGCCACGCGATCTTCAAGATGCGCGACAACGGCCGCCTCGATAACACGCCTGAGATCACCGTGCCGCCCGGAGAGCTGTTCGTGCTCGGCGACAACAGGGACAATTCCGCCGACAGCCGCGTCTCCGTGCGCGACGGCGGCGTCGGACTGCTGCCGGTGAACAACCTGATCGGCCGCGCCGATGCAGTGGTGGGCTCCTGGGACATGGGCATGCGCAGCCAGCCGGTCTGGACCTGGCCGTCGGGATTTCGATTCGCGCGGTTCTTTACCTCGGTGCATTGATCCGTCGACCCTCATGGTGAGGAGGCGCCAACGGGTCCGCGCGAAGCGCGGCCCGATGACAGGCTCCGCGCCGTCTCGGACGACGCTTCGCATCGCCTAGCTCGCCTGCGGCCCATCCCCCGTGACGCCGCTTCGCGGCTCCTCGGGATGAGGGAGAGGATGGGGCTACTCGCATGACTTTCGACGACGTCAGGAAAATCGCGCTGGCGTGGCCGGAGGTCGAGGACGGTACCTCCTACGGCACGCCTGCATTGAAAGTGCGCAAGAAGATGCTCGTGCGCCTGAAGGAAGACGGCGACAGCCTGGTCATGCCCGGCGTGCCGCCGGAGGAGCGCGACATGCTCATCGAGAGCCGGCCGAAAGTGTTCTACTTCACCGATCACTACCGCGACTATCCGATCATCCTGATCCGACTGTCGAAGGCAAGCCGCAGCATCGTCGAGCCGCTGTTGCGCCGCCACTGGCGCACGCTGGTATCAAAGGCCGCCGTGAAAGCTTACGATGCTAATTCGTAGGAGCTACGGCGCCTCATGAACCGAGACGAATTCCTTGCCGCTGCGCTGCGTAATCGCGCCAATGCCATCATCGCCGATGAAGTGCTGCGGCTGGTACTACCCGACGCGTGGCTCGTGGCGGGCTGCCTGGCGCAGACGGTCTGGAACGTAAGGACCAACCGTGCGGCCGACTACGGCATCAGCGACTACGACATTTTCTATTTCGATCGCGATACGTCCTGGCAAGCCGAGGACCGGATCATCAAACGTGTGCATGATGCGGCTGGCCACCTCGGCGTCGCCGTTGAAGTGCGCAACCAGGCGCGCGTCCATCTCTGGTATCCCGAAAAGCACGGCCTGCCCTACCCGCAATTAATGCGCTCGACCGATGGCATCGACCGCTTTCTCACCAAGAACACCCAGATCGGAATCCGCCGCACGCCTGAAGGCCATGACGTCTACGCGCCCCACGGATTCGATGACGTCGCCAACATGATCGTGCGGCCGAACCCGGGACCGAATTTCTCAGCAGCGAATTACGAGAAGAAGGCGGCGAGGTGGAAGGCGCTGTGGCCGGAGATCACGGTGCTGCCGGGCTGATGACGCCACCCGTCATTGCGAGGAGCGACAGCGACGAAGCAATCCATGTCTCGACACGCGGAGACATGGATTGCTTCGCTTCGCTCGCAATGACGGCGGGGGTCGCGCGCACCTGCTACCGCACCACGCCTGAGCTGAATCCCGCCTTGCGCCGTGGCGGCTTGATTTCCTTCTTCAGGAAGCAATGCGGCTCGCGGCCGGCATAGCCGGGACGCGCATAGGTCCAGGCGCGGCATTTGTTGTCGGCCGCGCAGGCGGCCTTGCAGATCTCGTCGCCTTCGCCTGCCTTCAATTCGAAATTCTTGTAGTCGCCGCCCAGACGATCGATCGAGGTCTCGACCGTGCCGTTGCGCGGCTCGACGACCCCAGCGCCGCGCACGCCGGTGACGCAGCAATTATTCTGGACGCGCGAGGGCACCGAATTCTTGAGCCAGCATATCGCGCCGGTGGTGATGTCAGTCGGATAGTTGAAGCTCCAGGCGCGGCAGCGACGATCGCGCTCGCAGACCAGCGCGCAATCGGCGGGGTCGCCCGAGGCAACGGGCGAGCTCACGTAGTCTCCGCCGGGGCGATCGAAGTTGACCTGCGCCAGCGCTGGCCGTGACGTCGCCACGACCGCCAACAAGGCGAACGTCACTACACTCGCCCAGAAGTGGCGGCCAATTCTCATATCCAACGCTTTCGACTGTCCCCCCGCGCTCACCGCGGGCGGTCATTTGAGCGCCGCCAACCTGTACGCCGGATGAACGGCTCAAAAATGCGGCAAGCTGGCACACCAGCGTTCTGACCAACCGCCCACGTGTGGCGTGAACGCCACGCACGCAAAGAAGATGCATCAAAAACAAGCGGATAGGGCACGATGGCGCTGGAGCTTCGGTTCCGATTGAATCAGAACCGATGCTCCAGATTCCTGGTTTGACGCGTTTTCTTCACGCGAACCGGCAATCCACTTCGCTCGAAAACGCTTCAGAACGCACACTCGTCATAGGCCGGTTCGACGGAGCTATTCCAGGCGCCGTTGAACTTGTCGAGCAGCTCTTCCGCCGGCGTCCGGCCACAATCGATGATCCGCTCCAGCGGCTCGAGATAGCGGCTCTCGTCGCGGCCGATATGGTCGATACGATTACGCCGCCGCAACCCGGCATGCGAAAGTTTAAGACACTCTTTCGCGATCTCGAACAGATAGCGGTCCTTGATCCGCGCCTTGAAGCCATGGCGCGGCACGTCGTCGCGCAACGCCTGCCGCTCGCGCGCGGTCCAGTTCCGGACCAGATCCCAGGCGGCATCGAGCGTGTCGTTGTCGTAAAGCAGCCCGACCCAGAATGCCGGCAATGCCGGCAGCCGTCCCCATGGCGCGCCATCGGCGCCGCGCATTTCCAGATAGCGCTTGAGCCGCACCTCCGGAAAGATCGTCGAGAGATGATTGGCCCAGTCCGACAGGGTCGGCCGCTCGCCGGGCAATGCCGGATTCTTGCCCTCGAAGAAATCGCGGAACGAGGTGCCGGAGACGTCGAGATACTCATCGCCGCGCTTGACGAAATACATGGGAACGTCGAGGGCATAATCGACCCAGCGCTCGAACCCCATGCCGTCCTCGAACGCCCATGGCAGCATGCCGGAGCGCGCATTGTCGGTGTCGCGCCAGATCTCGGACCGGAATGATAGGAAACCGTTGGGCTTGCCTTCCGTGAACGGCGAGTTGGCGAACAGCGCCGTCGCGATCGGCTGCAGGGCGAGCGACACCCGCAGCTTCTTGACCATGTCGGCTTCGGAGGAGAAGTCGAGATTGGTCTGCACCGTGCAGGTGCGGTACATCATGTCGATGCCGTACTTGCCGACCTTCGGCATGTAGCCGGTCATGATCTTGTAGCGGCCCTTGGGCATCACCGGGATCTCTGCCCGCGACCAGGACGGCGTCATGCCGAGGCCGAGAAAGCCGATGCCGAGCGGGGTTGCGATCTCACGCACCTGCGCGAGATGCGCCATCAGCTCGCCCTGGGTCTGATGCACGGTCTCGACCGGCGCGCCCGACAATTCGAACTGGCCGCCCGGCTCGAGCGAAATCGCGCCGCCCCCGGTGACGTCGTAGAGGCCGATGATGTTGCCGCGCTCCATGATCGGCTCCCAGCCGAGCAGGAGCTTCATGCCATCGAGCAGCGCCCCGATGCCGCGCGCGCCTTCATACGGCACGGGCTGATGGCCCTGCAGTGTGAACGGCGTCTTCTCGTGCTCGGTCCCGATCCGGAAATCGGAAGGATCCTTCACGCCCGCCTCGAGCCACGCGACCAGTTCGTCGCGCGATTGGAGTGGCGTCATATCGATCTGGTCACGCGCCATACGAATTCCGATACTGAAGCGCTTCGATCGAATGCGCGCGGTGGCAGGGGCATCCGCGAACCAGGCGGCCCGCGAATGCTGGTGGCAACAATGATATCATCGGGCTGTCACGCCGTCTCTTATCGCAGGCGACTTGGCGTCGCTGCAGGAACATCCCAGCCGGTCCAGGAGCGCGCAGAGCTTGACCGCGTCGGTGTCAGACAATTTCGACCCGACATGCTTCTCGATCGCCGCGGAATAGGCGCCCCACATCCGCTTCTGCAATTCGCGTCCCGTCTCGGTAATCTCGACGAACTGGCCGCGCTTGTCGACCTTGCATTCGCGCCGGGCCGCCAGCCCCTCGTCCACCAGGCGGTCGATCAGCCGCGACGTCGAATATTGCGGCAGCAGCATCTGCCGCTCCAACTCCACCGGCCGCAGCTCGCCCGAGGGCGCGCGCGACAGTTCGAGCAGGGCATCGTACCAGGCGAGCGGCGGAAAGCCGGCCTTCTTCAGGTCCTGTTCGACGGCGTCGAGCACCCGGCTCTGCACCCGCATCAGGCGGATCCAGGCGGCGGTCGCCTCGGTCGATGGTTTGCGTTTCATGGCCTGGTCCGTCTTCGTCGGCACGAAGTGTACCGTACTGAATGCACCTGCATCAATCTTGACTAATCATGCATGTGCATTTAGTCGGTCCGACGCCGAAGGCCAACAACAAAAAGGCCAACAATTCGAGAGGAGAGCTCTGATGAAATTGTATTATTCGCCCGGCGCCTGCTCGCTGTCGCCCCATATCGCCCTCCTGGAAGCCGGCCTGCCCTACGAGCTGGTCAGGGTCGATGTGCGCGCCAAGAAACTCGAAAATGGTGACGATTTCCTGCAAGTAAACCCGAAGGGCCAGGTCCCGGCGCTAAGGCTCGATTCGGGCGAACTGGTTACCGAGGGGCCGGTCATCGTGCAGATGATCGCCGACAAGGCCGCGGGCACGAACCTGGCGCCGGCCCCGGGCAGCGCCGAACGTTACAAACTGCTCGAATGGCTCAACTTCATTACCACCGAGCTTCACAAGAATTTCAGCCCGATGTTCGCGCCGGTCCCGTCCGATGACACCAAGGCGTTCTTCAAGGACCGCCTGATGGGCAAGTTCAAATATATCGACAGCCAGCTCGCCGGACGCGACTACCTGCTCGGCAGCCAGTTCACCGTCGCCGACGGCTACCTGTTCACGATGCTGACCTGGGCCGACCGGATGAAGTTCGACCTGTCGGGCCTGCCCAATCTCACCGCCTACAAGGCGCGCGTCGCCGCCCGGCCGAAAGTGCAGGAAGCGCTGACCAAGGAAGGGCTGCTGAAGGCGGCATGAGCCCCACTTCTCCTTCCCCCTGAAAGGGGGAAGGTCGGGATGGGGGTCAGCCCCGGGCGCAGGTATACGTGGCGGCAGGATCCCCACCCGGTTTGCGCGTTGCGCAAACCGACCTCCCCTTTCAAGGGGAGGTGAAGACGCGGCCCCTACTCCGCGGCTTCCGCGACCGGCTTCTTCGGTGGGAAGCGACCGTAGAAGGTCTCGCCCTTGGCCGCCATCTCGACCAGGAGCTTCGGCGGGGTGAAGCGGGAGCCGTATCTGGCCTCGAATTTGTGGCAGAGCTCAACGAACTTCTTCGTGCCCATGAAGTCGATATAGGACAGCGTGCCGCCGGTGAACGGCGCGAAGCCGAACCCCAGGATCGAGCCGACATCGGCCTCGCGCACGTCGGTGATGACGTGATCCTCCACCGTGCGCGCGGCCTCGACCGCCTGCACCACCAGGAAGCGCTGCTTCAATTCCTCGACATCAAGAGCATCCGGGTCGAGGTGCTTCGGCTGTAGCTCGGCGAGCCCAGGCCACAGACTCTTCTGGCCCTTGCCCTTCTCCGGATAGTCGTAGAAGCCCTTGGCGTTCTTGCGGCCGAAGCGGCCCTGTTTCTCGACCAGCTCGACCATCAGCTTCTTGTGATCCTGGTTGATGGCGTTGGGGCCGAGATCGGCTTCGGTCGCCTTCATGATCTTCAGGCCGAGGTCGAGCGCGACCTCGTCCGACAGCGACAGCGGCCCGACCGGCATGCCGGCCATCTTGGCCGTGTTCTCGATCATCGCCGGCGGTACGCCCTCCAGGAACATCTCGTTGCCTTCCGCGATGTAGCGCATCACGCAACGGTTGGCGAAGAAGCCGCGGGAGTCATTGACCACGATCGGCGTCTTGCCGATGGCACGGACATAGTCCAGCGCCGTGGCAAGCGCGACGTCGCCGGTGTTCTTGCCGAGGATGATCTCGACCAGCATCATTTTCTCGACCGGCGAGAAGAAATGGATACCGATGAACTTGCCCTGGTCCTTGAATTCCTCGGCCAGCGAATTGATCGGCAGTGTCGAGGTGTTGGAAGCGAAGACCGCATCAGCCTTGAGCAGGGGCTGCGCCTTGGCATAGGTGTCCGCCTTCACCTTGCGATCCTCGAACACCGCCTCGATGACGAGGTCGCAGTCCTTCAACACGTTGTAGTCGGCGGTCGCGGTAATGCGCGACAGCAGCGCATCGCGCTCAGCCTCCTTCGCCCGGCCCTTCGCGATCAGGCCGTCGATCACGCTCTTGGCGTGCGCCTTGCCCTTGTCGGCGCTCTCCTGGTCGCGGTCAACAAGCACGACATCGATGCCGGCCTTGGCCGAGACGTAGCCGACGCTGGCGCCCATGAAGCCGGCGCCGATGATGGCGAGCTTCTTCACCTTGGTCGGCGGCACGCCCGCGGGACGGCGGGCGCCCTTGTTCAGTTCCTGCATCGACAGGAACAGCGAGCGGATCATCGCTGCCGCTTCCTTGGAGCGCAGCACTTGCGTGAAGTAGCGGGACTCGACGCGCAGCGCGGCGTCGATCGGCAACTGCAGGCCTTCGTAGACGCAGCTCATGATGGCGCGCGCCGCCGGATAATTGTCATAGGTCTCGCGGCGGTAGATCGCATTGCCCGCCGGGAACATCTGCATGCCCATCTTCGAGAAGACGGGGCCGCCGGGCAGCTTGAAGCCCTTCTCGTCCCATGGCGCGACCGCCTTGCCGCCGCCCTTGATCCAGTCCTTCGCCGCCTTGATCAGTTCGCCAGGCGGCACGATCGCGTGGATCAGGTTGAGCTGTTTGGCTCTGGCAAGGTTGACTGCCTCGCCCTTCAACAGGAGTTGCATCGCATCCTGCGGCGGCACAATGCGCGGCACGCGCTGGGTGCCGCCGGCGCCGGGGAACAGGCCGACCTTGATCTCGGGCAGGCCCAGCCGGGTCTTCGGATTCTCCGCGGCGACGCGATAATGGCAGGACAGCGTGATCTCGAAGCCGCCGCCGAGCGCGAGCCCATTGATCGCGGCGACCCACGGCTTGCCGGAGGTCTCGATCGAACGGAACGCTTGCGAGAAACGGCGGCTCTGCTCGAACAGCACCTGGTTGGCCGCGACCTCGCCCTGCTCCTGCAAGAGCTGTACATAAGTGTGGCTCATGCCCTCGAGCATCGAGAGGTCGGCGCCGGCGCAGAACGCCTCCTTGCTCGAGGTGATGACGACGCCCTTGATCGCTGCATCCGCCGTGGTCTGCTTGACGATCTCCTCGAGCTCGAGGATCGAGGTCTCGTCCAGCACGTTCATCGAACGTCCCGGAATGTCCCAGGTGACGAGCGCAATGCCGTCGGCGTCGCTTTCGAATTTGAAATTCTTGAAGGCCATGTGGTGCTCCCTCGGTGCCGGCTGCCGGTAAGGCGCTGGCGGTTGGCTCTGATCTCGTAGGGTGGGTTAGCGAAGCGTAACCCACCGCTTCTCTCGCCGTGGCATGGTGGGTTACGCCTTCGGCTAACCCACCCTACGGCAGTTAAACCCGCTCGATGATCGTCGCGGTGCCCATGCCGCCGCCGATGCACAGCGTTACCAGCGCGGTCGACTTGTCGGTGCGCTCGAGCTCGTCGAGCACGGTGCCGAGGATCATCGCGCCGGTCGCGCCAAGCGGATGGCCGAGCGCGATCGCGCCGCCATTGACGTTGATCTTGGCGTTGTCGATGTCGAAGGCCTGGATGTAGCGCAGCACCACCGAGGCGAAGGCTTCGTTCAGCTCGAACAGATCGATATCCGACTTCTTCATGCCGGAGCGGGCGAACAGCTTTTCGGTGACGTCGACCGGACCGGTCAGCATCATCGCGGGCTCCGAGCCGATATTGGCAAAGGCGCGGATCTTTGCCCGCGGCTTCCGGCCGAGCTTCGCGCCTGCTTCCTTGCTTCCGAGCAGCACAGCGCCGGCGCCGTCGACAATCCCGGAGGAATTGCCGGCGTGGTGCACGTAGTTGACCTTCTCGATTTCCGGATGCGACTGCACCGCCACCGCGTCGAAACCCGCCATCGCAGCCATCGCCGCGAACGACGGCTGGAGCTGCGCCAGCGACTGCATCGTCGTCGTGGGCCGCATATGCTCGTCCTTGGCGAGGATGGTAAGGCCGTTGACGTCCTTCACCGGCACGACCGATTTGTTGAAGCGGCCCTCGTCCCAGGCCTTCGCCGCGCGCTGCTGGCTCTGCACCGCGTAGGCGTCGACGTCGTCGCGGGAGAAGCCGTATTTGGTCGCGATCAGGTCGGCCGAGACGCCCTGCGGCATGAAATAGGCCGGCACCGCCATCGAGGGGTCCATCGGCCAGGCGCCGCCGGACGCCCCGATGCCGACGCGGCTCATGGACTCGGCGCCGCCGCCGATCACGAGTTCATGCTGCCCGCTCATGATCTGGGCCGCGGCAAAATTCACGGCATCGAGGCCGGAAGCGCAGAAGCGGCTGATCTGCACGCCCGGCACCTTCTCGCCGAGGCCGGACTTCAGAGCGGCAAAGCGGGCCATGTCGGAGCCGGCCTCGCCGACGGGATCGACGATGCCGAGCACGACGTCGTCGACGACGTCTTCGGCAATGTTGTTGCGTTCCTTCAGCGCCTTCAGCGGCACGGTGGCGAGCGCCAGCGCGGTGACTTCGTGCAACGCGCCGTCGGGCTTGCCGCGGCCGCGCGGGGTGCGAACGTGATCGTAGATATATGCCTCAGGCATGACGCCCTCCTTACATGAGGATCATAATATTATAGCCGAACCGGCGGAAGTCGCGAGCGGGCCACGGAAGTTTGTTCAGAACGCCTCCGCCGCCAATTCCATCGTGGTGACGCTGCCGCTCTGGATCCGCGCCAGGTGCACGGCCGTCTCCGGCAGCAGCTTCTCCATGAAGAAGCGGCCGGTCACGAGCTTGGTCGAGAGGTAAGGCGTCGCACCGCCGGCGGCGATCTTGTCCTGCGTCACCTTCGCCATCCGCGCCCACATGTAGCCGAGCGCGACCATGCCGAACAATTTCATGTAGTCGGTCGCAGCGGCGCCGGCGTTGTCCGGCTTGGTCATCGCGTTCTGCATCAGCCAGCCGGTCGCCTGCTGCAGATGGCCGAGCGCAGCCGAGAGCGGGGTCAGGAACGGCTTCATGGCTTCGTCCGCGCCATGTTCCTTGGCGTAGGCACCGACTTCACCGAAGAACGCCATCACCGCGCGGCCGCCGTCGCGCGGCAGCTTGCGGCCGACGAGATCGAGCGCCTGGATGCCATTGGCGCCCTCATAGATCATGGAGATGCGCGCGTCGCGGACGAACTGCTCCATGCCCTGCTCGGCGATATAGCCGTGGCCGCCATACATCTGCTGCGCCAGCACGGTGTTGGCGAAGCCGGTGTCGGTGAGCACGCCTTTCAGCACCGGCGTCAGCAGGCCCATATGGTCGTCGGCCTCCTGGCGGTCCTTCGGATCGTTGGAGCGGTGGGCGACATCGCTCTTCAGCGCGGTCCAGATCACCATGGCGCGCGCCGCCTCGTTGAAGGCGCGGATCGTCAGCAGCGTGCGGCGAACATCGGGATGCACGATGATCGGGTCGGCCGGCTTGTTCGGCTCCTTCGCGCCGGTCAGCGAGCGGCCCTGCAGGCGCTCGCGCGCATAAGCCACGGCGTTCTGGTAGGCGACCTCGGACTGCGCGAGCCCCTGCACGGCGACGCCGAGCCGGGCCTCGTTCATCATCACGAACATGCCCTGCATGCCCTTGTTTTCCTGCCCGATCAGCCAGCCGGTGGCATTGTCGTAATTCATCACGCAAGTCGAATTGCCGTGAATGCCCATCTTGTGCTCGATCGAGCCGCAAGAGACGCCGTTGCGTGCCCCGAGCGAGCCATCGGCATTGACCATGACTTTCGGCACCACGAACAGCGAGACGCCCTTGATGCCGGCCGGTGCGCCTTCGATGCGCGCAAGCACGAGGTGGATGATATTCTCGGTGAGGTCGTGCTCGCCGGCCGAGATGAAGATCTTGGTGCCCGTGATCTTGAAGCTGCCGTCGGCCTGCTTCACCGCCTTGGTGCGCAACAGGCCGAGATCGGTGCCGCACTGCGGCTCGGTGAGGTTCATGGTGCCGGTCCATTCGCCCGCCACCATCTTCGGAACATAGGTCTTCTTCTGCTCGTCCGTGCCGTGCACCAGGAGTGCTGCGGTCGCGCCCATGGTGAGCCCGCCATACATGGAGAACGCCATGTTGGCCGAGATCTGGAATTCGTTGACAGCCTGGCTCAGCGTCACCGGCAGGCCCTGCCCGCCATATTCCGTCGGCGCCGAGAGTCCGAGCCAGCCACCTTCGGCCACCTGCTTGTAGGCTTCCTTGAAACCCTTCGGCGTCGTCACCGAGCCATCGTCATGGCGCTTGCAGCCCTCGAGGTCGCCGACACGATTCAGCGGCTGCAAGACTTCTTCGGAAAGTTTTGCCGCCTCGCCCAGGATCGCTTCGCGCACGTCAGCCGACGCATCGGTAAAACCCGGCAGGTTGTCGTAGCGGTCGATCTGGAAGACGTCGTTGAGCAGGAAGCTCACATCTTCGACTGGGGCTTTGTAGATCGGCATGGTGTGCTCCGGCAGGCAGTTTTTGAATTTGGCGCCGCAGGCAAACCCACGCGACGCTGCGACCACTAAGGTTCCCGAAACCGACCTTAGACCTTTCGGTGTTCCGGGAAAGCGATTATCGAGATCAGGACTGCGACTTGGGCTGCGACTTGGCGGCGCTGGCCTCACCAGCCCGCCGCGTCAGCTCCTCTCCCATCAGCCGGTGCAGCAGGTTGACCGCCTTCAGCGGGCGCACCATCACCTTGAAATGCGTGATCCGTCCCTCCGCATCGAAGGTGATGATGTCGACGCCGTTGATCTTGATACCCTCGATATCGTTCTCGAATTCGAGCACCGCGCCGTTATCGCTGCGCCATTCGCCGCGATAGGTGAAGCCGGGGCCACCCAGCACCTTTTCCGCGCTCGATAGGTATTTGAAGGTGATGTCGCGTCCGCGCTGCGGCGTGTGCACGACCGGGCTTTCGAACACGGCGTCGGGGTGAAGCAGATCCCAGAGCGCTGCGCGATCATGGGACTTCATGTATGCGTACCACTTGTCGAGGCCGGTCGTTGTCATGGACGTCTCCCCTAGGCAGATCCTCTTGGCGGAACGTGCAGCGGCCCGATCTTGGCGGGCCGGTTAAGTCTTGACCGTCGATATGCACATTGACGCATATGCGCCTCTGTGCATAAAGTCAAGGATGGTCGAGGAGGTGGAGAAGGAGTGGCGACCAATGGCTTTGGGTGACGCGATCCTCGCATGCCTGACCGAACGTCCGATGACGGGCTACGAGCTCGCCAAGACATTCGATGCGTCCATCGGCTTCTTCTGGAAGGCCGACCACCAGCAGATCTATCGCGAGCTTTCCAAGCTGCGCGACCGCGGCCATGTCCAGGCCCGCGAGGTCGTTCAATCGGGCAAGCCCAACAAGCTGGTTTATACGCTGACCCCCGAGGGCAAGGCCGCCTTGCGGCACTGGGCGGCACGGCCGAGCGTCCCGGCCTCGATCAAGGACGATCTCCTGGTTCGGCTCTACGCGCTCGACAGCATCGATATCGAACCGCTGCGCACCGACCTGATGGCGCGACTGGAGCACCACCGCGACCGCTACGATCGTTATGAGCGCCTGCTCAACAAGCGCTTCCCGCAAGGTGTGGCCTCGCCGGCCGACATGGGCAAGCTGCTCGGGCTTCGCATCGGCCTTCGCCATGAGCGGGCCGTGGCCGAATGGTGCGAAGAGGCAATCGAGGCCCTCTCCGCTTTGACAAACCGGACGGCCGTTCGGCCGCTCAAAGCCGGCCAAGGCGACGAATAAAGGCTGGGCTGGCGCAGGCAGGTTCCGCGGAGGTAACTTTAAGGCCCTGCGGCGCCATTCCTTAACCCGTTCTTTACCCTAACGCGAAAAAGTCGGCGGCTAAGGCAGACGCCCGGCACGGAATTCGATTGTCTGTTCAATCGGGACGTACGGGAGGCTGCAGGCGTGGGTGTGGACGCCTTAGTCGGGACCGGACGGAATCATGAATTCGCGCGTATCGTGGAGTGTTGACGGCATCGATCCATCCGTCCGCGAAAGGGCCGAGGCCGCGGCTCAACGCGCCGGCATGTCGCTGAACGACTGGCTCAATTCCACCGTCGGCGAACCGGCGCCGCCGGATCTCCGCAATGACCAGGCGCGGCCGGCGATGCCGGGCCAGGCAACCCGAGACGTTGCCGACATTCATCAGCGGCTCGATGCGATCACCCAGCAGATCGATCGACTCGCGCGGCCCGCGCCGCGCAATGACGCCCCGCGCACCGACGCTGCGCGAGGCGACGCTGCGCGCGGCCAGTCCAACGTTGCGCGCCAGCTCAACGACGCGATCTCGCGGCTCGATGCGCGGCTGTCGCAGATTTCAAATCCTGCTGCCGCGGCGCGCCAGCCCCAGATGCCGGACCGTCAGCGCCAGGCGGAAGCCGTCGAGCGTGCCGCCGCAAAGGTCTACCGTCCGTCGCCGCCGCTAAGTCCCGCCTCCTTCGATTCGGCGATCGCGGAGATCGCCGCGCGCCAGAACGAACTCGACGGTCCGCCGCCACGGCAGATGCCGCCGCGCCACGCCCAGCCGACGGGCCCAGCTCAGCCAATGAGTTCAAGCGTTCCGCCAAAGGCCGCGCACGCACCTCCCGTTGCAGCGGCACCGGCCGCGCCGGAACCGGCTGGCCCGGACTTCTCCTCACTGGAGCGTTATCTGATCAAGATCACGAGCCAGATCGAGGCGCTGCAGCGGCCTGATCATATCGAGCAGTCGATCGCCGCGTTCCGGAGCGAGCTTGCGGAAATCCGCTCGGCGATCACCGAGGCGATGCCGCGCCGCGCGATCGAATCGCTCGAAGGCGAAATCCGCTCGCTGTCACGCCGCATTGACGACAACCGGCAGAACGGTGCCGACGGCCAGGCGCTTGCCGGCATCGAGCATGCGCTGTCCGAGATCCGCGAGGTGCTGCGCTCGCTCACCCCCGCCGAGCAACTCGCCGGCTATGACGAGGCGATCCGCAATCTCGGCGCCAAGCTCGATTTGATCCTGCGCGCCAACGACGATCCCTCGACGGTGCAGCAGCTCGAGAGCGCAATCGCCGCGCTCCGCGCGATCGTCTCCAACATCGCCTCCAACGACGCACTGGCACGGCTTACCGAGGACGTGCAGACGCTGTCGACCAAAGTCGACGAGCTCGCGCGCGCCGGCAATCATGGTGATGCCTTTGCGGTCCTCGAACAGCGGATCGCCGCGTTGGCCTCGACCCTGGAAAGCCGCGAGCGCCCGGCGCCAACCGAACACTCGCAACACCTCGAAGACGCGGTGCGCACGCTGTCGGAGCGCATCGACCGCATGCAGGTCGGCAACGACAGCGCCTCGGCATTCGCCCATCTCGAGCAGCGAGTCTCCTACCTGCTCGAACGACTGGAGACCTTTTCCAATCCTCAGTCCGGCAATTTCGGGCGCGTCGAGGAAGGGCTGCAGGACATCCTGCGCCATCTTGAACGCCAGCACGCCAATCTCGTGTCGCTGGCCGAGGCGGGCCGCAACGTCAGTGCTCCGGCGCCGCAGCCGCCCGACCCCGGCCTCGTCGACATGGTCAAGCGCGAATTGTCCGATATCCGCTTCAGCCATTCGGAAACCGAGCGCCGCACGCAGGACTCGCTCGAGACGGTGCACAACACGCTCGGTCATGTGGTCGATCGTCTTGCGATGATCGAGAACGACCTGCGCGCGGTGCGCTCCGCGCCTGCCGCGCCGGCTCCGTCACCCGAGCCGCTGCGTGCCGCCATGCCGCAGACGATGGTGCCGCAGCCGAAGCCCGAGCTGCCGAATCCCGCGGCGCAGGAGCACTTCGCGGCGGCGCCGCGCGACTTCCATGCGGTGATGCCCGAGGCTGCACCCGTTCCACCGCCACTGCCGCCGCGCGCCATCAGCGAGATCCTCGAACCGCACGCTGCGGTCCGCGCCGCGCTCGAGCCGGACCTGCCGCCGGATCATCCGCTTGAGCCGGGCACGCGCCCGACCGGACGGCTATCCACACCCACCGAGCGCATCGCCGCGTCCGAGAGCGCGATCAGCGAGATTTCGACAGGGAAGAAAGAGCCGGTCTCTACCTCGAGCTTCATCGCCGCCGCCCGCCGCGCCGCGCAGGCCGCGGCCGCCCAGGCCGCCAACGAGAAGGGCGGACGCAATGGGGCCAAGGCTGCAGCCAAGGCCAAGGCCGCCGACAAGGCTCAAGACAAGTCCGAGGGCAAGGAGCCCTCGACGATCACGTCAAAGATCCGCTCGCTGCTGGTCGGCGCGAGTGTAGTGGTCATCGTGCTCGGCGCCTTCAAGGTGGCGATGATCCTGCTCGATAGTAGCACCGCGTCGCAGACGCCGCCGATGGAGGGGTCGATCGATGCTCCCGCAGCGGCACAGCCACCAGCCGACAGTGCGGCCGTCGCACCCGCGCCCGCGCCGGCACCCGCGGCACCGTTGATGACATCGCCGACCCCGCTTGGCCGGCAATCCAACAACAGCACCGCGCCGAACATGCTCGATGGCACGCAGGTGACGATCCCGCCGGCGCCCGCGCCATCACCATCTCCCGTTGCGAGCAATGACATCACCGGCTCGATCCCCGCGCCGCCGGCGGGCAGGCTCATGATGGCACAGGTGCCGCCGAGTGAACGGCTGCCTGACGCCATCGGCGGCCCGGTACTGCGCGCCGCCGCGCTGAGGGGCGATCCGGCCGCGGCCTATGAGGTTGGCGTGCGCTTCGCCGAAGGCAAAGGCGTTCCGACCAATTATGACGAGGCTGCGAAGTGGTACGAGCGCGCCGCGCGGGCCGGCGTGGTGCCCGCGGTCTTCCGACTGGGAACCTTCTATGAGAAGGGCCTCAGCGTGAAAAAGGATGTCGACACCGCGCGGCGTTACTACGTGCAGGCCGCCGAGCGCGGCAACGCCAAGGCCATGCACAATCTCGCGGTGCTCGATGCCGATGGCGGCGGCAAGGGCGCCAACTACACGAGCGCAGCTCAATGGTTCCGCAAGGCTGCCGAGCGCGGCGTCGCCGACAGCCAGTTCAATCTCGGCATCCTCTATGCCCGTGGCATTGGGGTCGAACAGAACCTGGCCGAATCCTTCAAATGGTTCAGCCTCGCCGCAGCCCAGGGCGACGCCGACGCCAGCCACAAACGTGACGATGTTGCGAAACGCCTCGACGCACAGTCGCTGGCAGCGGCCAAGCTCGCGATCCAGACTTTCACCGCCGAGCCGCAGCCCGACGACGCCGTCAATGTCGCAACCCCGCCGGGCGGCTGGGATTCGGCGACCGTGCAGCCCAATGTGGCCAGGCCCGCGGCCAGGGCAGCGTCGCCGAAGCGCACCGCCTCGATCGCGCATTAAAATTATGACAGGCGCACGACGCGGCGGTGCGGCGTCGCCATATGTATCTCAGCGCTGAAGCTGTGTAGAAAGACCGTGCCCCCGCGCGGTAGCTGCCAGCGTCGAGAGAACGAACTTGTCAGCCGAACATCAGGAAGGTCGCTACCGAAGCTCGCCAACCGGGCCCCGCGTCGCACCACCACGCCAGCCTACCGATCAACCGAAAGCGCGGCCGCCCCGTCGGCCCGCCTGGCGGTGGTCGATGTGGTCGGCTGTCATATTCGTCCTCCTGATCTCTGGCGTCGGCATCCGCGCCTATAGGGATCTGTCGCGGCCCGACGCCTGGGCGTATTGGAAAGACCAGTATTTCTCGCCGAGCCTGAGTTCGCAGCTGATCAGCAAGGCCGATTTTGGCGGGGCGGTCGGTTCGCGACCCGCTTTGGCCATCAGGGGAGAAATCGGCCCGGCCGCCGCGAACTGGTTCCGCGACAGGCTGGATGCGGCTCATCTCGCCCCCGGCGATGTTGTCCTTCTGTCCTCTCCGGGCGGAGATCTCAATCAGGCGCTCATCATCGGCGAAATGATCCGGTCCCGCGGGCTGACGACGGCCGTCGGCGTCGCCGATGGTTCGGGCTGGGTCCGGCCGGCCTATTGCGCCAGCGCCTGCGTCCTTGCGTTTGCCGGTGGCACGACCCGCTACGGCATCGAGGGCTCGATGCTGGGCGTCCACCGGTTCGTCACCACGGCGCCGGTTGCCGATCCCGTCGCCGACACCCAGCGCGTCACCGGCGCCGTCCTGCACTACATGACCAGGATGGGCGTATCCTCCACCGTCGTCGAGGCGATGTCACAAACCAGGGACATCCGGTGGCTCGGCACCAAGGAAGCCGCGGCGATGAACCTGATCACCGATCCCATTGGCCGACCCTGATCCGGAAAAGTGGAGAACGGTTTTCCGAAAAGATCATGCTCAACAACGAGATGAGATCATGATCCGTCTCATCGGATCATGATCTGAGGCGAGACCCGCCGCACGTGCGACAAAAAAGCCCGCACTGGCGGATTCAATAGTCCCTCCCCGCTCCAATTTCGGTTATGCAAGGACGCGGCAACCGATCCGCGCCCAGCTCCGCGTCGGATTCCGCTGCCCGCAAGCTCGATCAGAAAACCGCGCCGTGGGTGGCCCTGCGCCAGCCTCGCGGCATTATAAGAAGCGACCGCGCGTGCAGCTGTACCTCCCGATCGCCGATATTCCCGTCAATATCTTCCTCGTGCTGGCGATGGGCGCGGCGGTCGGTTTCGTCTCCGGCATGTTCGGCATCGGCGGCGGCTTCCTGATGACGCCGCTCCTGATCTTTATCGGCATCGCGCCGGCGGTCGCGGTTGCCTCGGTCGCGAGCCACATCGCGGCCTCCTCCTTCTCCGGTGCGATCTCCTATTGGCGCCGCCGCGCCATCGATCCGACGCTGGCGCTGGTCCTGTTAAGCGGCGGCACGATCGGGACCGCGCTAGGGGTATGGACCTTCACCTATCTGCGCTCGCTCGGCCAGCTCGACCTGATGATCGGGCTGTCCTATGTCGTGCTGCTCACCGCGGTCGGCGGGGCGATGGCCTATGAGGGCCTGCGCGCGATGCTGCGCACCCGCCGCGGCGGCACCGTCACCCTGCGCCGCCCGGGCAGCCATGGCTGGATCCATGGCCTGCCGCTGAAGATGCGCTTCAAGCGCTCCAAGATCTATCTCTCCATCATTCCCGTCATCTTCGTCGGCCTCGTGATCGGGTTTATCGGCGCCGTCATGGGCATCGGCGGCGGCTTCATCCTGGTGCCGCTGATGATCTACCTGCTGCGGGTGCCGACCTCGACCGTGATCGGCACCTCGATGGTGCTGACGCTGGTGACGATGATCTTCGCGACCATGCTGCACGCGGTGACCAATCACCTGGTCGATGCCGTGCTGGCCCTGATCCTGATGGTCGGCGGCGTCACCGGGGCGCAGTTCGGCGCCCGCGCGGGCCAGAAAATCCGCGGCGAGCATTTGCGGCTGTTGCTCGGGCTCCTGGTGCTTGCGGTCGGCATCCGCTTTGCAGTCGAGCTTGTGATCCGCCCTGCCGATCTCTTCACCATCCGCGAAACCGGCGGGGGCGCACCATGACCGCCCGCTCGCTCCTCGTTCTCGCCGCCCTGCTGGCTGCGATCCTCGCCGGAAGCCCGGCCGGCGCGGAGCGGCTGATCGTCTCGGTCTCGAACCACCGCGTCACGGTGACGCCGAATTACTCCGGCGAGGAACTGGTGCTGTTCGGCTCGGTCGAGAGGGATGCCGATACCCCGCCCGGCCGCACCAATTACGATCTCGTAGTAACCGTGATCGGGCCGCGCGCCGACATGGTGACGCGGCGCAAGGAGCGCAGATTCGGGATCTGGATCAACAGCGACTACCGGCAGTTCCTGCAGGTGCCGAGCTATCTCGCGCTGTTCTCCAACCGCCCCTTCGACCAGATCGCTTCGGCGGAGGTGCAGCGGCGCCAGCAACTCGGGCTCAACAACGTGCTGCTGATGCAGCGGGTCGGCGGCGACTATGCCGACGTCGTCCCCAACGACATCTTCCGCAGCGCCTTCGTGCGGCTGCGCTCCGAGCGCGGCCTCTACCGCGAGGAGACCTCGGCGGTCACCTTCCTGACCCCGACCCTGTTCCGAACGACCATTCCGCTGCCGGCCGAGGTGCCAATCGGCACCTACAATGTCGAGATCAAATTGTTCACCGACGGCGCGCTGGTGACCAAGGCCGATACCGCCTTCGAGATTGTCAAGGTCGGTTTCGAGCAGTTCGTCGCCAATACAGCGCGGCAGAACGGCCTTGCCTATGGCCTCGTGACCGCCGCCATGGCGCTGATGACCGGCTGGATGGCCTCGATCGTGTTCCGGCGCGATTGAGCCTGTCGCGTGCACAGGCAGCGCCGAAGTAACCGGGCTACACTGCGCCCAGAAGCCATCCGACGCCCATCGCAACGACGCTCAGCAGCATCGCCACCGTTGACAGCCATCCGAGCCAATAGAGCGGGCCGGTGATGATGTACCGGCCCATCACGTCGTGGCGGCGCGCCATCACCATCAGCAGCACCATCACGGGCACGGCGAGCACGCCGTTGATGACCGCGCTCCAGTACAGCGCCGAGATCGGGTTGATCGACGTGAAATTCAGCGCGATGCCGAAGCCGGCCGACAGCGCCAGCACCGCATAGAAGGCGACCGCCTCCTTCGGCTTGCGCGCCAATCCCACCGGCCATTGGCGTCCCTCGCCGACGGCATAGGCGGTTGAGCCCGCGAGCACGGGAATGGCGAGCAGCCCGGTGCCGACGATGCCGAGCGCGAAGATCGCTTCCGCGAACGGGCCCGCGATCGGACGCAGCGCTTCTGCAGCCTGCGCCGAACTCTGGATGTCGGTCTTCCCCGCCACATGCAAGGTCGCGGCGACCGTGACGATGATCGAGAGCGCGATCAGGTTCGAGAACGCCATGCCGACGATGGTGTCGGCGCGGATCCGCGAGAACTCCCGGCTCGCGCCATAGTGCTTCTCGATCAGCGGCTGCTTTTTGGCGTCGATGCGCTGGTCTTCGGCCTCCTGCGAGGCCTGCCAGAAGAACAGGTAGGGCGAGATCGTGGTGCCGAAGATCGCGACGATGGTCGTGAAATAATTGCTATTCCAGGCCAGCCTTGGAATGAGTATGCCGGCCAGCGCCTCGCCCCAGGAGATGCGGGCAAATCCAAGCGCCGCGACATAGGCGAACAGGCTGAGCGTCAGCCATTTGAGCACCGCAACGTAGCGCTTGTAGTCGAGGAAGATCTGGGCCGCCACCGACGCCACCCCGAAGAACAGCACATAAAGGATGGGGTGCCCACCGACGAGCAGTGTCGTCGCGTCCGCCATCGCGCCGAGATCGGCGGCGATGTTGATCGTGTTGGCGATGAACAGGAGCGCGACCACAATGTTGAGCAGCCACAGCGGATAGTACCGGCACACATTGCCCGAAATGCCCTGACCGGTGACGCGGCCGACGCGGGCCGAAATCTCTTGGATCGCCACCATCAGCGGAAAGGTGAACAGCATGGTCCAGCCGATGCCGTAGCCGAACTGCGCGCCGGCCTGGCTGTAGGTGCCGATCCCAGACGGATCATCGTCGGAGGCGCCGGTGATCAGGCCGGGGCCGAGCGATTTGAGGAAGCGCTTGAGCTCGAAGGGCTGGCGCGGCTTGGCCTTCGGGGCCGGCTTATCGCCGGGCTTTACGTGATTGCCAGTCGATGCCTTGTGTTGCGCCATACCCGGTCCAGTCGCCGCGACAACGAACCGGAGGTGGTTCGGTTCCCGGCGCTGTACCTGACCGGCCGATGTGTCACAAGCAAGACATGC
Organism: Bradyrhizobium sp. Ai1a-2; assembly: GCF_000426245.1. Taxonomy (GTDB): domain Bacteria; phylum Pseudomonadota; class Alphaproteobacteria; order Rhizobiales; family Xanthobacteraceae; genus Bradyrhizobium. The sequence continues at coordinate 6,579 of NZ_AUEZ01000034.1, read as the reverse complement.
TGTCAGGCGCGCGATGCAGGCGCCGCGGTTGGACGGGTCACGAGATAGATGCCGAGCGCGACCGGGATGATGCCGAGCAGATCGCGGGACTCGACATGCTCGCCGAGCACGAGGAACGCGAACAGCATGCCGAGCGGCGGCATTAGGAAGTGATAGGCGCTCGCGGCGGTGGCCCCACACACTTTCAGCAGGTGAAACCATAGCGCGTAAGCCAGGATCGATCCGCCGAACACCAGGAAGACGAACGCACCTAACAGCCGCGCACTCGGCACGATCTCGGAGACACTGGAGAGCGTGAAGGCGAATGGCAGCAGTACCAGCCCGCCGACGAGATTCTGGATGCCATTGCCGACCCACAGGCCGCCCTTGGGCGCGAGCAGCTTGAACAGGATGGTGCCGGTGACGATGGAGGCGAGCGAGGCCAGCGTGAAGGCGATGCCTTCCATATGCTCGGTGCCGACGGAGATCCGATGCCAGACGATGAAGGCGACGCCGGCAACGCCGAGCATGAGGCCCGCGACCTTGCGCCAGGTCAGCACTTCGCCGAGGAACAGCGCCGCGAGCACCGCCGTGAACACCGGATTGGCCGAGACGATCAATCCGCCGATGCCGGCGGAGACCGTCTTCAATCCGGTGTAGCCAAGCCCGAGATAGAGCGCATTGTTGGCAATGCCGAGCACCGAATAAACAGCGACATCGCGCCAGGAGAGCTGCCAGCCCTCGCGGCGCAGGGCCAGAAACCCGAGGATCAGGATGCCCGCGAGCGAGAATCGCGCCGTGAGCAGGATCAGCGGCGGACAATCGGTGACGCCGATCTTGCCGGCGATGAAGGCGTAGCTCCAGAGCAGGCAGAACAGGGCAATCAAGAGCGGCAGCGGGTTGAAGCCTTGACGGGTAACCGCGACCGAAGGGGCGAGCGACATGAGACTTCTCCTTGGCCCTTCCATCTAGGCCGTCGCCTTCCCATTTGGAAATTAAATGATAGACTGGCAGCCAGTGGATTTTTGAATAGGTGCCGCGATGTTCGATCTGGAACTGCTGCGCAGTTTCGTCTCGGTGGTCGATGCCGGTGGCTTCACCCGCGCCGGCGAGCGCGTCCACCGCACGCAATCCACCGTCAGCCAGCAGATCAAGCGGCTGGAGGAGGATGTCGGCCAGCCGCTGCTGGTCCGCAACGGCAAGGACGTCACCCCGACCGAAGCCGGCGAGCGGCTGCTCTCCTATGCGCGGCGGCTGCTCGCGCTCGCCGAGGAGGCGCGCGATGTGGTGACGCGGCCGACCTATCAGGGCGCGATCCGGCTCGGCATCCCCGAGGATTTCGCCGCCTATCGGCTGGCAAAACTGCTCGGCGCCTTCTCGCGTTCGCATCCAACACTCCGGCTCGACGTGCGCGCCGACCAGAGCATGCACCTGCAGCGCGATCTCAATCGCGGCGAGCTCGATCTCGCGCTGCTCAAGCGCACCGCCGGCGAGAAGGGCGCGATCGCGGCGTGGCCGGAACGGGTGCACTGGGTCACCAGCAAGACGCATCCGCGCGATACGCGCAGCGGCTCGGTGCCGCTGATCGGATTTCCCGCCGGCTGTCTCTATCGCGCAGGCGCGATCCATGCGCTGGAGAGCGCGGGCCGCACCTGGCACATGGCCTATACGTCCTCGAGCCTCTCCGGCATCCAGGCCGCGGTCGCCGCCGGCATGGGCCTGAGCATCCTGTCGGAGATCGCGATCCAGGCCGATCACCGCGTGCTCACGGCAAAAGACGGTTTTGCGCCGATCGACAGGACCGAAGTCGCCCTCCTCGCCTCCCCCGCCGCCAGCCCCGCTACGCTGCGGCTTGCCGACAGGCTCGCGGAGTTCTGCGACACCGTGCAGGCGAAAGCGGCGTAGGAGCCGTAGGATGGGGAGAGCAAAGCGAAACCCATCGCGATGGAGCAAGCCGCACGAATGATGGGTTTCGCTGCGCTCTACCCATCCTACGATTCTCTCACGCCTCGCGAAGGCCGGGACGACGCGAGGAGAGATTCTGATTCAATTGTCAAACAGCTTTCCGCAGTCATCGTCCGCGAAGGCGGACGATCCAGTATTCCAGAGGCCGTTAAGCTTGAGCCGAGAGGCCGCCGGATACTGGATGCCCGCCTTCGCGGGCATGACGATGGAGTATGATGAGGATGTGAGTTCGCGTTCTCGCGGCGCGATGCGTCCGAGCTTTGCGTTCGTTCCGCCCTCTCAATGAATAGAGGGCGCAGGGAAAGCCGGGTGCTGGTTGCACCCGTGGGCCCCGTGCAACAAAAAGCACGGGGGTAGGACCACAGGTTCAACCGAAGCATTCCGGCTTTCCCTGCGCGATGGTGTTACGGCTTATTTCGTGCTCTCCCCGGTGACCGGGCTCTTTTGCCACCGTCACCCTTGGGGATGTTTCCATCCCTCAGGACTTAGCGCCAGCGTCGGGGCGCCAGGACCACACGACTTCGCCGTCCGTGATGCCTGTGCTCGTCAGTCACACGCATCACGTCCACCGCATCTCACCGCAACGTTCGTGACGATCGCGAGCCGCCCCTCATCCGGGTGAGACGCGCGAAGTTAAATCACTGATTTGCCCGACGACGAAAGCGGAATGTTTTTTGCTGCAGGGGTGGACAGACTTTTGGTGATTTGCCCGTCGGGTTGATATGTCGCACCCGAAGCAGCCACATCGTCATTGCGAGCGGAGCGAAGCAATCCATAGCGCCGCAAGCGGAAGCATGGATTGCTTCGCTCCGCTCGCAATGACGGAGGTGGCGGCAATCAATAACAGCGCGACGCGGCGATGGTGTGGAGCCTGGTGTCGCCGAGGAGGTGGGCGGTGAAGGTGGCCGTGCCGAACAGTTTTGCGAAGGCTTCGTCGCGGATGCTTAAGCCGCCGGCGTAGGCGCCGAAGGCCGGCATCACCGCGCGTTCGCCGTCGCTGGCGAAGCAGCGGCGTTCGACCGCGCGGCCGCGGGTCGAGACGCGGGCCTTGGGATGCAAGTGGCCGGCAATCTCGCCGATGGCGCCGGTTGGTTCGTGGCGGAATCTGATCCGCCCGATCGCGACTTCGGTGGCGACCATGCCGCCAAGCGTCGACGGCAGCGCCGGATCGTGGTTGCCGGAGATCCAGATCCATTCCCGCCGCGCCTGCAACGCGGCGATGGCGTCGCGGTCCTGTGCGCTCAGCCGTTGATGCGCGCGCCGGTCATGAAAACTGTCGCCGAGCGCAATCACCATGCGCGGGTCAAGCCGCGCGACCACGGCGGCCAAACGGCCCAGGGTCGCCGCGGTGTCGTAAGGCGGCAGCAGCACGCCGCGCATGGCGAAGCTGGAGCCTTTTTCCAGGTGCAGGTCGGAGACGACCAGCAGGCGCTGCTCTTCCCAGAACAGCGTGCCCGAGAGGTCGGCCAGCATCGTCACGCCGGCGACCTCGAAGGCGCTCTGGGTATCGACGACAGAAAGAGAAGCGCCCCGCGGGTTCATTTTCCTTGCTACGATGCCTCACGACATCGCCTCTTTGATGAGCTCGTCGGCAGCTTCCGCCAAGAGCTCGTCGGATGCTTCGCCATAGACTGACTCGCGGCCGATTTCCAGCATCACCGGGACCGCGAGGGGCGAAACATGCTCCAGTTCCCGGTGGGTGATTCGTCCCTGGATACGCGTGAGCATGTCGCCGAGCCGGCGCAGATCGAGCAGGCCGGTTGCGGCATCGGCACGCGCCGCGCGCAACAGGACGTGGTCGGCCTGATGCTTGCGCAGCACGTCATAGACGAGATCGGTCGAGAACAGCACCTGACGCCGCGATTTCTCCTCGCCGGTATGGCGACGCGCGATTAGCCCTGAGATGATGGCGCAATTGCGGAAGGTGCGCTTCATCAACGCCGATTCGGCGAGCCATGCTTCGAGATCGTCGCCGAGCATATCGGGATTGAACAGCGCATTGAGATCGAGCTGGCCGTGCCGGATCATAAAAGAGAGATCGCCGAGCCCCCAGATCGCAACCGCATATTCATTGGCGATGAAGCCGAGCGGCCGGGTGCGGGCGCGCTCCATCCGCCGCGTCAGCAGCATGCCGAGCGTCTGGTGCGCGAGCCGGCCCTCGAAGGGATAGCAGACCAGATAATGCTTGTTGCCGCGTGGAAAGGTTTCGACCAGGAGTTCGCGCACCGCGGGCACGCGGGAAAAATCCTTCTGCAACGACAGCCATTCGTGGACCTGGTCCGGCAGCGCATTCCACGCGCGCCGGTCATCGAGCAATTTGCGCACGCGCTCGGCGAGATAGGTGGAGAGCGGAAATTTGCCGCCCATATAGGACGGCACCTTGGCGTCCCTGTCATTGGCGCGGGAGACATAGACATGGTCCTCGACCAGCGCCTCGTAGCGCACCACCTCGCCGCCGAACACGAAAGTGTCGCCGGGCACGAGGCCTTCGATGAAGACTTCCTCGATCTCTCCCAGCACGCGGCCGCCACGGCCGAGCGCACCGGTCGAGCCGGTGCCGCCGGCGCGCGAGCGCACCAGCCGCACCTTCAGCATGGTTTCCTCGACGATGGTGCCGACATTGAGACGATAACTCTGCCGCACCCGGGGATTGGCGACGCGCCAGCGACCCTGCTTGTCCTGCTTGATGCGCGCGAAGCGCTCGTAGGTCTTCAGCGCATAACCGCCGGTGGCAACGAAATCGACGATGTCGTCGAAATCGGCCCGTGTCAGCGCAGCGTAAGGCGCCGACGTCAACACCTCCTCATATAATTCGTCGGCAAGGAACGGCTCGCCGCAGGCGCAGCCGAGCACATGCTGCGCCAGTACGTCGAGCGCGCCCGATCGCAGCGGCGGCGTATCCTGCGCGTTCTCGGCGATCGCATCGATCGCGACACGGCATTCCAGAACCTCGAAACGGTTGGCCGGCACCAGCACCGCGCGCGAGGCTTCGTCGAAACGGTGGTTGGCGCGGCCGATGCGCTGCATCAGCCGCGACGAGCCCTTCGGCGCGCCGATATTGATGACGAGATCGACATCGCCCCAGTCGACGCCGAGATCGAGCGAGGAGGTGCAGACCACGCCGCGCAACCGGCCGGCGGCCATCGCATCCTCGACCTTGCGGCGCTGCGCGACGTCGAGCGAGCCGTGATGCAGCGCGATCGCCAGGCCATCGTCGTTCATGCGCCAGAGATCCTGGAACAGCATCTCGGCCTGGCTGCGCGTGTTGACGAAGACCAGCGTGGTCTTGTTCTGCCGGATCAGTTCATAGATCTCGCCGAGCGCATGGCGCGCGGTGTGGCCGGCCCACGGCAGGCGCTCGCGCGTATCCAGCATCTCGACGATCGGCGGCGCCGCGCCGCCTGCGATGACGACGTCGGCGGCGATTTGCGCGGCCGGTTGCTGCGGCACCAGGAAGCGCGCGAGCTGTTCCGGCTCAGCGACCGTCGCCGACAGGCCGATCGCGCGCATCTCGGGCGCGAGCCGCCACAGCCGCGCGAGCCCAAGCGACAGCAGGTCGCCGCGCTTGGAGGTCACCAGCGCGTGCAGTTCGTCGAGCACGATGCGCTTCAGCGAGGAGAACAGGAACGGCGCGTCATCGGATGAGAGCAACAGCGCGAGCTGCTCGGGCGTGGTGAGCAGGATATCCGGCGGATAACGCCGCTGCCGCTGTCGGCGCGACACCGGCGTGTCACCGGTGCGGGTCTCGATCTTGATCGGCAGTCCCATCTCGGCGACGGGCGCCTCGAGATTGCGCGCGATGTCGACCGCGAGCGCCTTCAGCGGCGAGATGTAGAGGGTGTGGAGGCCGCCGGTGCGCTTCACGCTGCGGCCGGTGGAGATGAGGTTGGAGCGTGCGTGGTCGGAGCGTACCGCGCTTGAGCTCGCTCCTTCTCCACTTGCGAGCTGGTCATTCTCCCTCCCCCTGAAAGGGGGAGGGTTGGGGTGGGGGTCCGCTGCTTGCTCCGTGCCCGTGGCTGCCCCCCACCCGCCACCCTTCGGGTGTCGACCTCCCCCTTTCAGGGGGAGGTGTGGGACAGCGCTCAGTTCCACCAATGTCGGCAGAAATCCTGCCAGCGTCTTGCCGGCGCCGGTGGGCGCGATCAGCAACGCCGAACGATTTTCGCGCGCCTTGGCGAGCAGCGCGAGCTGATGCTCGCGCGGCGACCAGCCGCGGGCCGCGAACCATTTCTGGAAGCGGACAGGCAGGAGGGCTTCGGCCTCGGTCGAGGCCGCGGGCTGGGCGAGCGGCGGCACGGGACTAGGAGCCCGTCCAGATAGCTTTCTGGTTGGCGCATTTCGACACGAAATCCCGCTCATGGGGGCCTTGCGAGGTTAGCGAGCTTCACGAGGTTGTGGGCGGTGCAGATTATCGCCCATTCGGCACGCACGTTTGCCAGGCCCCGCAACAGGAACTGGCGGAAGCCGCGCGCCTGCTTGATCTGTCCGAACACCGCCTCCACGATCTGCTTTCTTAGCCGGTAGGGGGTGTCGAAGCCGCCATCGGCAATCTTTTTTCTCATCGCCTGTGTCAGCGGTCCGCCGACCTTGCCGTTGTCGGCGGTGGGGCGCTTGGCGCGTCCGGTGGCGATGTAG
>NZ_AUEZ01000033.1 GCF_000426245.1 Bradyrhizobium sp. Ai1a-2 | reverse complement strand
ACCATCGCGCAGGGAAAGCCGGAATGCTTCGGTTGAACCTGTGGTCCTACCCCCGTGCTTTTTGTTGCACGGGACCCACGGGTGCAACCAGCACCCGGCTTTCCCTGCGCCCTCCGATTTCGAGAGGGTCGAAAGTGAAGCAAAGCTCGGGCAATACATGCCGCGAGAACGCGAACGCATATCCGCTGTTTGAATCAGACGTAGGATGGGTAGAGCGCAGCGAAACCCATCATTCGCGCCGCTTGCTCCATCGTGATGGGTTTCGCTGCGCTCTACCCATCCTACTTAACTGGGGCGCAGTGACACCCCAACCCGTTGACCCCGCAGTCAATTCTATGGCCTAGTCCGCCGTCTTCTAAACGGCCGAAAAGGCCCCCAAGAGCCCTGCTCCATGACCTCCGAACGTTACAACGCCCGTGAATCCGAGCCTCGCTGGCAGCGCCAGTGGGACGAGATGGCGATCTTTTCGTCGAAAAACGACGATCCGCGGCCGAAATACTATGTGCTCGAGATGTTCCCCTACCCTTCCGGGCGCATCCATATCGGCCATGTCCGGAACTACACGCTCGGCGACGTGCTGGCCCGCTACATGCGCGCCAAGGGGTTCAATGTGCTGCACCCGATGGGCTGGGACGCATTCGGCCTGCCGGCGGAAAACGCCGCGATCGAGCGCAAAGTGGCTCCGAAGGCGTGGACCTACGACAACATCGCGGCGATGAAGAAGCAGCTGCGCTCGATCGGCCTTTCGCTCGACTGGAGCCGCGAATTCGCGACCTGCGATCCCGCCTATTACAAGCATCAGCAGAAGATGTTCCTGGACTTCCTGCGCGCCGGCCTGGTCGAGCGCGAGAAGCGCAAGATCAACTGGGACCCCGTCGACATGACCGTGCTCGCCAACGAGCAGGTGATCGACGGCCGCGGCTGGCGCTCCGGCGCGGTCGTCGAGCAGCGCGAGATGAACCAGTGGGTCTTCAAGATCACGAAGTATTCGCAGGAGCTGCTGGACGCGCTCGACGGGCTGGATCGCTGGCCCGACAAGGTGCGGCTGATGCAGCGCAATTGGATCGGCCGGTCCGAGGGCCTCCTGATCCGCTTCGCCCTGGATACCGCGACCACGCCGGCGGGCGAGAGCGAATTGAAGATTTTCACGACGCGGCCGGACACGCTGTTCGGCGCCAAGTTCATGGCGATCTCCGCGGATCATCCGCTGGCGCAGGCCGCGGCCGCGAAGAATCCGGAGCTCGCGGAGTTCATCGCCGAGGTCAAACGAATCGGCACCGCGCAGGAAATCATCGACACCGCCGAGAAGCAGGGTTTCGATACCGGCATCAAGGCGATCCACCCGTTCGATCCGAACTGGAAATTGCCGGTCTATGTCGCCAATTTCGTGCTGATGGAATACGGCACCGGCGCCATCTTCGGCTGCCCGGCGCATGACCAGCGCGACCTCGACTTCGTCAACAAATACGACCTCGGCAACACGCCGGTCGTCTGTCCCGAAGGACAGGATCCAAAGACGTTCGTGATCACGGACACCGCCTATGACGGTGACGGCCGCATGATCAATTCGCGCTTCCTTGACGGCATGACCATCGAGCAGGCGAAGGAAGAAGTGGCCAAGCGCTTGGAGAGTGAACTCCGTGGCAATGCGCCCGTTGGAGAACGCCAGGTCAATTTTCGCCTGCGCGACTGGGGCATCTCGCGCCAGCGCTATTGGGGCTGCCCGATCCCGATCATCCACTGCCCGAAATGCGACGGGGTGCCGGTGCCGGATAGCGCACTGCCGGTGACGCTGCCGGAGGATGCGACCTTCGACAAGCCGGGCAATGCGCTCGACCATCATCCGACCTGGAAGCACGTCACCTGCCCGCAATGCGGCGGGCCGGCACAGCGCGAGACCGACACCATGGACACCTTCGTGGATTCGTCCTGGTACTTCGCGCGCTTCACCGATCCCTGGAACGAGACATCGCCGACCACGCCCGCCGTCGCCAACCGGATGATGCCGGTCGACCAGTATATCGGCGGCGTCGAGCACGCGATCCTCCATCTGCTCTACAGCCGCTTCTTCACCCGCGCGATGAAGGCCACCGGCCACATCGCGATGGATGAGCCGTTCGCGGGCATGTTCACGCAGGGCATGGTGGTGCATGAGACCTACCAGAGGGCCGACGGCACCTTCGCGATGCCGGCGGAGGTGAAGATCGAGGCTATCGACGGCGGCCGGCGCGCCACGATGATCGACACCGGCGAAGAGGTCACGATCGGCCCGATCGAGAAGATGTCGAAGTCGAAGAAGAACACGGTCGATCCCGACGACATTATCGCGACCTATGGCGCCGACGTCGCACGCTGGTTCATGCTGTCGGACTCTCCCCCCGACCGCGACGTGATCTGGAGCGACGAGCGCGTGCAGGGTGCGGCGCGCTTCGTGCAGCGGCTGTGGCGGCTGGTGAATGAATCCGCCGAGGTCGCGACGGGTGCGCCGGCGGCCCGCCCTGCGTCATTCACCCCCGAGGCGCTCGCCTTGCGCAAGGCGGCCCATGGCGCACTGGACAAGGTGTCCTCCGGGATTGAGCGGCTGCATTTCAATGTCTGCCTCGCCCATATCCGGGAATTCACCAACGCCCTCGCCGAGACCCTGGCCAAGGGTGGCAAGCCCGCGCCCGACGTCGCCTGGGCGATCCGGGAAGCCGCGGTCATCCTTGTTCAATTGTTCGCACCCATGATGCCGCATTTGGCTGAGGAATGCTGGCAGGTTTTGGGCCAGGAGGGGCTGATTTCGGAGGTTCCCTGGCCGCAAATCGAACGCGATTTGCTGGTTGAAGACAGCGTGACCCTGGTCGTGCAGGTCAATGGCAAGAAGCGGGGTGATGTTACCGTGCCACGGGCGGCCGAAAATCCTGAGATCGAGGCTGCCGTTCTGGCGCTTGATGCGGTAAAAGCCGCCTTGGACGGCAAAGCCGTCCGGAAGGTGATCGTGGTGCCCATGAGGATCGTGAATGTCGTCGGCTAGGATCCGGATCGTTCTCCGGCTCGTCGCGGTGGCCGCCTTGGCCGCGCTGACGGCAGGCTGTTTCCAGCCGATGTATGCCGAGCATACCGACGGCACGCCGGCGCTGCGCGAAAAACTGATGGGCGTCGAGCTGCCGCCGATCACCGATAAGCCGAACGCGTCCCGCGAGGCCCGCATCGGCGTGGAAGTCCGCAATGCGCTGGCGTTCAAGCTTTATGGCAACGCCACCGGCATGCCGCCGACCCATCGCCTGGTGATTCGCTTCACGACCGGCCGCTCGTCGCTGATGATCGATCCGAACACCGCGCTGCCAACCGGCGAGAATTTCGGCATCGACGCGCAGTACAACCTGGTCGAGATCGCCTCCAACAAGTCGGTGATGACGGGCTCCACCTTCTCGCGCGTGTCCTACGACATGCCCGGCTCCTACCAGCGCTTCACGCGCACGCGCGCCTTGCGCGACGCCGAAGATCGCGCCGCGCAGGAGATCGCCGACAACATCAATACCCGGCTGGCGTCCTTCTTCACCGCCGGGACCTGACCGCCGTTGGTCGCGCTCCGCGGAAAAGAGATCGACGCCTTTCTCGCCCGGCCCGATCCCGGCCGACCGATCATCCTGCTCTACGGCCCCGATGCCGGTCTCGTGCGCGAGCGCGCCGACGCGCTGATGGCTTCCGCAATCGACGACCCCAACGATCCGTTCTCGCTGGTCCGCCTCGACGGCGACGACCTCGCTGCCGAGCCGTCGCGATTGGTCGATGAAGCGATGACCGTGCCGCTGTTCGGCGGCCGGCGCGCGATCCGCGTTCGGGCCGGCTCGCGCAATTTTGCCAGCGGTGTCGAGACGCTTACGGATTCGCCGGTGACAGATTGCCGCATCGTGATCGAGGCCGGCGATATCCGGCCGGATTCGCCGCTGCGCAAGATCTGCGAGCGCGCCAAGAATGCGGTGGCGATCGGCTGCTATCCCGACACCGAGCGCGACCTCGCCAAGTTGATCGATGACGAACTGCGGGCATCTGGCCTGCGCATCGCGTCCGATGCCCGCGCCGTGCTGATGTCACTGCTCGGCGGCGACCGCCAGGCCTCGCGCAACGAAGTGCGCAAGCTCACGCTCTACGCCCATGGCAAAGGCGAGGTCACGCTCGAGGACGTGATGACGGTGGTCTCCGACGCATCCGAGCTGAAGCTCGATCCGATCGTGGACAGCGCCTTCGCCGGCAACGCTGCCGCGGTCGAGACCGAGTTCGCGAAAGCGATGGTCGCCGGCACCTATCCCGGCGTCATCATCGCCGCCGCGCAGCGCCAGGCGGCCTGGCTGCACAAATCGGCGCTTGCGCTCGCCGATGGCACGCCGGTCTCCGCCGTACTCGAGGGCGGATACCCGCGGCTGCATTTTTCGCGCAAGGGCGCGGTCGAAATCGCGTTGCGCAATTTCAGCCCGCAGCGGCTGGCCGGAATCATCGAGCAGCTCGGCACCGCAGCCCTCGATATGCGCAAGCAGAATTCGCTCGCCGCCGTGATCGCGCAACGCGCCCTGCTCTCGATCGCCGCGAATGCGCGACGGCGCGGATAGGACAGGATGCGTCCCAAGGCGTCATTGCGAGCGAAGCGAAGCAATCCATCTCGCCGCTTGCGGAAACATGGATTGCTTCGTCGCGATGTCTCGCAATGACGAGGACCTGCATTGAGTAAGATGGCTCTAACCGCCCTCGAGCCGCCGCATCACCTCGTCGAGCTGCTCGAGACTGCGGTAGCTGATCTGCACGGTGCCGCCGGGGTCGCGATGGTTGACGCTGACGGTGAGGCCCAGCGCATCAGAGACGCGCTTCTCCAGCGCGAGCGTATCAGGGTCCTTCTCCTTGCCGGCGGCGCCGCCGCCACGCGCCTTCTGCGGCTTGCGCACCGGCACACCCTCGTCATGCGCCAGCGCTTCGGCTTGACGGACGTTGAGACCTTCGGCGACGATGCGCTTGGCAGCGGCGAGCGGATCAGGCACGCCGATCAGCGCGCGTGCATGGCCTGCGGACAACTCACCGCTAGCGATGAAGGCCTGCACCTCTGCGGGCAGCTTCGTCAGCCGCATCATGTTGGCGACATGGCTGCGGCTCTTGCCGACGTCCCGCGCGATATCTTCCTGGCTGCGTTTGAACTCGTTGGCGAGCGCGTGATAGCCCTGCGCCTCTTCCATCGGGTTGAGATCTTCGCGCTGCACGTTCTCGATGATCATCATCTCGAGCGCGTCGCTATCATTGACCTCGACCGGGACGATCGGCACCTCGTGCAGGCCGGCAAGCTGGGACGCACGCCAGCGCCGCTCGCCGGCGATGATCTCGTAGCGGTCCTGCGCGCCCTTCACCGGTCGCACCACGATCGGCTGGATCACGCCGCGCTGCTTGATCGAATCGGCGAGCTCACGGAGCTCGGCATCTGCAAAGCTGCGGCGCGGATTGCGCGGATTGGCCTTGAGGAATTCGATCGGCACCTTGCGCTGCGTGCGCGGCCGCTCGACATGCGCGGCCTCGCCGCCGACGTCTCCGATCAGACTTGCAAGCCCACGGCCCAGTCGCGAACGCGCTTCGTCGGCCATTGTCGCCAGCTCCCTTGGATTCACGTAGCAAACTCCGGAATTCGAATTTCAGATCGGTCGGGTCGTAGGATGGGTAGAGCGAAGCGAAACCCATCGCGCTCGTCGCGTGGGAAGACGATGGGTTTCGCTGCGCTCTACCCATCCTACGGATTGCTCTTAATCCGCGCGAAGCTCGCGTTCGCGCTGGATCACTTCGGTGGCCAGCTTGAGATAGGCTTCGCTGCCGACGCATTTGAGGTCGTAGACCAGCACCGGCTTGCCGTAGGACGGCGCTTCGGAGATGCGCACGTTACGCGGGATCATGGTGTTGTAGACCTTGCTGCCCATGAACTGCCGGACGTCGGCAACGACCTGGTTCGACAGGTTGTTCCGGGAATCGAACATCGTCAGCACGATGCCGTGGATCGACAGGTTCGGATTGAGCGTCGAGCGCACCTGCTCGACCGTCTGCAACAGCTGCGACAAACCCTCGAGCGCGAAGAACTCGCATTGCAGCGGCACCAGGATCGCGTCCGACGCGGCCATCGCGTTCACCGTGAGCAGGTTGAGCGACGGCGGACAATCGATCAGCACATAGGTGTAATCTGCGTCCGGCGAGGTGTTGTTGTTGAGCCCGGCGATCGCGTCGCGCAGACGGAAGGCGCGGCCGGGGGTCGTGCCCAGTTCGAGCTCAAGGCCCGAGAGATCCATGGTGGAGGGGGCGATGTGCAGCCGCGGCACCGCGGTCGCCACGACCGCCTCGCGCAGTGGCGCTTCACCGATCAGAACGTCATAGGTCGAGCAGCCCCGATTGCGACGGTCGATGCCCAGCCCGGTCGAGGCGTTGCCCTGCGGGTCGAGATCGATGACCAGGACCCGCTCACCTATGGCCGCGAGCGCAGTACCGAGATTGATCGCTGTGGTTGTCTTGCCGACGCCCCCTTTTTGGTTGGCGAGCGACAGAATGCGCGGATGGCCGGCCGGCTGTGTCGGCCTATCCTCTTGATAAACCTCATCAATTACAGTCATATCGTTGCCCTGCTGATCCCCTGCGTAAAGCTCAACGTCGCCCGATGGAGTCGAGCTCGACAATCCAGCCGTGCCCGCCGGTTCGGCTGGGATGAAGTTGCGGCTCAATTGTCCAATATTTAGTAGCCTCGGTCAATTCAGCCTCTACATCTTGGCCCTTGAGAAACAGCGCTTTTGCACCCTTTCGCACCAGCGGTTCCGCGAAGCCGATGAGTTGGTGTAGCGGAGCCAGCGCTCGCGCGGTCACGCAATCGATGGGGCCAGCGATTCTTTCCACAATATCCCCGATCTCAGCGAGATGCACCGTCCCAACCGCGCCAGTGACGCGCAAAGCTTCGCGAAGAAAGGCCGCTTTCTTGGCGTTGCGCTCGACCAGATGGACGGTAGCGCCCGGCGTGTCCGCGAGCGCGCAGGCGAGCACGACGCCGGGAAAGCCGCCACCGCTGCCAAGATCGACCCAGACCTTGGCCGTTGGAGCAAGGTCGAGCAGTTGCAGCGAATCGGCGATGTGGCGGGTCCAGAGTTCGGGCAGCGTCGACGGCGCGACGAGATTGGTCTTGGCCTGCCACTCCAGGAGAAGCGCAATGTAGCGATCGAGGCGGGCTTCCGTTTCACGTGAAACGGGGGTGAGGGTGAGCGCCGCCGCCTTGTCGGCGGGGACCGTTGCTCGCACAGTTGTCGGTGATGCTTTGACCATCGATTCGGAAAGGCCGGGTGTGGAGTAAACTGTCATTGCTTCGCTTCGCTCGCAATGACGATCGCAGAAGTGTTGCGGCGGGGCGCTCACGGCAACCGCTGTTTCACGTGAAACGTCTACGCCGTCGCCTTTGCCGTCTTCCGCCGCGCCTCACGGCGCAGATAGGCTGCCAGGATGCCCAGCGCCGCCGGGGTCATTCCGTCGATCCGTCCTGCCTGACCGACAGTCCGAGGCCGCGCAGCCACCAGCTTGGCTCGCGCCTCATTAGAGAGGCCGGGTACGTCGTCATACTCGACGCCGGTCAGAACAAGCCCCTCGTCGCGGCGAAAGGCATCGACATCGGCGACTTGGCGCTTGAGATAGACGTCGTATTTCGCGTCGATCTCCAGGTGAACGGCGATCGAGGGATCAATGGCTGACAGCTCCGGCCAGATGCCGCGCAGCGTCGACCACTCCACTTCAGGGTACGACAGCAGTTCGAAGGCTGAGCGACGTACGCCATCGCGGTTCAACGCCAGCCCGTGTCTTGTGGCCTCGTTCGGCGTGATCGAAAGCGACCCGGCCAGGGCCTTGGCAGCATTCAGCGCGGCCATCTTCGCGGTGTGGCGCCTGGAGCGGGCTTCGCCAACGCACCCCAGCGCAATCCCCTTATCCGTGAGCCGCTGGTCGGCATTATCGGCCCGCAGCGTGAGCCGGTATTCGGCCCGCGAGGTGAACATCCGATAGGGCTCGGTGATCCCGCGCGTGACGAGGTCATCGATCATCACGCCCAGATAGCCGTCAGCACGATCGAAAACGATCGGATCGGTGCCCCGGGCCGACAATGCCGCGTTCAGGCCGGCGACAATCCCCTGCCCCGCGGCTTCTTCATATCCGGTCGTGCCGTTGATCTGGCCCGCGAGGAACAGACCCGGCAATCGCTTGGTCTCGAGCGTCGGCTCGAGCTCGCGCGGATCGACATGGTCATATTCGATCGCATAACCCGGCCGGACCATCTTCACCCGCTCAAGACCCGGAATCGAGCCGAGGATCGCGAGCTGGACCTCCTCCGGGAGCGAGGTCGAGATACCGTTGGGATAAACCGTGTTGTCGTCGAGGCCCTCGGGCTCCAGAAAGATCTGGTGGCCGTCACGGTCCCCGAAGCGGACAATCTTGTCCTCGATCGACGGGCAATAGCGTGGCCCGGTGCTCTTGATCTGGCCGGAATACATCGGCGATCGGTGCACATTGGCCCGGATCACCTCATGCGTCCTGGACGTGGTGCGGGTGATCCCGCACTGGATCTGCGGCGTCGTGATCCGATCCGTCATGGTCGAGAACGGCTCAGGCGGATCATCACCGGGCTGCATCTCGACCGCCGACCAGTCGATCGTAGTGCCATCCAGACGTGGCGGCGTCCCGGTCTTCAAGCGGCCCAACGTAAAGCCCAGGCGCTCGAACGATACTGAAAGCCCCATGGCCGGCGCCTCACCGACTCGGCCGGCCGGCCAATTCTTCTCGCCGAGATGGATCAGGCCGCGCAGGAAGGTGCCGGTCGTGATCACGACAGCGCCGGCAGAGAGCACCTGTCCGTCTCCCAATCGGACACCGCTGACGCGGCCGTTGGCGGTCAGAAGATCATCCGCCTCGCCCTCGACCACGCTCAGATTGGCGGTCTCGAGGATCGCGGCCTGCATGGCGGCGGCATAGAGCTTCCGGTCGGCCTGCGCGCGCGGTCCGCGAACCGCAGGACCCTTGCGACGGTTCAGCATCCGGAACTGAATGCCGCCGGCGTCGGCGACCCGGCCCATCAGGCCGTCCAGTGCGTCAACTTCGCGGACCAGATGGCCCTTGCCGAGGCCCCCAATCGCAGGGTTGCAGGACATCGCGCCGATGGTCGAAAAACGGTGCGTCACCAGCGCTATCTTCGCGCCCATCCGGGCAGCCGCGCTGGCGGCCTCGCAGCCGGCATGGCCGCCACCGATGACAATGACGTCGAATGAATGCGTCTGGTTAGACATGCGCGAACTTCTAGCGCGGAGCGGTGAAAGCCGAAAGACAAGTTTCAACGATCTGGTCCGGTGCCGTTTCACGTGAAACAAGGCGCCAGTCTTGGTTTACGGTCCGACGTGGCGCCACCGGCTGTTTCACGTGAAACAGCGGCCGGTCGTTCCACTGACTCAGAGGCCGACTGATCCAGCGGCCTACTTCCCGACGCAGAACTCCCGAAAGATCACATCGAGGATGTCCTCGACGTCCACGCGGCCGAGAAGCCGTCCAAGACTATAGGCCGCTGCCCGCAGCTCCTCCGCGGCAAGTTCTTCGCCCGCCCCGACCACATCGATCGCGCGCCGCAACGACTCAGCTGTCTCCTGCAGCAGCTTGCGCTGACGCGTCCGGGTAATCAGACCGCCCTCACCAGATCCGAAATAGTCCTGCGCAAAGCCGACCAGGGCTGCGATCAGTTCCGGAATGCCGTCCCCATTTCGGGCGGAGATCCTGTACGTGGCGGACGCAGGTCCCGATCCTGCCAACTCGGCGATCGAAGCATCGAGGTCGATCTTGTTACGTACCAGCCAGACCGGCGCCGACCCCTGATGAGAAATTGTCGCGCTCATCCTGTCGGTGAGCCACAACACCAGGTCGGCTTCCTCGGCGCGTGCGCGGGCGCGGCGCACCCCCTCCTGCTCGACCGGGTCGTCGGTCTCGCGGATCCCGGCAGTGTCGATCACTGTCACGGGGTAGCCATCGAGATCGAGCTGCACTTCAATGATGTCGCGTGTGGTGCCGGCATGCGGCGAGACGATTGCGACTTCACGCCGCGCAAGCTGGTTGATCAAGGTCGACTTGCCGACATTAGGCGGGCCCGCGATCGCGACCACCAGGCCGTCGCGAAGCCGTTCGCTCTGCGCCTGGGCCGCCAGCACTTGATGAATTTCACTTAGCAGCGCTTTGACCTTCTTGAGCGCGGGCGCGATCAATTCCGCCGGCACGTCGCCCTCGTCGGAAAAATCGATACCAGCCTCGATCAGCGCCGACGCCTCGATGATCTGTGCGCGCCAGTCGCGCGCGCGATCGCCGAGCAGACCCTTCAACTGGCGCAGTGCCTGCCGGCGCTGCCGATCGGTGTCGGCATGAATGAGGTCGTCGAGGCCCTCGGCCTCGGTCAGATCGAGCTTGCCGTTCTCGAAGGCGCGGCGGGTGAATTCGCCAGCCTCTGCGGGCCGAATGCCATCGATCCCGGCGAGCGCATTGAACAGCGCGCCGAGCACCGCGCGCCCGCCGTGGACATGAAATTCGGCGACGTCTTCGCCAGTGGCGCTCGCGGGCCCGGAAAACCAAAGGACCACTGCGTCGTCGATCGGCTGGCCGGCGGCATCCTGTAACAGCGCTCTGGTCGCCATCCGTGCCGCCGGAATCTTGCCGGCCAACTTCACCAATGCCGGGCCGGCCTGCGGCCCCGATACCCTGACGATGGCGATCGCGGTTGGCGGTCGCCCCGAAGAAAGTGCGAAGATGGTTTGGTCCCGCGGATGCATCGCTATTTGTTAGCGAACCGGCCCGAAGGCAACGCAGAATTTGCACGCCTGATCGCCGGCGGGCTGCTGCGGTGCAGCAATTATACTTCCTTCGTGCAGCAATAGCGCAGCAATTTTCTGTCAACTCGGATCTTTCAGCAGATCCTAAGCTGAAGAAATACAATATATATCAAATACTTATATCAAAATTTCTGGGCAAAAGAATACCCGTCTATGCTGCAGCCATATCGCAGCATAAACGGGTCATATTGCGTCGCAACATAAGCTCACGACCTGCTGGCCCTGCCTACGTATTCATCGAATCGAAGAATTCGGAGTTGTTCTTGGTGTTCCGGAGCTTGTCGAGCAGGAAGTCGATGGCGTCCATCGTGCCCATCGGATTGAGGATCCGGCGCAGCACGTACATCTTCTTCAGCACCTGCGGGTCGGTGATCAGCTCTTCCTTGCGGGTTCCGGAGCGCGAAATGTCGATCGCCGGGAAGGTCCGCTTGTCCGAGACCTTGCGGTCGAGGATCAATTCGGAGTTACCGGTGCCCTTGAACTCTTCGAAGATCACTTCGTCCATGCGGCTGCCGGTATCGACCAGCGCGGTCGCAATGATCGTGAGCGAGCCGCCCTCCTCGATATTGCGGGCGGCACCGAAGAAGCGCTTCGGCCGCTGCAGCGCGTTGGCGTCGACACCACCGGTCAGCACCTTGCCGGATGACGGCACCACGGTGTTGTAGGCGCGGCCGAGACGCGTGATCGAGTCGAGCAGGATGACCACGTCGCGGCCATGCTCGACCAGGCGCTTGGCCTTCTCGATCACCATCTCGGCGACCTGGACGTGACGCACAGCCGGCTCGTCGAAGGTCGAGGACACCACCTCACCCTTCACCGAGCGCTGCATGTCGGTGACTTCTTCCGGGCGCTCGTCGATCAAAAGCACGATCAGATAGCATTCCGGATGATTGTGCGTAATCGAATGCGCAATGTTCTGCATCAGCACGGTCTTACCCGTGCGTGGCGGCGCCACGATCAAGGCGCGCTGGCCCTTGCCGATCGGTGCAACGATGTCGATCACCCTTGCAGAAAGGTCTTTTCGCGTCGGGTCATCGATTTCCATTCGAAACCGCTGATTGGGAAACAGCGGCGTCAGGTTGTCGAAATTGACCTTGTGCTTGGACTTCTCAGGGTCTTCGAAATTAAGCGAATTGACTTTCAGCAGCGCAAAATAGCGTTCGCCCTCTTTCGGGCTGCGGATGTGGCCTTCGATCGTATCGCCGGTGCGCAGGCCGAAGCGGCGGATCTGCGAGGGCGAAACGTAGATGTCGTCGGGGCCCGGCAAATAATTGGCGTCGGGCGAACGGAGGAAGCCGAAGCCATCGGACAACACCTCGACGACGCCTTCACCGATAATGTCGGTTTCCTGGATCGCGAGCTGTTTGAGGATGGCAAACATCAGCTCCTGCTTACGCATGGTGCTGGCGTTTTCGACCCCATTTTCCTCGGCAAACGAGACAAGCTCGGCCGGCGTCTTGGACTTGAGGTCTTGAAGTTTGATTTCCCGCATGGGGGTGGTCCTGTGGAGCATTTTTTAGAGAAGGATCTTGCGAGGTGGCTTTGAGAAAAAGCGGACGCAAAAATGAAGGTCCGCAGGACTAAGCAAGGAAAGCGCCGGTGGAGGCTTCAAACCTGATGTGGCGGCCGGCCCGTTGATGGAACCGGAACGCGATCACATCCGCCTGCGTGGGGTGGGATTGAGACAAATATAGAAAATCGGTTTGCGCTCCGCAAGAAGGACCGAAGCCTGATTCCTGGGCAGAAGGCTTGCCTAGAACGGCTTGACCACCACCAGGATCACGATGCCGATCATCAGGACGGTGGGCACCTCATTGATAATCCGATAAAATTTCTGGCTTCGGGTGTTCCGGTCGGCGGCAAAATCCTTCATCCAGCGGGCAAAAAATCCGTGGACACCGGAGAGCACGAGCACCAGCAGCAGCTTGCCATGCAACCAGCCAGAGCTGAACCAGTGACCACTCCAGGCCAGATAGAGGCCGGCGAGCCAGGTGATGACCATCGCCGGATTGATGATCGCTCTCAGGAGGCGCCGTTCCATCACCTTGAAGGTCTCGGACTGCTTCGAGCCTTTCTCGGCCTCGCAATGATAGACAAATAGCCGCGGCAGATAGAGCATGCCGGCCATCCAGGAGATGACCGCAATGATGTGCAGCGCCTTGATCCACTCATAGATCCCGTCTTGCATAGCGTTCGCCGTGCTCCTGGAACATCTCGGGCAGCTTCACCGTTCTCGAGGAAGGGCTGCCAGCGAGGTTACTGATACATATCCGCAAGCACGGCTCTCTTAAAACCAATTAATTTTAGAATCTTAGGTTTGAGTCTAAGTGACCGTGGATTTGACTCACGCAATGCGATCCCGCCGTTCTCGGACCTTTGTTCACACCACTCAACAATTCGGTCCGCACTGTCGCACAGCGAAATATCATCCAAGGCCTCAAGCGCTTGCAGTGTTCCCTGGCCAGCTTATCAAGAGACAAATTCACATATTCTCACTATCATCCCACCAGCACGGCAGACTTGTCCTCGCAGGAGGTGCTGTGAAGAAAAGGTTTAGATATCCCTAAGGCGGCGACTTCAGCTGAAAAGTTGTAGGCAACCTCCACAGGGATTCACAGGATAGGCAGAGGTTCTGGTGCCCACATCAGGCAATTACTTTCACCTGCATCTGGTGTCGGACTCAACCGGCGAGACGCTGATCACGGTGGCGCGCGCGGTGGCCGCGCAATACGCCAATGTCTCGCCGGTCGAACACGTCTATCCCCTGGTGCGCAGCCAGAAGCAGCTCGATCGCGTGCTCGATGAAATCGAAGAGTCGCCCGGGATCGTGTTGTTCACGCTGCTCGAGAAAGATCTCGTCAGCCGGCTGGAAGCCAAATGCAGGGAGATCAACGTTCCCAGTCTGTCGATCATCGGCCCGGTGATGCAGTTGTTCGAGGCGTATCTGGGCGCGTCTACCTCGGGGCGGGTCGGCGCACAGCACGTGTTGAACGCGGAATATTTCAAGCGCATCGATGCGCTGAACTACACGATGATGCATGACGACGGCCAGCACGTCGAAGGCCTGGAGGAGGCGGATGTCGTGCTGGTCGGGGTGTCCCGCACCTCAAAAACACCGACGTCGATCTATCTCGCCAACCGCGGCATCCGCACCGCGAATGTCCCGCTCGTGCCCGGCATTCCACTGCCGCATCAACTGGAACACCTGAAAAAACCGCTGGTGGTCAGCCTTCATGCGACGCCGGAGCGACTGATCCAGGTCCGGCAAAACCGGCTCTTGAGCATGGGCGCGGCGTCCGGCAATGACGAATATATCGACAGGCAGGCGGTCGCCGATGAAGTCGCGTTCGCGCGCCGCCTGAGTGCAAAATTCAACTGGGCATTGCTGGATGTCACGCGACGCTCGATCGAGGAGACCGCCGCAGCGGTGATGAAGCTCTATAATGACCGCCAGCGGCAGCGGCCGCTGGAGTGATTCGGTGGCGATGACGATCTGGCGCGGAAAAGATCCGCTGATCCTCGCCTCGCAAAGCGGTGCGCGAAAGATGCTGCTGGCCAATGCGGGGATCGCGTTCGAGGCGCTGCCGGCGGATATCGACGAACGGGCGATCCAGGAAAATTCGGGCTTTTCGGCGCCTGCGGACATCGCCTCGCTCTTGGCGCGCGAAAAGGCCCTGTTTGTGTCCCTGCAGCGGCCCGGACGATTCGTCGTCGGCGCCGACCAGACCCTGGCGCTCGGCGATCGATTGTTCAGTAAACCTGCCGGCCGCGACCAGGCGGCTGAACAATTGCGTGCCCTGGCGGGCCAGGTCCACGAATTGCATTCCGCTGTTGCCGTCGCCCGAGACGGCAAGTTACTGTTTGCCGACACCAGCGTGGCACGCATGTCGATGCGCCCGCTTCGCGAGGACGGGATCAACGCCTATCTCGACCAGGCCGGAGAGGCTGTGACCACCAGCGTTGGCGCCTATCAGCTCGAGGGCCTCGGGGTGCATCTGTTCGAGCGCATCGACGGCGACCATTTCACCATCCTCGGCCTGCCGCTATTGTCGTTGCTGGCCTTCCTGCGCAGCGAGAATTTGCTGGCCATCTGACATGTTTCCGAGTGATGACTGAAAGATGCTGATCCTGGGACTGACCGGCTCGATCGGGATGGGAAAATCCACCACCGCGAAACTGTTCGCGGAAGCCGGTGTTCCCGTCTATGACGCTGACGCCACCGTGCACGAACTCTACGAAGGCGAGGCGGCGCCGGCGATCGAAGCCGCCTTCCCTGGTACCACCGTGGACGGCAAAGTGGATCGCGCAAAGCTTTCCGCGCGCGTGGTCCACGATCCCGCGGCGATGAAGCAGTTGGAGCAGGTCGTTCACCCGATGCTCGGCGCTTCCCGGCAGAAATTCTTTGCCGATGCGGAAACTTCCGGCGCGCCCGTCGTGGTCGTCGACGTGCCGCTCTTGTTCGAGACCGGCGGCGAGAAGCGGGTCGATGCGGTGGTCGTCGTGACGACCTCGCCGGAAATACAGCGTGAGCGCGTGCTGGCACGCGGCACGATGGACGACGAAAAACTCGATGCCATCTTGGCGCGACAGCTGCCCGATGCCGAGAAACGCAAGCGGGCGGATTTCGTGGTGGATACCTCACACGGCCTTGATCCCGTGCGCGCGCAAATCAAGGACATTCTGGCCGAGGTCGTTAAGATGCCGAAGCGGCGAATCTGATTCGCCTGGCATTCTTCGGTCCTGGAAATCCATGCGCGAAATCGTTCTCGATACCGAAACCACCGGCCTCGATCCGCTGCGCGGCGACAGGCTGGTCGAAATCGGCTGTATCGAGATCTTCAACCGGATGCCGACCGGCCAGACCTACCACGTCTACATCAATCCCGAGCGAGACATGCCGGCGGAGGCGTTTGCCGTTCATGGTCTCTCGACCGAATTCCTGGCCAGCAAGCCGCTGTTCTCCGAGGTGGTCGACGAATTCCTGGCGTTCATCGCCGATACGCCGCTGGTGATCCACAACGCCTCGTTCGACATCAGCTTCATCAATGCCGAACTCGAGCGGATCAAGCGGCCGGTGATCGCCAGGGAACTGCTGGTAGACACCCTGCTCCTGGCGCGGCGGAAGCATCCCGGCGTGTCGAACCGGCTCGACGATCTCTGCTCGCGCTATTCGATCGACAATTCCCGCCGCACCAAGCACGGCGCGCTGTTGGATGCCGAGCTTCTGGCGGAGGTCTATGTCGACCTGATCGGGGCGCGGCAGTCGCAGCTCATCCTGGCGTCCGAAGTCACCATCACCCAGGTCGGCCATGGCGATATGCCGCGGCGGCAGCGTGAGATTCCGCTGACGCTGCGGGTGACCGATGCGGAGCGCGAGGCACACCGTGCCTTCATCGCGACCCTCGGCGACAAGCCGATCTGGAACGACTACCTGCCGCCGCCGGCCGAAGCCGCCGCGTAAATTCCCTAAAGTTCAGCTCGGTTTCACGCCGGACGCCGGGGCAACTTGTGCCGCGCCCTGCCGCTCCATGTTCTGGCGGTACAGGCCGACGAAATCGACGGGGTCCAGCATCAAGGGCGGGAAGCCGCCATCGCGCACGGCGGTGGCGATGATCTCGCGGGCGAACGGGAACAACAGCCGCGGGCACTCGATCATCACCAGCGGATGCAGGTTCTCCTGCGGCACGTTCAGGATCCGGAACACGCCGGCATATTGCAGGTCGAAGCTGAACATCACCTTGCCGGCGCTCTCGGCCTTGCCGTCGACCGAAAGCGTCACCTCATATTCGCTCTCGGACAGGTTCTTGGCCGAAACATTGATCTGGATGTTGATTGCCGGTTGCTGCTGCTGAGGGCCCAGCGAGGCAGGCGCGTTCGGATTCTCGAACGAGAGGTCCTTGGTATATTGCGCCAGCACGTTGAGCTGGGGAGGGGCCTGCTCGGGGGGTGCGCCGTTGCCGTTGGTCATGGGAAGCTCTCCTGAGCACTGGCGATCGGAGACGGTCTGACGTCCGAAGCCGCAGTTAAGGTTTTGGAAATGCTGGTGCCGCGCGAGTGGCTATCATAGCCTCACACGGGTCCACAAGGCGACAGTCCTTGATTGGTCAAACCTTCGCCGATTTGCTGCCGAGATCGTCGATCGCGGCCGGAAGGCGGCTTCGTTTGCTCCGTAAATATTTGAAGATACGTGATTTCCGGGCATCATCGGATTTCCCCTCGCCGCCAAAACGCGCTAGAATGCCCGCGCCAAAACGCGCCATTGGCCGAGCGGAGTTTCGTGCCTACATGCTGCAGACTCAATTGGCGAGGTAATCTCCGCCGTTCCTGAGCGGAACGCCCGCTAGGGGCGGACCGTTGCCGGTGCAGATCAGAAAGCGAACACGACGTGGATATCTACACCATCATTTTCCTGGCGTTGGCCGTCTTCATTTTCCTGCGCCTGCGTAGTGTCCTCGGACAGCGCACCGGCAGCGAGCGGCCACCCTATGACCGCGCGGCCCCGAATGTGCTGCAGCGGGACAATAACGTCGTCCCGATGCCGGGCTCGGTGATCGACCAGCCGCCCCCGCTGCCGAGCAAGGAAGTGACGCCCCCCTCCGACCGCTGGAAGGGAATTGCCGAACCTGGTACCGCGCTGGCGCAGGGGCTGGACGCGATCGTGGCCCAGGACTCCTCTTTCGATCCGCGTCATTTCATCTCGGGCGCGCGGAGCGCCTATGAGATGATCGTGCTGGCCTTCGCCAATGGCGACCGCCGCGCGCTACGCGATCTGCTGTCGAGCGAGGTCTATGACAGCTTCGATGCGGCGATCAAGGATCGCGAGAAGCACGAGCAGAAGACCGAGACCCGCTTCGTCTCGATCGACAAGGCCGAGGTCGTCGGCGCGGAAGCACGCGACCGATCGGCGCAGGTCACGGTCCGGTTCGTGTCGCAGATGATTTCCGTCACTCGCGACAAGGCCGGTACCATCGTCGACGGCAACCCGGACAAGGTCGCCGATATCACCGATGTCTGGACATTCGCCCGCGATACGGCGTCGCGCGATCCGAACTGGAAACTGGTTGGCACTGGAAGCGCCCACTAACGCGCTTCGCCTTGCGCGTCTCACGGCCGCGTGCTGCGCAATCGCTCTTCTATGCTCGACGGCCGCGCTAGAAGCGCGCCCAAGGCACGCTGCGAAGGCGGCCAGGCACTCGACCGTCCAGCATTACCGTCACCTCCCCTACCCGCGCCTGGAGTTTCCGCTGCAGATCAGCGGCAGCCAGTATGAACCGCTGGCCTGGACCGATATGCCGGGCTGGAGCAATGACGATCACCTTGCCGCCTACAAGGCCTTTCGCGCGAGCTGCCGGCCGATCGCCGCCGAACACGGGCTGCCTTCGGAATCGAAAGCCCTCGGCACCTCTCTGCGCGATCCTTGCCGCATCGCCAAGGGGCTGGAGCTCGCCGACGAGGCCAGGGCCAAAGCGTTCTTCGAGGAGCATTTCCTGCCCTTGCGCATCTCGCGGCTCGGCGAGGGCGAGGGCTTTGTCACCGGCTATTACGAGCCGGTGCTGGATGGGTCGCGGACCCAGACCGACGTCTACAACGTGCCGGTCTACCGCCGGCCGTCGAACCTGTTCGTGCGCGGCGCCACGCAGGGCTCGACCGGGCTGCCGAACAAGGGCCAGGTGTTCCGCAAGATCGGCCGCCGCAAGCTGGTGCCTTATTATGATCGTGCCGAGATCGAGGACGGCGCGATCGCCGGCCGCGGCCTCGAAATCTGCTGGCTCAAGGAGCAGACCGATCTGTTGTTCGCCCAGATCCAGGGCTCGGCGCGTGTGCGCTTCGAGGACGGCTCGACATTGCGCATCAATTATGATGCCCACAACGGCTATCCCTACACGCCGGTCGGCCGCATCCTGATCGACCGCGGCATCATTCCGAAAGACCAGATGTCGATGCAGAAGATCAGGGACTGGATGGCGCAGAACCCCGATGGCGCCAAGGAATTGCGGCGGCAGAACCGCTCCTATGTATTCTTCCGCGAGGTGCAGCTCTCGGACAAGGATGAGGCGGTCGGCGCGCAGGGCGTGCCGCTGACGCCCGGCCGTTCGATTGCGGTCGACAAGGCACTGCATGTCTATGGCACGCCGTTCTTCATCGAGGGCGAATTGCCGATCGAGTCAGAGCGATCGAAAACTCCGTTCCGCCGCCTGATGATCGCGCAGGATACCGGCTCGGCGATCGTCGGCCCGGCCCGCGCAGACCTTTATTTCGGCGCCGGGGCCGATGCCGGAAAAGTTTCCGGCCGGCTGCGGCATAGTATGCGCTTCGTGATGCTGGTGCCGCGGAGCCTCGATCCCGCCGCGCGCGGGCGCCGGATGCCGGTGCCGGATGAGCGGCCATCGGAAAAGATCGCAAAGCTGTTTCCGCAAGTTGATCCGCAAAAGGAAGGAAGCGCGGCGAAGCCCGTGGATGCTTCCGCTGCATCGGGTGCAAAGGATGCGGCGAGAGGCGGCGACGCTGGCAAGGCCGCGACAGCGCCGGTCGTGCAAGCCGCACCCGTCGCAAAGCCGGTCCCGATGCCGGATTCGCGCCACGGCATCAAGGCGGAGAACGAGCCGCGGCGTCATCGGCATTTCCGCCATTACCGCTATTACAGATGAAGCGTCACGTTCCGATTGCAGACCCGGCGCCGCCGCGGCGAAGGCGCGCGCTCAGCGAAGAAGAGCGCGCGTTGTGGGAAGGCGTTGCAAAGCAGGTCAAGCCGCTGCGCAAACGGCGTCCCGTTGTGAAGGCGCATGCCGCGCCTGAAGCGGAGACCAAGGACGCTGTGAGGCCGGTTGTCCCCGCAAAGCCGATCCCAGTGAAACCCGCTCCGGCGCCGCGGCCGCAGACGCCGCCACCACTGGTGTCGCTCGGCCGCCGCGAGCGCGCGCAACTCTCGCGCGGCAAGAAAGAGATCGACGCGCGGCTCGACCTGCACGGCATGACGCAGACGCGTGCGCATCGTGTTCTGCTGTCGTTCCTGCAGCGCGCGCATGTTGACGGGCTGACGTTCGTGCTCGTCATCACCGGCAAGGGCAAAGCCGGCGGCGCCGATTCCGAGCGCGGCGTGCTGCGCCGCCAGGTGCCGCAATGGCTGAGCCTGCCCGAATTCCGCGCGCTCGTCGTCGGTTTCGAGGAAGCCCATATCGGCCATGGCGGCGAGGGTGCGCTTTACGTACGCGTGCGGCGCGCGAGGATTTAGACCAGTCACTACAATCCGTAGCCCGGGTGAAGCGAAGCGCAACCCGGGACAGTTTCCGCCGCGGATTGACCTGCCCCGGATTACGCTTCGCTCCATCCGGGCTACAGATTGACGGCTTACAAAATAAACCGGCTCAAATCGGCGTTCTTGGCGAGGTCGCCGACATGCTTGCGGACATAATCGGCGTCGACCGTGATGGTGTCGCCGTGGCGATCGGGTGCAGTGAAGGAGATCTCGTCCAGCACCCGCTCCATCACGGTCTGCAGCCGCCGCGCGCCGATATTCTCGACGGTGGAGTTGACGGCAACGGCGACGTCGGCGAGCGCGTCGATGGCGTCGTCGGTCACGTCCAGTTTCACGCCTTCGGTTTGCATCAGCGCGACATACTGCTTGATCAGCGACGCTTCGGGCTCGGTCAGGATGCGGCGCATGTCGTCGCGCGTCAGCGCCTGCAATTCGACACGGATCGGCAGGCGGCCCTGCAGTTCCGGCAACAGATCGGAGGGTTTTGCGATATGGAATGCGCCGGAGGCGATGAACAGGATGTGATCGGTCTTCACCGGGCCGTGCTTGGTTGTAACAGTGGTGCCCTCGATTAGCGGCAGCAGGTCGCGCTGCACGCCTTCGCGCGAGACGTCGCCGCCGGCGCGATTTTCGCGCACGCAGATCTTGTCGATCTCATCGAGGAACACGATGCCGTTGTTCTCGACCGCGTTGATCGCTTCCTGCACCAGTTGATCGGTGTCGAGCAGCTTGTCGGATTCCTCGTTGACGAGGATTTCGTGAGAGCCGGCCACCGTCAGACGCCGGGTCTTGGTGCGGCCACCCATCTTGCCGAAAATGTCGCCGATTGAAATCGCGCCCATCTGTGCGCCCGGCATGCCCGGGATTTCGAACATCGGGAAGCCGCCGGAGGACTGCGTCTCGATCTCGATCTCCTTGTCGTTCAACTCGCCGGCGCGCAATTTCTTGCGGAAGGATTCGCGCGTCGCCGGGCTCGAACCCGGCCCGACCAGGGCATCGAGCACGCGCTCCTCGGCGGCAAGCTGCGCGCGCGCCTGCACGTCCTTGCGCTTGCGCTCGCGGATCAGCGCAATCGCGACCTCGACGAGATCGCGCACGATCTGTTCGACATCGCGGCCGACATAGCCGACCTCGGTGAATTTGGTGGCTTCGACCTTGATGAACGGCGCGCCGGCAAGCTTTGCCAATCGTCGCGCGATTTCCGTCTTGCCGACGCCGGTGGGCCCGATCATCAGGATATTTTTCGGCAGCACCTCCTCGCGCAGGGAACCGGAGAGCTGCAGCCGCCGCCAGCGGTTGCGCAAGGCGATGGAGACCGCTCGCTTGGCGTCGGTCTGGCCGACGATGAAACGGTCGAGTTCGGAAACGATTTCGCGGGGGGAGAAGTCGGTCATGGCACCTAGCTAGGGGTTCATAGCTGCGAGAGCAAGCTGAGGTTAGATCGCCGGCGGGCTGGAAATCATGTCGAGTTCGTAACCTGCGGTCATGCGTCACACACCATCAAGAGAGCCGGTCCGTCGGGCGTGTTGATCATGCGGACTTTCTCAAATCCCGCGTTCTCATAGGCGCGTATTGCGCGAGCATTGTTCGGATCGGGATCGGTGACGATGCGCGGCGCGCCCTGCCCCAAGCGCTCGATGACGAAACGGCGGATCAATGCCGAGCCGTGCCCGCGCCCGATCATGTCGGGCTCGCCGATGAAGAGATCGATGCCGCGTGTGCCTTCGGGATGAGCGCCGAAGCCTTCATTCCAGGCCGTCAGCGCGTAGCACTGGATGTAACCGAAATCGCTGCCATCGGCCGAGACGATGAACTGGTCCATCGCGGGCTCGTCGAGATCGCCACTCACCAGCGCATATTGCTCGGACGGATCGCCCCACCATTCCCGGACATGCGGCAGCGCCAGCCAGCGCTCGATCAGCGCAAGGTCGGCCGTCGTCATCTCCCGGAAGGCATAAACAGACCTCACCGTTCAGCCGCCCAGCGTCTCGATCGTGACGTTCCTGTTCGTGTAGACGCAGATGTCGGCCGCGATATCGAGCGAGCGGCGCACGATGGCCTCGGCGTCCTTGTCGCTGTCGATCAGCGCACGCGCCGCGGCCAGCGCGTAATTGCCGCCCGAGCCGATCGCCATGACGCCGGCCTCCGGCTCCAGCACATCGCCGGTTCCGGTGAGGACGAGGGAGACGTCCTTGTCGGCGACGATCATCATCGCCTCCAGCCGTCGCAGATAGCGGTCGGTCCGCCAGTCCTTGGCCAGCTCCACGGCCGCCCGGGTCAGTTGCCCCGGATATTGCTCGAGCTTGCTCTCCAGCCGCTCGAACAGCGTGAAGGCATCGGCGGTGGCGCCGGCAAAGCCGCCGATCACGTCGCCCTTGCCGATCCTGCGCACTTTCTTGGCATTGGCCTTGATCACGGTCTGGCCGATCGAGACCTGGCCGTCGCCGCCGATCACCACCTTGCCGCCCTTGCGGACCGTTACGATCGTGGTGCCGTGCCAGACGGTCGGCTCGTTGGGGGATGCTTGCATGGGGTACCTCTTTGTCCGAGCAGATTTAGGCGGTCGGCCAGTGGCTTACAATCGGGGGATCAGGGCGTTTTCAAGCGAAGTGGGCACCGGTTCGCGTGAAGAAAACGCGTCAAAACAAGAACGGCAGCGTTTTTGGTCACCATGGCCGCAACTTGGCCGCTTTTGGCGTCATCCCGCAGTAGCGAAGGGGTCATCGGCCTGTTAAAAGACGCCGGTTTTCGGCACGGGAAAGCTCAATTTTCATGCGCACGGCGACGATCAAGCGCAAGACCAAAGAGACCGACATCGAGGTGGCGGTAAACCTCGATGGGTCCGGTGTGTCCCAGGTTTCGACCGGGATCGGCTTCTTTGACCATATGCTCGACCTCCTGGCGCGGCATTCGCGGATCGATATCACGGTCAGGGCCGAGGGCGATCTCCATGTCGACCATCACCACACCACCGAGGACGTCGGGATCGCGCTCGGACAGGCCGTGAAACAGGCGCTCGGCAACATGGCGGGCATCACCCGCTATGCCTCGATCCACATGCCGATGGACGAAACCCTGTCGCGCGTGGTGATCGACATTTCGGGCCGCCCGGTGCTGGTGTTCAAGGCCGCCTTCCCCCGCGACAAGATCGGCGAATTCGATACCGAGCTGGTGCGCGAATGGTTCAATGCGTTCGCGATGAACGCCAGCGTGACTTTGCACGTCGAGACCCTATATGGCGAGAACAGCCATCATATCGCCGAATCCTGTTTCAAGGGTCTTGCGAGAGCGCTTCGCGCGGCTGTCGCGATCGATCCGCAGGCGGCGGGCGAAGTGCCCTCCACCAAGGGTAAGCTCGGCGGCTGATCTGCCGGGCACGGTCCGGAAAACTCGGTCCCGGCTTTCCCTCGCGACAAACGCGAGGCGTTTGCGCGGAGATCATGCTCAAACCAAAACTTCGCGGCGGAGCGTTTTTATGCCGGTCTACACAGTGCATGCCCCCGTGGGGAACAGTGCCGATCTTGCGGCGACGGACAAGTTCACCTTCGTGCGCGACGGCTTTCATTTCTGGGCGGCGGTTGCGAGCGTGATCTGGCTGGCCTGGCACCGGTTGTGGCTGGCGCTGATCGGCTGGGTCGTGCTGATCGCGGTGATTGATTATGGCCTGGCAAAGCTCGGTATCGGTCGCGGCACGATCCTGGCCGTGAACGTCGTGCTGGCGCTGTTGCTGGGGTTCGAGGCGGCAAGCCTGAAACGCTGGACATTGTCGCGCGGCAGATGGCGCCAGCTCGACATCGTCGTGGCCGATGACGAGGAATCCGCAGAGCGTCGCTTTTTCGATCGCTGGGCCGCGGCCCATCGTGGCCTCGTCAACGACCAATGGTCGGTCGATCGCGGCGGCCCGCCGCCGACGCGGAACATTCCGGGCCAGCCGTTCTCCAAGCCACCGCCGCTGCCGCAGGGCGGCATCATCGGATTGTTTCCAGAGCCGGGAGGATCGCGATGACGGTTGCCATCATCGATTACGGCTCCGGCAACCTGCACTCCGCGGCCAAAGCGTTCGAGCGCGCCGCGCGCAGCTGGGAAGATCCGCAGAAGATCATGGTGACGCGCGATCCCGACGCGGTGTTCCGCGCCGACCGCATCGTGCTGCCGGGCGTCGGCGCCTTCGCCGATTGCCGCAAAGGCCTCGATGCGCTCGACGGCATGCTCGAAGCCTTGACGGAAGCGGTGCGGGTCAAGGCACGGCCGTTCTTCGGCATCTGCGTCGGCATGCAGTTGATGGCGACGCGCGGCAAGGAGCATGTCACGACCGACGGCTTCAACTGGGTCGCTGGCGACGTCGAGAAGATCCAGCCGCGTGAGGAGAATCTGAAGATCCCGCACATGGGCTGGAACACGCTCGAAGTGCTGCGCGAGCACCCCGTGCTGGAGCGGTTGCCGCTCGGGCCGGACGGCCGTCACGCTTATTTCGTGCACTCCTATCACCTCAATGCGGCCAATGAGCAGGACGTGCTGGCGCGCGCCGATTATGGCGGGCCGGTTACAGCCGTCGTTGCCAAAGACACCGCGATCGGCACGCAGTTTCATCCCGAGAAGAGCCAGCGCTTCGGACTGGCGCTGATCTCGAATTTCCTGAAGTGGAAGCCGTGATCCTCTTTCCTGCCATTGACCTGAAGAATGGGCAGTGCGTGCGCCTGGAGCAGGGCGACATGGCGCGCGCCACCGTGTTCAATCTCGATCCGGCGGCGCAGGCTCGCGCGTTCGCTGCGCAAGGGTTCGAATATCTGCATGTGGTCGATCTCGACGGCGCCTTTGCCGGCAAGCCGATGAATGCGCAGGCCGTCGAGGCGATGCTGAAGGCGGTGACGATGCCGGTGCAGCTCGGCGGCGGCATCCGCGATCTCAGGACGGTGGAAGCCTGGCTGGACAAGGGCGTGGCGCGCGTCATCATCGGCACCGCCGCAGTGCGCGATCCCGAGCTCGTCAAAGGGGCTGCGAAGAAGTATCCCGGCCGCGTCGCCGTCGGCCTCGATGCGCGGGACGGCAAGGTCGCGGTTCAGGGCTGGGCCGAGACGTCAGAGGTAACGGCGCTCGAAATCGCGCAGCGTTTCGAGGACGCCGGCGTCGCTGCGATCATCTTCACCGACATCGCCCGCGATGGCCTACTCAAGGGTCTCAACCTGGAGGCCACGATCGCCCTTGCTGATCGCATCTCGATCCCCGTGATCGCGTCCGGCGGTTTTGCATCGATCGATGATGTGAAGGCACTACTGGAGCCACGAGCCAAGAAACTCGCCGGCGCCATCGTTGGTCGTGCCCTCTACGATGGCCGGCTTGATCCTGCAGCCGCATTGCAACTGATCCGCAGCGCCGGCGCCGCGGCTTAGGAGACAATATGTTCAAGGTCCGCGTCATTCCCTGCCTCGACGTCAAGGACGGCCGCGTGGTCAAGGGTGTCAATTTCGTCGACCTGCGAGATGCCGGCGACCCCGTTGAGGCTGCGATCGCCTATGACGCAGCCGGCGCCGACGAGCTCTGCTTCCTCGACATCACCGCGACCCATGAGAACCGCGGCATCATGCTGGACGTGGTCCGGCGGACCGCCGAGGCCTGCTTCATGCCGCTCACCGTGGGTGGCGGCGTCCGCACCATCGACGATATCCGCACGCTGCTGCGCTCCGGTGCCGACAAAGTGTCGATCAATTCCGCGGCCGTCAGCCGCCGCGAGTTCGTGAAGGAAGGCGCGGAAAAGTTCGGCGAGCAGTGCATCGTGGTCGCGATCGACGCCAAGCGCGTCAACCGGGCCGGCGGCTCAGACCGCTGGGAGATCTTCACCCATGGCGGACGTAAGCCGACCGGCATCGAGGCGATCGAATATGCCCAGGAGGTGGTCTCGCTCGGCGCCGGCGAAATCCTGCTGACGTCGATGGACCGGGACGGCACAAGACAGGGCTTCGACCTGGAGCTGACGCAGGCGATCGCGGACAGCGTCCCCGTACCGGTCATCGCATCCGGCGGGGTCGGCAATCTCGATCATCTCGTCGACGGCATCCGGAAGGGACACGCCACCGCCGTTCTGGCGGCGTCGATATTCCATTTCGGCGAATTTACCATCCGTCAGGCCAAGGAGCACATGGTGCGCGCAGGGCTGCCCATGCGTCTCGATCCCTAGGACTCGCCGTCACAAAAGTGCTAAGTCCCCTCCGGGGGAAATTGCCGGCTTCCGGCCGGTCCGGGTGCTTGAGTATGTCGCGTTTCACGGTCCACGATCTGGCCGCCATCATCGATGCCCGCGCGGCGTCGGGGGGAGAGGCGTCCTATACGAAGAAGCTGCTCGACAAGGGCGCGGCGCATTGTGCCAAGAAGCTTGGCGAGGAAGCGGTCGAGACCGTGATCGCCGCGGTCGAGAACGATCGCGATCATCTCATCGCCGAAAGTGCCGATCTGGTGTTTCATCTGCTGGTGCTGCTGAAGGCCCGCGGCGTGAAGCTCGATGACGTCGAGGCGGCGCTCGCGCAGCGCACATCCATGTCCGGATTGGAAGAGAAAGCGGCGCGCAAGCGCGATTAGGGCACGGCCATGGACATTCAGGCACCCGACCAGCAATATAATCCGTATCGGCTCTTCTCGCGCGAGCAATGGGCGAAGCTGCGCGACGATACGCCGATGACACTAGAGCCCGGCGAATTCGAGCGACTGCGCTCGATGCACGATCGGCTCGACATCCACGAGGTCGAGGACATCTATCTGCCGCTGTCACGGCTGCTCTCGATCTATGTCGACGCCATGCAGCGGCTCTATTACTCCCAGCGCCAGTTCCTCGGCATCCAGGACCGCAAGATGCCGTATATCATCGGCGTCGCGGGTTCGGTCGCGGTCGGCAAGTCCACCACCGCGCGCGTGCTGCAGGCTCTGCTCGCACGCTGGTCGCCGCGGCCCAAGGTCGATCTCGTCACCACGGACGGCTTCCTCTATCCCAACGCCGTGCTCGAACGCCTGGGATTGATGCAGAAGAAGGGCTTTCCGGAGAGTTACGATCAGGCCTTGCTGCTGTCGTTCCTGAGCGACATCAAGGCCGGACGGCGTCCGGTGCGCGCGCCTGTTTATTCGCATCTGACCTACGACATCGTTCCGAACCAGTTCATCGAGATCGATCGTCCCGACATCCTGATCGTCGAGGGTGTCAATGTGCTGCAGACCAGCCGATTGCCCCGCGACGGCAAGGCCGTGCCGGTGGTGTCCGACTTCTTCGATTTCTCTGTTTACATCGACGCCGACGAGCCGGTGTTGCGCGAGTGGTACGTCAAGCGCTTCCTTGCGCTGCGCGACACCGCGTTCCACGATCCACGATCCTATTTCCATCGCTACGCCGTGCTGTCGGACGAAGAGGCGACGGCCACTGCGATCGCGATCTGGGAGCGCACCAACCGCGCCAATCTCGAGGACAATATCCTGCCGACCCGCCCGCGCGCCACGCTGATCCTGAAGAAGGGCGCCGACCACGTGGTGGAAACAGTCGCGCTGCGGCGACTGTAGCCTTGTGCCGGCGATTGTGCGCTCGCTGCGCCGTCATTGCGAGCGCAGCGAAGCAATCCATCCCGCCACGCGCTGAAGCATGGATTGCTTCGTCGCTTCGCTCCTCGCAATGACGGCAAGGCAGCGGGGGTGCTACGCCGCGAGATGGCGTGATGCGGCGAGTTCTTTCAGCGCCTGCTGCAGCTTCTCGCGATCGAGCGGCTTGATCAGAAAGCCGTCCATGCCGGCTTCGAAACAGGCGGAGCGATCTTCCGCCAGGGTGTTGGCGGTCAGCGCGAGGATCGGCGTAGGTCCTCCGGACTGGCCGGCTTCCGATTGCCGGATGCGTTTGGTGGTCTCGATGCCGTTGAGCTGCGGCATCTGCACGTCCATCAGCACCAGGTCGTATGGCGCGCCCGTCGATTTCGCCGACAACCAGGATTGAAGCGCCTCTTCGCCATTGGTGGTGATCACCACCTGGTGGCCGAGGCGCGTCAGCAGCGAGCGCATCAAGAGCGCGTTGATCTCATTGTCCTCGGCAACCAGGATCGATAGCTTCCTATCGGACAGTGACGCCAATGTTGAACCGGTCCCCATAGGCTCGACAAAGGGCTCCGCGGCGACGCTTGGGGAAGCGATCTCGGGCGTGGCGGTAAGGCGGGCGGCGAGCGAGACAGCGCGCAGTGGCTTCACCAGATAGCCGGTGAATGGCGAGTCTGCGGACGGTTGCAGCTCCTGCCGGGTCGCCGGCGTGAACATCACGATCCGCTGCGTCGCATGCAGGCGAGCCGCTTCGCCGAGGCGGCCGATCTCGGCCACTCCCAGCGCATGGTCGATCAGCACGGCGTGCCATGATCGCTCGGGCAACAAGGCTTCCGCCACCACGGCATCCGCCACCATGAAGGTCTGTGCGCCCCAGCGCTGCAGCCGGCGCGAGATCAGCGAGGCCTCGATGCTTTGCGGCGCGACCAGCATGATCCACCGGCCTGCAAGGTCGGGCGGGCTGAACACCGGCGGCCCATTGCTGTCGGAAGCGGCGAGCGGGATCGACAGTTCGAAGGTGGAGCCCGCGCCGGGCGCGCTCGCAAGCGCGATGCGGCCGCCCATGCGCTTGATGATGCGGTCGCTGATGCTCAGGCCGAGCCCGGTGCCGCCATAGCTGCGTGCAATGCCCTCGTCCGCCTGCTCGAACTCGCGGAAGATGCGCTGCTGTGCTTCCGGTGCAATGCCGATGCCGGTGTCGCGGACGAGGAAGCTGATTTCATTCGGCCGGATGCCGGGCTCGACGACCAGGGCGACGCCGCCGGTCGCAGTGAACTTGATCGCGTTGCCGGCGAGGTTGAGCAGCACCTGGCGCAGCCGGGCGGCGTCTCCGACCACCTCCATCGGCAACCGCTCATCGATATAGGCGGCAATCTCGATTCCCTTGGCTTCCGCTCTTGGCGCCAGCAATTCGGTGATGTCCTCGATCAGTTTCGAGAGCGGGAACGGGTGCAGCTCGAGATCGATCTTGCCGGCTTCGATCTTGGAGTAGTCCAGCAGCTCCTCGATCAGCGACAACAGCGCATCACCGGAGGTCTTCACCGCCTTGGCGTAGGTCATCTGCTCCGGCGTCAGCGGCGTATCCATCAAGAGGCCGCTCATGCCGATGATGCCGTTGAGCGGGGTGCGGATCTCGTGACTCGCCATTGCGAGGAAGCGCGACTTGGCGCGGTTGGCCGCATCGGCCTGATCGCGCGCCTCGGCGAGCGCGCGCTCGCTCTCGGCGCGGCCGGTGACGTCGCGGCCGACGCTTTGCATCTCCGCGGGCTGTCCTGCATCGCTGCGGACGAGGCCCTCGCGCCAGGCGATCCAGCGCGGCCCGGAAGGACCCGCGATCTTCTGGTCGTAGGTGCGGGTGCCGCTTGCCTCGATCGCGGTGTCGCCCTGTTCGAGCACTTCGAAGGCGAAATGGCTGCCGATCAGTTCGCCGCGCGGTTTTTCGGCGAGGTCGCAATAGGTGTCGTTGACGAAGGTGATCATGCCATTGTTGTCACGCAGCACGATCAGGTCGCTTTGCGATTCGAACAGGCTGCGCGCACGCGCTTCGGCTTCCTGCAGTTCCCAGTTGCGGTCGGCAAGCGCCTCGTTGTGCTCTGCGATCATGCGCAGCTTCCCGCGCATCATCCGCAGCCGGACACCCAGCACGACCAGCGCCACGCAGGCGAGCGCGAACAGCAGGCTGACACCTACAGCAATCGCGCGCGGGTCACGATCGGAAACGGCGCCAACAAGCAATCCATAGCCGCCGCCGAAGGCCGCGGCGAAGACGATGAAGGCGCGGAGGATGAAGACGGTCCAGGGATGACGCCGCCCGAACCGAAGCAAGCGGAGCCTCAGTCGATAGGTCCACGTCATCGCCGATCCCCTGATCACCCACCTCAAGACTGGCGGCTTGAGCCGCCTTGCATATTGGGTCGACGATGCGTCGGCGACCTTGCAAAGTGCTTGAAACCGCGCCGAGTTCCGGTCCGCCATGAGAACAGGGTTGATGAAGCGTTAACTGCATCGAGCGCGGGGTGGTCCACTGCTTGCCCGGTTGCGGAGGCAGCGCTCGGGACCAGACCGGCCGAGGGCGAAGCTACAATTGCAATCGGAGTTTCGGTTCCGGACACCAAATTGTAGCGCGCCGTCCGTACATCGGCCCGGCGCGGCTACTGGCCCGCACCGAGGGACAGAGCATGTCAAAGATCTGGCTGGTTACCGGTGCGGCTCGCGGGCTCGGCCGGTCGATCGTCGAGGCGGCGGTTGCCGCGGGCGAACGGGTTGTCGCGACCGCACGCGATCCGCGCCGGCTCGAGCGCTTGCAGGCGTTGCGCGGCGGCGATCTGCGAATCTTCGCACTCGATGTAACAAACGCCGAGGCCGCGCAGGCGGCGGTGGATTTCGCGATCGAGGCCTTCGGGCGCCTGGATGTCGTGGTCAACAATGCCGGCTACGGCCATGTTACGCCCTTCGAGCAGACCGCTGAGGCGGACTTCCGTCTGCAGATCGAGACCAACTTCTACGGCGTCGTCAATCTGACGCGCGCGGCGCTGCCGGCGATGCGCAGGCAGCGGTCGGGCTACATCATCAACATTTCCTCGCTCGGCGGACGTCTCAGCACGCCCGGCCTGGCCGCATATCAGGCGGCGAAGTGGGCCGTCGGCGGCTTCACCGAAGTGCTGGCAAAAGAAGTTTCCGGATTTGGGGTCAAGATGGTCGCGGTCGAGCCGGGCGGGATGCGCACCGGCTGGGTCGCCGCCGCGACCGATAGTGCGCCACCGTTGCTTCCGGAATATGAGGCCAGCGTCGGCGCCATGATCGGCGCGATGAAGACCTCCGTCGGCCGCGAGATCGGTGATCCCGCGAAGATTGCCAAGGTCATCGTAGACCTGACCACCCGGGATGCGCTGCCTGCGCATCTCGTGCTCGGCAAGGCCGCTCTGCGTTTATGCGGTGAGGCCGAAGCAGCGCGGCAGGCTGAGGCGGCGGAATGGGCCGACATCAGTGCCTCTACGGACTTCGCAGACCTATCGCACCCCGACACGCGCCGATAGTCGGTCGGTGAAACGCCGATCGTCCTCTACAGCGCTGCGGCCTGCAGGCGACGATGTCCGCCATGTGCGCCGACGATCAGCGCTGCGGCTTCGCGCGCCGAGAAGCTTCTGGAATGGACAAAGATCCGGTAGTCGGCCGGGCCATCTTGCGAAAGATAGATCACCGGGTCAGTTGCGCCTGAAGTGGCCGAGATCGCCACAAGTTGCGGCATGCCGTTGGCTTCGCACGCACCGGGCTCGGCGTCGTCGATATCATCGATGACGGCGAAATCGGCGGTTTCCGCGCTATCTGCGACTTGAACCCGCACTGTGGCAGCAGCGGGATCGTCCGTGAAGCTGACATGGAGCTGCGCGAGCCAGGGGATTGACGCGATCTGCACCGTAGCCCCGCCGGCCTCGATGCAGGGGTGTGGGCCCGGCAGGAATTCACCGCGGGCAACGAGCGCGAACACGGCCAGCGGCACGACCGAGGCCAGGATCTTCAAACGCAACATGACACCACTCACTCAACCAGAGCCGGCTACGATCGCGCGGACTTATGGTTGGCGGAGCGTAAAGAGAACTGGTTACCGTCGCGTTGACGCGACATATTTTTACGCCGCGCGCCTGATGTCGTCGGCCAGCGCGCGATAGGACAGGGCTTCGGCGAGATGCAATCGGCCGATCTTCTCCGCGCCGTCGAGATCGGCGAGCGTGCGCGCGACGCGCAGCACGCGATGATAGCCGCGCGCGGTCAGCCGCATGGTCTCGGCGGCATCGCGCAACAGCTTCTGCCCCTGCGCGTCCGGCTGCGCGATGGTCTCAAGCAACGATGACGGC
The DNA here is from genome assembly GCF_000426245.1 of Bradyrhizobium sp. Ai1a-2. GTDB lineage: Bacteria > Pseudomonadota > Alphaproteobacteria > Rhizobiales > Xanthobacteraceae > Bradyrhizobium. The sequence goes on along the minus strand of NZ_AUEZ01000033.1, from coordinate 61,458 downwards.
GCCTCGGCATTGGTGCGGACGTTCGGCATGCCGGCGGCGGCATAGCGCGCGAGCTGGATGTCGCGCGCCGCGGCGACCCGCGCCGCCACTTCCGCCGATCCTTCCGCCGGCGGCGGCAGGATCAGGTCGGCGGCGGTCACTGCCGGCACCTCGATCCGGAGGTCGATGCGGTCCATCAGCGGACCGGAGATGCGCATCTGGTAATCGGCCGTGCAGCGGTCGATCGGCCCGCGCTTGCAGGAATAGCCGGGCTCATAGGCGTGACCGCAGCGGCACGGATTCATGGCCGACACCAGCATGAAACGCGCAGGATAGGTGACGCGGTGGTTGGCGCGCGACACCGAAACCTCGCCTGTCTCCAGCGGCTGGCGCAGCGAATCCAGCACGCGTGGATCGAATTCCGGCAGTTCGTCGAGGAACAGCACGCCCTGATGCGCCAGCGAAATCTCACCGGGCCTGGCGCGCATGCCGCCGCCGGTGAGCGCGGCCATGCTGGCGGAATGATGCGGGCTGCGGAACGGTCGCCGTGCCGTCAAGGCGCCGTCGCGGATCTCGCCGGCCACCGACGCGATCATCGAGACTTCCAAGAGCTCGGACGGCGACAGCGGCGGCAGGATCGAAGGCAGCCGCGCCGCCAGCATCGACTTGCCGGCGCCGGGCGAGCCCATCATTAGCAGGTGATGCCCGCCGGCCGCCGCGATCTCGAGCGCCCGCTTGGCGCTTTCCTGGCCCTTGATGTCGCGCAGGTCGAGTAGCGTCTCCTTCTGCTCATGCACCTTCGGTTGCGGGCGCGACAACACCTGCGTGCCCTTGAAGTGATTGGCGATCTGGATCAGCGAGCTTGCGGCGATGATCTGGATGTCCGGGCTGGCCCATGCCGCCTCGGAGCCGCAGCCGGCCGGGCAGATCAGCCCCTCGTCGCGCGAATTGGCGCCGATCGCCGCCGGCAATACGCCTGCAACCGGCGCGATCGAGCCGTCCAGCCCGAGCTCGCCCAGCACGGTGAAGCCGTTAAGCGCATCCGGCGGGATCGCACCGATCGCCGCCATCAGCCCGAGCGCGATCGGCAGGTCGTAATGGCTGCCTTCCTTGGGCAGGTCGGCCGGCGCCAGGTTGACGATGATCCGGCGCGCCGGCAGGGCGAGACCGGAGGCGATCAGCGCCGAGCGAACCCGCTCGCGTGCCTCGGAAACCGCCTTGTCCGGCAGGCCCACGATCGCAAACGCCGGTAATCCCGGCGCGACCTGTACCTGCACGTCGACCGCGCGAGCTTCGATCCCCTCGAAAGCGACGGTGGAAACGCGTTGAACCATGCTGCCCCCTTGCCACAATCGAGGGTAGCCGAAGGCAACGCCAAGTTCAAGAACATTACGGGAACACGAGCTCCGGGACCTGCCGCGCGGGCGTCCCGGAGCCCACGCGCGCTTACAGCGTCATCTGCATCGGTTCGGGATAATAGTGGAAGCCGTCGCCGGTCTTCGCGACGTGGCCGTAGCCGGGCCAGGCGAAGTGGTAGGACATTACGGGCGTCTTGTTGGCTGCCAGCATCTCCAGCAGTCTCACGCGCGAGGCCGCCGCCTGCTTCGGGTCGGTATCGTAGGAGAATTCCATCCGCGGCCGCTCGAGCAGCAGCACCGAGTGGTGCGAGAGATCGCCGAGGAAGGCGAAGGATTTGCCGGCCGAGCTCACCATGAAGATGTGGTGGCCGACGGTGTGGCCGGGCGCCGCGATCGCCTGCACGCCGGGCAGGAATTCCTGACCGTCCTTGAAGAACACCAACCGATCCCGGACCGGCATGAGATTCTTGCGCGCGTGAACGACGAAGTCCTTCAGCGGGCTGCCCATCTTGCCTTCATCGGTCCAGTAGTCGAAGTCGCTCTGGGCAATATAGACCTGCGCGTTCGGGAACAGCGGCTTATCGTTGGCGCCGACGATACCGCCGATGTGGTCGATATGCGCATGCGAGCAGACAACGGCGTCGATGTCTTCAGGCTTGATGCCGGCTTCCGCCATGCTCTTCTGCTGGCGGCCGGTGGTCGGACCGAACGCTTTCGAAGTGCCCATGCCGGTGTCGAACAGGATCAGCTTGTCGCCGGTGTTCACGATCGGCGAATTCTGCTCCAACACCACATTGTCGGGCGACAGGAAATTGTCCGACAACATCTTCTTCACCTCTTCCTTCGGCACGCCGGTGAATGTGCCGGAGGGATCGCCGAGCGGCAGCGGACCGTCGGAGACGACGGTGACTTCGGCATCGCCTAGCATGAAGCGGTGCCAATAAGGCGTTTGCGTGCCGAGCTTCGGTGCGCGCGCCAGCGCGCTGCCGCCGAGCAGCGTGCTTGCACCAAGGACGGCGCCGAGCGCGAGCAGGGACCTTCGCGAGACGTTGATTGTCATGCTTTTCCTCCAACGGTTCTTGTCGAGTTATATTTGGCAGTCGTCGCGTTGCCGCCCGCGGAGAGGTCGTGCCCCACCACCTGAAGGCGAGCGCAACCATGCTGCGCCCGCTGCCGCAAGCTGACAAGAGGTCTCAGCGTGGAAGGAAGCTAGACGCGCTTCAAGACTTCGCGCGCTTTGCCTCGATGACGTCCCAGATCCTGGCTGCCACGTCCGGGCCGCCGAGCCGCGCGATGGCGCGGATGCCGGTCGGTGAGGTGACGTTGATCTCGGTGAGGTAGCCGTCGATCACGTCGATGCCGACGAACAGCAGGCCGAGCTCGCGCAAGGCCGGACCGAGGGTTGTGCAAATCTCGCGCTCGCGGTCGGACAATTCGGTCGACTGCGCCGCGCCGCCGCGCACCATGTTGGAGCGCAGGTCGTCCGCCGCCGGCACGCGGTTGACGGCGCCGGCGAATTCGCCGTTGACCAGGATGATGCGCTTGTCGCCATGTTTGACCTCGGGAAGGAAGCGCTGGATCACCCATGGCTCCTTGAACGTCACCGTAAACATGTCGAACAGCGATCCGAAATTCATGTCCTGCGGCATCACGCGAAACACCGCGGCGCCGCCATGGCCGTGCAACGGTTTCATGACGACAGCGCCATGCTCGTCGCGGAACGCGTTGATCTCGTCGAGGTCGCGCGAGATCAGGGTCGGCGGCATCAGCTGCGGAAAGTTCATCACGAACAGCTTTTCCGGCGCATTGCGGACGCTGGCGGGATTGTTGACGACCAGGGTCTTCGGGTGAATGCGCTCGAGGAAATGCGTCGAGGTGATGTAGGCGAGATCGAACGGCGGGTCCTGCCGCAGCAGGATCACGTCGAAATTGGTGAGCGGCTCGCGCTTGGGCTCCCCGAGGGTGAAGTGATCGCCGACCTCGTCGCGCACGGAAAGATTCTGCACCGGCGCGACCAGCTCGTCGCCCCGCAGCGAGAGCTTGTCCGGCGTGTAATAGGAAATGCCGTGGCCGCGTTTCTGTGCTTCGAGCAGCAGCGCGAACGTCGAATCGCCGCGAATGTTGATGCGCTCAATGGGATCCATCTGGACGGCGACGTTCAATTTCATGGGCTTTGGGTCCGCTCTCTCGAGGAAGTCATGCGCTGGCGTCGAACGCCGCCAACAGATGGCGCGGCAAACGCTTGGGCGCAATCAGCATGGCGTCGAAACGCATGTCGAATTCCGCATGTTCGGGATGCGCCATCAGCCAGGCCTGGGCTGCGGCGATGATGCGCTGCTGCTGGCGCGGCGTGACGGCATAGGCGGCCTCATCAAAGCTGGCGCGGGCCTTGACCTCGACGAAGGCGAGCAGGTTGCGCTTGCGCGCGACGAGGTCGATTTCGCCATAGGGCGTGCGGAAGCGCTTGGCGAGGATGCGATAGCCCTTGGCCATCAGATAGGCCGCAGCGCGGCTTTCCGCCGACAGCCCGGTTTGGAACGCGGCGACCCGTTCGGGCGAAGCGAGTTTTGTGGCTGCGTCCCGCGGCGAGGTGCCGTCATTCTCGGCCATCGTCGCCCCGCAGTTCTTTTGCGAGTTCGAGGGCGCGGGCGTAGACCTCGCGGCGCGGCCGGCCGGAAAGCTCGACCGCATGCGCAACCGCGTCCTTGACGCTGTCGCGCTGGAGCTGTGCGCGCAGCAGTTCGTCGAGCTGATCCTGTCCCATCGTCTGCGCATCCGCCGGCGGCGGACCGATCACCAGCACGAATTCGCCGCGCGTCTCCAGCGTATCCTTTCCCGCGGCCAGTTCGGCGATCGGGGCGCGTTTGATCTCTTCGTGCAGTTTCGTCAGTTCGCGGCAGATCGCGGCGTCGCGCCCGCCCATGATCGCAGCGAGGTCGGTAAGCGTCTCCTGCACGCGGCTGCCGGATTCGAACAGCACCAGCGTCGAGTCGATCCTGGCGAGCTCGGACAGGCGCGTGCGCCGGGCCTGTTCCTTCGCAGGCAAGAAGCCCTCGAAGAAGAAGCGGTCGGTCGGCAGTGCCGCGACCGAGAGCGCCGTCAGCACCGATGATGCCCCGGGCACTGCGATCACCTGATGCCCGGCGGCGCAGGCCTCGCGCACCAGTTTGAAGCCGGGGTCGGAAATCAATGGCGTGCCGGCATCGGAAACCAGCGCGATCGCGGCGCCCTCGGCCAGCCGCTGCAGGATCTTTGGCCGCGCCTGGGCCGCATTGTGCTCGTGATAGGGGGTCAGCTCCGCCGTAATCGCGTAACGCTCGGTCAAGCGGCGGGTGATGCGGGTGTCCTCGCAGGCGATCAGGTCGACGCCGGCCAGCGTCTCCAGCGCGCGGAGGGTGATATCGGCAAGATTTCCGATCGGCGTCGCAACCAGATGGAGGCCGGGAACCGGCCTTGGCGCGCTCAGCACATGGCCGGCGACGGAAAATGTCCTGTTGGGGACGTCCATTCCGGCGTCGGCGCCGTATCTTGAGCTGGCTTTTGCGCGCATAGTGTCAATTTAGAGCATGATCGGGAAAAGTGGACACCGGTTTTCCGAAAGATCGTGCTCGAACGAGGAGTGGGGAAGTACCGGCGCCGTAACGTGCTTGCGTCTTGCAGAGTGGGGGCGACTGTGCTGCGCAGTGGGTGAGGGGTTCGCGGTCCACAGCCGGCAATTCACCATGGGGATAATCCCTTTGTTTTGGTTAACTATTCGCCGACAATATGCCTGATTCCATCCTCCATTTGTTCAGTGGTTGGAGTCCCGGCCGGGCACGGTCGGTCAAGAGAAGAGACGAGATGGTGGGCTCGCATAGCCGCAAACCGCAATCCTCGGGTCCGCAAGGTTCCGCCGCGACCCGCCGGACCGCACTCGGCCTGATGCTGGGTGCTCCGCTGCTGGCCGCCTGCTCGGGGGTGCAGCAGACCCTTAGCCAGTTTTCGACCTCGTCGCAGCCGGAGTCACCCGCGGGTCCGCAACAGCAGCCGCAGGCGATCGGTAACGGGCAGGTCAAAGTAGGACTGATCTTGCCGCTGTCGGCGGCCGGCAATGCCGGCCTCGCCGGACAGTCAATGAAGAACGCCGCTGACTTGGCGCTGGCGGAATTCCAGAATCCGAACATCCAGCTCCTGATCAAGGACGACGGCGGCAGTCCGCAGGGCGCTTCCCAGGGCGCGCAGCAAGCGATCGGCGAGGGCGCGGAGATCATCCTCGGCCCGCTGTTCGCGCAGTCGGTGCCGGCCGTCGCCCAGGTGGCGCGCGGGCGCGGTATCTCGGTGATCGCGTTCTCGACAGATTCGAGCGTGGCCGGACGCGGCGTCTATCTCCTGAGCTTCCTGCCGGAGTCCGACATCAATCGGATCGTCGAATATTCAGCGAGCATCGGAAAGCGCTCCTTCGCCGCGATGGTCCCCGACAATGCCTATGGCAATGTGGTCGAGGCGGCATTCAAGCAGGTGGCCGGCCGCAAGGGCCGCGTTGTCGCGTTCGAAAAATACGGCGCCGATCGCGCCACGCCGGCGCGTACCGTGGCGCAGTCGCTCGGCCAGGCCGATGCGCTGTTGCTCGCCGATGACGGTGATTCGGTGGTGGCGACGGCGGACGCGCTGACCGCAGCCGGCGCCAATCTGCGCAACATCCAGCTCCTCGGCACCGGCCTGTGGGACAATCCGCGCGTGTTCTCGAGCCAGGCGCTGCAGGGCGGCCTGTTTGCTGCGCCGGACCCGTCCGGCTTCCGCGCCTTCGCCGGTCGCTACCGCACCAAGTACGGCTCCGAGCCGGTGCGCACCGCGACGCTCGCCTATGATGCCGTGGCGTTGGTCGCCGCACTGGCGCGGACGCAAGGCGCTCAGCGCTTCCAGCAGGAAACGCTGACCAACCCCTCCGGCTTTGCCGGTATTGACGGCCTGTTCCGTTTCCGCGCCGACGGCACCAATGAGCGTGGACTTGCGGTGATGAAGGTTGCCACCGGTGGCGCCCAGGCGGTCGCAGGGTCACCGAAGAGTTTTGGGGCTTAATCAAGCAGCCGTAGCCCGGGTGAAGCGGAGCGCAACCCGGGATTTTTCCGCGAGCGGCTCGAGAGGCCCGGATTTGCGCTATGCGGCCAGATCCGCCACCACGGCATCGAGCACCGGGAATCCCGACGTGGTCACGCGTAGCCGTCCGTTGGCGTCGATGGCGATGGCGCCCTCTTCGCGCAGCAGAGCGATGCGGCGCGGATCGAGTTCGCGGCCCGAGAGTGACGCATAGCGCTCGGGGTCGATGCCTTCGGCGAGACGGAGCCCCATCAGCAGGAATTCGTCGGCGCGCTCTTCGCTATTGAGCACCTCGTCGGTGACGACACCGCTGCCATTGGTTTCGACCCGCATCACCCAGGCTTCCGGCCGCTTCTCCGTCGCGGTGGCGTGACGGCGGCTGTCAATGTCGAGGCGGCCATGTGCGCCTGGGCCGATGCCGGCATATTCGTCGCCGCGCCAATAGACGAGGTTGTGTCGGCACTCCGCGCCGGAGCGCGCGTGATTGGAAATCTCGTAGGCTGGCAGGCCTGCTTGCGCGCAGACTTCTTGCGTCACGTCGTAAAGCGCGCGCGCGAGCGCCTCGTCCGGCGTCTGCAATTTGCCTGCGGCATGCAGGCCGAAGAACGGCGTGCCTTGCTCGATCGTGAGCTGATAGAGCGAGAGATGCTCGGCGGCTTCCGCGATCGCATGCTTCAGCTCGTCGGCCCACATCGCGGGAGTTTGATCCGGCCGGGCGTAGATCAGGTCGAATGAATAGCGATCGAAGGCCTGGCGGGCGATGGCGACCGCGTCGAGCGCTTCACGCGCAGTGTGCAACCGCCCCAGTGCTTTCAGCGAAGCATCGTCGAGCGCCTGCACGCCGAGCGATACGCGGTTGACGCCGGCGGCGCGATAGCCGCGAAACCGCGTTGCTTCAACGCTCGTCGGGTTGGCTTCCAGAGTCACTTCGACATCGGAAGCGACACGCCAATGTTTGCCGATCGCATCCAGGATCGCGCCGACCGTTTGGGGCTGCATCAACGACGGCGTGCCGCCGCCGAGGAAAATCGAGGAGACTTCACGGCCGGGGACGCGCGCCGCGGTCGTCTCGATCTCGCGCGCAAAGGCGCGGGCAAACCGCGCCTCATCGATCGGTGCGTGCCTGACATGGCTGTTGAAATCGCAATATGGGCATTTCGACAGGCAGAACGGCCAGTGCACATAGACGCCGAATGCTGCCTGGTCGCGGTCAGTCAAGGCATATCTCCGCCAGCTTGACGAAGGCGCGGGCGCGGTGCGACAGGCCAAGGCCGAGCGGCGGCAGCCCGTGCTTCTCGACGCTCGTCATCTCGCCGAAGGTCCGGGTATGGCCATCCGGCAGGAACATGGGATCATAGCCGAAACCGGCGGTGCCGCGCGGCGGCCACACCAAGGTTCCATCGGCGCGCGCCTCGACCTCCTCGATATGCCCGTCCGGCCAGGCGACACACAGTGCGGAGACGAAATGCGCGCTTCGGCGGTCGGGCGCGGCTGCGCCGCGTTCCTGCAACAGCCGCTCGATCCGCGTCATCGCGGCGGTGAAATCCTTGTTGTCGCCGGCCCAGCGCGCCGAATAGATGCCGGGAGCGCCGTCCAGCGCGTCGACCACCAGCCCGGAATCATCGGCGAATGCCGGAAGATCGGCGGCCTTGGCTGCGGCAATCGCCTTGATCGCGGCATTGGCGCGAAAACTGTCGCCGGTCTCCTCGGGCTCGCCAAGACCGAGATCGCCCGCCGAGATCGCCTCCACGCCATGCGGCGCCAGCAATTCGCGCATCTCGGCAAGCTTGCCGGGATTGTGGGTCGCCACCACGAGCTTTCCTGTGATTCGGCGGTGCATGGCCTATTGACTACGCCACCGCCATCTTCTGCAAGTCGACCAGCCTCGTGACGCCCTTGCGCGCCAGCGCCATCAGCGCCAGGAACTCGTCCTGCGAGAACGGCGTCTTTTCGGCGGTGCCCTGCACCTCGATGATGCGGCCGTCGCCGGTCATCACGAAATTGGCGTCGGTCTCGGCTTCCGAGTCCTCGGCGTAGTCGAGATCAAGTACCGGGGTGCCGTTATAGATGCCGCAGGAGACGGCCGCGACGTGGTCGCGCAACACGTTGGTTTTCAGCATGTTGCGCGTCTTCATCCAGTTGATGCAGTCGGCAAGCGCGACCCAGGCGCCGGTGATCGAGGCGGTGCGCGTGCCGCCATCGGCCTGCAGCACGTCGCAATCGACCGTGATCTGGCGCTCGCCCAGCGCTTCCAGGTCGACGGTGGCGCGGAGCGAACGGCCGATCAGGCGCTGAATCTCGATGGTGCGCCCGCCCTGCTTGCCGGCGGAGGCCTCGCGCCGGGTTCGTTCCAGCGTGGCGCGGGGCAGCATCCCGTATTCGGCGGTGACCCAGCCGCGGCCCTGGCCCTTCAGCCACGGCGGCAGGCGGTCCTCCAGGGTCGCAGTGACCAGCACATGGGTGTCGCCGAATTTCACCATGCAGGAACCCTCGGCATATTTGACCACGCCGCGTTCCAGTGAGACGGGGCGCAGTTCGTCGGGTGCACGGCGGCTTGGCCGCATGGGGAATCCTCCGGGAATTCGAGCGAATATGGCTGGCGGTGCTTGTAGGAGCGGGCAGGCGTAGCGGCAAGCTTTTTGGCCGGCTCAGGGGCGGTAATGCACGCTTGTCACCGGGCGTGTGGATGGTCAAATTAGAGGCAGTTGTGAGGGAATTTACTGGTGGCTCAACACGAACCCGTCGGTTTGATCACGCCGCACGCCGGGCTTGCCCAGCTCAACGAGCGTTCTCGCGATATTTTTCGTCAGATCGTCGAAAGTTATCTGGCGACCGGCGAGCCGGTCGGCTCGCGCAACATCTCGCGCCTGATCGCGTTGCCGCTGTCGCCGGCTTCCGTGCGCAATGTGATGTCCGATCTCGAACAGCTCGGCCTGATCTACGCGCCGCACACCTCCGCCGGACGGCTGCCGACCGAATTGGGCCTGCGCTTCTTCGTCGATGCGCTGATGCAGGTCGGCCACCTCACCGAGGCGGAACGGCAATCGATCCAAAGCCAATTGGCTTCCGTCGGCCGCGCGCAGTCGGTCGAGGCAGCGCTCGACGAGGCCCTGATCCGGCTATCCGGCCTCACCCGCGCCGCCGCCGTGGTGCTGACGCCGAAATCCAACGCGCGACTCAAGCATATCGAGTTCGTGCGGCTGGAGCCGGAACGTGCGCTGGTGGTGCTGGTCGGCGAGGACGGGCAGGTCGAAAACCGGGTGCTGAGCTTGCCGCCGGGTGTTCCATCCTCGGCGCTGATCGAGGCCACCAACTTCCTCAATGCGCGCATCCTCGGGCGTACGCTCGCCGAAGCGCGGCTCGAGCTCGAGACCGCGCTGGCACAAAGGCGTGTCGAGCTCGATCAATTGACGCAAAAGGTGATCTCGGCAGGGCTTGCGAGCTGGTCGGGCGGCGACAATGAGGACCGGCAGCTCATCGTGCGCGGGCACGCCAATCTCCTGGAGGATTTGCATGCGCTCGAGGATCTCGAGCGCATCAAGTCGCTGTTCGACGATCTCGAGACCAAGCGCGGCGTGATCGACCTTCTGGGTCGCGCGGAAAGCGCCGATGGCGTGCGGATCTTCATCGGGTCGGAGAATAAATTGTTCTCGCTGTCGGGCTCCTCGACCATCGTTGCGCCCTATAGCGACGGCGCGGGCCGTCTCGTGGGCGTGCTCGGCGTGATCGGGCCGACCCGGCTGAATTATGCGCGGGTGATCCCGACCGTGGACTATGCCGCGCGCCTCGTCAGCAGGATCCTGGGCGGTTAGAGCACGGACCGGACAAGTGGAAACCTGTTTTCCGAAAAGGTCATGCTCGAACAACGAGATGAGATCATGATCCGATTCCGTCTCATCGGATCATGATCTCGGCCCGAAACCGGGCGGGTTGCGCTTGATTTTCCTTGCCCAAAGCACGATATCCGGGCCAGCCAATCCCTTAAATGTTGACCAGACGCGATTTCTCGAAAAGGCAAGCCATGACCGATCCGAACCGGCCGAACGACAACGCCGAGAACCCGGCGCAGAGCGGCGAGCCCGTGGTCTCGAAGCCCTACGTCATGCCCGACGATCCCGAGCAGGGATCGGTGGAGGCCTTGGCGAAGGAGCTTGGCGAAGCGCGCGATCGGACGCTGCGCACGCTGGCCGAGATGGAAAACCTGCGCAAGCGCACCAGCCGCGAGATCGCGGATGCGCGCGCCTATGGCATCACCGGCTTTGCCCGCGACATCCTCGACATCGCCGACAATCTGCAGCGTGCACTCGATGCCGTCCCGGCGGAGGCCAAGGCGGCCGCGGATCCCGGCCTGAAGGCCCTGATCGAGGGCGTCGAACTGACCGAGCGTTCGCTGCACGCCACGCTGGAGAAGAACGGCGTCAAGAAGTTCGATCCCACCGGCGAGAAGTTCGATCCGAACTTCCAGCAGGCGATGTACGAGGTTCCCGATCCGTCCGTGCCCTCGGGCACGGTGGTGCACGTGGTGCAGGCCGGCTACACGATTGGCGATCGCGTGCTGCGTCCGGCGCTCGTCGGTGTCTCCAAGGGCGGCGCAAAGACCGCGCCGGCCTCCGCCGCACAGTAAAACTGAATCTGCTCAACGCGTCGGCTGACGGAACGCGGTTAGTGCCGGCCTCGACGAAGGCCGGTGTTTAGCGTGGCTGAATCCCGTCGCGCACGGTACGGAAGCGCGGGAACGCGCTCGACCATTGATCGCGCGGCGAGGAGCCGATGATGCGCAGCGAGGTCTGCGCACCGAACCGCAGCCACTGCACGATGGTAACCGGCGTGCTGTCCTTGCCGCTGACCGCATCGATCCGTGTCTCGTAGCCAGGCTGGCCATCGATGCGGATCGGCTCCGACATCGTGATCCGTCCGTCGCGCACGCCAGGGATCGTGGTCGCGATCTGCTGGGCAAAACGGCCGCGGTCATCGGGAGAGGCGGCAGTCGAGCCGATGATGCCGATGATCATGAAGGGCGCCGCCTCGAACCCGCTCTTCTCGTCGCCATCGGCGACGATCAGCGCGGCGCCGGGCGCCAGCGTGCGGACATTCTTGAAGTTCGCCAGCTCGGTTATCTTGAACGGCATCAACCCGAGCTGCTCGTCGACCGGAACCTGATCCCGGATCGCGGCGGTCGAAAACATCTGGCGGACGGCGTCGTCGGTATAGATCCTGGCGGCATTCTCCGGGACCTGCATGGCGATGTAGCCGGAGAAGGTCGGGCCGGGCAGGATCATTGAGTAGCGCCGCACGCTGCCGGCGCCATCCTTGGCATTCTCGACCGTGTAATAGGCAAGGCCGGCCGAGGTTTCGATGCTCTCCGGCTTGATCCCGCCGGCGCCGCCCGGGTTCGCCTTGAAGGCATTGGCGACCTCGCCATAGGCCTCCGCCGGCAGGTCGGTCACCAGCACCTTGACGCTCTGGTCCTCGGTCTCGAAGCCGGTGAAGGATTTTGCGCGACTAAGCCCCACCAGCGGCTTCATCCCGACCCTCGCGCCCGGCGGAAAGACCACGTCCGCGGCAAAGGCGGGAGATGCGGCGGCAAAGAACAGGAAGACCGCGGCGAGGAGGCGAATGGGATTCATGTCAAGGATCTACCGGGTTTGGCATTGAAGCCGTTCATTGGGCGGCCCCCGCGGGGCCGCAAGCTGTCGGGCCCGTTCCGTCGGCCCGCTTTTAGCGGTTTTGATGGCCCGGCGACAGGGGCGGGCGGCTTCATGCCGCCTGGCGGCTCAGGGTGCAATGTCGCAGCTTTCTTGCGCTTCCGTTAATGTGGACCCAAAGACCAAGCTGGGACCAAGCCGGTCCCGGCCCGGACTGACACAATCTTTCAAACGCCAGTCTTTTCAGGCCTCAAGGTTGCGTCCAGTCCTTGCAGGCCTTACCCCCCCTCCTATATGAGGCTCATCGTCGCAATATCGCGAGCATTTGAACGTGTGGGGGTTCGGTTCGGTGCGCCGCCAGGGCCCAGCCAACCTGCCTTAGAAAGAAGGAAATCAGAACCATGGGAAAGGTCATAGGGATCGACCTCGGCACCACGAACTCGTGCGTTGCTGTAATGGATGGCAAGAACGCGAAGGTCATCGAGAATTCCGAGGGCATGCGGACGACGCCGTCGATCGTCGCCTTCACCGATGATGGCGAGCGCCTCGTCGGTCAGCCGGCCAAGCGCCAGGCGGTGACCAATCCTGAACGGACATTCTTTGCGGTGAAGCGCCTCATCGGCCGCCGCTATGACGACCCGATGGTCGAGAAGGACAAGAAGCTTGTCCCTTACAAGATCGTCAAGGCATCGAACGGCGACGCCTGGGTCGAGGCCGACGGCAAGACCTATTCGCCCTCCCAGGTCTCCGCCTTCATCCTGCAGAAGATGAAGGAGACCGCGGAAGCGCATCTCGGCCAGAAGGTCGATCAGGCCGTCATCACGGTTCCCGCCTACTTCAACGACGCGCAACGCCAGGCCACCAAGGATGCCGGCAAGATTGCGGGCCTTGAAGTGCTGCGCATCATCAACGAGCCGACCGCGGCCGCGCTCGCTTACGGTCTCGACAAGACGAAGTCCGGCACGATTGCGGTCTACGACCTCGGCGGCGGCACCTTCGATATCTCGATCCTGGAGATCGGCGATGGCGTGTTCGAGGTGAAGTCGACCAACGGCGACACTTTCCTGGGCGGCGAAGATTTCGATATGCGGCTCGTCAGCTATCTCGCCGACGAATTCCAGAAGGAGCAGGGCATCAACCTGCGCAACGACAAGCTTGCCTTGCAGCGCCTGAAGGAAGCCGCCGAGAAGGCCAAGATCGAATTGTCGTCGACGACGCAGACCGAGATCAACCTGCCCTTCATCACCGCTGACCAGACCGGCCCGAAGCATCTGACGATGAAGCTGACCCGCGCCAAGTTCGAGGCGCTGGTTGACGAACTCATCCAAAAGACCATCGAGCCCTGCCGCAAGGCGCTGAAGGATGCCGGCCTCACCGCCGCTGAAGTCGGCGAGGTGGTGCTGGTCGGCGGCATGACCCGCATGCCGAAGGTTCAGGAAGTGGTGAAGCAGTTGTTCGGCAAGGAGCCGCACAAGGGCGTCAACCCGGACGAGGTCGTCGCCATCGGTGCTGCGATCCAGGCCGGCGTGCTGCAGGGCGACGTCAAGGACGTCCTGCTGCTCGACGTGACCCCGCTGTCGCTCGGCATCGAGACGCTGGGTGGCGTGTTCACCCGCATCATCGACCGCAACACCACGATCCCGACCAAGAAGAGCCAGGTGTTCTCGACCGCCGAGGATAACCAGAACGCGGTCACCATCCGCGTCTTCCAGGGCGAGCGTGAAATGGCGGCCGACAACAAGATGCTCGGCCAGTTCGACCTGATGGGCATTCCGCCGGCCCCGCGCGGCATGCCGCAGATCGAGGTGACCTTCGACATCGACGCCAACGGCATCGTCAACGTCTCGGCCAAGGACAAGGCGACCGGCAAGGAGCAGCAGATCCGGATCCAGGCATCCGGCGGGCTCTCCGAAACCGACATCGAGAAGATGGTCAAGGACGCCGAGGCCAACGCGGCCGAGGACAAGAAGCGGCGCGAGGCGGTCGACGCCAAGAACCATGCGGACGCGCTGGTGCATTCCACTGAGAAGGCGCTGGCCGAGCATGGCTCGAAGGTTGCCGAGAGCGAGCGCCGGTCCATCGAGGACGCCGTCAGCGACCTGAAGGAAGCGCTGAAGGGCAACGATGCCGAGTCGATCAAGGCCAAGACCAATGCGCTCGCGCAGGCTTCGATGAAGCTCGGCGAAGCCATGTACAAGCAGCAGGCCGAAGGCGATGCCGCCAAGGACGCTGCGAAGGATGATGTCGTCGACGCGGAGTTCACCGAGGTCGACGACGACAAGAACAAGAAGTCTGCTTAAGACGCGGGCGTAGGATGATGACCCCCATGCCAAGAGCGCGCGAAGCGTCGCCATGGATGGGGGTCATTTTTCTTTAAGCCGAACACTGCATCTTGCCCCACGCATGGTTCGGCAAGAGGATGAATTCGGGCGGGTTTGACTGATGTCTACCAAGCGCTGCTACTACGAGACCCTCGAGGTCGAGCGGAATGCGGACGAAACCAAGCTGAAATCGGCTTTCCGCAAGCTCGCAATGAAATGGCACCCGGACCGCAATCCCGGCGACGCCACGAGCGAGGTCAGGTTCAAGGAAATCAACGAAGCCTACGAGGTCCTGAAGGACAACGACAAGCGCGCCGCCTACGATCGTTATGGCCATGCAGCGTTCGAGCAGGGCATGGGCGGTGGCGGTCCGGGCTTTGGCGCCGGCTTTGCATCTTCCTTCTCCGATATTTTCGAAGACCTGTTCGGCATGGCCGGGCAGCGTCGTGGCAGTGGCCGTGAGCGCGGCGCCGATCTTCGCTACAACATGGAGATCACGCTTGAAGAGGCGTATCTCGGCAAGACCGCGCAGATCGAAATTCCCGTCTCCGTCACCTGCGAATCCTGCTCCGGCACCGGCGCCAAGGCCGGCACCAAGCCGAAGACCTGCTCGATGTGCGGCGGCGCCGGCCGCATCCGTCAGGCCCAGGGCTTCTTCACGTTGGAGCGCACCTGCCCCGGCTGCCAGGGCCGCGGCCAGATGATCGAGGACGCCTGTCCGTCTTGCTCCGGCACCGGCCGGGTGACGCGCGACCGGACGCTGTCGGTCAATATTCCCCAGGGCGTGGAGGACGGCACCCGCATTCGGCTTGCGGGCGAGGGCGAAGCCGGCGTCCGCGGCGGCCCGCCGGGCGACCTCTATATCTTCCTGTCGCTGACCCAACACGTATTCTTCCAGCGCGACAGCGCCGACCTGCACTGCCGCGTGCCGATCTCGATGGTCACTGCTGCCTTGGGTGGCGAGTTCGAGGTGCCAACCATCGACAAGGGCAAGACCAAGGTGAAAGTGCCGGCCGGAACGCAATCCGGTCGCCGATTCCGCATCGCATCAAAGGGCATGCCGGTGCTGCGGTCGCGCCAGACCGGCGACATGTATGTCCAGGTCGTGGTCGAAACGCCCCAGAATCTGACCAAGAAGCAGCAGGAATTGCTGACGGAGTTCGAAAAGCTCTCCTCCGGTGCGACGCAACCGGAGGCGGTGGGTTTCTTCTCCAAGGTCAAGGACTTCTTCGGTACCCGGACCGGCACCTAGAGCATGATCCCGGAAAAGTGGCGACCGGTTTTCCGAAAAGATCATGCTCAAACAAAGAGATGAGATCATGATCCGATCTCGTCTCATCGGATCATGAGCGTGGCAGAAGCAGTCTCGGCAGTGGCGCGCGATGGCGCTGAAATCCAAATCGATGCATGGCCTTATCACCGAACTGCGTTGCGGTCCGGTGGAACAGATGTGCGGCCGATCTGCTTGACCATAACGGTTTCGCCCTATACCTCTTTGTGACTGTTTTCTGACAGCCGCTCGTGCGGTCCCGCCTGGTAGCGACATGCCCCTGCAATCGTCCGTGCGTCCGTTGAAGAAGCCCCGTCTGGACGACGAGGTCCGCTTCCTCCGGTCATGGATCGAAAAACCGCTGCATGTTGGCGCGGTGATGCCGTCGAGCCGGTTGCTGGCGCGCACGATGGCGCAATATGTCGATGTCAGATCGGAAGGTCCTGTCGTCGAACTTGGTCCCGGGACCGGTGCGATCACCAACGCGCTGATCGAACATGGCGTGGATCAGAAGCGTCTCGTACTGGTCGAATACAATCCCGGTTTCTGCGCGCTGCTGCGCGAGCGCTATCCGCAGGCCAAGGTCGTGCAGGGCGACGCTTACAAGCTTCGGGACTCGCTCTGGGACGTACTTCCCACGCCGGCCGCAGCGATGGTTTCCGGCCTGCCGCTGGTCACCAAACCGATGATCACCCGCCTAAGGCTGATCCGCGATGCTTTCGCGGCGCTGGCGCCGGGTGCTCCCTTCGTCCAATTCACCTATTCGGTCGTCCCGCCGATCCCGAAATCGCTGCCGGGCGTGTCCACGGAAGCTTCCGAGCGGATCTGGATGAACCTTCCGCCCGCGCGGGTCTGGGTGTATCGCAAAGGGCGGTAGGCGCGTATTCCGCAAAAGTGGACGCCGGTTTTGCGCGTAGAATACGCGCAATTTATTGGCTAAGAGCATTTTCTGCGAAAATGCTCGCTGCGCATCGCGCGGCGGGTCTGCCGGACACGATTCAAAAATAATGTCTGCGCTGAAAATACTTGTGATCCCGGGGTCGCTGCGATCAGGCTCGCTCAACGCGAAGCTCGCGGCCGTTGCGGCGCATGAACTCGCGCAGGCGGGCGCCGAGGTCAGCCGCATCTCGCTCGCCGATTTTCCGCTGCCGATCTATGACGGCGACCTGCAGGCGAAATCCGGCGTGCCGAAGAACGCGGTCAATCTCAAGCGCATGATCGGCGCGCATCATGGCGTCCTGATCGTGACGCCGGAATATAATTCCTCGGTGCCGCCGCTGGTCAAGAACACTATCGACTGGGTGAGCCGCGTGCAGGATCCGCATGAGGTTCGCGGCCAGGTGTTTCGCGATCGTGTCTTCGCCACCGCCGCCGCCTCAGGCGGCCGGCTCGGCGGCAGCCGTGCATTGGCGGCACTGCGCCTCATCCTGTCCGCTTGCCACGCCACTGTGATCCCGAACCAGCTCGCGCTGTCATTTGCCGAACATGCCTATGACGATATGGATCGCTTACGGCATCCCGCCGATGTCGAGGCGATGCAGGCCATGGTGCGGCAATTGATCGACCTTTCTCAACGCATGATGTGAGGTGACATGCAGCCAGCCGATATCGCGCCGAAGGACCGCTTGATCGTAGCGCTCGATTTGCCCGGCATCACCGCGGCGGAAGCGGTGATCGACAAACTCGGCGACAGCGTGAACTTCTACAAGATCGGCTATCAGCTCGCTTATGCCGGCGGCCTGCCGCTGGCGCGCGCGCTCGCAACTGCCGGCAAGAAAGTCTTCATCGATCTCAAGCTGCACGACATCGGCAATACGGTCGCGCGCGGCGTCGAGAGCATCGCGACGCTTGGCGCGACCTTCCTCACCGTGCACGCCTATCCGCAGACCATGAAGGCCGCCGTCGAAGCGCGCGCAGGATCGAATCTCAAGATCCTCGCGGTCACGGTGCTGACCTCCTATGACGACAACGATCTCCACGCCGCAGGCTATCGCTTCAGCGTTGCCGATCTCGTTGAAGCGCGCGCGCAGCAGGCGCAGGTGCTCGGCGTCGACGGACTCGTGAGCTCGCCGGAGGAGGCGGCCTCATTACGCAAGATCGTCGGGCACCAGATGAGGCTGGTGACACCCGGCATCCGCCCGGCCGGTTCCGCAAGCGGCGACCAGAAGCGCATCATGACGCCGTCACGTGCAATCGCCGCCGGCGCCGACTATCTGGTGGTGGGCCGACCGATCCTGGAAGGCGCCGACCCCAAAGCCGCCGCCGAGGCCATCCAGGCTGAGATCGCGCAGGCGCTAGGATAAATTAACAAAGGAGAAGAACGGATGGCCAAGGGATACTGGATCGCACGCGTCGACGTTCACAACGAGGAAGCCTACAAGCCCTACATGGCGGCCAACCCGGCCATCTTCCAGAAATTCGGTGGCAAGTTTGTCGTGCGCGGCGGCAAGTTCACCGCAGTCGAAGGCCAGAGCCGTTCCCGCAACGTCGTGATCGAGTTTCCCGACTACGAAACAGCACTGGCTTGCTATCGTTCGCCGGAATACCAAGCCAACATCAAGGTTCGGCAGCCAAATTCGATCGCCGATCTCATTATCATAGAAGGCCACGACGCGCCGTAGTTCAGAGTGAGCGTTGTTCGCAAGAGGATGCGCTCCCGCATTGTTACAGAAATGTCTTGCGTCGTGATCGCAAGTCTGCGCTGCCGCTAGTATCAAATGACATTATTTCACGCGATCATCCGCTGATCGCGTGACTACATCCTCGTCTTCATCGTGATGGAACAAGCGCGACGAATTGGCGCGTCTTGATGCTGCGTGTTCACACGCACGCTGCGTTTCTTTTGTATCCAAATGGGGATTGCGACGACACCCTCCTTTCATCCAAGGTTGCATCTGTCGACGTCCACATCAATCGGTGATGGACAGTGAAGTAAGCCGGCTCAGCAATCGAGACGTCCATCGCGGGACGGAAACCGACCCGCTAACGTCTATGTATAGGGAGCGGAAACCATGCTTATCATTGGCACACCAAACGACGATGTACTCGTCGGCACAGCGGACCCCGATGATATCTTCGGTCTGCAAGGCAACGACACCATCACCGGATTGGAAGGCGACGACACCGTAAGCGGCGGCGCTGGAGACGACAACATCGACGGTGGCGCCGGCGACGATACTCTCAACGGCAATGCCGGCGACGACACCATCGTGGGTGGTGATGGCAATGACGAGATCAATGGCGGCGCGGGGATAGACACGCTGTCCGGAGACGCTGGCGACGACACCATAAGCGGCGGCGCTGGCGACGATAACATCGATGGCGGCGACGGCAACGATACGCTCAACGGCAATGCGGGTGATGACACGGTCGCGGGTGGCGAAGGCGATGACACGATCACCGGCGCTGCGGGAGACGACACGCTGTCGGGCGATGCCGGCGACGATACGCTGAGTGGCGGAGTGGGCGACGACACCCTGAACGGCGGCGACGGCATCGACCTGCTCAATGGTAACCTCGGCGATGACACGCTGAACGGCGATGCCGGCGACGATACGCTCAACGGCGGTCTTGGCGATGATACGCTGAGCGGCGGCGACGATAATGACGTGCTCAACGGCGGCGACGGCAATGATACGCTGGCCGGCGACGACGGCAACGACACCATCGACGGCGGCGACGGAGCCGACAACGCGGATGGCGGTGCCGGGGATGATACGGTGTCCGGCGGCGACGGCGACGACATCCTGGCCGGAGGTGATGGGGTCGACGACGTCAGTGGCGGCGAGGGTGATGATGAAGTCAGCGGCGGCAACGGCGCCGACACGTTGAATGGCGATGCCGGCGACGACATACTCGATGGCGGCAACGCAGCGGATACGATGGACGGTGGCGAGGGCGCCGATGAGCTGGCCGGTGGTGCCGGAAACGATACGCTGAACGGCTCTGCCGGCGATGACGAGCTGGACGGCGGCAATGGTGCCGATACCCTCGACGGCGGCGAAGGCGATGATCTGATCACCGACGGCGCCGGCACCGATACGAACAACTTCGGCGACGGCACGGGTGCCGAATTCGGCGATGATGAAATCACCGATCTGAGCTTTGCCGACGGTGACGTCGTCAATGTCGACGCGCCTGACGACTTCGATCCGACCACGATAGTTGTCGATGACGATGGAACCAATACCGTGCTCGACTTCGGCTTCGGCACCATCCAGCTCGACGGTATCACGGGTGGAGGGACGCCGTTCGAATCGATCACCGACATCAACGATGCCGCGGGATATGATGTTATCACCGTGACATGACGCTAGCTTCAGCGGGACGGCGGCCAGCCGCCGCCCCGCTGCCGCATTCTGAAGTACGCAGTTCTTAGTGATATTTCGGCCGGTCATGTATTTGCGCTGCCATCGTGAGATTCCAGCGTCTGGCCAACGATTTTTGCTCGGATCGATTCCGGGACGGACTACTTTTGTCTGGATCGTCGCCTTCAGCGTGTCGATCAATATGCTGCTGCTCGTCGTGCCCTTTTACTCGATCGAAGTGTTCGATCGGGTGCTCAGCAGCGGCAGCGTCGAGACCCTGGTTGGCCTCAGTCTCATTGCCGCGACCGCACTGATCTTCAGCGCCGCATTCGAGACTCTGCGCAACCGCCTGCTCAGTCGCTTTGCCGTTCGGTTCGAACGTCATCTCGCCCCGATCGTCCTTGAAGGCACGATCATGGGAACTGCCGGGCAGAACGACGGCAGGACAAACGCCCTCGTAAAGGTCCGTGAGCTCCGGAGCTTCCTGTCGGGCGGACCGGTCGGATCCTTGATCGACGCGCCGTTCCTTCCGGGCTTCGTCCTCATTCTCTTCTTCCTGCATCCCTGGTACGGCGTGATAGCCCTGATCGGAACCGCGATCCTGCTCGTGCTGGGCGCCGTAAGCCATCGGATTGCGCGGATGGAAGTCGGGCAGGCGACGCAAGCGGCACAAACGACGCAAGCGGCCCTCGACGGGATCGTGCGGCATTCCGACCTGGTGCGGGCCATGGGCTGGACCCGCGGCGCCATCCGCGAGTTCATGGATCTGAATGACGAGGCACTGTCGCCGGTGGTCCGCGCCAGCGAACGGGTCTACACCATTGCCGCAATCGCGCGGATGGTGAGAACCATCCTGCAGATCACCGCGATCGGCACCGGTGCCTGGCTCGTGCTTCAGAACGAGGTGCTCTCCGGCAGCTTGATCGCAAGTTCGATCCTGATTGCCCGCACGCTGCAGCCGATGGAAGGCTTGATCTCGGCGTGGCGTGCGCTGACATCCGCCCATGAGGCATGGAAGCAGGTCCAGGCGGCAGCAATTCCGGTCCTTGCACGAAAGAGAAAGACGCTGCTTCCCTCGCCGTCCGGGAGGATCAAGGTCGAGCGGGTGACATTCCGGACCGCCGGGTCCGATCGGGCCATCCTGGCAGGCGTGACGTTCGAGTGTCGCCCTGCGGAAATGGTTGTGGTGATCGGACCGACGGGAGCCGGGAAATCGACATTGCTGCGCCTGATGGCGGGGTTGGAGCGACCGAGCGGCGGTACGATCCGATTGGATCACGCCGCCCTTCCCAACTGGGAACCCGACCAACTCGGGCAATATGTCGGCTATCTTCCGCAGGACGTGCAGCTACTGGGCGGCACTGTCGCCGAAGCGATCGCCGGATTCGACGAGCATGCGCGCGATCAGGACATCGTCGCCGCGGCCCAGCTTGCGCAAGCCCATGACATGATCCTGTCCCTTCCCGCCGGCTATCAGACCGAGATCGGCCGCGACGGCAACAAGCTTTCCGGAGGCCAGCGCCAGCGCATCGGTCTTGCGCGTGCATTCTTCGGCAATCGCAAGCTGATCCTGTTGGACGAGCCGAATGCGAACCTCGATCCGGACGGCGAGCAGGCGCTGTGTTCGGCGATCGAACTGGCGAAAGCGCGCGGCGCGGCATTGGTTGTCGTCACGCACCGGCCGCGCCTGCTCACCATTGCAGACGCAGTGCTGCTGCTGAGGGACGGCAAGCAACTTGCCTTCGGCGCGCCGTTCGATGTCCTTCGCGTGCCGACAGCGTCGGAGGGCCGCGTGATCCGGCGCGAGGCGACGCCCCAGAAGCTCCCAGTAAGGGGGACTGCGCGATGACCCAGAAACTGCAGAGCGCCGAGGCCTCCTGGCTTACGCCAAGCAGCGGTCGCTCGCCGATCGCGCGCGAGCGACCGCGGTCCGGTATTCGATGGATCATAGGATTGGGATGCGTGTTGCTCGTCCTCCAGTTCTGCGGCTTCGGCGTGTGGGCAACGACCGTCCCGCTCCGCAGCGCCGTTGTGGCGCCCGGATTCATAAAGGTTCATTCGAAGCGCAAAGCCGTGCAGCATCTCGAAGGCGGCATCATCAATTCGATTTACGTCAGGGAGAATGACCGTGTCGAATCCGGTCAGGTGATTGCCCGGCTCGAAACCGCGCAGATCGAGGCAACGCTCGGCTCGCTCGAGACAAAGCTCTTTGCCGATCTGGCGATGGAGGCGCGGCTGACGGCCGAGCAAGCCGGCGCCGGAGCAATCCAGTTTCCGGATGAGCTGCAAAAGAATGTAAGCCGCACCGCTGCGCGCATCGCCATGCAAACCCAGGCCGGTGAATTTGCCGCGCGACTGGCCGCGATCGAGAACGAACGCAAGGTGATCGACCAGCAGATCGCGCAATCGACAGATTCCATTCGCGGCCTGGAAAGCAACACCAAAGGTCTCCAGCAGCAGCTTTCGTTGCTGCAGGAGGAGATCGCAGACACAAGCTACCTATTGGCAAAGGGCCTTGCGCGAAAACCACGTGTCCTGGCCCTGAAGCGGGCCGAAGCCGACACCACGGGCCAGATCGCCCGCAACCTGGCCTTGATCGCGGAAGCGCAGGGCAAGATTGCGGAACTGGAGGATAAGCGGCGGCAACTTGGGTTCAATCAGGATCAGGACGTCGCCAAGCAACTGCACGCCACGAGCGAAGAGATTGGCGACCTTCGACATCGAATCGCCGCGTTGCGCGATCAGCTTAGACGGTCCGAATTACGTGCCCCGGAAAGCGGAAGGATCGTCGGTCTCAACACGAGAGACCTCAGTGCCGTGCTTGGACCTCGCGAAACACTTTTGGAAATTGTCCCAACGGAAGATCGCCTTGTCATAGAGGCTACATTGAAGCCAACGGACCGGGAAGAGGTATATATCGGCCAGATGGCGCGCGTGAGGGTTCACGCCCTCAATATGCGTCGCAGACCTATGCTCGAGGGCAGGGTCATCGCGGTTGCTGCGGACGCCCTGACGGATCCCAAGACTGGCGTCAACACGTACATGGCCGAGGTTGAGCTCGATCCGCACGCACCGACGGCTCCCTACCTGGCGTCATTGCTGCCTGGAATGCCCGTCGAAGTATTCGTCGAGACGGGAGAAAGAACCTTCGCGGAGTACTTGCTGCAGCCAATGGCGCTGCGTGTCAGCCGCGCGTTCAGGGAGAATTAGTTGCTGGCGCAGTGCCGGCTGAAACCTTTTAGCGGGAGGCGCCCGTGCATGAGATCAGCAAAGTACCACCTTTCAGGGAGACAGGGCATTCCGATCACACCGAATCTCAACCGCTTCTCGATGCCGAGAACCTTTCGATCGAACCGCGTGGGTCAGATACTCTTGAGCCGAGTCCTGTTGAGCCAGGTCTTCTTGAGCCGAGTCCTCACCACAGGATCATGGAGCATTTCGGCAGGGCTGTCGCGGAATTGCTTAATTGCAGCAGTTGCTATGTCGCAATCATGTCTCCCTCGACCGGGGGGCAACTGGAAGAGGTCCGCGTCGGAAATGCCACGATCGATCCGTCGTGCACGACGACAATGGCTCGTATTGCGCGCAAAGGCGCTGGTGCGGATTGCGCGCTTCTCGAGCCGATCAATGCGCGCACCGCATTCGTGCGCAAATTGATCGGCCCCGAACCGGGATCGAAAAGTCATTCGGTGATCGGGCGGTTCGCCTCTCGCGAGCGGACGACGGTCGTGTTCGTCGCGGGATGGCGACCGGTGCCGCTCGTCCAAGCCGAAATTCCCTGCCTTGTACGCGCAGTTCGAACGCTCTGGGAAACGGTCGGTGCGAGCGCGCGGCAGTCGCTGACTCCGGATGTGGATGCTCAAGTCTTGCTGGAAGAGCTGGCATTTCCCGCGGTCGTCACCGACGAAGGCCTGAATATCCACGGGGTCAATCGTGGCGGACGCGCGCTGCTGGCAAAAGGCGAGCTTCTCAAGATAAAGGGCGGCAAACTCGTGGGCGCAAGCGGCTCGGTAACCGACGGCTTGGGGCGCGCGGTTCGAGACGCGCTGATGACGCGCTCCGGGCAGGTCTCGTTCGACCGTACGGTGCCGCTGTCGACCGAACGCCAGCAGTTCGCCTTTGCCAAGGTCGGCGCCGTGCCGACGAATCGCGATGCGCGGAAGGCTCTGGTGATCGTGCCGCAATTCGATGAAGTGCTCGGCGCGCAGCGCATCGCAGCCGCGTTCGGATTGAACTGGGCCGAAGAAAGAATTATCGCGCGGATCCTTCAGTTCCAATGTCCGCGCGACATCGGTGCCGACCTGCGTCTGACCGAAGCGACCGTCAGGACCTACACCAAGCGCATCATGCTAAAGTTGGGAATTAATCGACAGTCCGAGTTCTTTTTGCTCTATCATCTCACGCAATCACCTTTCGGTGCGGGCAGGCGTGAGAAGGCGACGAGCCGTGTCCTGTCCGAATTGCAGTCGAAAGGAAATGATCCTGGGCTGGAAAGCTGATAAGCTTTCGCCAGATGAAATCCAGGTTGTTCATCATGTCTCCGGGATTCACACGGTCCGTCGCCGCAATTGCGGCGGCAATGGGTTTTGCCGGCTCCGCTTGCGCGGAGAACATCGAGCTCGGAATGCCCGTTGGCTGCGAGATTGGCCAGACCTGCTATATCCAGAACTATGTTGATGACGACCCCTCGCCGTCGAGCCGCGATTATAAATGCGGCACGCTCACATACGACGCACATAACGGAACGGACTTTCGTGTACCCTCGCTCGCGGTGCAAAAGTCCGGAGTGGACGTGCTCGCGTCCGCAAGCGGCCGCGTTCTTCGCACGCGCGACGGCGTGCCCGATGGCGCGTTCAGCAGGACAGCACGCGAGGTCGTGCGCGACGTTGAATGCGGCAACGGCGTCGTCATCGAACATCCCGGCGGCTGGGAAACCCAATACTGCCATATGGCGAATGGCAGCCTGGCGGTGAAGCCCGGCGACGACGTCGCCCGTGGGCAGCGGCTCGGCCGCATAGGTCTCTCCGGTCTGACCGAATATCCTCATCTGCATTTCACCGTCAGGTACAAAGGAGCAACCGTAGATCCCTTCGCCTATGGCGCCGCTCCCGGCTCATGCGGCAGCGGCGAGTCCCTCTGGCAGCCCGCGCTCCGCGCCCGGCTTGCTTATCAGGAACGAGCGGTCCTGAACGGCGGCTTCATGAGCGGGCCGCCGACCATGGAACTGATTGAGGAGGCAAGTCCGAACGGGCAGTCCGTGTCCGCCGACTCCCCCGCGCTCGTCGCCTTTGTCCGTGCCATCGGCCTGAAAGCGGGGGATACCCAGGGGCTGGTGATCAAGGACCCGCAAGGACAGGTCCTTGCCGAAAATCGAGCTGCGCCGCTTGAGAGCAACAAGGCGCAGTACATGTTGTTTGCGGGAAAAAAGCGCCCGCCAAACGGCTGGAACCATGGCACCTACAAGGCGACTTATACTGTCGAACGCGCCGGCCAGGTCGTCTTCGAAAAGCAGTTGGAACTAGCGCTATAGCCGCGCCTCGTGCTGGGCCGGGCGATCCCGGCTCTTGCGCACCTCCTGGAACATCATCCAAGACGACGCCCGAGACGAACTCGGTTGCCGGAATGGCCCGCGCCCGCTATAGCCGTGGAGAGGAAAAGTCATGGCCGATATGCGCTTGATCGTTGCGGGGGCCGGCGGCCGGATGGGCCGCGCCCTGACGCGCGCCATCTCGGAGACATCAGGCGCGGTTCTGGCCGGTGCGCTGGAAGCGCCCGGCTCCGAGCTGCTCGGGCAGGATGCCGGCGTGCTCGCGGGCCTGCCGGCCAACGGCGTCAAATTGTCGGCAGACCTTTGGACGCTCGCGGCCAATGCCGACGGCATCCTGGATTTCACCGTTCCGGCGGCGACGATCGCCAATGTCGCGATCGCGGTCGAGCGTGGCCTCGTCCATGTCATCGGCACCACCGGGTTGTCGGCTTCCGATGATGCGGTGATCCGAAGCGTCACCAACCGTGCTGTGGTGGTGAAGTCCGGCAATATGAGCCTCGGCGTCAATCTCCTGGCGGCCCTCGTCCAGCAGGTCGCGAAATCGCTCGACAATGCCTTCGACATCGAGATCGTCGAGATGCATCACAAGGCCAAGGTCGACGCTCCCTCCGGCACCGCCCTCCTGCTCGGCGAAGCTGCCGCCGCTGGCCGTGGCATTGCGCTCGACAGGCACTCGGCGCGCGGCCGCGATGGCCACACCGGCGCGCGCCGCACCGGCGACATCGGCTTTGCGTCGCTGCGCGGCGGCACCGTGACCGGCGATCACAGCGTGATCTTTGCCGGCCCGTATGAGCGCATTACGCTGTCGCACCATGCCGAGGACCGCATGATCTTTGCGCATGGCGCGCTGAAGGCGGCGCTATGGGCACATGGCAAGAAGCCCGGGCTATACTCCATGATGGATGTGCTGGGGCTCTCCCACCTCTAATGCATGATCCGGAAAAGCGTGAACCGGTTTTCTGAAATGATCATGCTCAAACAAGAACGGAACTTGGAATGAGCGATCGTCTTCTCGTGCTGGTGCGCCATGGCCAGAGTGAATGGAATCTGAAGAATCTCTTCACCGGCTGGAAAGACCCCGATCTCACCGAGCAGGGCATTGCCGAAGCGAAAGAGGCCGGCCGCAAGTTGAAGGCGCAAGGGCTGTCATTCGACATCGCCTTTACCTCGGTGCTGAAGCGCGCGCAGCATACGCTGGATCTGGCGCTCGCCGAAATCGGCCAGACCGGGTTGAAGACGCTCAAGGACCTCGCGCTCAACGAACGCGACTACGGCGATCTCTCCGGTCTCAACAAGGACGACGCCCGCAAGAAGTGGGGCGAGGACCAGGTCCTTATCTGGCGCCGCTCCTACGACGTATCGCCGCCCGGCGGCGAAAGCCTGAAGGATACGCTGGCGCGCGCGCTGCCGTACTATGTGCAGGAGATCCTGCCCTGCGTGCTGCGCGGCGAGCGCACGCTTGTGGCCGCTCACGGCAATTCGCTGCGCGCGCTGATCATGGTGCTCGAGAAATTGTCGCCCGAGCAGATCCTGAAGCGCGAACTGGCGACCGGCGCACCGATCATCTACCGCCTCAACGCCGACTCCACCGTCGCCTCGAAACTCGACTTGACGTCGTGAACGGCGGCGTCGAGATTTCCGCTCTCGACGCGCCGATCCCTGAGGCGGCACTCGTGCAATTGGCGGCAGTCCTCGTCGATTGCGTCGACGGTGGCGCCAGCGTCAGCTTCATGGCGCCATTCTCGCAAGCCGATGGGCTTGGGTACTTTCGTAAAGTCGCTGACGCGGTCGCGTCAGGCGAAGCCGTGCTGCTTGCA
This sequence comes from Bradyrhizobium sp. Ai1a-2, assembly GCF_000426245.1. Classification (GTDB taxonomy): domain Bacteria; phylum Pseudomonadota; class Alphaproteobacteria; order Rhizobiales; family Xanthobacteraceae; genus Bradyrhizobium. The sequence goes on along the minus strand of NZ_AUEZ01000033.1, from coordinate 34,137 downwards.
GCAAAGCTCGATGGCAAGATAGTCGGCACGGTCCAGTTGGGTCTCGACACGCCGCCGAACCAGCCGCACCGCGCCGATCTGAAAAAGATGCTGGTACACCGTTCAGCGCGCGGGCACGGCATCGGCGCAGGGCTGATGGCGCAGATCGAAGTCGAAGCCATCAGGCGTGGCCGCTGGCTGCTCGTGCTCGACACCGTGCCGGGTGAAAACGGCTATCGCCTCTACAAGCGCGCCGGCTGGACCGAGAGCGGGATCATTCCGAATTACGCGCTGTTTCCCGACGGTCGACTCTGCGATACCGCGGTATTCTGGAAGCGACTGGATCGCTGATTGCGGCGATTACTCCGCGACAAAAGGACGTTCGTAGGATGGGTAGAGCGCAGCGAAACCCATCATGGACGTCGCCGCGGTCTTAGCGCGCGATGGGTTTCGCTGCGCTCTACCCATCCTACGAGCAGCTACGCTACTGCAATCCGAGCTGCCCGGCTTCCCAGCCGAGCATCGCCTGCTTGCGGGTGATGCCCCAATGATAGCCGGTGAGCGCGCCGCTCTTGCCGAGCGCCCGATGGCAAGGCACCACGAACGACACGGGGTTGCGACCGACCGCGGCGCCGACGGCGCGTGAGGCTTTCGGATTGTTGATCGTACAGGCGATGTCGGAATAGGACACCGCGCGCCCCATCGGGATCTTCAGCAGCGTCTCCCACACGCGCACTTCGAAGTCGGTGCCGATCAGAACCACGCGCAGCGGCTGGTCCGGCCGCCACAGTTTGGTGTCGAAGACGCGCTGCGCAATCGGAGCCGTGCCCTCGCAGTCTTCCACATAGGTCGCATTCGGCCAGCGCCGGCGCAGGTCCGCAAATGCGGTTGCTTCGTCCCCGGGATCGGCGAAGGCAAGGCCGGCCAGGCCGCGGCTGGTGGCGATCACGATCGCGGTTCCGAATGGCGAGGGGTGGAGGCCGTAGTGCAGCGTCATGCCGGCGCCGCCATTCTTCCATTCGCCCGGCGACATTGCTTCATGGGTAACGAAGAGATCGTGCAACCGTCCCGGGCCCGAGAGCCCTGAATCGAGCGCGGCATCGAGCACGCTGGCGGAATCGCGGAGCAGGTTCTTGGCATGGTCGAGGGTAAGCGCCTGCATGAACGCCTTTGGCGTGAGCCCGGCCCAGCGGCGGAACAGGTGGTGCAGCTCGTCCGGCGTCACGCCGGCGGCATCCGCCACCGCCTCGATGGTCGGCTGCGCGCGCCAGCGCTCGGAGATGAAGGCGATCGCGCGCCGCACCGAATCGTAGTCGCGCAGCGCCGCGCTCTCGAGGCCCGACCTGGCCAAGCGCTGGTCATGGATGGCGAGTGTCATCATGGGGGCTGATTTAGGGCACATGCGGCTGTCCAACCACCCGTTTTCCGACAACCCTCAATGGATCGGATTATAGGTCGGTCCGCGCTTGGCGGCATTCAGTGCGGCCACTAAGGCATTGGCAAAGCTCGCCTTTTCGTCGGGACCCAGGAAGCTGCCGATGTCGATGCGGCGTCCCCTGGAAACCAGATAGAGCCGCTCGATGCCGAACTCGGCGTCGACCTGCTGCTCGAACTGCACCCAGAGCGGATTGAGCACCCATTCCGCGACATGGCGGCGATGGCTGACCCGGCGCACCCGCAATTCCGATGTCGTTACCGTGATTTCCTCACAGGCCAGAGCCGTGCGGAAATTGACGCGGAAGGCCCAGTAGATGACCAGCACGTCGAGGCCGAAAAAGCCGAACACCGGCCAGGCGCCCATCCACAAGAACACGGCGCCGGCAGCAAAACTGACCACGCTGACAATGCTCATCAACACGATGAAACCGGTGCGGCTGAACGAGCGGTGCGGCGTCAGCAGCGCCGAGAACAGCTCTGGTTCAACTGCGGGGTCAAAGTCGTTGCTAGCTGTCATGGCCTACCAGTATATGCCGATCATGGCCAAAATCATCCGCGCTCAACGCGCCAGGAAACCCACCGTTCGATCGTCGCCGAAAAAATCGGCAAAGAAGCCGGTGGCCAAGCCACCCGCTCGCGCGGCAAAGAGATCACTCAAGGCTCAAAAACCTTGGACCCCGGCCGAAGTGCGCGAAGCGTTCGAGCGGTTCCGCAAGGCCAATCCGGAGCCGAAGGGCGAGCTCGAGCATCTCAACCCCTATACACTGCTGGTCGCTGTCGTGCTCTCCGCGCAGGCGACCGATGCCGGCGTCAACAAGGCGACGCGCGCGCTGTTTGCCGTCGCTGACACGCCGCAGAAAATGCTCGCGCTCGGTGAGGAGGAACTGCGCGACTATATCCGGACCATCGGCCTCTATCGCACCAAGGCCAGGAATGTCATCGCGCTATCCGAGAAGCTGATCTCGGATTTCGCCGGCCAGGTGCCGCGCACCCGCGCCGAAATCGAGTCGCTGCCCGGCGCCGGCCGCAAGACGGCGAACGTCGTCCTCAATATGGCCTATGGCGAACATACACTGGCGGTCGATACTCATGTGTTCCGTGTCGCCAACCGCACGGGGCTTGCGCCCGGCAAGACGCCGCTCGAAGTCGAGCTCGGACTGGAGAAAGTGATCCCCGCCGAGTTCATGCTGCACGCGCATCACTGGCTTATCCTGCACGGCCGCTACACCTGTCTCGCCCGCAAACCGCGCTGCGAGGTATGCCTGATCAACGATCTTTGCCGGTGGCCGGAAAAAACGGTCTGAGCGATGATGGCGGCCCTCGGCCGGCCGCTGTCTCGGAAGTTGCGTGAGAAGGATGACCTGGGGAATGTACATTGAGTGAGCAGAACCAAATCGCCCCGGCACCGCTGAACAGGATTGCGCCGGCGCCGGCTCCGGCCCCGACGGCTCCGCCGCCGAAGCCAGCGGCTGCACCATCTGATACGTTGGGGCGGCTGGCGATTCCCGTATTCGCCGTGCTCGCCGCCTTCGCCTTCATTGCGCTCGCCACGCTGCGCTGGGACGAATGGGTCGGCGCCGCCACGATCCAGACCACCAACGACGCCTATGTCCGCGCCGAGCTGACACGGCTGAGCAGCCGCGTCTCCGGCGAGGTGTTGACGGTGGCCGTGAAGGATTTCCAGCACGTCAAGGCTGGCGACCTCCTGGTGCAGATCGATCCTGCCGATTACCAGGCCCAGGTCGCGCAGGCTGAGGCTGGCGTTGCCGCCGCGCAGGCCGCGCTCGACAATCTGAACAACCAGGTCGAACTGCAATACGCGACGATCGCGCAGGCCGAGGCCGCGCAAGTGTCGGCGGCGGCGCTCGAGGTCGAGGCGCGCCAGGAGCAGGAGCGCCAGCAATCGCTGTCGCAGACCGACGCGGGCACGCGACAGAGGCTGGAGCAGGCAACCGCCGCCTATGCAAAAGCCCAGGCCGATGTGCGTGCGAGCCGCGCCGTGGTCGCTGCGCAGCGCCATCAGCTCGAAGTGCTGCAGGGGACCAAGAAGCAGCGTGCGGCCGATCTCGATGCCGCCAAGGCGCAGCTCGCCGCCGCAAAGCTCAGGCTCGGCTACACCAGGATCGTGGCGCCGTTCGACGGCGTTGTCGGTGAGCGGCAGGTGCAGCCGGGCGACTACGTCAATATCGGCACCAACCTGATCAACGTCGTGCCGCTGCCAGACGTCTATGTCATCGCCAACTACAAGGAAACCCAGCTCACACGGGTGCGGCCGGGCCAAGCCGTCGAGATCACCGTCGACAGCTTCCCGCGTGAGAAATTGCGCGGTCGCGTCGAGCGCATTGCGCCGGCCAGCGGCTCGCAATTCGCGCTATTGCCGCCAGATAATGCCACCGGCAATTTCACCAAGGTCGTGCAGCGCATCCCGGTCCGCATCCGGTTCGACGAAAATCAGCCGCTGCTGTCGCGGCTGTTGCCCGGCATGTCCGTGATCACCAGGATCAACACTGCCGATGAAGGTACGAATGACGGCAAATGATGACGCCGGCCACGGACCGGTCTCGCAGGGCGGCATCGCGCGGCAGCCGCTGTTTGCGGTCGCCGCTGTGCTGCTCGGCGCGTTCCTTGCCAATGTCGACAGCCGGCTGACCACGGTCGGCCTGCCGGACCTGCGCGGCGCCTTCTCGCTCGGTTTCGACGAGGGCGCCTGGCTTTCGACCGCTGGAATCGGCTCGCAGATCTTCATCGCGCCGGCAGTCGCCTGGCTCGCCACGGTGTTCGGCCTGCGCCGCGTGTTGGGCATCCCGAGCCTCGTGTATGCCGGCGTGTCGCTGATCATCCCCTTCGTCGACCATTACCCCACGCTGCTCGCGCTCAGCATCGTCCATGGCCTGTTGCTCGGCACCTTCGTGCCGGCGACGCTGATGATCGTGTTCCGGAATCTGCCGATCCGCTGGTGGATTCCCGCGATATCGATCTACTCGATCCGCGTCGGCTTCGCGTTGGACACGTCCACCTCGCTGGTCGGCTTCTATGTCGACCATCTCGGCTGGCAGTGGGTGTACTGGCAAGGCGTCGTCATCGCGCCCCTGATGGGCCTGATGGTGTATCTCGGCACACCCAATGAACCCGTCAACAGGAGCCTGCTTCGCGATGCCGATTGGGGCGGCATGCTCCTGCTCGGCACCTCGGTGTCGATGATCTATGCCGGTCTCGACCAGGGCAACCGGCTCGACTGGCTCGAATCCGGCACTGTGATGGCGCTGCTGCTGGGTGGCGCCGCGCTCTTCGTCGTCTTCCTGGTCAACGAGGCCGTGGTGCGGCAGCCTTGGGCGCATGTGAACGTGCTGTTCTCGCGCAACGTCGGGCTCTCGCTGGTCGTCATCCTGCTCTACACCCTCACCAGCCTGTCCAATTCGACGCTGGTGCCGAACTTCCTCGGCACGATCGCGCTGATGCGGCCGGAGCAGAGCGGCGTCCTGCTCTTGACCTATGGCGCGCTGCCGATGTTCGTGCTGGTGCCGATCTCGATCTATCTGCTCCGGCATTTCGATCCGCGCACCGTGGTGGTCCTGGGATTCTCGGCGTTTGCGGCCGCCAATCTCTGGGGCACGCAATTGACGCACGACTGGGCGCGGGAGGACTTTGTCGGCATCGTCCTCCTCCAATCGATCGGGCAGTCGCTGACGCTATTGCCGATCATCATCACGGCGCTGTCCAATTCCGACCCGAGCCGCGCGACGGCGTTCGCCGCCTATATCCAGATCATGCGGCTTGGCGGCGCTGAGATCGGCGTGGCGCTGATGGGCACGTGGCTGCGCGTCCGCGAGCAGATCCATTCCAACTATATCGGGCAACACGTCGCCAATGGCGACGTCAATGTCGTGCGCATGCTCAAGCAGCTCGCCGACCAATTCGCCGCCCATGGCGTGGGCCTCGCCCAGGCGCGTGCGGTGGGAACGTTGGCGGCGCTGGTGCAGCGCGAGGCCAACGTGCTCGCCTATATCGACGGCTTCTGGCTGTGCTTCTGGCTTGCGATGGCCGCGCTGTTCTTCGTGACCCTGATCACCCGCGCACCACCGGGACCGTTTACGCCGGAGCCGTTCGGCTTTGCCAAGATGGTGATGCGCAAGTGCGGAATGTCGGTGGCCTAGATCAACGTACCGACATTCCCTGCCGCCGTGGCTCCAGCAATTCCGGCCTCGGGCCCGACAGGCGCTTGTGCATGTGGACCATGAACGCCATGCCGAACAGCGGCGTCGCAAGGTTGACGATCGGGATCGACACGAAGGCCGCGATGAACAGGCCGGCGGTGAATATGGTCGCCGCATTATCGCGGCGCATCGCCTTGGCCTCCGCCGGTGGCCGGAACCGCATCGCCGCAAGCTCGAAATATTCGCGGCCCAGCAGCCAGGCGGTGGCGAAGAAGAAAATCAGGAACCCGGCACCGGCGAAGAACACGAACGGAAGCGCGACCAGATAGACCAGGATGGTCAGCAGCGCGGTCTTGACGCCCTCGGTCATGGCGACGTTGAACGGCAGCGCGACCCCGGGCTGCTCGGCAGGATAATATTCACACTCGACATGGTCGGCGACCTCGTCGACGAACAGGCTCGCCACCAGCGAGGTGATCGCGGGCATCAGGAAGATACCGCCGAGCACCACGCCGAGGCCGGCGGCGATTGACACGATCCAGGAAAGCACGTGGAGCGTGGAGTGAAAGTTGGGGCCGAGCAGGCCCTCGGCCCAGACCTCGCCATAGTCGGCAAACCAGCTCAAGAGCCGCTGCAATCCGATCGCGAGCACCGTCACCAAGACCAGCGCCACCGCGATTGAGCGCCACAGGATCGAGCGCATCGGCGGCGACAGGATTTGCGTGAGCGCCTTGACGGCGGCATCTAACATCGTGGGTTCACCTCTCCCGAAAGCCCCCGCGAGAGTTAGACATGGTTTGTGGCCTCGGCAAGAGCGTGGCCAGTCGTAGCCCGGGTGAAGCGCAGCGCAACCCGGGGAAACCATCGCCGGCATCCGGGGCCCCGGATTGCGCTGCGCTCCATCCGGGCTACGGTTCAATCGTGCCGGTGCCCGTGCTTGTGTGGCTTCTTGTCCGGTGCGGTCGGGATCATCACGACCCGGCCATAGCGCACGCCACGCTCGGCGATGATGTGCTCGGCGAGATGACGGACGTCGCCGGCGGCGCCCTTCAGCGCCGTCACCTCCATGCAACTGTCGTCGTCGAGATGGACATGCAACGTCGCCAGCGACAAGTCGTGGTGGCCATGGAAGTTCTGCACCAGCCGCCTCGAAAGGTCGCGCGCGGCATGGTCGTATACGTATACCAGCGCAGCCACGCATTGCCCTGAAGGCGCCGCGTCCTCCGCGCTCTGCTGCAATCCCGCACGGGCGAGATCGCGGATGATCTCCGAGCGGTTCTGGTAGCCGCGCGCCTCTGCCGCGGCATCGATCTCGCCGAGCAAATCGTCCTCGATGGTGATGGTGATCCGTTGCATTGGAATTTCCGATTGGGGTCTCGCCAGTATGATATTGTTATCTTAACATCATACTCGATTGGTATGCCTCACCGTGCCGGGTTGAGGTGAAGTTGGTGCGGTTGCCTGTCAATTGTAGCAGGTCGCCAGGCGGGAGTAGGGGCGTTGCGTGAATTTGTCCGGTGGATTTTTCCCGCCGCCTCGCTTGCTGTCGTTACGTCTACGGCGCAGGCGCAAACTGTCGCCGCCGGGCCTGCCAATCAACTTCCGCCGGTCACGGTGATGTCGCGGGAGACGCCGCCACCGAAGCGGATCAAGCGGGCTCAGCCAGCTCGCCACCCGCGGAGCGGCCGCAGCACTTCGGTAGCCCAGTCGAACCAGCCTGTATCGGCCGCGAATGGCGCCGTGCCAGGTACGGGGCAGGTGGGCGTGGCCAATCTTCTACCCACCGCGGCAAGCGAGGTGCGTATCAGCGGCGAGGAGATCAACGCGCTGCCGGTATCGCGTGTCGGCGAGGTCCTTGAAGTGGTGCCCGGCCTGATCGTCACCCAGCATTCCGGCGAGGGCAAAGCCAACCAGTATTTCCTGCGCGGCTTCAATCTCGACCACGGCACTGATCTTGCGATCAAGGTCGACGGCATGCCCGTCAACATGCCGACGCATGGTCATGGGCAGGGTTATGCCGACATCAATTTCCTGATCCCGGAACTGATCCAGTCCATCAACGTCCGCAAAGGGCCGTACTACGCCGACACCGGCGATTTCTCCTCTGCCGGCAGCGTCGACATCAACTATCTCAACCGGCTGCCGAAGAACCTCGCGCAGGTGACCGTGGGCAGCTTCGGCTATCAGCGCGCGCTGGCGGCGGGCTCGACGGCGGTTGGCGAGGGTACGCTGCTCGGCGCGATTGTCGCCAACAAATATGATGGCCCGTGGGACGTGCCGGATGATGTGCGCAAGGTGAGCGGCGTGTTGCGCTACAGCCAGGGCACACTGACCGATGGCTTCACGCTGTCGGCGATGGCCTATTCCAACGGCTGGACGTCGACCGACCAGGTGGCGCAGCGCGCCATCGACCAAGGCCTGATCGACCGGTTCGGCACGCTCGATCCGACCGACGGCGGCACCTCGAGCCGCTTCAGCCTGTCCGGCAATTGGGCACAATCCGGAGACTACGGCCAGACCCGGGCGAATGCCTATGTGATCCGTTCGTCGCTGCGGCTGTTCAACAACTTCACCTATTTCCTCGACGACCCCGTCAATGGCGACCAGTTCAGCCAGCTCGATCGCCGCACCGTCTATGGCTTCGACGCCAGCCACGCCTTCGATGCGCGCGTCGCCGGGATCGAGACGCAGACCCGTGTCGGCCTGCAGACCCGCGGCGACGATATCGAGGTCGGCCTGTTCAAGACCTTCCAGCGTCAGGAGTTGTCGACCGTGCGCGAGGACCGCGTGCAGGAAGGCAATATCGGCCTGTGGGCCGACACCACTGCGCGCTGGACCGACTGGCTGCGCACCACGGTGGGCCTCCGCGAGGATTTCTTTGCCGGCCACGTCTTCAGCGACACGCCGCAAAATTCCGGCAATGCGCAGGCTGCGATGACGAGCCCGAAGGCCGGCATCGTGCTGGGCCCTTGGTACAAGACCGAGTTCTACGGCAATGCCGGCTATGGATTGCACTCGAACGACATCCGCGGCGCGACGATCACCGTCGATCCCACCGACAAGGTGACCCCGCTCGATCGCGTGCCGCTGCTGGTCCGCTCCAAGGGCGCCGAGGTCGGAATCCGAACCAAGGCGGTCGAAGGCCTCACCAGTTCGCTCGCTGTGTTCGTGCTCGATTTCGATTCCGAGCTCCTGTTCGTCGGCGACGCCGGCACCACCGAGGCGAGCCGTCCGAGCCGGCGTGTCGGCGTCGAGTGGACCAACCAGTACAAGCCGTTGCCGTGGATGAAGGTCGATCTCGATCTTGCCTATACCCGCGCCCGCTTCACCGACTTCGATCCCGTCGGCAATTTCATTCCGGGTGCGCCGGCCTGGGTCGCGAGCGGCGCGGTGACGTTCGGCCGCGAGACCGGCTGGTTCGGCGCCCTGATCGCGCGCTATTTCGGGCCGCGTCCGCTGATCGAGGATGACAGCGTGCGCTCGCAATCTTCGCTGATCTTCAACGCTCGCGCCGGCTACCAGTTCGACAACGGCATGCGGCTGCAGCTCGACGTGCTCAATCTCTTCAATGCCAACACCAACCAGATCGAATACTACTACCTGTCGCGGCTGCCGGGCGAACCGATCGAAGGCGTCGCCGACCGTCACATCCACCCCGCCGAACCGCTCGCGGTCCGCCTGACGCTGGCTGCGCGCTTCTAGCGAGATTGAGCTGTGAGCTCCGGCGCCTTCACTTCCGTAGCCTCAGGCGCAGGCGGAAGCGGCGCTTCCTGGTCAATCGTTTCAGGAACAAGCGGCGGCGATTTTTCCTGAAACACACTGAATTCGCCGGCCACCTCCTCGAGCGGCTTCTGCTTGTCGGCCCAGTGCAGGGCGGTGTAGTCGAAGCCGTGCACGATGGTGGGTTTGACGACTTCGAAATAGGGCGAGATGTCGAAGTCGCGCGGCATGTAAAGCGAGGAATCGCGGATATGCAGGATCTCGCGCCGCGCTCTGCGGCTCGAGGTGCGCGTGATCTTGGGCAGGATGGGATAGCGCACGGCATCGAAGGCCTGTGCGATCAGCGCGGAGCAGATGATCTTGGTGGGATCGCCCGAGCCAAGCGCGATCATCCGCCGCCGCCAGCGCTGCGGCACCGGCATCGGGAACAGGTAGCGCGCGAGGTCGACGATGTTCTTGGTGTCGTAGCCGAAGCCGATCCGGTTGATGGCATAGCGGCACACCGTCTCGCGGTCCTCGTGGGACAGCCCGACCGGGCGGCAGAGGCGGGTGTGATAGGGGAAATATTTCGACAGCGGCGCGGCGGTCACGCCCTCGCCGATATTGGCCTCGATCAGCACATGCGGCTCGCCGTCGGGCTCGCAGGCACCGTCGACCGGACCGACATAGAGCGCGGCATGCGACCAGGTCGACTGCGTGAGGTATTTGATGATGCCGGAAATGCGGTTGTTGCCTTCGATCAGCAGGACATCGCCTGGCTCGATCACGCCAAGCAGGTGCTCCGGATCGCTCGGCGTGAACGGCTCGTAACCCGGGATCTCCTTCTGCAGGTAGCCCGCGATCACCTTGCCGATGGTGTCGAGCACGACGCCCATGAAAGTTTCCCCCTGCGCGGCTTGCCCTTCCGCTTTTTGGTTCCTTATCATGGTCGCCAGCCGTTGCAATTTGGTTCATCGGCGCGGCCGATCAATCATGATTGATTCACCATGATGGTTGCTGCGCCGCATGAGATGCGGCAAGGTTCGCGGGCTGTTCCCATTTGCTTCAGCCTGCGGAAACCATGATATGACAATCACCCGCCGCAACTTCCTGTCGGCGTCCGCAGGCATTGCCGCTACTCCGCTGCTTGCCGGCCGCGTACGAGCCGCGACGCCGGCGCGTGACGCCGACGTCGTGGTCATCGGCGCGGGCGCTGCGGGTATTGCTGCGGCGCGGCGAGTATTGGCGGCGGGCCGCAAGGTGATCGTGCTGGAAGCGTCGAGCCAGATCGGCGGCCGTTGCCAGACCGATAGTTCGACCTTCGAGGTGCCGTTCGACCGCGGCGCGCGCTGGGTGCACAATCCCGAGACCAATCCGATGATCCGCCTCGCGCGGACCGCGGGGCTCGAACTGATGCCCGCACCACAGGGCGAGAAGATCCGGATCGGCCGCCGCAACGCGCGTCCCGGCGAGACCGAGGAGTTCCTGGCCGCGCTGGTCCGCGCCAACCGCGCGATCGACGATGCCGCGCGCCGGAGCGACGTGTCCTGCGCCTCGGTGCTGCCAAAAGAGCTTGGCGATTGGGCCGGCACGGCGGAGTTCGTGCTCGGCGCCAGTTTCACCGGCAAGGACCTCAAGGAGGTGTCGGTCGTCGACAAGGCGCGGGCGCAAGACCGCGACAATGCAATTGCCTGCCGGCAGGGGCTCGGTACGCTGATCGCAAAGCTCGGTGCGCAGTTGCCGGTGGCATTGTCGACGCCCGCTAACCGTATTTCCTACAGCAACCGCGACGTCGAGGTGAACACGCCCTCGGGCAAGATACTCGCGCGCGCCGCCATCATCACGGTATCGACCAATGTGCTCGCGGCCGGCAAGCTCAAGTTCGATTCCGAGCTTCCCAGGCGCATTGGCGATGCCGTCGCAAAGCTCAGCCTCGGCAGCTACGACCGCATCGCGCTGCAGATGTCCGGCAATCCGCTTGGCCTCGCGCGCGATGATGTCCTGATAGAGCAGAGCACCTCGACACGCACCGCACTGCTCTACGCTAATGTCGGCGGTTCATCCTTGTGCACGATCGACGTCGCGGGCTCGTTCGGACGCGATCTGTCGGCGGAGGGCGAGCAGGCGATGATCGCATTCGCGACGGAGTGGCTGAAGAAGCTGTTCGGCAGCGATGCGGTGGCCGGCATCAAGAAGTCGAGTGCGACACGCTGGAACGCTTCGCCCCATATTTTAGGTGCGATGTCGGTGGCCGCGCCTGGCGGGCAGGCCGCACGGCGCGCGCTGATCGATCCGGTCGGCTGCATGTATTTCGCCGGCGAGGCCACGCACGACACCTTGTGGGGGACGGTCGACGGCGCCTGGGAGAGCGGCGAACGGGCCGCGGAAGCGGCGCTGCGTCGGATCGGTGCGTTGCCGGCAGCACCGGCGGCGGCAGCACCGCCGCCCCAGAAGCAGCGCAGGCGCGCACGGCCGGCGCAATCGGCCCAGCCGCGAGGGCTGTTCGACTGATGCCACGGCCCAGCGGCAAGGGCAGGGCGTTCGCATTGCATATCTTCCGATTCAAATTTCAAACAGCGATACCGTAGGATGGGTAGAGCGCAGCGAAACCCATCGCGATGGAGCAAGCGGCGTGAATGATGGGTTTCGCTGCGCTCTACCCATCCTACGTCTGATCAAACAGCGGATATGCGTTCGCGTTCTCGCGGCATGTTGTGCCCGAGCTTTGCTTTACTTTCCGCCCTCTCATTGAACAGAGGGCGCAGGGAAAGCCGGGTGCTGGTTGCACCCGTGGGTCCCGTGCAACAAAAAGCACGGGGGTAGGACCACAGGTTCAACCGAAGCATTCCGGCTTTCCCTGCGCGATGGTGTACGGCTTACTTCGTGCTCTCCCCCGGTGACCGGGCTTTTTGCCACCGTCACCCGCGGCAGCTCTTGCTGCTCGCGAGCTTAGCGCCAGCGTCGGGGCGCCAGGACCACACGACTTCGCCGTCCGTGACGCCTGTGCTCGTCAGTCACAACCATCACGTCCACCGCATCTCACCGCAACGTTCGTGACGATCGCGAGCCGCCCCTCATCCGGGTGAGACGCGCAGGGTCATAGTGCTGATTTGCCCGACGACGGAAGCGGAATGTTTTTCGCAGCAAGGCTGGACAGGGCAAATCACCTTGATTGGGTTGAAGAAAATCGTGCGAACAGCACAACGCCTGTCATGGCCGCCACGAGAGTGATTGCGATGTGATTCACACCGGCAGCTTCAACTCCATCAGATCCTTCGCGACCACGATACGGCCGGAAAAATTCTTCTTCACATCTTCGGTCCAATTGTCGTCGGTGACGAGCGGATCGTCTCCGGGGACGAAATGGCTCATGACCAGCACCTTGACTCCCGCAGCGGCCGCGATGCGGCCGACATCCTCGGTCGTGGTGTGGCTTTCGAGAAGATGCTTCTTCAGCGTTGCTCCGTTCTTCGTCTTGGCGACCAGACGATCGACGGCGGGCAGATACATGCATTCATGCACCAGCACATCGGCGCCCTTGGCGAACTCCGCGAGCTTCGGATTGTAGGCGGTATCGCTGGAGAACACGACCGTGCCATCAGGCGTCTCGAACTTGTAGGCAAAATTGTCGACGATGGGTGGATGCGGTGTGCGGAAGGCCGTGACCGTCACGTCGGACGTCTTCAACACCACACCGTCGTCGCTGATATCTTTCGCGATCAGCAATTTCCGCGGATCGGGCCGGCCTTCATCCTCGATCCGGGTCTCGACATCGAATTTGTTCAGCTCCCAATACGCCTTTGTCATCGCCTCGATCCCTTTCGGACCGAACGAATGGATCGGCGTGGACAGCCCGGCGGCCCAGGCATTGTAGAAGAGATTGCCGTATTCGAGATTGTGGTCCGAGTGATGGTGGGTGATGAAGATGTACTTGACGGAAGGGATCGGAATGCCCGCATTCACGAGCTGACGGCTCACGCCCATGCCACAATCGACGACAAACGGCGTGTCGTTGACCACGACGACATTGGCAGGATTTGAAGCGCCGATGCCGACGCGCGGGCCGCCTTTGGTGCCCAGAAATACGATCCGCGTCCGCGGCTTTGCGGCCTGCGCCAGCACGCCCGGTGCGGCGAGTGCGGCTGCGCCGCCGAGCGCCAGTTTGAGCGCATTCCGGCGATCGATCATGGATTCCTCCCTTGGGCCTTTTTGCGTGCCCGGTTCAACGTCGGAATTCTAGAGCGTTTTCGAGCGAAGTGGATACCGGTTCGCGTGAAGAAAACGCGTCAAAACAAGAATCTAGAGCTTCGGTTCTGATTCAATCAGAACCGAAAATGCTCTAGCGCCCGCGCAGCACGCCGTCGAGGACGGGCAGGCCGACGATGACGGCGGCGGCGATCAGGGCGTAGCAGATGGCGCGAAAGACACGTTCGCTGGCCTTGCCGAACAGGGAGGCGCCGAACCAGATGCCGATGGCGTAGACCGGGCCGACCACGAGCGAGAACTTGACGGAGTCGGCGGTGATCAGGCCGGTGAAGAAATAGCTCACGACGGAAAAGAAATCCGAGGCGCCAAAGAACAGCACGATGTTGGCGCGCGCCACCGCAGGCGTGATCGGGCGTCCGAGCCAGTAGCCGACGATCGGCGGGCCGCCGGTCTGCGCGAGCCCGCTGCAGAAACCGGAGAGGCCGCCGATGCCAATTGAGAGCGCTGCGTGGTCCTTGCCGCGGTAGCGCCACCCCGACAATAACAATGCCATCAGCGCGGCGACGAAGCCGGAAATGATCCAGCGCGTGGTCACGGGATCGAGCACGTTGAGAAAATAGGTCCCGATCGGCACGCCGATGAGCGCGCCGAGCACCATGATCGCGGTGGCGCCGCGCTCGGCCTTCTGCCAGGCGTTCGGCAGCAGCGGCATGGCGGCGACGAAATCGATGATCAAGAGCAGCGCCGCCACCAGGCGGGGTGCGGCGATGCTGCTCGCCAGCGGCATGAAGATCAGCGCGGAGCCGAAACCGGAAAAGCCCCGTGCCAAGCCCGAGACGAGGGCGATGGCACAGATTGCCAGCGCAACGTTGAAGCTGACGTCCGAAGGGATGAGACCAGCCGGACTCATCCCCGGAGAGTGCCGCCAGTCTTCCTCGTGACCTCGGCGACGATCTTGCCCGCCACCGCGTCGATCTCCTGGTCGGTCAGCGTCTTCTCGCGCGGCTGAATGGTGACCGCGATCGCGATCGACTTCTTGCCGTCTTCCATGCCCTTGCCTTCATAGACGTCGAACACGGTGACATCAGTGATCAGCTTCTTGTCCACGGCTAGCGCGGCGCGAACGATGTCACCCGCCTTGACGCTGCGATCGACGATGAAGGCGAAATCGCGCGACACCGGCTGGAACGCAGACAGTTCGAGCGCGGGCTTGGCGCGGGTCGGCTTGCGCTTGGCCTCGGGGACGCGGTCGAGGATCACCTCGAATGCGATCATCGGGCCATCGGCGCCGAGCGCCTCCAGCGCGCGCGGGTGCAACTCGCCGAAATGGCCAAGCACGTTCTGCGGTCCGATCTGGATCGTGCCGGACCGTCCGGGATGCAACCAGGCGGGACCGCCGGGCACAATCTGCAGTGCCTGCATCGGCGCGCCGGCGGCAGCAAGCACCGCGAACGCATCGGCCTTGGCGTCGAATGCGTCAGCGGCGGACGAGCCGGACCAGCTGCGCCCGAGGCCCTCCAACGATGCGAAGCCATGGCGAACGCCGGAAGCGGCCACGAACTGGTCTTCCGGCCTGTCGCCCTTGAACACCTGACCGACCTCGAACAGCGCCACATCAGGATAGCCGCGGTTGATGTTCGCCTGCGCGGCCGCGACCAGGCCGGGCAACAGGCTCGGCCGCATGTCCGAGAGATCGGACGCAATCGGGTTGGCAAGCGCCAACTCGGCCTGTCCGCCGCCGAACAATTCCGCGGCCGGCTTTGAGATGAACGACCAGGTCACCGCCTCGACCATGCCGCGCGCCGCCAGCGCGCGCTTGGCGCGACGGGTGCGGAGCTGAATCGTCGTCAGCACCGGCTTGCGAGGTTCCTCGCCGCGATCGAACGGCGTCTCCGGCACCTTGTCGACGCCGACGATGCGGACGATCTCCTCGACGATATCGGCCTTGCCATGCACATCGGTGCGCCAGGACGGCACCGCGATCTTCACCACCGGGCCGGTGCCCGCGACCATGAAGCCGAGATGGGTGAGGATGCGCTTCATCTCGACCAGCGGCACTTCAATCCCGGCGAGGCGCTTGACCTCGGTGAGCGGGAAATCGATCACGCGGTCGTCGCCGAAGCGATTGCCGACGACGATGTTTTCCGACGGAGCGCCGCCGCACAATTCCATCACCATTTTGGTCGCAAGCTCGAGGCCTGGCACCATGAAGGCCGGATCGACGCCGCGCTCGAAGCGGTAGCGCGCATCCGAATTGATGCCGAGCTTGCGTCCGGTCTGCGCGATGTTGATCTCGTTCCAGAGCGCCGATTCGATCAGCACGTCGGTGGTGTTCTCGTCGCAGCCGGAGGCCTCGCCGCCCATGATGCCCGCGAGCGATTCGACGCCGGCCTGGTCAGCAATCACGCACATCGAGGAATCGAGCGTGTAGGTGCGGCCATCGAGCGCGAGCAGCGTCTCGCCGTCGCAGGCGCGGCGCACCACCAGATTGCCCTTCACCTTCCTGGCGTCGAACACGTGCAGGGGACGCGCACGGTCGAAGGTCATGAAGTTGGTGATATCGACCAGCGCATTGATCGGCCGCAGACCGATTGAAGCGAGGCGCTTCTGCAGCCATTCCGGCGACGGGCCGTTCTTCACGCCGCGCACCAGCCGCAGCGCGAAACCCGGGCAGAGCGTGGCGTCTTCCACCGTCACCTGCACAGGCGAGGGGAATTCGCCCTTGATCGGCTTGATCGCGGGATCGATGAACTTGCCCATGTCAGCGGCGGAAAGATCGCGCGCGATCCCGTGCACGCCGGTGCAATCCTGCCGGTTCGGCGTCAGGTTGATCTCGATCACGGGATCGCCGAGCCCGGCCCATTCGGCATAGGCTTGGCCGACGGGCGCATCAGTGGGCAATTCGATGATGCCGTCATGATCGTCGGAAATTTCGAGTTCAGCCGCCGAGCACAGCATGCCGCGGCTCTCGACGCCCCTGATCGTGCCGACGCCAAGCGTGATGTTCTTGCCGGGAATGAAGGTGCCGGGGGCTGAGAACACGCTGATCAGGCCGGCGCGCGCATTCGGCGCCCCGCAAACCACCTGCACCGGCGCAGCACCGTTGCCGGTGTCGACCATGCAGACCCGCAGACGATCGGCATTCGGATGCTGTTCGGCCGAGATCACCCGCGCAATGGTGAACGGCGCCAGCGCCTTCGCCTTGTCGTCGATGTTCTCGACTTCGAGCCCGATCATGGTGAGCTTGTCGGCGAGCTTTTCCAATGGCTCGTCGGTGTCGAGATGTTCCTTCAGCCAGGAGAGGGTGAATTTCATTTGCTTTGCTTCTCTTGTTCCCTCTCCCGCTTGCGGGGGAGGGCCAGGGTGGGGGCTCTCTCCGCAACGGCAGCGGCAATTGTCTCGAGTACCCCAGCGCGATTTGTCATGAAGTCGAGGTTGCTGAAGCGCAGGACTTTGAAGCCCTTTGCTTCAATCACCGCGGAGCGTGCCGCGTCGGCGCGCTCACCTTGATCGGAAAAATGCTGTCCGCCGTCGAGTTCGATAACCAGCTTCGCGGCATGGCAGACGAAGTCGGCGATATAGTTTTCGATCGGGACCTGACGTCGGAAACTGATTCCGTTCAGTCGGTGATCGCGAAGCTCCGACCACAGGATGCGCTCGGCATCAGTTGAGTTGCGTCGAAGGGCGCGCGCGTTGGCGCGCAGTCTGTCCGAAACTTTCCATTCCGGATGTTCGGGATCGACCATTGGCAGCCCCGTTGTGGAGAGACCCTCACCCCAACCCTCCCCCGCAGGCGGGGGAGGGAGTCCCACCTTTCGTGGGGATGGAGCGAACGTATCCTTGTGGCACGAGCCCAGCTCCATCTATTCCCTCCCCCGCTTGCGGGGGAGGGGCAGGGTGGGGGCTCTATCCACCCAGGGGTTGCCGACGTGACTCACGAACTCAGCCCCCCCGCCAGGGTCGGGAGATCGAGCGGCTTGAAGCCGTAGTGGCTAAGCCAGCGGACGTCGCTGTCGAACAGTTGGCGCAAATCCGACATGCCGTATTTCAACATCGCGATGCGATCGATGCCCATGCCCCAGGCAAAACCCTGGTAGACGTCGGGATCGAGGCCGCAGGCGCGCAGCACGTTCGGGTGCACCATCCCGCAGCCCAAAATCTCCAGCCAGTCCTCGCCCTCGCCGAAGCGGATCTCGCCCTTGTCGCGGCGGCACTGGATGTCGACTTCCAGCGACGGCTCGGTGAACGGGAAGAACGACGGCCGGAAGCGCATGTTGATGTGGTCGACCTCGAAGAACGCCTTGCAGAACTCGTGCAGGATCCATTTGAGGTGGCCGAGATGCGACGCCTTGTCGACCACGAGACCCTCGACCTGGTGGAATTGCGGCGTGTGGGTCGCGTCCGAATCGATGCGGTAGGTGCGGCCGGGACAGATCACGCGGATCGGCGGCTTCTGCGTCAGCATCGTGCGCACCTGCACCGGCGAGGTGTGGGTCCGCAGCAGCATCCGTGAGCCGTCTTCCTTCGGATTGAAGAAGAAGGTGTCGTGCATCTCGCGCGCGGGATGGCCGATCGGGAAGTTCAGCTTGGTGAAGTTGTAGTCGTCGGTCTCGATGTCAGGACCTTCGGCGACCGAAAATCCCATGTCGGCGAAGATCGCCGTCAGCTCATCCCAGACCTGGCTGAGCGGATGGATGCGGCCCGCTTCCGCCGGCGCCTCGCGCAACGGCAGCGTGACATCGATGGTCTCGGAGGCGAGCCGGGCGTCGAGGGCGGCGGCCTTCAGCAGCTCGCGGCGCTCGGCGAGCGCTTGCGCAACCTTGTCCTTGGCGAGGTTGATCGCTGCGCCTTGGGTCTTGCGCTCGTCCGGCGACATCTTGCCGAGCGTGGCAAGCAGCGCCGAGATCGAGCCTTTCTTGCCGAGGGCGGCGACGCGCACAGCTTCGAGCGCCGGTTCGTCGCCGGCAGCTACAATATCGGCAAGGATCTGAGATTCGAGTTGAGCGAGGTCGGTCATGGCAATCCCTTTTGGCCAGGATACCAAGCCGGCGCTCCCAGCCCGGCATGCCCGGACTGGCCGGGCATGACAACTTCGAGAAACTTCGCAGAAAGGCGAACGCGGCGGTGGTTTAGGCCGCGAGCGCGGCCTTGGCCTTCTCGGCGATCGCCTGGAACGCGGCCGGCTCGTGGATCGCGAGATCCGACAGCACCTTGCGGTCGACGACGACGCCCGACTTGGAGAGCCCGTCGATAAAGCGGCTGTAGGTCATGCCGAACGGGCGGACGGCGGCGTTGAGGCGCTGAATCCAGAGCGCGCGGAAGGTGCGCTTCTTGCGCTTGCGGTCGCGAAACGCATATTGGCCGGCCTTCTCGACCGCCTGCTTGGCGACGCGGATGGTGTTCTTGCGGCGGCCGTAATAGCCCTTGGCGGCCTTGTAGACTTTCTTGTGCTTGGCGTGGGCGGTCACACCGCGTTTGACGCGAGACATGACTGAAATCCTTAACTATCTGAAGTGGTGACGGGAGCCGCGCTGGCGGCCGGATTCAAGCAACTCAAGCGTTCGGCAAGAAGTACTTCTTGACGTTGTCGCCGTCGGTCTTGAACAGCACGCGGGTGCCGCGGAGCTGACGGATCTGCTTGTTGGTCCGCTTGATCATGCCGTGGCGCTTGCCGCGCTGGGCGTGCATCACCTTGCCGGTACCGGTCACTTTGAAGCGCTTTTTGGCGCCCGATTTGGTCTTCAGCTTGGGCATTTGGCTCTCCTTAACGCCAGCACAAAACCGCCCCGCGAGGGGCGCCGGCCGGCTAAAATGCTCGTTAGAGCGTTGAATGTGCTCAGGTTTTTCGCAAACGAAACAACCCGCACAGAACGTCGCCACGGCAGCCCTTGATCAGCCGGGCGGCGAAGGTTGGGCTTATGGCAGAGTAGGGGCGAATTGGCAATCCCGGAACTGTTGCGGGAAGACCGTAGCCCGGGTGGAGCGCCAGCGTAACCCGGGGGCCGTTTGCCAGGCGGATGCAGGTGTCCCGGGTTGCGCTGCGCTTCACCCGGGCTACGAGGGTCGAACGAAAACGCCCGCCGGATCGGTCCGACGGGCGCTTCCTTTCATCGATCGAAAATTCGCCTCAGCGCGGCGCCAGCACCATGACGACCTGGCGGCCTTCGAACTTCGCGTCCTGCTCGACCTTGGCGTATTGCGCGACGTCGGCCTTGACCTTGTCCAACAGCTTGGTGCCGATCTCCTGGTGCGCCATTTCGCGACCGCGGTAGCGCAAGGTGATCTTGACCTTGTCGCCTTCCTCGAAGAAGCGCTGCATCGCGCGCATCTTCACGTCGTAGTCGTGATCGTCGATCATCGGACGGAGCTTGATCTCCTTGATCTCGACGACCTTCTGTTTCTTGCGGGCTTCGGCGGCTTTCTTCTGCGCAGAATATTTGTACTTCCCGTAGTCCATGATCTTGCAGACGGGAGGAGCCGTATTCGGTGAAATCTCGACCAGGTCCATGCCTGCTTCCATGGCCATCTTGATGGCCAACATGGTTTCCACGGTGCCCAGATTGGTACCGTTCTGGTCGATCAGCTGGATCTGCGCGTTGCGGATTTCATCGTTGGTGCGCGGCCCGTCTTTGGCGACAGTGGGCGGGGCTCTATTGGGACGGCGAATGGGTAACTCTCCAAAGTTGTGAAGGAAGCCGATATTTTGAAGCAATACGTGGCAACGGGCAAGCGTGCTCGCAAGTCGCAGCTCAAAAGCATCAAATGCGCGGCATTTGGGTCACGCGATGCATCAGATATTTGGTGAGCGAATACTCTACAAGGAGAGATACCTTCCCTGCTCACGGTTTGACCGTGTCCTCTATCGAAAACGTACTGATGAGAATGACGATCCCATGACCACCCTCACGACAGTCGACCCGGAACCAGAGTTCATCCAGGTAGGGAACGGCGCCGAAAGCCGCCGAATTGCGGTGCGTGCGCGCAGAGGTCGCAGCCATGTGCGCGGTCCCGAGCATAGTCCTGGGCTATTCTGGCTCGGCGGCTTCAATTCCGACATGAAGGGCACCAAGGCGGTCGCGCTGGACGCGTGGGCCGTGGAACAGGAACGCGCCTTTGTCCGGTTCGATTATTCCGGCCATGGCGAATCCGGCGGCAAGTTCATCGACGGCACCATCGGGCGCTGGCTCGAGGAGAGTGTCGCGGTGTTCACGCAGTTCTGCAGCGGGCCGCAGGTCGTGATCGGGTCCTCAATGGGGGGCTGGATGGCGCTGCTGCTGGCGCGCGAGCTTGCCAAACGCGCCGAGAACAGCGCCTCCCTCGCTGGGATGGTGCTGATCGCGCCGGCGCCGGATTTTACCGAAGAGCTGATGTGGAAGGGCTTTTCTCCGGAGATTCGGGCTGAGATCGAGACCAAGGGGGTCTGGCTGCGGCCGTCGCAATATGGCGATACGCCCTATCCGATCACGCGGGCGCTGATCGAGGAGGGACGCCATCATTTGTTACTCGGAGCCAAGATCGATGTCGGCTGCCCGGTGCGCATCCTGCAGGGCGCGCAGGATCCCGACGTGCCCTGGCAACACGCGTTCGCGCTGGCGCACCGGCTGCCGAGCGAGGACGTGGTGCTGACCATGATCCAGGACGGCGACCACCGCCTGTCGCGCCCGCAGGACATCGCCCGGATCATCGCCGCGGTGAAGGAGATGGGGTAGCCTCCGCCGTCATCATCCGCGAAGGCGGATGATCCAGTACGCGGCGGCCCATCGATGTGTCACGACCGCTGTGGAATACTGGATGCCCCGCCTTCGCGGGGCATGACAAAGAGAGTGGGGAGAAACGCCATGAACACAACCAGCCTGCTCCGCGCGTTCTGCGACGCTGTCGAACAGCGGAAGGGCGCTGCATTCGCTGATTTGTTCACGGAAGACGGCGTGTATCACGACGTCTTCTACGGCGCGTTCACGGGGCATGCCGAGATCGCCAACATGATCGACGATATGTTCTATCGCACCGCGACCGATTTTCGCTGGGACATGCACGACCCGGTCAGCGACGGCCGAACGCTGTATGCGCGATATACGTTCAGCTACCGCTCGACGCTGCCGGAGGCTGGTGGCGCGCGGGCGATGTTCGAGGGCGTCGCGATCATGACCCTTCGCGATGGCCGCATCGCGCAATATCACGAGGTCGCCAACACCGCGCCTGCCTTCCTCGATATGCATTTTGCGCCGGAGCGAATCGCAAAGATCGTCGCCAAGCAGGGCGCCGCGCTGAAGGCGCGCCCGGAAATGGCGCGGCATCTGCTGACGTGAGCGTCAGGCCGGGGCTGACTTGCGGGCCTGTGGCCGCATGCTGCCGCCATGAGATTGCCAGTTCGCGATTTCCGCGAGCTCCGCCTCCGGCCGCTTCACGATGGTCTCGCGCCGTCCGAGATAGATGTTGCCGCCGTCGCCCTCGATGGTGATCCAGTCGCCGGCCAGAATGGGCGCCTTGCCGAGCGAGGCGCGTTCGGCCGCCGCGTCGATCGTCATGTTGGCGCATCCGACGATGCATGGTTTGCCCATCTGGCGTGCGACCAGCGCGGCATGGGCGGTGCGCGCGCCGACGGCGGTGACGATGCCGGCCGCCACCGCAAAGCCGGCGACATCGGCCGTGCTGGTGTCCGGGCGCATCAGGATCACAGGATCGCCATCCGAAGCCAGCCGCTGCGCGCTTTCGGAATCGAAGGCGGCGCGTCCGACCGCAATGCCGCCGGAGGCGCCGATGCCGGTGACGACCGGATCCTCCACTGCTGCCAGCGAGACTTCGACCAGTGAGGCGAGGTCGATCTCGGCGATGCGGCCGAGCCCCTCCTTCGGCGTGATCAGTCCCTCATGCACGAGGTCGATCGCGATCCTTAGTGCGGCGCGCGGTGTGCGCTTGGCGGAGCGGGTCTGCAGGATCCACAATTTGCCATCTTCGACAGTGAACTCGACGTCCTGGACGTCGGCAAATTCCCGCTCCAGCCGTTTCAGGATGTCGCCGAGCTCGCTCGTGAGCCTGGGCAGTGCGCGGGCGATCGTCGCTTCATTGTCGGGCGTGCGACGCCCGGACACGACGTCCTCGCCTTGCGCGTCGAGCACGAGATCGATCATCGGCCGCGCCGCGCCGTTCGAAGGATCGCGCGAGAAGGCAACGCCCGCACCCGAGGCGAGCCCGCCATTGCCGAACACCATGGCCTGCACCGTCACGGCAGTGCCCTTCAAATCTTCGAGCTTCTGCAGCCGGCGATAGGTCTGCGCGCGCTCGCTCATCCAGGATTGATAGACGGCGCGGGCGGCGCGTTCGAGCTGCGCTTCCGCATCCTCGAGCCAGCCGTCGTCGCGATCCTCGATCAGCGCCTGCTCGTCAGCGGCGAGCCGTTCGATCGCCTCGCTGTCGAGCTCGCGGTCGGTCGCAACGCCTTCTTCCGCGGTGAGCTCGGCGATCCGCGCCGCGAATGGCGCAAGGTCGAAGCCGAGCACGGTCTCGGCAAAGCTTTCCAGGAAACGCCGGCGGCAATCCCATGCCAGTCGCGGCCGGCCCGTCGCTCTGATCAGGCCGTGCACCGCGCGTGAGGTGCAGCCGACATTGAGCACCGTCTCCAGCATCCCGGGCATCGAGCGCGCTGCGCCTGAGCGCACCGAGAGCAATAGCGGATGCCGGTGATCGCCAAAACGCTTGCCGGTGACGCTTTCGAGGAACGCGATGCCTTCCTTCAGCCGGTCGCGCAAGCGCCGCTCCGCATGAGCATGCCTGTCGGTAAGGTCCGCGCAGAGTTTCACGGGCAGCACGAAGGCCGGCGGCACGGGCAGGCCGAGCGCCGCCATCCGCGCGAGGTTCGCAGCCTTGGCGCCGATCTCCTCAGTCGGGTGACAGACGGTCTCATCGCCGCCGATACGGACGATTTGCATCTTACGCTCCCCCTTTTTAACTGAGCATGATCTTGTCGGAAAACCTCACGCTGCCAGATCGATCATGATGTGCCGCCGCAGGAGGTGTCCGAATCCGGCGAGGCGGTCGGTCGAGCGCTCCACGGCGCGGGCGAGTTCGAGTGTGGACAGCGAAGTCGCGACATCGTGGCCGCCGGTGAACACCAGCGCGGTGATGGCGCGTTCGCAGGTGTCGGCGGCGTGCTCGGCGTCGACCAGGCGGACGACGGCGGCGAGCGCATCCTCGGAATCGGCGCGGCGGCCCTCCGGCACTTCGATCGCAGCGGCAAGCCCGCTGGCGGCGGCTTCGGTCGCGGTGATCGCAACCGCGCAGAGTTCGGCGAGCGCAGACACCAGCGATTTGTTTAAGCCAGCAGGCGTAAGCGATGCGACGAAGGCCGCCTGTTCGAGCTCATCGACGGCTTCTTCGGCGCGGTCGATCAACTGCCCGATGACGGGGCGCGCATCGAGCCGGGTGACTTCGCGCCGCGCCTCGAAGGCGAGGCGATCGGCCTTCTGCTCGATATGGCTGGCGCGCGCCGCGAGCGCCTTGCCGTCGGCGGCCTGGTTGGCCTGCAGGGTCGCAACATAATGTGAGATGGCGGCGACGAGATCGTGCGCCAGTCCGACCTGGCGCAGCACCATCGCCAGCAGCGCACTTTCGACACGTTCCAGCCGCCGCACCAGATCGGCCTCGATCTGGTCACGCACCATCCTGACCGATTGGCCGGCGAGCAGCGCCTCGGTCGAAAGCCGCAGTACGGTTTTCAGGAAATCGATCGCGGCCACGCGCCCAAGCGCCTTGTCCAGGCGCTCGCCGAAACCGATGCGGTTCGGCGCGGCATTGCGCACGGCGGCGCCGAGCAGTTCATTGCCGCCAAGTTCGAGGAAGGCGCGGTGGCCGATCCGGTGCCGCGCCGCCCATTCCAGGATCCGCGCCGCATCATCCTTGGCGACCCAGCTCCGCAGCAATTTGCGCGCCTTGTTCCAGTCGATCAGAAACACCAGCGCGGCACCGACCGCGGCCAGGAAATCGTTGCGGTCCGCGGCGCCTTCTCCTTCGAACTGGCCGGTGACGAGGAAGAAGGCGCTGTCCTCGCCAAGCCCATCAGCCGAATGGCGGTCGAGCCCGCTCCACTTTGCCTCGAACTTGTCGAACAGCGAGATGAAGAATTTCGCGCGCGCCAGATGCACGTCGCTATAGGTGACGGTGACCGCGTTCTTCCTGACCGCAATCACCAGGACATGCGCGTCGGTGGTGCCGATATCGTTCTGGATCAGGAGCCGGCCGTCGGACCGCGTCGCCATGGTGTCGAGGCCGGGGTGATCGAATTTGAGGCCGCGCGTCTCGTTCAGGCCCTTCATGAAGCTTTCGACCGGCGCGCGGTCCTCGCCGTGCAGGCCGAACACATGGGCGCCGGCAATAACCTCTTCAGCGCAGCCGGCAGCGAGTTTGTTGAGCGCCTTGTGCAATTCCATCACCAGCCGGTGCAGGCTGGCGCCTGAATCCTCGCCGACACCGGTCAGCCGCGCGATCCGCGCAAGCTCGATCTCGCCGGATGCATCCAGCAGGCCGCCGGCGCGGATCGAGTCGAGCCGTGCATTCGCCCTCTCGCCGTCCGCCACGCTGCCGGCATTAACCGCGCGGATCATGGTCGCGATGTCGTCCTGGATCTCCTTCATCAGCTTCGCGAGCGCGGGTGCACCGAGGCGGCAGTCGCCGATCATGTGCGCGCCGCGGACCAGCGAGGCGATGGACGCCGGCGCAATGCCTGCGGCGTGGCTTTCGACGGCAAGCTCGTTGATCGGGTGATCGGGCTGCCGCGCATGTTCGGCGGCGGCCTGCAGCGCGCTCAAGCGGACCTTGATGCGGTCGTTGGCAGCGAGGCCTTCGGCAACGAGCGACGGCAACAGGATATCGGCCTGTCCGAGTTCTCTAATGATCTGAGCTTTCATGACACCACCGGGCGCGAGACATCATTGGTGCCTCTATGCCCGGTGCGCGGAGTTCCCTCCTTGCGCTAGATCATTCATATGATTGTCATGTTCGACCTGATGCCCGCCATATCTTCGGTGGCGTCATCCTTCGAGACGCGCTTCGCGCTCCTCGGGATGAGGGACTGGCACGGGTGCCGACGCGCGCCACTCCTCGCGAACGCTGTCATCGATCTCCGCATCGATCGCGTGCGATGCCAATTCGGCAAATGCCTGCGGCTCCATCAGTTGCGACAAGGCCCAGACGGCAGCACCGCGCACCAGCGGGCTTGCGTCGGCGAGCAGGCGCTCGGCCTCGCCGGCCAAAGCGGCATCATCGGAGTTGCCGATCGCGATCAGCACGTTGCGGACGAAGCGGTCGCGGCCGATGCGCTTGACCGGCGATTTCGAGAACAGCGCGCGGAACGCCGCATCGTCGAGCCGCACGAGATCGGCAAGGACCGGGGCGCGCAACTCCTCGCGCGCTGCGAGTTTCGCTTCGCGCCCGGCTTGCGCGAACTTGTTCCACGGGCACACCGCGAGGCAATCGTCGCAGCCATAGATGCGGTTGCCGATCGCCTTGCGGAATTCGCGCGGGATCGGCCCCTTGTTCTCGATGGTGAGATAGGAGATGCAGCGCCGCGCATCGAGCTTGTAGGGCGCGGGAAATGCCGCGGTCGGGCAGATGTCCTGGCAGGCGGTGCAGGAACCGCAATGATCGATATCGGCGGAATCGCGCGGCAGCTCGCTTGCGGTGAAGATCGCGCCGAGGAACAGCCATGAGCCGAAGTCGCGTGACACCAGGTTGGTGTGCTTGCCCTGCCAGCCGAGACCGGCGGCTTGCGCCAACGGCTTTTCCATCACGGCCGCGGTGTCGATGAACACCTTCACCTCATCGCCGCTGGCCGCGACCAGCCATCGCGCCAGCGCCTTCAGCCGCTTCTTGATCACATCGTGATAATCATCGCCCTGCGCATAGGCCGAGATCGCGCCGCGGTCGCGGCGCTTCAGGATCTCGAGCGGATTCTCGTCGGGCCCGTAATTGACCCCGAGCATGATGATCGAGCGCACGCCGGGCCACAGCACGCACGGATCGCTGCGGCGCTCAGGATGCGCTGCGAGCCAATCCATGTCGCCATGGCCGCCGCTGGCGAGGAACTGGTGGAAATATTTGGCCGCGCCGCTGGTCGCGCCGGGATCGGTGACTCCGATGCAGTCGAAGCCGAGCGCCCGGGCTTCGTGTTCGAGCGCGGATTTGAGATCAGCCGGTGAAAGCCTGGTCGGTGGGTTCAGAAGTCGAGGTCCACATAGGTCCGCGACGCCGGCACGCCCGCCAGCCATTCGCTGAGCAGCGGGCGGAACGACGGGCGGGATTTCACCCGCGCGTACCACGCCTTTGCTGCGTCGTCCTCGCTCCATGGCACGTCGCCCAGATAGTCGATCGCCGAGATATGCGCCGCGGCGGCGAGATCCGCGTAAGACAGCCGGTCGCCGGCGAGATAGTTCCGCGTCCGCGCCAGCCAGCCGATATAGGTCAGATGATAGCGCACATTGGCCTTGCCCGCGCGCAGCACCTCCGCGTTTGGCGCACCTCCGCCGTCCTCCTCGCTCATGAAGCGCTTGTAGATGCGCTCGGTCACCAGCGGATTGGAGGCCTCCTCGAAGAACTTGTCGTTGAACCACGACATCAGCCGGCGCACCTCGACGCGTTCGGCCATCGAGGTCGGCATCAGGCGCCGGTCGCCGGCATCGAGCCCATGCGCCTCGTCGATATATTCGGCGATCACGCCGACGCCGGGAACCGGCGGGAAACCATCTGCGATCAAGGTCGGCGTCGTTGCCGCCGGATTGAGCGCCAAATAGGCCTCACGACGTTCCCAGACCCGTTCCTCCACCAGCCGCAGATCAAGCCCGTATTCGCCAAGCACCAGACGAATGAAACGGGAATGCGGACAGAACGGATGATGAAACAGCGTGTACATGAAGTCCTTCAGCAGTTCACGGCCTGATCTTGTCGAAGCCGCGGCAGATCGGGGACACTAGTTCACGATGCGATCAGATGAAATCGGATCATGGTCCCAGGTCTTTGTTTGAGCATGATCTTTTCGCAGAACCGGCCTGCCACTTCTCCGGATCATGCTCTCAGTTTGAGCATGATCTTTTCGAAAGCCGGTTCCCACTTTTGCGGATCATGCTCTAGCCAATCAGACGAATCAGGCAAGCTATGTTTGGCGTTTTTAGCGATTGCAGCAAAACGGGGAATAGGCGAGAAGAACCCGATTTCTCCAGCAAAAGCAGGCCACATCATGATGACCGATACGTTGCGGGCGGTTATTCTGGGCATAATCGAAGGCGTCACGGAATTTCTGCCCGTTTCATCGACCGGGCATCTCCTGCTGGCGGAACGATTCTTCGGGCTCGGTGAGGGCGCCTTCTGGGACAGCTTCACCGTCCTGATCCAGCTCGGCGCGATCCTTGCGATCGTCGGACTCTATTTCGGCAAACTGTGGCGGGTCGCGCTCGGCATGTTCTCCAATGCGGATGACCGGCGCTTCGTCATCGGCGTGCTGGTCGCCTTCCTGCCGGCGGTCGTCGTCGGCCTCATTGCCGGCAAATACATCAAGAGCGTGCTGTTCAATCCGTGGGTCGTGTGCTTCTCGCTGATCGTCGGCGGCGCTATCCTGCTGTGGGTCGATCAGCTCGAGCTCAAGCCGCGCGAACATGACGCGACGAGATATCCGCTCCTGATGTACCTGTGGATCGGCATCGCGCAGTGCGTGGCGATGATCCCGGGCGTGTCGCGCTCCGGCGCCTCGATCGTCGCGGCGATGCTGCTCGGCTCCGACAAGCGCGCGGCGGCGGAGTTCTCGTTCTTCCTGGCGATCCCGACCATGATCGGCGCGTTCGCCTATGATTTCTACAAGAACCGCGCCGAGATGACGACGGACAATCTATGGATCGTCGCGATCGGATTCGTGGTCTCGCTGGTCACCGCGGTGGTCGTGGTGAAGACCTTTCTCTCCTATGTCACCCGCCACGGCTTCACGCTGTTCGCATGGTGGCGCGTGATCGTCGGCACGCTCGGCCTGATCGCACTGGCGCTAGGGATGTAGGGGGCAGTTTCGTAGCCCGGATGGAGCGAAGCGTAATCCGGGATCGGCGGATCAGCGTCTGCGGTGTTCCCGGATTGCGCCTCGCTCCATCCGGGCTACAAGCTTGTGGTTATGGTTGCTCAAGCCTGGGACGGCGGACGATATGCGTTTTTGCGCTCGAACTGGCCGGCCGGGCGGAAGCGCCAGAGATATTGCGGGGCGATTGCTTCCAGCGAATCGGGCGCGATGCCCAGCCCTTCGAAGGTGAGGCCGGCGGCCTTGGCCGTATCAGACACCACGTTGTCCTTGCGCAACAGCTCGACCTGATCCGCCGTGAGCTTTAGCGCGCCCGGCGCGAATTGCAGCAACGCGGCCATGAATCTGGCGAGGCCGAACGGCAGGGAGACCAGCGCGCGGTCGCGGTCGGTGATATCAAGAATCGTCTCCATGATCTCGCGCATGGTCAGCACTTCCGGGCCGCCCAGCTCGTAGGTCGCGGCCGGCCTGGTCTTGCCGTCAACGGCATCGGCCACCGCGGTGGCGACATCGCCGACAAAGGCGGGCTGCATCTTGGTCAGGCCGCCGCCGACCAGCGGGATGGCCGGCGACATCCGGGCCATCGCCGCGAAGCGGTTGGTGAATTGATCCTCCGGTCCGAACACCACCGATGGGCGCAGGATGGTGGCGGATGGCGAGGCCGCCAGCACCGCCGCTTCGCCGGCCGCCTTGGCGCGGGCATAGGCGGAAGCCGAATCGGCATCGGCACCGATCGCCGAGACATGCACCACCCGGGCGCCCTCGGCGCTCGCGGCCGCGGCCACCGCCTCGGCCCCCTTGGCCTGTACCGCCTCGAAGGTCTGCCCGCCGCTCTCGGCGAGGATGCCGACCAGGTTGATGGCGACATGCGAATCACGCATCGCACCGGCCACCGAGTCCGCGTAGCGCAGATTGGCCTGGACCGCGTGGATCTGGCCGACCTTGCCGAGCGGCTGCAGGTACCCGGCCAGTTCCGGCCGGCGGACGGCGACGCGGACGCGGTAATCCCGCTTGCACAGCGCCCGGACCACGTGCCGCCCCAGGAAGCCCGATCCGCCGAAAACCGTGACGAGCGTTTCCAGGTTCGATGCCATGGGGTCAGTTCCTGCGGGTCGAAATAGGTGCGATTTTGGGGCCTGTTGAGCCGGATGTCGCGATACGCCATCGCGGTCACCCTGTACAGACTATTTGAGTTTCCAATCGTCTATTTGACAAGCGCGCGACCGCTCCTTACTAACCCCGCCACGTGCCCAGGTGGTGGAATTGGTAGACGCGCTGGCTTCAGGTGCCAGTGGCCTCACGGCCGTGAAGGTTCGAGTCCTTTCCTGGGCACCACTTGGTCTGGCGGGCCAATGCGTTCGGCAGGTTTCGGCCTATCGAAGAGCTAAGTCCCGGTGAGGTAATCGGGGCAGGGCCCTAACAAAACGCTAACGAATGCCTATCTAACCTGTCATACCCGTAACCTGAGTCGGAAATGGCCCGTGACAGCGGGCCAGGGATCTGATTCAAACGGGTGCAAGAACGAATCGGGAATCCGCTCGGAGGGAAAGATGGACGGCCGTCTATTGGTTCTCCAGAAGGTCATGGAAGCTCTAGGTGAAGACGGGAAGATATCGAGCTTCGACCAGCGCAAGCGAATACAGAAGGCAATTTATCTCGGCCAAGTTGCGGGCTGCGATCTTGGCTACCGATATAGTTGGTATGTAAAGGGGCCGTACTCGACGGACCTTACACGCGACTACTATTCGTTGTCCGAAGCGGTTGCGGGTGGCGACACGGCGCCTGAAAATAAGAAGTTAAAGGGAGACATAAGGGAAAAGCTTCATAATCTGGCCTGCCTCTTCGAGGTCCCTAACGGGGTTGCCTTACCAAAGCCTGATTGGATGGAGCTACTCGCTTCTTGGCATTATTTGCTTAAGGTCAACCGGTTCGATCAGGCGCGCGCGCGCGAAGTGATGGAGCGGCAGAAGCCGAACCTGCTCCCGTTCATTCCAGCAGCCGCAGCACGTTTGCAGGAACAGCATCTTTTGTAACGAGAAGCGGCATGTATGCCGGATAGATTTCATTACGGAAGAATTTCAGACGCCGTTCACGGCACCTTTGGTATCAGCGAGCTGGAGTCGGATATCATCTCGACGCCGGTGTTCCAGCGTCTCCACAACGTTCGTCAGTTGGGGTTGGCTCATCTAGTTTATCCCGGCGCGGACTACTCGCGCTTTGCACACAGCCTTGGGGCTTGCCACATCGCCGGGCGGATGATGCGAGGTATCAACCAGAATTGCGACAAGCAGTACTCCGAAGATGACGTCCAGATGTACAGGCTTGCTGGGCTGCTTCACGACCTTGGGCATTATCCCTTCTCGCACGCGATGGAGTTTGCAGCACTCGACTATTACAAGCAGGAAGCGTTCTTAGCGCCTGACGATGAATCGACGAAGGAAGAGGGGGAGCCGAAAGAAAGCAGCCAGGGAGCGAACTCCGACCTCCCGCCTCCAGCTTACCATCATGAGCCACTCGGCAGGGCTGTACTTGATTACGACGTTCATATCGCTCGTGTCTTAAAGAAGCATGGCATCCAAAGTAGCGACTTAAAGGCTGTCTTGAGCCGCGAGAATCCGAGCCATCTAACGAATCTTGTTAGCTCCGACCTTGACTGCGACCGTCTCGACTATCTCATACGCACCGCTCATTGCGCTGGATTGCCTTATGGGATGGTCGATATCGAGTACATAACCTCCCAGATGTGCGTCGATTCTGAAGGTCATCTTTGCCTGACAAAGAAGGCCATGAGAGCCGCAGATCATCTACTTATCTCAAGGTATTACGACTATACCCAGCTCGTGTTCCATAAGACCGTCGTGGCGATGGAACTCGTGCTTAGGGACGTCATTGCGCAGCTTCTGGAGTGCAAGCTTCTGGATTGCTCCGGTCGCGCGATGAAGGAAATGATCACGAAGGGAGAATTTGCGAGTTTCGATGATCAGTACATGATCTCGAAAATACGAGACGCCCAGCGCGCGTTGAAGCCGGAAGACCCTCTCTTCGTGAAGATAGGAGCCGTTCTTAACCGACGACCACCCAAACTAGTGGCCTCATACGAGGCGATCGCTCCCTCGGAAAAGTCAGCCCGCACAGCGCACAAGAATCTAGCTCATCAGCTGCGAGAGAAAATGGTTCAAGCAGCGGCCCACTTCGGGATCCCGCAGGAGCTTTGGCATTTATGGAAGACCTCCTTGGGCCTGACGAAGATTGGGTCTCGTGTTCCATTGAGTGAAGCGGCATCCGATTCGTTCGAAGAGGAGGCTTCTCAGTCAGTTCGGATAATGACGACCAGTTCGCGCGATGCGGCGAGCAAGAGCATCCCGCTGGTAGAGTTGGACTACGCAGTAATGAAGCAAATGTCTCAGTCGCGCTACTACGCTGTCCGGCTGTTCGTTCATTTGCCGGAAGATGCCAGCTCTTTGAGGAATGAAATCAGGTCTTACTTTCAGCGCGAGTTGCCTGATTTCCCCTTTTCACCTTGAGAGGCCTCTCGGCTGACCCAAGGCGGGTTTCTCGTGCCCTCAATGACAATCCCTTCCTGGGTACCATCGCCTTCCTTAGAGACCGACATCGTTACTTTTCGGGGACCTGTGCTGCTGGCCAATGCCGCACGAGGGATAGACTCTCGGCAGCTGACTCTTAAGCATATTCAGTGTGATTGAGTGCCAACCCCGTCGCCCGGGTGGAGCGGAACGCGCAACCCGGGACATCTGCGGCCGCGTTGGCAGCGGCCCCGGGTTAGGCTCGCGCTTCACCCGGGCTACGGTGCTGAGTGGGCCGCCGCACCACCAACGAGATGCGCTTGAAAGAACCGGACAATGCTCGCATCGAATTCGCGGTGAAAGGCTGAGCGGTCGAAGCCGTCCGGGTCGGTGCAGAAGCGCGGCAGGTTCGTCGCGAGTTCGGGTGAGCATGGTGGAAGGAAGGCGTAGTGGCCGGCCGGCACCACGTGAACCTCCGGCTTGCCCGGCAGGCTGCCGGCAACGCGCTCGGTGCCCGACGGACCCACGCCTCCGCCTCCCCGCTCGGAACGCCAGAACTGGAGGGGGATCTTGATCGCGGCCAAATTATCCTGCGTGAAGACTTCGCTCGGCGCATCGACAATCACCGCAGCCCGGATACGCGCATCATGCGGTGGGCTGGGTGGAGTCTCGCCGTTGTGAAGCTGCGCGCAAGGGCCGGTCTTGTCCTTACAAAAGTGTGCGAACCTGCCGAAGTCCGGCGTGGCTCCCGCCAGCACAAGGCCGGTATAGCCACCGAAAGAAAAACCGAAGAAGCCTACTCTGGTGGGATCGATGGATGCCTTGTCGTTCCAGTCGTTCAGCATGAAGTCGAGCAGGCGGACCATGTCCTCCGGGCGTGTCTGCCAGAGGGGCAGTGTGTCTCGTTTCGATGAGTCGTTGCCGTTGTCGCCGGGATGATTGATGGCTGCAACGACAAAGCCGGCGTCGGCCAGGGCTTCGGCGACGTCACGGTGCAGCCCGAACCAGCCGCCACGGCCGTGCGAGACGATGATCAGCGGCAGTTTTGTCCCCGTGACACGGCAATCCTTCACGCCTTCAAGTGGATCGGAAAAAGGCACCGCAAGCGTGCCGAGCGGCACCTTCTGCGTTGCGGACGCGCATGGATACCAGATGGCGCCCGAAAGGGCGGGGTTGGAATCGAGAAGCTGGATGCCGGCCGCCTGTACCGCCGAGCCCAAACAACAGAAGATGACAGCGCAAGCCCAGAATGTTCTGCGCACCCGGCGGCCCCCATCACAATCGGCACTATTGCGCCAGAACTAATCTGAGCGAAAGCGGTACACAACGCGGGGCGGATTTTCCAGAGCGGTACTCCCTTGCCGACATGGATTGAATTCAATTTGCCGTTGCTGCATGACGTTTCTTAAACGTACTGCCTCTACCTTCGCGCGGCAGCGGGAAGCCTCATGACGTGGTTGTTTGTCAGCGCCTATATTGCACTCGCGATTTGGTTCGTGAGAAGGGCTCGTCAAAGGGCTGCTGAGCACGCCGCAGCCGGACTGTTACGCTCGCCGTTGTATTGGGCGGCAAACCTCCTCACGTTCACCCTTCTGGGGCTCGTGATGTACATGGCCCGCATTCACCACCAAAGTCCGATCCCTACCTTCTTCTGGGCTACCGTCGTCGTAATCCTCGCGACCATTCTGCTTCTTCGCCGCGCTTTGAAATGGCGTTATCCTGTCTGACCGGAGCCCACGATCCACGTTGTAGACGCTGGTCTGCATATTTCACTGATGATGAGCAGCGATTTCGCGCGATCATGAGCGCTGAATTCAGACGATCGTGAGCAACTCGCTCCGGCCGAGGCGGTGATAGGGTCAGCGTTTCGGCTGCTCGTCAAGGGTGATGGTTTTGGCGTTGCGTTTTCGCATGCTTTCGCCGGCAAGCTCGAGGCGGTGAGCGTTGTGGACGAGGCGATCCAGAATGGCGTCGGCGAGCGTGGGATCTCCGATAACTTCGTGCCATGTGTCCACGGGGAGTTGGCTGGTTATGATGGTGGAGGCACGGCCATGGCGGTCCTCGAGGATTTCCAGTAGATCTCGCCGCT
>NZ_AUEZ01000032.1 GCF_000426245.1 Bradyrhizobium sp. Ai1a-2 | reverse complement strand
ACGACGAATGCATGAACCAGGCCGGCGAACGAGGGCGTCATGCAACGACGCCCCCCTTTTTCCAGGCGACGATCGCCAAATCGTCCCAGTCCAACCTCCATCGACATAAGACCTCCCTCCACAAGACCGCCTCTCATCAGGGAATCAGTCTTCGCCGATCTTCGCAACAAAGATGTGTGCATTAGATAGCCGGTCACCGGGGAGAGCACGAAGTAAGCCGTAACACCATCGCGCAGGGAAAGCCGGAATGCTTCGGTTGAACCTGTGGTCCTACCCCCGTGCTTTTTGTTGCACGGGACCCACGGGTGCAACCAGCACCCGGCTTTCCCTGCGCCCTCTGTTATCGCGGAGGGTGGAAAGTGAAGCAAACCTCGGGCATCTCATGCCGCGAGAACGCAAACGCACATCCTCTCACCAACTCCATCGTCATGCCCCGCGCAGGCGGGGCATCCAGTAACCCGCGGCTTCTCGGCTCAAGCGCTGTCGGCTCTGGAATACTGGATCGTCCGCCTTCGCGGACGATGACAGCGGCGCGCTGTTTGACAATTGAATCCGTCGTAGGATGGGTAGAGCGAAGCGAAACCCATCATCGTCCCGCTTGCTTCATCGCGATGGGTTTCGCTTCGCTCTACCCATCCCACGGGCCAATACGTGTTGTTTCGCCACGCTGGGGCCGTGATCGCTTCGCTATGATATCCGACGATCACGGAACGATCGAAGGCACTCAGCATGGATCAGTCGCGGCGAAAACTCATCCGCACGCTCCTCGGCAGCGCACCGGCCGCGTTCCTGTTGCGCGGGTCACAGGCGAACGCTGCGGAAAAGATGACGCTGCAGCAAGCCGCGTATCAGGACTCGCCGAACGGGATCTATAGCTGCGGCATGTGCACATTCTTCGAGGCACCGAAATCCTGCAAGGTTGTCGCTGGCGACATCAGCCGCGACGGCTGGTGCAAGGTATTTGCAGCGGTCGATTGATCCCTCACAACTCCCGCGCATTCGAAAACGCGAACGACGACACCCGGCGCGTGTTCTCGTCCAGGATCAGCGTGCGCGTGATCGGCGGCTCGGCGCGCTGGGCGCAGTTCTCGCGTTCGCAGAGGCGGCAGTTAACGCCGATCGGTGTGCCCTCGGCCTTCTCGAGGTCCATGCCGGCGGCGTAGACGAGGCGCGAGGCGTGCCGGATCTCGCAGCCCAGGCTGATCGCAAAGCGCGGCTGCGGCAGCGGGTGCGGCGCGATCGGTCGGCGCACCATCTGCGCGATCGAGAAGTAGCGCGTGCCGTCGGGCAGCTCGATCACCTGCTTGAGCAGCCGGTCCGGCGTATCGAAGGTCGAATGCACATTCCAGAGCGGGCAGGTGCCGCCGAATTTCGAGAACGGAAACGTGCCGGAGGAGAAGCGCTTGGACACGTTGCCGGCATTGTCGACCCGCAGCATGAAGAACGGCACGCCGCGCGCGTTCGGCCGCTGCAGCGTGGTCAGGCGATGACAGATCTGCTCGAAGCCGGCGTTGAAGCGCTGCGCCAGCACATGCACGTCATAGCTCAGCGCCTCGGCGGCGGCGAGGAAGGGCTGGTAGGGCATCATCACGGCGGCGGCGAAATAGTTCGCGAGCGTGATGCGGTAGAGCCGGCGCGCCGCATCGTCGAGCGGGCCGCCGCGGCCGACGATGGAATCGATGCTTGCGCCGCATTCGGCGAACCCGATCTGCAGTGCGAGCTGGAAGGTGCGGCTCGGTGTATCGACGAGCTCGGAAATCAGGAGCTGCCGGCGATGGCGGTCGAAGCGCCGCAGCGTCTCCTGCATCACGTCGACCGGCATGATCCGGGTCACGATCGAATGTTTTTCGCGCAAGCGCGCCGACAGCGCCGCGAACAGCCCGTCGGCGGCCACGTTCAATTCGTCGCGCAAATTTTCCGCCGCGGTCTCGAGTTCGGGGAAATAGTTCCGATTGGCCTCGATCAGGTCGCGCACGCGCTCGATCGGATTGGCCTCGAAGCGGGCGCCTTCGTTGCGGTCGGCCATCTGGGCGGCGACCAGGGTCTCGCCGCGGCGCGCCTCGGTATAGGCGGCGTAGAGCCGTTGCAGCGCGTGCGTCACGCCGGGGCAGAGTTCGGCGAGGTCGCGCAGTTCCTGCTTGGGAACATCGATCTGGCGGAACAAGGGGTCGGAGAAGATCTCGTTGAGCTCGGCAAAGAAGCGATCCTCGTCGGCGGTCGCGAGGTCGCGCAGGTCGAGGTCGTAGGTCTCGGCCAGGCGGAGCAGGATCTGGGCCGTCACCGGGCGCTGGTTGCGCTCGATCAGGTTGATATAGCTCGGGGAAATGCCGAGCCCCTCGGCGATCTGGGTCTGCGACAGCCCCAATTGCTGCCGGATCCGGCGGAATCGGGGGCCGACAAACAGCTTTTTACCGGGGTCGGCAGGCATGGCAGCGATCCTGACTATTTATTTACAAAGTTTACAAAATGACATTTCACACAGGAACAGATGTTACATGACATCACCATTCGAATGCAAGGTATCTGTACTAATTCAAGCGCTTCGCGTTTAGCTCCTGACACGCATTTCGCAATGCACTGTCAAGAATGTCGATTGGCGAAGACAAGGATCACGCATATGAACTACCAGCCACGTGGGATCAGCGACCAGGCTATCCAGGGACCGGCTTCCTATCTCAGCGAGATTGAAGCCGCCGAAGCGCTCCTCAAGACCAAGGAGACGTGGAACGGTGTGACCGCCGAAGCCGTGGCGCGCATGCGGCTGCAGAACCGCTTCAAGACCGGCCTCGACATCGCCCGCTACACCGCGGCGCTGATGCGCGCCGACATGGCCGCCTATGACGGCGACCCCACCAAGTACACCCAGTCGCTGGGTTGCTGGCACGGCTTCATCGCCCAGCAGAAGCTGATTTCGGTCAAGAAGCATTTCGGCACGACCGATCGCCGTTACCTGTACCTGTCCGGCTGGATGATCGCCGCGCTCCGCTCCGAGTTCGGACCGCTGCCCGACCAGTCGATGCACGAGAAGACCTCGGTGCCCGCCCTGATCGAGGAGCTCTACACCTTCCTGCGTCAAGCGGACTCGCGCGAGCTGAACGATATCTTCCGCGCGCTCGATGCCGCCCGCAAGGAAGGCGACAAGGCGAAGGAAAAGGCGCTGATCGAGAAGATCGACAACTTCCAGACCCACGTCGTGCCCGTCATCGCTGACATCGATGCCGGCTTCGGCAATGCCGAGGCGACCTATCTGCTCGCCAAGAAGATGATCGAGGCGGGCGCATGCGCCCTGCAGATCGAAAACCAGGTCTCGGACGAGAAGCAGTGCGGCCACCAGGATGGCAAGGTCACCGTGCCGCATGAGGTGTTCCTGGCGAAGATCCGTGCCTGCCGTCACGCGTTCCTTGAGTTGGGCGTCGAAGACGGCGTCGTCGTGACCCGCACCGACTCGCTCGGCGCCGGCCTCACGCAACAGATCGCCGTGAGCCACAAGCCCGGCGACATCGGCGACCAGTACAACAGCTTCCTGGATTGCGAGGAAGTGACGGCCGCCAACGCCCGGAACGGCGATGTCATCATCAACCAGAACGGCAAGATGATGCGTCCGAAGCGGCTGGCCAGCAATCTCTATCAGTTCCGCCCCGGCACCGGCGAAGACCGCTGCGTGCTCGACTGCATCACCTCGTTGCAGAACGGCGCCGACCTGCTGTGGATCGAGACCGAGAAGCCGCATATCGAGCAGATCGCCAAGATGGTCGATCGGATCCGCAAGGTGGTTCCGAACGCGAAGCTGGCCTACAACAACTCGCCGTCCTTCAACTGGACGCTCAACTTCCGTTGGCAGGTCTACGACGCGATGAAGGAAGCCGGCAAGGACGTCAGCAAGTATAACCGTGCCGAGCTGATGAAGGCGGAATACGACGACACGCCGCTGGCCCTTGAAGCCGACGAGCGCATCCGCACCTTCCAGGCCGATTCAGCCAAGCGTGCCGGCATCTTCCACCATCTGATCACGTTGCCGACCTATCACACAGCAGCTCTGTCGACTGACAATCTCGCGAGGGAATATTTCGGCGAGCAGGGCATGCTCGGGTATGTGAAGAATGTTCAGCGCCAGGAGATCCGTCAGGGCATCGCCTGCGTCAAGCATCAGAACATGGCCGGCTCCGATATCGGCGACGATCACAAGGAATATTTCGCCGGCGAGGCCGCTCTGAAGGCGGGCGGCGCCCACAATACGATGAACCAGTTCGGCTAACGGTGGAATGATCAGGAGACTATCATGACCAAAGGCAGCAATTTCTGGGTGATCGGCGGCGAGTTCGGTTCGATGAACTTCCACAAGCTCGTCGAAGGCTCGGCCCAGGTCAAAGGTCCGTTCAAGACCCGCAAGGAAGCGGAGGACTGCTGGCGCGAAGTGTCGGAAGAGAACCGCCACAAGGCCGGCGTGCGCTTCTCCATCGTGGAAGAGCCATCCCGCGTCCCGGCCTGACGGGCTGCTGCCGGCAGTCGGTGTTTGAAGAAAGCGTCCAAGGACGGACGGCCCCATCCGGATTTCCGGGTGGGGCTGTCTGATTTCGGGACGCCCGGTTTGATGCCCCTTGGGGATAAGTCGCGCGATAACCCCTTGGGAACCAACGGCCTTTGCGGACGTAGCGGTTACTGATAGGTTAATCCGCGTAGAACCCGTCAGGACGAGGCCGCAAGGGATGTCGGACGCCCACAATACCGGCAATGCCGCGAGTGATATGCGGCCGACGCTGCGCGAAGCGTTGCGCAAGGCGCGGATCGAGGCTGCCGACCGCACCGGCGTCGTCGTCGAACTGCGCGATGCCGAGGTCGCGCGGCTGGAGATCCTGAACGAGGCGCTCGATCCCTTGTTCGCGCAGGTGCCGGAAAAGGTCGACCTGTTCGATCGCGGCATCAGCCAGGGCGAGACGCCGCGGCTGTGGATCGATGTCGTTGCCCACATCGTGATGGGGCGCGACAAGCGGATCTACCGCTTCGTGCAGGACACCCGTTTCGGCCGCATCGTGCTCGCCGAATCGCACGATGCGCCCGTCATCGTCGATGCGGTCACCGACTATGTCGCCCGCCGCATGATCGAGCGCGAGCATGCGATGGTGGCGACGGCGAAGGTGGCGGAGCCCGTGGCCGCCGAGAAGCCACGCCGCCGCCGTGGGGTCGGGATGTTCGTGCTCGGCTTTATCCTCGGCGCACTCGCACTCTTTGCGCTGGCGCTGTTTGCGAGTCTGGGCAATCTCTAGCGGCGTCACACCAGACGCGTCTCGCTCAAACGCCCGACGCGCAGATCGTCGCCGATCCCGCGGACGACTTGCTCGCAGCGCCACGCATTGCCGTCGCGCTCGATCGAAAACAGATTGTACGCCGCCGCCGGATAATGATGGCGCGGCAGCGCCGAAGCCGACGGCACGCCGATCGCCGGGATCTTGCCGCTCGGCCCTTCAAACCACATCGTCGAGTGGATGTGGTCATGGCCGTGCAGGATCAATTCCACGCCGTATCGCTTGATGAGATCGAGCAGCTTGTGCGAGTCCGTCAACCGCTTGACGCGCGCATCCGAATGCAGGGGATGATGCACCAGCAGCACACGGAAGGCGCCTTCGGTCGACAACTCCGCCAGCATCCGCTCGAGTGCTGCGAGCTGCGCGTGGCCGAGCCATCCGGTCGCCATCAAGGGGGGCGTCGGCACCGCGGAGGATGTGCCGATCAAAGCCACCGGACCGCGCCGGCGCAGGAATGGAAACAGCGCGGCGCCATCGGCGCCATCGCCGCGCAGATAGTCGGCGAAGGTCATGGCGAAGCGATGCCGCGTCGCGCGCACATAGGCGTCGTGATTGCCGGGGACGACGGTCACGCGATCCGGCGGGCCGACGCTCTCAAGCCAGGCATGCGCCGGCTTGAACTCCGTCTCCAGCGCGAGGTTGACCAGATCGCCGGTAATCGCAATGTGATCCGGGTGTTGCCCGTGCAGATCCGCCACCAGCGCATCCAGCACCTCGCGGCGATGGTATTTGTGGCGGTTGCGGGTCCAGTTCAGATACCCGAAG
Source organism: Bradyrhizobium sp. Ai1a-2 (assembly GCF_000426245.1). Lineage (GTDB taxonomy): Bacteria > Pseudomonadota > Alphaproteobacteria > Rhizobiales > Xanthobacteraceae > Bradyrhizobium. The sequence goes on along the minus strand of NZ_AUEZ01000032.1, from coordinate 88,200 downwards.
GCGCGCTTGCCCGCGAGGTCGCGCAGCCGCGCCACCGGCAGCGGCGGCAGATGCGGATCGGACAGATGTGCCAACCGAAACGCCGCCATCATTCCGTCCCTGTTGGCCTGTCCGTGATATACAGCCGCGGCATGGTCATTCCCTGATGGTCCGCATTCTATTGGCAAGCGGGCGGCCTGCGCGCAAGGATCAAACGCCGTTGTCGTTCCAGTCGAGGTTTTCGTGACGATCCTGATGGATTTGCGCAGACGCTACGAGCGGCAGCTCAGGTGGGTGTTCCATCTCTATTTTCGGCTGGCCCGCGGCATGACGCTCGGCGTGCGCGGGGTCGTGCTCGATCACGAGAACAAGGTGTTCCTGGTCAAGCACACCTATGTCAGCGGCTGGCACCTGCCAGGCGGGGGTGTCGATGTCGGCGAGACGCTGACGGAAGCGCTGCGGCGGGAGCTCGAGGAGGAGGGGCGCATCGAGCTTGCCGGCGCCCCGGTGCTGCACGGCGTCTTCCTCAACAGCCACGTCTCCCGCCGCGACCATGTCGCGGTCTACGTCATCAGGCAATATCGTCAGGACCGCCCGCCGGAGCCGAACCATGAGATCGTGGATACCGGCTTTTTCGATCCGGCGGCATTGCCTGTGGACACCACGCCCGGCACCCGTCTACGGATCGCCGAAGTGCTGGATGGCGGGGTGCCGATCGCCACATGGCGCTAGCGACGGCTTGTGCTAGAAGAGCCGTCCTTAAAGATCGGACGCCGCGACAGGGACCGGATGAAACAATTGAAAACCGCCTTCGGCGTCGTGTTGCTGCTGATCCTGGTCAGCAACATCTGGACGATCTCGAAATGGAACGAAAGCCGCGGCGTCTATGATGACATCTGCTACCTCCGCCAGGCGCATCTGTTCCAGCGGTTCGGCATAAGCGGCCTGGACACCAACATCGCCAGGGATGACGACCGCTACATGCTGCGCAAGCTCCAGGAGATCAATTTCCCGGATCCCGGCGATCCCGCGCTTTTGCCGTGCCATACCTTCACAGCGGCGTTGAACAAGGTCGTGCTGCAATATCCGCCGGGCACGGGGTTCGTGCTCGCGCTGTTTCCGGCGGGCTTTCAAGTGATCCCGCTTTATGCCGCCGCCTCGATCGCGATTTTCGGGTTTGCGCTGCTTGGCCTGGCCCGCGCTGCCACGCGTTCCGCTGTCGTACTCGCCGGCGTGTTCGGCATCGTGGCGCTCTATTTGATGATCAATCCGACCAAGGCAAGCTATTCCGTGGCGCCGACCATGGTCGTCTGCGCACTGGCCGGCTTCCTGACCGTCCGGCTGTTTGCCAGTGCAGGCGTGCGTCGCATCCTGCTTGCCGCGGCGGTCGGCTTGTTGATCGGCCTTTCCGTCAATTTCCGTCTGCCTAACCTGTTTCTGTCGGCGGGTTATGCGGTGTTCTTCCTCATCGCCTTCTTGCGCGCACGGAACATGAACACCTTCGGGCAAGGCCTCGCGTTCGGCATCGCATTCCTGATCGGCATGGCGCCGACGCTGATCGCGAATGCGATCAATGCGGGAAGCCCGTTCTCGACCACCTATGGCGGTGTCGATGTGGCGTCACCCGAATTGAAAGGAGGCGTCCTGTTGCAATACGTGCGAGATGCACAATTCCCGCTGCTGCTGATTGCGATCGCCTGGGTGGCGGCGCTGTGGCGGTCCCGGGGGCGCGTCGCCACAAGGCAAATTGTCGCCGTGGTCGCGCTGAACCTCGTCATCAACCTGATCTTCTTCATAACCCATCCGGTCTTCACGCCCTATTACGTGATACCGATCGTCATGCTGTCCTTGTGGACGCTGCTGTTCGCGACTCTGGACCATTGGGCGCCGAAGCTCGCGGACGATGTTGGCTTGCCGCAAAAGGCGAGTGTCTGATGGCGAGCGATGATGTTACGGCTCGTTCGGCGACGGTGGCGATGACGGCTTCCGCTTTGCGCGTCGCGGTGCTTGTGCCGTGCTTCAACGAGGAAGCGGCGATCGGCACCGTGGTTACCGATTTTCGCGAGGCGCTGCCGCAGGCGCAGATCTTCGTCTATGACAACAACTCGCGCGACCGTACCGCCGAGATTGCGCGTGCTGCCGGTGCAGAGGTCCGCAGCGAGCGGCGCCAGGGCAAGGGACATGTGGTGCGGCGCATGTTCGCCGACGTCGACGCGGACATCTATGTCCTGGTCGATGGCGACGCGACCTATGACGCGCCGAGCGCCTCGCGCATGATCGAAATCCTGGTGAACGACCATCTCGACATGGTGGTCGGCGTCCGGATCGATCAATCCGAGGCTGCCTATAGAAGGGGCCACCGCACCGGCAACCGGATGCTGACCGGCTTCCTCTCCGTCGTGTTCGGCCACGCCTTTCGCGACATCCTGTCCGGTTACCGGGTGTTCTCGCGCCGCTTCGTCAAGTCCTTTCCGGTGCTGTCGGACGGTTTCGAGATCGAGACCGAGCTCAGCGTCCACGCGCTGGAATTGGCGTTGCCGGTCGGCGAGATCGAGACGCCCTATTATGCCCGCCCTGAGGGGTCCGTCAGCAAGCTGAATACCTGGAGTGACGGGTTTCGGATTCTCGGAACCATCCTGAGGCTCTATCGCTCGGAGAAGCCGCTGCGGTTTTTCACCGGCATCGGGGTGGTTCTCGCGCTGATCTCGATCGTGCTGGCGATCCCGATCATCATCACCTTCATCGACGAGGGTATCGTGCCGCGGCTGCCGACCGCGGTGCTGTCCACCGGCCTCATGATCGTGGCGATGCTGTCGGTCTCGTCGGGGCTGGTGCTTGACACCGTGACGCGCGGCCGCCGCGAGATGAAGCTGCTTGCCTATCTGTCCCAGCCGGCCAATAACAAGAAATGACGCGGGCGATGGACCGCGCTCGATCCAGGTGCTATCCCGCGCTTCACCATGAGTGATTTATCGCTGACCATCCTGCCCGAAACGCCGAATGACGCCCAGGCGATCGAGCGCCTGCACGAACGCACGTTCGGGCCCGGCCGCTTCGTGCTTAGCGCCTATCGGCTGCGCGAGCATGTCGAACATTTGCTCGATCTGTCCTTCACCGCGCGCATCGGCACGCTTCTGGTCGGTTCGGTCCGGCAACTACCTGTCATGATCGGCGACACGCCCGCATTGATGCTGGGCCCATTGACGGTGGAGCCGCCGTTCCGTGACCGCGGCGTCGGCCGCGCGCTGCTCGACCGTGCGCTCGCCGACGCCAAGGCCAAAGGGCACCGCCTCGTGATCCTGGTCGGCGACGAGCCATATTACAGCCGTGTCGGCTTCAAGGTGATCCCGAAGGGCAGGGCGACCATGCCCGGCCCGGTCGACTACAACCGCCTGCTGGTAGCCGAACTTGTGGAAGGCGCTTTCACCGACGTCTCCGGACCGATCGGCCCCGACTGGAGCAAGGCGCGGTAGGTGAGAGCGTTTTCGAGCGAAGTGGACACCGGTTCGCGTGAAGAAAACGCGTCAAAACAAGAATCCAGAGCTTCGGTTCTGATTCAATCAGAGCCGAAGCTCTAGGTACGCTCCTCCCTCTCCCGCAAGCCGCGGAAGAGGGAAGAGCGCGGCTCAGAACTTCAGGTTCGCAAAGGCCCTTACGCCGATGCCGGGCAGCAGCACCTGGTCCTTGGTATAGGACACGGAGTTGCGGATGTTCTCGTTGAGCAGGTTGTTGCCGACGAGACCGACCGTCATCTCGCGTGCGCCGAACCAGGACGGATCGAGCTTGGTGTTGTAGCTGACCTCCGCCTTCAGCAGGTTGTAGCCCGCGGTCGGTGTCTCCGCGATCGGCGCGACGTCGTTCTGTGCAAATGCGTGCAGCAGATTGACGCGCATGAACCAGTTGGTGTCGCGCCAATAGACGCCGCCGCCGAGGCGCATCGGAGGAATGCGGGGCACGTTGGTGCCGTCACTGAAAGTGGCGCGGACGATGTCGAACTGGTCCTCGATGCCCCAAATGCCGCCATGGAGCGGCCCGATGTCGAGCTGGCTCTGGAATTCGCCGCCGCGGAAGGTGGCGTTGCGCTGGGAATAGACCGCCTGGTTCAATTCGCCGTCGGGCGCGCCGCAGGAGTTGAAATCCTCGTCACACATCACGCCGGTGAGCCGGCGAAAGATGAAATTGTCGAAATGGGTGTAGTAGGCGGTCGCCTCGAAGCGAAATGGTCCGGTCGCCTTGCGCAGGCCGATCTCGACCGATTTCGCGGTCTCGATCGTCAGGTTGGGATTGCCGATATCGAAGGTGGCGGTAGCGTCGTGCGGGCCGCGCGAGAACAGTTCGGCTGGTTTCGGCGCGCGCTCGACATATTGCGCGGTGATGCTGCCGACGAGATCGTAGGGCAGGTTCTGGATCAACCCGATGCTGCCGCTCTTCGGCGTAAAGGACGGATTGCGCGCGATGTTGAACTGCGGATTGCCGTCCGGCAGGAAGTCGGGTGGAAAATTCGGCATCGAGCCATGTAGGTCGACATGCTCGATACGGCCGGCGATCTGGGCTTTCGTTGTCGCGGAAAACTGGAATTCGTTGAAGACGTAGCCGGCGACGCGGTTGTTGTTGTTCGGATTCCACAGCCCGTTGAACAGAGAGCCCGGATCGTCAGGGCTAGGGGCGGTCAGCTCCTGATGGCTTCCCTGCAGGCCGAACGCGGTAGTTACCGTCGCGAAGCGGGCGTTGAACGGCATCATCTGCACTTCGACGCGTGCTTCTTGCTCCTTGTTGGTGAAGGTCTGGCGTACGCCGTCGCTGAAGGGATCGGCTGGATCGGCCAGCCCAATCTCGTTGTGTCTGTAGTCGGTCGCGCCGGCCCAGAGACGGACTGCATCGATGGCCGCCGCATCGGGTCGGTATTCGCCCTTCATGGTGATTTTGGTCTGATGTGCGTCGATTCGGGTTTGATGGTCGGCGCCGTCGATGCCAGGGATGTCATAAAGTGAATCGTTTTGGGTAATTGCAGCGCCGATAAAACCGCCATTGAAAATATACGAGCCGCCGATCGAGGCACCGTCCGCCTGCATGGCCGAATTCGGCTGTCGGTAGTTCACCGGTCTCGAGTGGTCGAACAGGTAGGGATAGCTCGGGATGCCATAGTCGCCCGCCTTGCGACCAAAGGCATCGGCGTGGAACGCGAAATTGCCTGCGCCGGTATCGAGCAGGATGCCGCCGTCGACACCGCGATCCACGGAATTCACTGCTGTCCGCGTCTCGACGTTCATGCAAGGTGACGATGGCGCTGAAGTCAGCGGCGCCTTTGCCGGCAGTCCATAGGTTTGGAACGGCGGAGCCGCGCATGTGGGAAGGGCGTCCGGAATGCGGTTGTTGGTCGCGCTGACGACGCCACCGATCGAGGTCGAGCCATAGCGCATCGCTGCCGGACCGCGAATGACCTCGACCTGGTTGGTGGCAAGCGGATCGACCGGGACGAAATGGTCCTCACCGAGATCCGAGGCGCCGCCGGCGTTGTTGCCGTTCTCGACGATTCCAACACGATTGACGTCGAGTCCGCGGATGATCGGACGGCTGGAGGCGCCCGGCGCGAAGCTCGAACCCGTGATGCCGGGTTTGGAGAACAGGAGGTCGCCGAGCTGGGCGGTTCCCTCACGGCGAATTTCCTCGTTCGGCACCACGGTGACCGTTGCGAACTGGTCGGTCACGATGGGCAGCACCCCTTGCTGTGGCGCGGGCGGCGCGGCCGGCGCGGGCTGCGGCTGTTGCGCCACGCGCTCGCGATTGCGACCGGGCGTGCTGCGCGCGGCGCGAACTGGGGCGCGCGCCGGAGCAACGGCCCGGTGGCGCCGCACGATGGGACTCGGTGCCGTCACGTTGATCTCAGGCAGTTGCGTTGCCGGCGCTGATGCGGGGGCATCCTGAGCGATCGCGCCGCTGCCGAACGCGCACAGTACTAGCCAGCTTGCTCCACCGACGTGGAATGCTCTTTTTCTCTTGAATCCCATTTTCCTGATCCTGATGCCGTCGGCCAAGCCGACGCTCCGATTGCGATGTCCTTCGCGTCTCGCTTGGGCAGCGGGCGTGCAAAGGCCGTTCGGTCAATCGATCAGGAGAGGGGTGGTGCGCGGGACTGGAACGCCCGATGGGCGGTGCCGAGATGTGCGAAGCCGGCTTCGGTGGTGAGTTGAAGAAGTTCGATCGCCTGCGGCAGCAACAGCACCGGTGGCGTAGCGAACAGCATGCCGTGCGCCATCGTGACGACGGCGCAGATGGCGCAGCCGTCAGCGGGCTGCTGGTGGTTATCCTGATGTGGAAGCTGCAGCTTGTGCGTGGACGGGCTCGCCGCGTCCTTGACCGCGAGGTCCGCCGGCCGAAGGAAGTCGGTCTGCGACGTCGCGGTCTGGAGGGCTGGAGCGGCCTGTGCGGGGTGGAAATGGCCGAACGACAGCACAAACTGGACGGCAAGCGCCAACAACGCCAGCCGCGCGCCAAGTTTGACGTGTTTTCGAACCCACTTCACGAATGTACGCCCCCCGGGACCGCGTACCCCGACCGTCCCGATGTTACATTATAACATCGAAAGCAAGCGGCGGTGTCAACCGTGGCTCGGGCGGGCGTCGCATGATCGGCAGTGCGTGTGTGATTGCTGCAACGGCTTCTCGTCGTCCCGGCTCAAGCCCAGGACGACATCCGCGAGGGCGACGGGACCTACCGTCCCTCGCGCAGCCACGTTGCGGCGAAGGCACCGAGCAGCAGCAACAGGCCGATCAGCCCGGCGAACATCGGCAGCACGCCGACGCCCTTGACGACGCTGGCGTCGCGCATCCTGACGCCCATCCAGCCCTCGCCGCGGAACACGCTTGATGCGCGGACCGGCACGATGCGGGGCATATCGAGGCTGGTGCCGTCGACCACGCGGCGGGCGTCGCCGCCGGTCGCTTGTGCCAGCGGCTTCAGCATCTCGGTCGTGGAGGTCACTTCCGAAAATTCCTTCGGGTTGGTCGGGCCGACATTCACCAGCGCTTTCAGCGTGCCGTCGGTCGCCTGCCACAGACCGAGTTCGTTGGCAGGCAGCGTCGCCTTCCATTCGCCGGGCTCACCCTGGGTCAACGTCATCTCGCGCGTGGCGCCGCTCGGCGAAGTCACGGTGACCGGCGGGACGCTGTCGCCCATGGTCTGGCGCACCACGGAGAGATCGTGGCCCTGGATCTGCAGACGCAGCGCCTCCTCGTCGAGATCAGGCTGCTTCATCAGCCAGTGCGACATCCGCCTGAGCAGGTCGAGGTGTGGACCGCCGCCCTCATAGCCACGCGCCCACAGCCAGATGTGGTCGGAAAGCAGCAGCGCGACGCGGCCTTCGCCGAAGCGCGACAGCAGCAGCAACGGCTTGCCGTCGGCGCCGGTCATGACCGGCTGGCTGATGGCGTTGCGGGTGTCGACCGTGCGGAAGAAGCGGCTCCAGTGCGGCGGCTCGCTGTTGGAGCCTTCCAGCCCCCGTGTCACCGGGTGGCGCTTTCCGGCTTCGGAGAGATGCGCATAGAACGGCTTCTCGGTGACGCCGACAGGTTCGGCTGGCAGCACTGAGTCGAGCGGCGTACGCCAGATGCTGGTGGTGGATGCATAGTCCGGACCGGCGGAGACCAGCACCGCGCCACCGGCACGGACGTAACGCGCGATATTGTCGAAATAGGCGATCGGCAGCACGCCCTGGCGGGCATAGCGATCGAAGATGATCAGCTGGAATTCGTTGATCTTCTGCTGGAACAGTTCGCGGGTCGGAAACGCGATCAGCGACAATTCGTTGATCGGCGTGCCGTCCTGCTTCTCCGGTGGACGCAAGATGGTGAAATGGACGAGATCGACGCTGGCGTCGGACTTCAGCAGGTTACGCCAGGTGCGCTCGCCGGAATGCGGCTCGCCGGAGACGAGCAGCACGCGTAGCTTGTCGCGCACGCCGTCGATGGCGACCACCGCGCGGTTGTTGACCAGCGTCAGTTCATTGTCGAGCGGGGAGGCTTCGATCTCGACGATGTTGGGACCGGCGTGCTTGATGTCGATGTCGACATTGGCAGTCTGGCCGCTTTGCAACGTGCGTTCGTTGATTACCTCGCCGTCGCGACGCACGGTGATCCTGGCGATCTGGCCGGTCACGCCCTGGTCGTCGAGCCGGTAGGTGATGGTCTGGGTCTGGCCGACGATGCCGAAGCGCGGCGCGGCCGAAATTGCAATCCGCCTGTCCCGCTCGTCCTTGCGTCCGGTGATAAGCCCGTGCACCGGTGCCTGGAAGCCCAGGGCGGCGGCGTTGGCCGGGATATCGTGCACACGGCCGTCGGTGATCAGGAAAGCGCCGGCGACACGGTCGACCGGAACGTCCGACAATGCGGAGGACAATGCTCCGAACAGCTTGGTGCCGTCGGTCTCGCCGTCGGCCTGGCCGGCATCGACGACGCGCACTTCCAGGCCCTTGATCTTCTTCAGGCTGTCGACCAGGGCTTCCTGTGCTTTCGCGGTCTCCTGGTTGCGCGTGCCGAAATTCTGGCTCGGGCTCTTGTCGATCACGACGGCGGCGACCGAGGACAGCGGCTCGCGGTCCTCGCGGGTGAGGGAGGGGTTGGCGAGCGCAAGCAAAATCAGCGCCAGCGCCGCGACGCGAATCCATGCGCCGCGCGAGCGTGAAAGCAGCAGCAGCGCCGCTATGACGACAACCGCCGCAAGCCCGAACCACAGCACGAGCGAAGGCACCAGCGGTGTGAAGGCAATGCCGTAATTCATGTCATTGTCCCAGGCGCTCGATCAGGGCCGGCGCGTGCACCTGGTCGGCCTTGTAGTTGCCGGTCAGCGTGTACATCACGATGTTGACGCCGGCGCGGAAGGCGAATTCGCGCTGGCGCGGCTCGCCCGGAGTGAGCGGCAGCATCGGCTGGCCGTCGGGCCGGATCGCCCAGGCGCCGGCAAGATCGTTGGAGGTGATGATGATCGGCGAGACGCCATCGCCGCCACGCGCGGGCCGCTGCGCGGCCTCGTCGTCGTCTTCGCGCGGCAACGTCTCGACCCAGGTCTGGCCCGAGCTGAAGCGGCCGGGGAAGTCGCGCAACAGGTAGAACGTCTTGGTCAGCACGTGCTCGCGCGGCACCGGCTCGAGCTCGGGTACGTCGAGCGAGGACAAGATCTCGCGCAGCGCCTGCATGCCCGGCGTCTGCGAGGCGCCGTTATCGCCGGGCGGCGCCTCGATGGCGTCGCGGGTGTCGAACAGCACGGTGCCGCCCTGCTTCATGTAGGCGTCGATCTTGTTGATGGCGTCCTGCGGCGGCTTCGGCGCGCCGGGCACGATCGGCCAGTAGATCAGCGGGAAGAACGCAAGTTCGTCGCGCGCGGGATCGACGCCGACGGGATCGCCGGCTTCAAGCGCGGTGCGTTGCGCCAGGAACAGCGTCAGCCCGGACATGCCGGCTTTCACGATGGAATCGACATCGGAATTGCCGGTGACGACATAAGCGAGCCGGGTTTGCGAAACCGCCCTCATGGCGAAGTCGTCGCTGTTCTCGGCGCGCGTGGCAGACGGCGCCATCGATGCCAGCAGGAAGGCAAGCGCCAGCACGGCCGGAGCGGCGCGCCGCCGCCACAGCGCGGCAAGGCCGGCGCCGAGCATGGCGACCACGATCGCATCGAGCAGGAACAGACCGAGCGCCGACGACAGCAGGATGCCGCGGAGATCTCGCGGCTCAGCATTCGTGTAGCTCGCCCGCCGCGCGCGCAGGGCAGACGTGTCGAGCGGGGCGATGCGGTCGGCGGTTGCCAGCGTGTTGACGGCGATCGGGGAGTCGGCCGGACCGTAGAGGCCGGGCGGATGATCCAGCGTCGCGCGGTCGCGATAATCGGCCGGCATCGGCTTGGCGGTCGAGGGTGGCGGGCCGAATGCGCCAAAGCCATCCAGTATGCGGAGCGGCGCAACGGTCTCGGCCTTGGCTTCGCCGGCGACGCCCGCACCAGGCTTCGACGTGTAGCCGGACATATCGACCAGCCGTCGCAGCATCTCGACGAAAGTGCCTGACATCGGCAGATCCGACCAGCGCGAATCCGCGCCGACGTGGAACAGGCTGACCACGCCCTTGCCGCGATGCTCGCCGGTGACGAGCGGCGTACCGTCTTCCAGCGACGCCCAGCTCTTGGTGGCGAGCACCGCATCCGGCTCGGCCAGCACCTGCCGGCTGACGGTGACGTCCTTTGGCACCGGCAGACCGGCGAACGGCCCGTCGGCGGTGAACGACGCCAGATGCTGAGGCTTCTCCCAGGTCAGGCTGCCGCCGAGGACGCGGCCACCGCGGCGCAGCTTCACCGGCACCAGATCGTCATCGGCTTGCGCCAGGCGCGGGCCGGCGAAACGCACCAGCACACCGCCCTGGTCGATCCAGGCATTGAGCCGCTCGCGGATTTCCGGCGACAGCGTGCCGACATCGGCCATCACGATCATCGGCAATCGCTGGTCGAGGAACTGGGCGATCGCCTGCTGCGGCGCGCCGCGGTCGCCGAGACGCACATCTGCGAACGGCGAGAGCGCGCGGGAAAGGTAGAAATTCGAGGCGAGCAGCGGCTGCGCGGTGTCGTTGGTCGCGCCGGAGACGATGCCGACCGCGCGTCGCCGCCACCGCTTGTCGAGGAGTTGCACTGCGCCCGCGGAGCGCTCGCCGGCGATCTCCAGCCGGGCGATGTCATTGCGCAGTTCGACTGGGAGATCGAACGATGCCTCGGTCTCGCGATCCTGCGGCGCGAAGGTGTAGCGCGCCTCGCCGATCGGCGAGCCCTTGGCATCCAGCGCGCGCACTGTGCCGGACGTGATGCCGGTCTCGGTGCGCAGGACTTTCACGGTCATCTTGGCGGCGGCATTCTCGGCGGCCACGAGGGCCTGCGCCGACGGCGCACCGCCCTCGTAGATCGTCAGCGCGCGGTTCTCGACCAGCTTGCCGAGGCCCTCGGTGAATTCCGCGCCGCGCCCGGTGTCGACACCGTCGGACAGCCAGGCGATCTCGCAGTCGCCGGTGGCTTTCAGGAACCGGTCGATGGTGGGCAGCGTGTCGACGCGGTCGATCGAAAAGGGCTTTGGCGCGAACTGCCGCAGCGCGACGCGCGCGGTGCCGGCCGGCATCAGCGTGATGTCACGCGCGGACTCCGAAAGCGGGACCAGCGCCACCCCGCGGCGGTCGTTGTCCGCAGTGGCGATCAGCTCGTCGGCGGCCCTGATCCGCGCGTCCCAGCTCGAGGCCGAACTCCAGCCGTCGTCGAGCAGGATCAAGAGCGGCGCTTTGGAGGCCGCAAGCCCGGTTTGTGGATTCCAGATCGGTCCGGCCGCAGCGAAGATGACGAGCGCGGCGGCAAGCAGGCGCAGCAGCGTCAGCCACCACGGCGTGCGCGAGGGCGTCTCTTCCCTGGGCTGGATATCGAACAGCAGTCTGGTCGGCGGAAATTCGATGCGTCTCGGTCGTGGCGGCATCACGCGGAGCAGCCACCACAGCGCCGGCAGGCTCAGAAGGCCCAGCAGCAGCATTGGTTCGGCAAAGGACAGCGGCAGACCTGCGATCATGCGCCGAGCCCCACTTTGACGGTGGATCGTACGCTCGCCTTGCTCACCGTCATGCCGTTATGCAGGAACAATAGCAGCTCCGCCGCGGAGCGGCTGGTGGTGTGGACCGAGAACAGCCAGTCGAGCCGGTTGGTCTCGGCGCGGATCTCGTCACGATGCAGCGCGACGCGCGCAACATAATCGCTGGCCCAGCTCTCGGCGCGGCCCGCGGTGATGGCAGTGCCCGCTTCCGGTTCGACGAATTCGATGCGGCCGGAATAGGGGAAGGTTTCCTCGGCGGGATCGACGACCTGGATCACCGTGCCATGCGCGCCCGAGGCCGACAGCCCGGCGAGCGTGGTCCGGATCTCCGCGATTGGCGACCAGAAGTCCGACAGCACCACGATCTCGGAAAGCGCCGACGGCACGAAGGACGGCGGCAGGCTGGCGCGGGTCGCATCGTCATGCAGCATCGCCTGCGCCATCTTGTCGATCACGCTGCGGCTCGCGGTCGGGTTCATCAAGCCGGGAATGCCGACGCGCTCGCCGCCGGCCACCAGCAATTCGGCCAGCGCAAAAGCGACGATCAGGCCGCGCTCGAGCTTGGAATCGCGCGCCTGCTTGGACGCGAACGCCATGGAAGGCGAGCGGTCGGGCCAGATCCAGACGGTATGCGCCGCCTCCCACTCCTGCTCGCGGACATAGAGATGGTCGTCGCGCGCCGAGCGCCGCCAGTCGACGTTCTGCGACGGCTCGCCGGAGACGAAGCGGCGATATTGCCAGAAGCTCTCGCCGGCACCGGCGCGGCGGCGGCCGTGCAGGCCATGGATGACATTGTTGGCGATGCGGCGGGCTTCGAGCACCAGGCGCGGCAGCGAACTGGCGAGCGATCGGCTTTCGCCGTCGGCACGTCGGATCGCGACAATCTCCTCGTTCAGGTGCTTGTTCTCCGCGGCCATCAAGCGATCCGCGTCTTCAATTGCCTGATCACGTCTGGAATAGTGCGGCCTTCCGCGCGCGCGGTGAAGGTCAGCGCCATGCGGTGCTTGAGCACGGGTTCGGCCAGATCGAGCACGTCGTCGATCGAGGGCGCGAGCCGTCCGTCGAGCAAAGCGCGGGCGCGGACTGCGAGCATCAAGGCCTGGCTGGCGCGCGGGCCCGGTCCCCAGGCGATCAGCTTCTCGCCTTCCGGATTGGGCCGCGCGGCGCGCACCAGCGACAGGATGGCGTCGACGACGGAGTCACCGACCGGCAGCCTTCGCACCAGCCGCTGCGCGCTGAGCAGCAGCTCCGCATTCATCGCGGCCTTGGCCAGCGTCTCTTCCGCGCCGGTGGTCTCGAACAGGATGCGACGTTCGGCCTCACGGTCGGGATAGTCGACGTCGATCTCCATCAGGAAGCGGTCGAGCTGTGCTTCGGGCAGGGGATAGGTGCCTTCCTGTTCCAGCGGGTTCTGCGTCGCCAGCACATGGAACGGCTTGGGAAGGTCATGACGGGCGCCCGCAACCGTGATGTGCTGCTCCTGCATGGCTTGCAGCAGCGCAGACTGGGTACGCGGGCTAGCGCGGTTGATCTCGTCCGCCATCAGAAGCTGTGCGAATACCGGACCTGCAATAAAGCGGAACGAACGCTTGCCGGTGTTGCTCTCGTCCAGCACCTCGGCGCCGAGGATGTCCGACGGCATTAGGTCCGGAGTGAACTGTATGCGCTTGGTGTCGAGGCCGAGCGTGATGCCGAGCGTCTCCACGAGCTTGGTCTTGGCAAGGCCGGGAACCCCGATCAGCAGCGCATGTCCGCCGGAGAGGACCGTCACCAGGGTGTTCTCGATGACGCGGTCCTGGCCGAAAATAACGGTGGAAATCGCCTCTTTCGCTGTGCGGATCTGTCCAGCAACCTGCTCGGCCGAGCGGACGATCACGTCTTCCAGTTTTTCGACACTGTCTGCACCAGCCATTCCGTGCTCCTTAATCAAACGGCGCAACTCGCGTCGTCACGCCATGGGGCCCAAGCTAAGCATAAGCGAAGGCCATGTATTCGTTGAATTAAACTATCCCCACCTTAACGGGTTTTCAGGGTATGAACGCCATCACGATGTGGCGAGAACGGTACCCCGCGCACATCTGAAAGATGTACGTAAGCGACGTGCACCAATCGTGCCAGATTGAAGCCCTCAACCTTAAGGCAAACCATGGCGAACGAAGGGCAAACAAGCCGTCAGGGCCTTGAAGGGCTGACTGCCGCGGCCACCAACGCCGCGAAAACAAATTCCGCCGATGGCAAGGGCCTTCCGCCCGTGCATTTATGGAATCCGCCGTTCTGCGGCGATCTCGACATTCGAATCGCCGGCGACGGCACGTGGTATTATATGGGAACACCGATCGGCCGGCCGGCGCTGGTACGGCTGTTCTCCACCATCCTGAAGCGCGAAGACGGCAAGCATTTCCTGGTGACGCCGGTGGAGAAGGTCGGCATCCGCGTCGACGATGCGCCGTTCCTTGCGGTCGAGATGCAAAAACACGAGAACGCGCGCGGGCGGCTGCTGAGGTTCCGCACCAATGTCGACGACTGGGTCGATTGCGACGCCGCACACGCCCTTCGTTTCGAGCCGGCCAAAGATGGCGGGCTCACGCCCTATCTGCATGTCCGCGCCGATCTCTGGGCCAAGGTCACACGTCCGCTCTACTACGATCTGGTTGACATGGGGGAAGAGCGGATGGTCGATGGTGATCCGATGTTCGGAATCGAGTCCGGCGGCGCGTTCTTCGCGATGGCGGATGCGAAAGAGGTGAGGGACGCACTTTGAACGAGCCGATGCTGAAGACGGAGCCCGCGGCGATCAGCTCGGCGGAGTTTTTCGCGCGCAGCCACACGCGGCTGAATTTCGACGTCCCGCGCGGCTTGGTCGATCCCAACATCATTCCGAGGACCGGCGACTCCGGCAACGACCGCATGCTCGAGATCGTCGCGCACGAACAGCCGGTGCGCCCGGCCGCGGTGCTGATCCCGGTGGTCGATCGCGATGAGCCGACGGTGCTGCTGACGCAGCGCTCGGAGCATTTGAGCAACCATGCCGGCCAGATCTCATTTCCCGGCGGCAAGATCGATGCGACGGATGCCTCTCCGCTCGACGCCGCGCTGCGCGAGGCCGACGAGGAAGTCGGGCTCACGCGCGACTTCATCGAGCCGATCGGCTATCTCGACCTCTATGGCACCGCATTCGGTTTTCGCATCCTGCCGACGGTGGCGCGGGTGAAGCCCGGCTTCAGGCTCAGGATCAACGAAGGTGAAGTCGTCGACGCATTCGAGGTGCCGCTTTCGTTCCTGATGAACCCCGCGAACCATCAGCGCCACATGAAGGAATTCCGCGGCATCGAGCGCTCCTATTATGCGATGCCCTTTGCCGAGCGTTACATCTGGGGCGCGACCGCCGGGATCCTGCGCGTATTGTACGAACGGATCTACTTGCCATGATCCGTCCGGTATTGACCGAGATCGGAATTTTCCTCATCCCTTTCGCGGTCTATGCCTTGTTCCTCATTGCAACGCGCTCCGGCGTCCTTGCGAAGTCTTCCTGGCCTTTGCCTTTGATTGCGAAGCTGGTGCTGGGAGCGCTGTTGCTGGTCGTGATCAGTTTCGTGCTGCTCGCGCATTTCTCCGGCGCGCCGCCGAATTCGACCTATGTCCCCGCTCATATCGAGAATGGCAAGCTCGTGCCCGGAGTTGAGAAATGACCCACGCACGCGCGCTGGAGCAGGCGCCTTGGCTGAGATCAGGACCTACGGCACGCGTGCTCGCGCTGCTCAATACCGGCGGTGAGGAAGCGCGCGTGGTCGGCGGCGCTGTGCGCAACGCGCTGTTGCACAGACCGATCGGCGACATCGATCTTGCGACCACGGCAGTCCCTGAGGAGGTGATGCGCCGCGCCAAGGGGGCGGGCATCAAGAGCGTGCCGACCGGCATAGAGCACGGCACGGTGACGCTGGTCGTCGACAAGCATCCATTCGAGGTCACGACCCTGCGCGAGGACACCGAAACCTATGGCCGCAAGGCCAAGGTCGCATTCGGCCGCGACTGGGCGCGCGATGCCGAGCGGCGCGATTTCACCATCAACGGGCTTTCGGTCGATGCCAAAGGCGTCGTGCACGACCATGTCGGCGGGCTCGACGATATCGCCGCTCGCCGCGTGCGCTTCATCGGCGATCCCAGTCAGCGCATCGCCGAGGACTACTTACGCATCCTGCGCTTCTTCCGCATGCATGCGGCTTACGGTGCCGGCGATCCCGATCGCGCCGGCTATCTCGCCTGCATCGCCGGCCGTGCCGGCCTGGCGCAGCTCTCGGCCGAGCGCGTGCGCATGGAAATGCTCAAGCTCGTGGTCGCCGACGGCGCGGTGCCCGCGGTCACCGCGATGGCCGATGGCGGCCTCCTGCAGTTGATCCTCGGCGGTGTCGGCTACACCAGGCCGTTTGCAGGCATGATTGCAGCCGAGCGCGAGCTCGGACTCGAGGCGAGCGCGGTGCGCCGCCTCGGCGCGCTTGCGCTCGCGATCACCGAGGATGCAAGGCGCGTTGCCGCCAAGCTGCGGCTCACCAATGCGGAGGCGAAAGCGCTGGACGCGATGGCTGATCGCTGGTGGCAGCTCGCCGGCATCGACGAGGCGGCGGCGCGCCGGTGGCTTTACCGCCTCGGCGAGGCGGCCTATCTCGATCGGATGATGCTGGCCTGGGCGCGGATGAGCGATGGCCACGACATCGCGCATTGGCGCGAACTGGCGCGCCTGCCGCAGCGTTGGCGGGCGCCAAAATTTCCGCTGAAGGCGGCCGATTTCATCGCGCGCGGAATTGCCGAGGGGCCGGCCCTCGGCCACGTGCTGGCCCAGGCCGAACAGGCGTGGTTTGCCGCGGAGTTTCCGCTCGACCAGGCGGCGCTCTCGGTGATCGCCGATGAGACGGTTGCCCGCTTCGCCCACGACCACCGATTGTGATATCGCCGTGATCGCGGGCGGTATTGTGATGATCTTGTCGGCGCTGAGCGCCAAGCTCCGACGGCAGTAGCTTACGCGACCTTGCCCTTGCGGCGATCGTCTTCGTCCTCGTCGTCGTCTTCCTCTTCGTCGTCTTCTTCGTCTTCCTCGTCGTCGTCCTCTTCCTCGTCATCTGGATTGGCGGCTTCGAGGACGGCAACGGGAAGCGTTTCCCGAAACAGATCGCCGTCGATACCCATCCAAACGCACTCGACGGAGTCCTCGTTGACTTCCGCCACCGTAATCGGGTGCCCACCCGATTTCAGCATCACCACATCGCCTGGCTTTAGTTCCATTGTCCACCCTTCGCGTTGATTGACGCGCGGGCAAGTTACAGAACTGTCATGACAATCCGATCACGAAGGATCGCCGCTACAGGATTTTGATGGGGATGAGAGCGTTTTCGAGCGAAGTGGTCGCCGGTTCGCGTGAAGAGAACGGATCAAGCTCGAAGCTCCAGTTTGCGCGGCGAAGCGCAGGCATCGCTACCGATCCGCGCCGGGAAGCAGTTCCGTCAGTGAGCGGATGATGCGATCCGGCCTGACGCTCGATCCCGCGGGCAGGCCATCTCCGTGCACGTCGATCCAGATCGCGTAGATGCCGAGCCGCTGCGGCGCGACGACTTCCCATTCCAGATTGTCGCCGACCATCCAGGTATCAGCTGCGCTGACGCCGAGCGCATCCATCGCGTGCAGATAGGCGCGCTCTTCGGGCTTGCCGAAGCCGTGCTCGCCTTCGATCTGGATGTGATCGAAGCGGTGCGTCAGCGCGAAGCGCTCGATCTTGGCGCGCTGCATCAGCGCGGCGCCGTTGGTGACAAGCGCGAGCTTGATGCCGAGCGCGCGCAGCCCGTCTATGGCGTCGTGCGCGCCCGGAAACACGAAGATGCTTTCCTCGCGAAACGTCGTGAACCGATCGGCGATCCGGACCGCGAGATCGTCTGGAAGGGACGGGTGGCCGCTCGCCCGAAGCGCGGCAAAGCCGCCCCTGACCGTTTCGTGGCGCGCTTCCTCGAGCTTCAACCGCCAGATCGGCTCAGCCGTGGACCAGAATTTTCGGGCGAAAGCGAGGATCGCGGCGGCAACGACCGGCGGATCCAGCGGCGCCAATTCATCGGCGAATTCGGCCGCGATCGTATTCCAGGCGATCTGAGGCCGGCCATAGGCCGACAGGATGGTGTCGTCCATGTCGATCAGCATGGCGCGGGGAAGTTTGGTCACGACGGCGATCTCACGGCCATTTCGCATGGGGCGGCATCGATGACAGGATCGAATCGACATTGCCGCCGGTCTTCAGGCCGAAAATCGTGCCGCGGTCGTAGAGCAGATTGAACTCGACATAGCGGCCGCGCCGGACCGATTGTTCCTCGCGGTCATCAGCGGTCCATGCTGTCGCAAAATTGCGGCGGACCAGTTCGGGATAGATCTTGAGGAACGTGCGGCCGACATCCTGGGTGAAGGCCAGGTCGGCGTCCCATTCGCCGCTGTCGTGCCAATCGTAGAAGATGCCGCCGATGCCGCGCGCTTCCTTGCGATGGGGAAGGTAGAAATAGTCGTCGCACCATTTCTTGTACTTGTCATACGGCGCGATCCGCGCATGCGCATCGCAGGCCGATTGCATCGCGGCATGGAAGGCGAGCGTATCCGGATCGTCCTGCGTGCGCCGCCGGTCCAGGACCGGCGTGAGGTCGGCACCGCCGCCGAACCACGCCTTGGTCGTGACGACGAAGCGGGTGTTCATATGCACCGCCGGCACGTTCGGATTGTGCAGATGCGCGATCAGCGAGATGCCCGAGGCCCAGAAGCGCGGATCATCCGCCGCGCCGGGAATCTGGGCGCGGAATTCTGGAGCGAATTCGCCATGCACGGTCGAGCAGTGCACGCCGACCTTCTCGAACAGGCGCCCACGCATCATCGCCATCACGCCGCCGCCGCCGGGCTTGCCGGTATGGTCGGTGCGGTCCCATGGCGTGCGCACGAAGCGCCCCGCATTGCCTGGATAAAGCGAAGCAGGCGCGTCATCCTCCAGCCGCTCGAAGGCGGCGCAGATATTGTCGCGCAGCGTTTCGAACCAGGTTCTTGCGCGCGCCTTGCGCTGTTCGATGGCGGATTTTTCCATGACTTAGGCTTCCGGTCCGAAGTAGGTGCAGCTCTCGTTGCAGCTGTCGCGATGCACGCTGACGCGGGTGACCTTGCCTGCATGCTGCACCCGTTCGAAGATGAATCGCGACAGGTTTTCAAGGGTGGGCGGTCCAAGCGCCTCAATCTTGTTGAGGAACTTGTGGTCGAGCGTCTTCTGCACCTCGGCGATGCGGCGTTCGAGGAGACCGAGGTCAAGCACCATGCCGGTCGCTGCGTCCGGCTTGCCGCGCACGGTCACTTCCGCACGAAACGAATGGCCATGAATCTCCTCGCTGTTGGCGCCAAGGGTCGTTCCGGAGAGCGCATGCGCCGCCTCGAAGCGGAACGATTTCGTCAATTCCCACATCCTGAAAGTCCAACTCCTATCTGATACCCAGCGTCTTGTGCGTCTGCACGCTCAGCCGCCATTGCGGGTGTTGCAAGCAATATTCGACCGCGCGCGCGGTGTTTTGAATTGCGTCAGGCCCATCCATCGGCTGCAGCGAGAAGCGCTCGAAGTCGAGATCGACGAACCGCTCCGGCGCAGCGTCCTGCTGCGGATAGACTAGCTTCAGCTCGTTCCCCTTCCGCACCACGAGCTCCGCGCCGGCCTTCGGGCTGACGCAGACCCAGTCCAGCCCGTCTGGCGGTGCGATCGTGCCATTGGTCTCGACACCGATGGCAAAGCCGCGCGCATGCAGCGCGTCGATCAGCGGCGCATCGACCTGCAGCAGCGGCTCGCCGCCGGTCAGCACGACATAGCGGCCGACATTATCGCCCGTCCATTGCGTAGCGATGATGTCGGCAAGTGCGGCGGCGCTCGCATAGCGGCCGCCCAGCGTGCCGTCGGTGCCGACAAAATCGGTGTCGCAGAACTGGCAGGTCGCGCTGGCGCGGTCCTGCTCGCGGCCGCTCCACAGGTTGCAGCCGGCAAAGCGGCAGAACACCGAGGCACGGCCGGCATGCGCGCCTTCGCCCTGCAAGGTCAGAAAAATCTCCTTGACCGCGTAGCTCACGGAATCTCCTTCAGCTCAGGCTGCGGGTCTGCCGCAAGGCCTCGCCGATCGCCAGCGCCGCCGACATCGCGACATTGAGCGAGCGCATGGGCGGCTTGATCGGGATTACCAGCCGCGCATCGGCCGCCGCCGCCACCTGATCGGTGACTCCTGCGGATTCGCGCCCGAAGAGCAGTATATCGGAAGCGGCATAGCGAAAATCGAGGTAGGAACCGGCCACCTTGGTTGTGAACAGGATCAGCCGATAGCCGGCCTCGCGGCGCCATTCCTCGAACTTCGTCCAGGAATCATGGCGCATCAACCGGACGTGGTCGAGATAGTCCATTCCCGCCCGGCGGAAATGGCGGTCGGAGGTCGGGAAGCCTGCCGGCTCGATGATATGGGCCGCCACATCCAGGCAGGCGCACAGCCTCAGAATGGTGCCGGTGTTCTGTGGAATATCAGGCTGGAAGAGCGCGATCTGCATGGCCGTGGTGCTTGGTTAAGTCCCGACGAAATGTTTCAATAAAACAACGTTCGTCGCTCATTTAGTGCATTGCACGCCTGCGAGCCGATAGCGGGCTTGCGCTCGTCCGGCAAGGGTGCCAATAGAACGATTCTGGACTGCTGTTCCGCCAGTAGGGAGGAGGGACAGTGGTTTTCTGCCGCCGCGGGGGCCGCGGGCGCCGGCAGACCTCCCGGTCGCAATGGGCGCCGCCGGGGCGGTTCCACCGGCTGCGGACAAGGAAAGGGCTTGGAATCGTGACGACAGCGTCTTCGGCGGACCATCCGACACGCCGTGATTTCCTTTATGTTGCAACGGGTGCTGCTGCTGCGGTGGGCGTAGCGGCGACGGTCTGGCCGCTCATCGACCAGATGAATCCGGACGCGGCGACCATCGCCGCCGGTGCGCCGATCGAGGTCGACTTGACGCCGATTGCCGAGGGGCAGGACATCAAGGTGTTCTGGCGCGGCAAGCCTATCTATATCAGCCACCGCACCAAGAAGCAGATCGAGGAGGCGCGCAGCGTTCCGCTCTCGAGCCTGCCCGACCCGCAGACCGATGAGGCCCGCGTCAAGTCCGGCCATGACCAATGGCTGGTCGTAATCGGCATCTGCACCCATCTCGGCTGCATCCCGATCGCCCATGAGGGCAATTACGACGGATTTTTCTGCCCCTGCCATGGCTCGCAATACGACACCTCCGGTCGTATTCGCCAGGGGCCGGCGCCCGCCAACCTGGCCGTGCCGCCCTATCAGTTCGTTTCCGATACCAAAATCCAGATCGGCTAAGTCTCGGCCCAGCCGAGGCTAGACCGATCGCGTCGTCTTTCTTCTCAGGATCGCATCAATGAGCGGACCATCCGATTTTCAGCCAACCAATCCCGCCTTGCGGTGGATCGAGCGGCGACTGCCGATCTTCGGCCTCATGCACTCCTCCTTCGTGGCCTATCCGACGCCGCGCAACCTGAACTACTGGTGGACCTTCGGCGCCATCCTCTCGATGATGCTGGCGGTGCAGATCCTGACCGGCGTGATCCTGGCGATGCACTATACGCCGCATGCCGATCTCGCCTTCCGTTCGGTCGAGCTGATCGTGCGCGACGTCAACTACGGCTGGCTGCTCCGCAACATGCATGCCTGCGGCGCGTCGATGTTCTTCTTCGCCGTCTACATCCACATGTTCCGCGGCCTCTATTACGGGTCGTACAAGGAGCCGCGTGAGGTGCTGTGGATCCTCGGTGTCATCATCTATCTCCTGATGATGGCGACCGGCTTCATGGGCTACGTGCTGCCGTGGGGCCAGATGAGCTTCTGGGGCGCGACCGTCATCACCAACCTGTTCTCCGCCGTGCCGTATTTCGGCGAGAGCATCGTGACGCTGTTGTGGGGCGGCTACGCTGTCGGCAACCCGACGCTGAACCGCTTCTTCTCGCTGCACTACCTCTTGCCCTTCGTGATCGCCGGCGTGGTCGTGCTGCACGTCTGGGCGCTGCACGTGGCGGGCCAGAACAATCCGGCTGGCGTCGAGGCCAAGACCGAGAAGGACACGGTCGCGTTCACGCCCTACGCGACGATCAAGGACCTGTTCGGCGTCTCCTGCTTCCTGATCTTCTATTCCTGGTTCATCTTCTACATGCCGAACTATCTCGGCGATGCCGAGAACTACGTCCCGGCCAATCCTGGCGTGACGCCCGCACACATCGTGCCGGAATGGTATTACCTGCCGTTCTACGCGATCCTGCGTTCGATTCCGAACAAGCTTGCGGGCGTGATCGCGATGTTCGCGGCGATCATCATCCTCTGCTTCCTGCCCTGGCTCGACAGCGCCAAGACCAGGTCGTCGAAGTATCGTCCGCTGGCCAAGCAGTTCTTCTGGATGTTTGTCGTCGTCTGCGTCCTGCTCGGCTATCTCGGCGCGCAGCCGCCGGAGGGCATCTATGTGATCGCCGGCCGCATCCTGACCGTCTGCTACTTCGCCTACTTCCTGATCGTGCTGCCGCTGCTCGCCCGGATCGAGACGCCGAGGCCGGTGCCGAACTCGATCGCCGACGACGTGCTGGCGAAGACAGGCAGCAAGGCCGCACCGATGGTCTCGGCCGTGATCGCGATCATGGTCGCAGGCGGGCTCTTGGTCGGCGGCGCGCAAAGCGCCAGGGCCGAGGGCGGCGAGGTGGCGCCGCCGGCGCAGAAGTGGTCGTTCTCAGGCCCTTTTGGCAAGTTTGACCGCGCCGCGGTGCAGCGCGGGTTGCAGGTCTACAAGGAGGTCTGCTCGACCTGCCACAGCCTGTCCTTTGTCGCGTTCCGCAACCTCGCCGATCCCGGCGGTCCCGGCTACTCGACGGCACAGGCTGCCGCATTCGCCTCCGACTACAAGATCAAGGATGGCCCGAACGACCAGGGCGAGATGTTCGAGCGTCCCGGCCGGCCCGCCGACTACTTCCCGTCGCCGTTCCCGAACGAGCAGGCGGCCCGCGCGGCCAATGGCGGCGCCGCTCCGCCGGACCTGTCGCTGATCACCAAGGCCCGTTCCTACAAGCGCGGCTTCCCCTGGTTCATCATCGACTTCTTCACCCAGTACCAGGAGCAGGGCCCGGATTACGTCACCGCGATCCTGGAAGGCTTCGAAGAGAATCCGCCGGCCGGTGTGACCATTCCCGAGGGCTCCTACTACAACAAGTACTTCCCGGGCCACGCGATCAAGATGCCGAAGCCGCTGAGCGACGGCCAGGTGACCTATAGCGACGGTTCGCCGACCACGGTCGCGCAATACGCTCACGACGTCACGACCTTCCTGATGTGGACCGCGGAACCGCATCTGGAGGCGCGCAAGCGGCTCGGGCTTCAGGTGTTCGTGTTCCTGATCCTGTTCTCGGTCCTGATGTACTTCACCAAGAAGAAAGTCTGGGCCAACGCGCACTGATCGCGCTTTCGACAACGTGAATTTGAAGAAGCCCCCGCGGGGGCTTTTTTGCTGGCGCGATTGCGTCTCGCGCCCTGAGCCGCCAAGATAGTGGCCAGAGCTTCAGTTCTGATTGAATCAGAACCAAAGCTCTGGATTCTCGTTTTGACGCGTTTTCTTCACGCGAACCGATGTCCACTTCGCTCGAAAACGCTCTAACCCCCTCAGAAGCATTCCGGAGGAATTCATGGGCACCACCATCACCTTCAAGCGTCCGGACGGAAAGGACGCAGGCGGTTATCTCGCCAACGCGGCGCGCGGCGATGCACCGGGCGTGATCGTGATCCAGGAATGGTGGGGCCTGCAGGACCAGATCAAGGGCATGTGCGACCGCTTCGCGCGGGCCGGCTTCGATGCGCTGGCGCCTGATCTCTACAAGGGTACCGTGATGCCCTATCACGACACCGATGCCGCGGGTCGCGAGATGAACTCGCTCGACTTCATGGACGCCACCACGCAGACCGTGCGGGGCGCCGCGCAATACTTGGCCCGGAACGGCGCCAAGGTTGGCCTCACCGGCTTCTGCCTCGGCGGCGCGGTGACCATCATCGGCGCGACCAAGATTCCGGAGCTGACGGCCGGTGTCGTGTTCTACGGCATCCCGCCGGAGCAGGCGGCAAAGCCGGCCGATGTGAAGATCCCGCTGCAGGCGCATTTCGCCAACAAGGACGATTGGTGCACACCGCAGGTGGTCGACGCCTTCGAGAAGGGCATGAAGGCGGCCGGCAAATCGCTCGAGCTATTCCGCTATGACGCCGAGCACGCCTTCGTCAACGAGCAGCGCATGTCGGTGCACGACCGCCAGGCTGCCGAGCTCGCATGGGGAAGGGCGACGGAGTTCTTCAAGAAGCATCTAGGCTGAACCAGGCCGCCATCACCACAGGTGTCGTCCCCGCGAAAGCGGGGACTCATACTCTGCGGCCGTCGTAACGGGCACGTGGGCATATATCTCGCCAAATCACTGCAGCCTTTGGTTATGGTCCCGGCTCAAGGCCGGGACGACGGTGCAGCAGCGATCGCGCCGCGATCTCGAAGTCGCTATGTCGTTGGTTCGTTCTTCACCCCGTCCCACCACGGACAGGTGCCCGACATCAGTTTGAAATTGCCTTGCATCACTTGCACCGGTGCGCGGCGGCCTTGGGCGGCGGCATGCATTCGCATCTCGCGGGCGAGTTCGCGGTCCTTGGCCGGCAGCCACACCCGCTCGTGACCCCACAGGCTCGGGCCGTCCTGCATCTCGTATGGCTCCCACGTTGCCGGATCGATCTCGCGGCCACCCCAGCCGCATTCGATCATGAAGGATGACGGCGTCCTGGCGTAGAACGAGGTCATGAAGTCGTTGGTGTGGCGGCCGAGCGAGGTGCCGATGCGGTCGGGCTGGCTGAGCGCGACGTCGTAGGCCTGCCCGACATCGTCGAGCGAGAACATCTCGACCATCAGGTGATGCATGCCGCTCTTCCCGGTCTCAATCAGTGCCAGGCTGTGATGGCGCGGGTTGACGTGGAAGAAATAGGCGCGAAACGGTTTCAATATGTAGTCCGAAAGCCCGAAGCCGAGCACATCGACATAGAACGCCATCATCGGATCGATGTGCTGTACCGTCAGCACGGCATGCCCGAGCCCGAGTGGGCCGGTGCGAAAGCCCGAGATCGTGCGGCCCGGCTTGAACGGTGCGGCATCGATCTCCGCGCCGTAAAACACTTCCAGCCGGTTGCCTTCGGGATCGTGGAAGGAGATCAGGCCGCGCACATGCCTGGCGTCGGCGAGCGCTTGCGGCTCCGCCGTCACCGCGACGCCGGCTTGCTCGAGCCGGGCGGCGAGCTGATCCAGTGCCGCCGCGTCCGCCACCTCCCAGCCGAAGAAGCGCGATCCTTCCGGAGCGGTGCGATCGATCACGATGCGTTGTTTGCGGTCGTCCATCCGGAAGGTGAGCAGGGAGTTGCCACGCTCGACCGCCTGCAGGCCGACGAGGGTGGTGCCGAATTCCCGCCAGTCGTCGAGTTCGGCCGCGCCGAACCCGGCATATCCGAGACCTGATAGCCCCATTTGCGCCTCCACTGTTGTCCACCGGGGCGGCTGGTCCGCCCTTCTTGGGATCAAACTTACGCGAATTCGCCGGCCTTCAAACCCCCAAGATCGATTTTTGGGCAGGCCGGCGGCCTTGCCCGTCCCTTGACATCGCTCCCGCCGGGTGGTGTTTAGCGAGCTATGAGCACCGTTGTCCGACCATCCAGTCTTTGGTGGCCCACCTTCTCATAGGCGGCCGGTGCGATTTCATTCAAAATGTTGTCGAAGGTCGCCATCGCAGTGCGACGGTCCCTTCGGTTGTCCTGTGTGGCGCTCCCTCGTTAAGTCTCGTAAGAGGAACACATGAACAGGACAGTCTTCTCCCTGCCGGCGAAAAGCGAGTACCGCACCAGTGGCGGGCTCGCGGTCACCCGCGTGGTCGAACAGTTTACGGGCAATGCCGGCCGGCTCGACGACCTGATCGATCTGCTCGACCGCCGCCGCGGCGTCGTGCTGTCGTCGGGCACCACCGTGCCTGGGCGCTACGAGAGCTTCGATCTCGGCTTCTCCGATCCGCCGCTCGTGCTGGAGACATCAGGCGCGAACTTCTCGCTGGTCGCGCTGAACAAGCGTGGCGAAGTGCTGATCGCCTTCCTCGCTGACGTCCTGCGTGAGCCCTGCGTCGTCATCACCGAAAAGAGCGCGGCACGCCTTGCGGGCCACATCATCCGCGGCGAAGCGCCGGTCGAAGAAGACCAGCGCACCCGGCGCGCCAGCGTG
Organism: Bradyrhizobium sp. Ai1a-2; assembly: GCF_000426245.1. Lineage (GTDB taxonomy): Bacteria > Pseudomonadota > Alphaproteobacteria > Rhizobiales > Xanthobacteraceae > Bradyrhizobium. The sequence continues at coordinate 62,273 of NZ_AUEZ01000032.1, read as the reverse complement.
ATGTCGCTGGTGCGCGATCTCGTAGCGGCCTTCTCGTCCAATGCCGATCCGCTGCTCGGCCTGTTCGGCGCCTTCGCCTATGATCTCGTGTTCCAGATCGAGGACCTCGTGCAGAAGCGGCCGCGCGAGGCCGACCAGCGCGACATCGTGCTGTACGTGCCCGACCGGCTGCTCGCCTATGACCGCGCCACTGGCCGCGGCGTGGTGCTGGCTTACGATTTCGCCTGGAACGGCAAGTCGACCGAAAGCCTGCCGCGCGAGACCGTCGAGAGCCGCTACGTCAAGACGGATCGGCAGGGATTTGCAGATCACGCGCCTGGCGAATACCAGGCGACCGTGGAGGTCGCGCGTGCCGCCTTTGCCCGCGGCGACCTGTTCGAGGCTGTGCCCGGCCAGCTCTTCGCCGAGTCCTGCGAGCGTTCTCCGGCCGAAGTGTTTCAGCGGTTGTGCCGCATCAACCCGTCGCCCTATGGCGCGCTGATGAATCTGGGCGAAGGCGAATTCCTGGTGTCGGCTTCGCCAGAAATGTTCGTCCGCTCTGACGGCCGGCGCGTCGAGACCTGTCCGATCTCAGGCACGATCGCCCGCGGCAGCGATGCGATCGGCGATGCCGAGCAGATCCGCCAGCTCCTGAACTCGGAGAAGGACGAGTTCGAACTCAACATGTGCACCGACGTCGATCGCAACGACAAGGCGCGCATCTGCGTACCCGGCACCATCAAGGTGCTGGCGCGCCGGCAGATCGAGACCTACTCGAAACTGTTCCATACCGTCGATCACGTCGAGGGCATGCTGCGGCCCGGCTTCGACGCGCTCGATGCCTTTCTCACCCATGCCTGGGCGGTGACGGTGACGGGCGCGCCGAAATTGTGGGCGATGCAGTTCGTCGAAGACCACGAGCGCTCGCCGCGGCGCTGGTATGCCGGCGCCATCGGCTGCGTGAATTTCGACGGCAGCATCAATACGGGACTCACCATTCGCACCATCCGCATGAAGGACGGGCTCGCGGAGGTCCGCGTCGGCGCCACCTGTCTCTTCGACTCGGATCCGGCCGCCGAAGACCGCGAATGCCAGGTGAAGGCCGCAGCCCTGTTCCAGGCTTTGCGCGGCGATCCGCCGAAGCGGCTCTCATCCATTGCCCCCGATGCCACCGGCTCCGGCAAGAAGGTGCTCCTGATCGACCACGACGACAGCTTCGTGCACATGCTGGCGGATTATTTCCGCCAGGTCGGCGCCGCCGTCACCGTGGTCCGGCATATCCATGCCCAGGAGATGCTGAAGCGGAAGGGCTGGGACCTGCTGGTGCTCTCGCCCGGGCCGGGGCGGCCGGAGGATTTCGGGATCTCGAAGACCATCGGCACCGCGATCGAGAAGAAGCTGCCGATCTTCGGCGTGTGTCTGGGCGTGCAGGCGATTGGCGAATATTTCGGCGGGCAGCTCGGCCAGCTCGGCCAGCCCGCCCATGGCCGCCCCTCGCGCATCCAGGTGCGTGGCGGGCGGTTAATGCAAAATTTGCCGAACGAGATCGTGATCGGCCGCTACCATTCGCTTTATGTCGAGCGCCAGAGCGTGCCTGATGTATTGTCGGTGACGGCGACCACGGAGGATGGCGTCGCGATGGCGATCGAGCACAAGACCTTGCCGGTCGGCGGCGTGCAGTTCCACCCGGAATCGCTGATGTCGCTCGGCGGCGAAGTCGGCCTGCGCATCGTGGAAAATGCGTTCCGGCTAGACACCAGGGCGTAAGGACGAAAGCGAGACCGCAATGACGTTTGACCTCGACCTGAAGGCCGCCATTCGCACCATTCCGGACTATCCGAAGCCCGGCGTCCTGTTCCGCGACATCACCACGCTGCTCGCGGACGCCCGCGCCTTCCGCCGCGCGGTGGATGAATTGGTGCATCCCTGGGCCGGCTCGAAGATCGACAAGGTCGCCGGCATCGAGGCGCGCGGCTTCATCCTCGGCGGTGCGGTGGCGCACCAGGTCTCCGCCGGTTTCGTGCCGATCCGCAAGAAGGGCAAGCTGCCGCACACCACGGTGAGGATCGCCTATTCGCTGGAATACGGCCTCGACGAGATGGAGATGCACGCCGACGCCGTGCATCCCGGCGAGCGCGTGATCCTGGTCGATGATCTCATCGCCACCGGCGGCACCGCCGAGGGTGCGGTCAAGCTCTTGCGCCAGATCGGTGCCAACGTCGTCGCCGCCTGCTTCATTGTCGACCTGCCCGACCTCGGCGGCGCCGCCAAGCTGCGTGCGATGGACGTCCCCGTCCGCACGCTGATGGCCTTCGAGGGGCATTAGAAGTCACCTCACCCCGCTCTTGCGGGGAGAGGTCGGCGCGCAGCGCCGGGTGAGGGGACGCGCCGCATACTCTCGTCCATCGAATTCGTGGAAGCAGCCCCTCACCCCAACCCTCTCCCCGCAAGAGCGGGGCGAGGGAGCACACCTACGACCGCTGCAGCATCACGCTCAATTCGAGATCGCGGAAGATCGTGTAATTGCGTCGGATCCACTGATGCAACTCGGTGGAAGAGTCCTTCTCGTGCCTGAGATAGCCGGTGAAGGAGAAGTTCAGCCGGTCGATATAGGTCTTCAGGAACACCGGCAATGCGCTGAGGCGGAGCACCTGGCCCTGGCTCATGACCGCGGGCAGCTCGCCGCGCACCACGAACTCGTTGTCGATGGTGATCAGTGCCCGCGGCGGAATTTGCCGGCGCAGCATCTCGTAGCTGCGTGCGGTGGCCCGATCGGTATCGGCGACGAACAGGATGACCGGCGCGACGTGGCGGCGCAGCGCTTCCTTCATGAAGCCGATTTCGTCGATCATCTTGAAGAATTCGTCGAAAGCATGAAAGCCGAGGTCGATCACCTTCGCGACCCCGTCATTGATGATCAGCCGATCCATCAGCTGCATCTTGCCATAGGTGTCGATGACATCTGCCGTCTCGGTCGTCTTGGGCAGATAGTCGAGCAGCGACGGTTCCTTCAGATTGATGTCAAAGGAAAGCACGTCGCCGTTCTTCAGCAGCAGAAATTCGCTCAGCAGCCGCGCGACCAGGGTCTTGCCGACCTGGGGGCGAGACGAGCAGACGATGTAGATGGGCGTGGCTGACATCGCCTGCTATATCAGGCGATTTTCGTGCCTAATCCAGCCCCGCATGCCCAGGGGGCGCGACTATTTTTCGCTGCCGCGCGTCACCGATTTGGCGCCGACCAGGTCGGTCAGCTTGATGCGGTCGAACTCGCTCCAGACATTGGCGAGCCAGTGCCGGACATAGCCGCGGAGCACGAAAGAATAGTTCGCCGCCTCGTCATGCGGGCCCTTGTTGGCGACGAATTTCAGGAACGGAACGGAAGCGACCTCAACCTGCTCATAGGCCATCTCGTTCAGCTTCGGGATGGTCAGGTCGGTGGCATCCTTGATGCGGTGGAAATAGGAATTGTAGGTCGACTGGTCCCATTGGAAGAACTGGGTGTCGTTGATGAAGTTCTTCACCAGGAAGTATTTCGCGCCGCTCATGAAATTGGCGGTTTCGGCGATCTCGTCCAGCGAGGCGATCGAGGGGCCGAGGATATGGAACACCGCGAAGGTAATTTGGCCGGACCGGGCCGCATCCAGGAAGCCGATGTCGCGCAGCGCGGCGAGCGCCGGTGACAAGAGACCGGCGCGGACGTCGATCACGGTGACCATCGGGCCGGAATTCAGGGTATCGAAGATCTTCATCTGGTCCGCGGTCGTCGTCATATCGACGATCTCGGTGATCTCAGGATGGAAGCGCTTCAGCGTTCCCCGCGGGGATTCGGTGTCGAAGGCCCGAGTCCCGACGTTGTTCGCGTTGAAATAATCCAGAAGCGTCCGAGACACGGTCGTCTTGCCGACCCCGCCCTTGTCCGCGCCCACCACAATCACGACTGGCTTTGCCATGGAAATCCCTTACGACCGCGCCCCCGACCGCGAGGGCGCGATCGGAAAGTCCCCATTCCTGCTTTGGGCGCGAACATGGCAGAAACAAGGGAGAATTCAATTCCTTGTACGCCAAGCGACGCGTTTGGTAGGGATTTTCTTAATGAGTTGAAGGCGTGAGGGCCACAATCAAAAATGTGGGCCCCAGGGACCCTGAGCCGGCGGTTGCTGCGACGGGCCCGGCTCGGCTGGGTCGCTCCAAGGACCGCGTGAAAGACCAGGCGGAGGTCCGCCTTGCGCCGACGGTTCCTGTGTGCCTTCTCCGGCCCTGGCTGCGGGATCCTCCGGCAGGGCGATCGGCCCGGGATCGTGGCCGCCGGCGAACTTCACCAATGCATCCACCCTGGATTGTACTGACGGATGGGTCGCAAACAGGTCGGCGAAGCCCTGGCGCGGGTTGTCGACGCACAGTTCCATCACCGCCGACGTCGCGCCCGGCAGTTCGCCGCGATTTTCGATCTTGCGCAGGGCCGAGATCATGGCATCGGGATTCTTGGTCAATTCGACCGATCCGGCATCGGCCAGGTACTCGCGCGACCGCGACAGCGCCAGCTTCACGACCTGCGATAACAGCCAGGCCAGCACGATCAGGACGATGGCGATGATGATCACGATGATTGCGCCGCCGCCCGAGCCCTTGCGATCGGACGAAGACGAGGAGGAGGACGATGACGACGAAGGGGAGGACGACCAGTCGCCGGTGGAGTTCCACGACAGGTTGGTGAACATCCGGAAGAAGAGTTCGCCGAAGAAGCCGACCGCGCCGGCGATGATGACCGCGATCACCATCAGCTGCACGTCGCCGTTGCGGATATGGGTGAGTTCGTGGCCGAGCACGGCCTCGATTTCCTGGTCGTTCAGCGCCCGCAACAGGCCCGTGGTGACCGTGACGGCATATTGGCGCTGGTTCAGCCCGCTCGCAAAGGCGTTCAGTGCGGGGCTGTCCATGATCTTCAGCTTCGGCATCGGGATGCCGCGCGAGATGCAGAGATTCTCCAGGAGATTATAGAGCCGCGGCTGTTGCTGCCGCGTCACGCTCTCGCCGCCGGTGACGGCGTCGATCATGTTCTGGTGGAAGAAATAGGCGATCACGATCCAGAGCGCCGCGCCGACCGTGGCATAGGGGAAAGCCGAGATCAGGTCGCGCAGCGCCCGCATCAGGTAATCGTCGGCCGAGCGGCCGCTATCGATTATGACTTCCGCGACCAGCGCGCCGGCATAGACCAGCACGTAGATCAGGACGAACAGCCCGGCGAGCAGGAGCGTCGAACGGAGCTTGTTCGATGCGATATGGGTGTAGAGTCCGTAGGCGGCCATGATGCGCTGCTGCTCGCCGGAGGCGTGAGGCCTTTAGAACTTCACGCTAGGCGCGGTCTCGACTTCGGTGCGGCTGGCGCCGAGGTCGAAGAAGTCCTTCCGCGTGAAGCCGAACATGCCGGCAAACAGAGCGGCCGGCATCTGCTGGATGCCGGTGTTGTATTCCTGGACCGCGTTGTTGAAGAAGCGGCGGCTGGCCGCGATCTTGTTCTCGAGGTCGGAAAGCTCGCTGGCAAGCTGCTGGAAATTGGCGTTGGCCTTCAGGTCCGGATAGGCTTCCGACAGCGCGATCAGCCGGCCGAGTGCGCCGCTGAGCTGGTTCTCGGCGGCGGAGACCTGCGCCGGTCCCTGCGCCGATATCGCGGAGTTGCGCGCCTTGATCACGTCGTCCAGCGTGCCGCGCTCGTGCGCCGCATAGCCCTTCACGGTCTCGACCAGGTTCGGCACCAGGTCGTGGCGCTGCTTGAGCTGGACGTCGATGTCGGCAAAGGCTTGGTTGACGCGCTGGCTCAGCGCCACCAACCGGTTGTAGGCGGAAAACGCAAACAGCACGAGGACGACGATGACGCCGAGAAGGATCCAGCCGGTCGACATGGAAAAACTCCTGATGGGATTGCGCGTCGAGCCTAGACGAAAATGGCGGCGCGCGTCAGCCTGCCCGGCGGCAGGCATGCGTTGGTCGGACCGGGCAGGGAATTAGTTCAAGCGCCTGTCACAGCATCGCCCCATCGCCAACGCCGGGCGCGGGCGTAGTCGGCCTTGGCGCGACGGGGGATCTTTGCGATCGAAAGGCCTTCCGGGGTACAGAGCTTTGCGGTCACGTCCGCCTTGCCGACCACCGGCTGGGCCAGCACACGGGAGGGGCGGTTCGGCGCCGGAGTTCGCGTCAGCGCGACATAGGCAAACCGTTCGTCCTCGAACGGCACTTCCGCACCCTTCACCTGCATGTGCGCGCGCGAGCGTGAGAGCCGCTGGCTGAAATGGCACCAGTCCGGCGCCTCAAGTGGACATTCTTCGTCATGCGGGCAGGGCGCCACAACATGTGCGCCGGCCGCGATCAGTTGCGCCCGCAGCGCGATGATTCGCGCATAGCCCGCGGGCGTGCCGGGTTCGACGATCACAAGCACCTCGCCCGTCTTCTCCCACATCAGCCCGGCGAGCGCGGTTCGCTCGGCCTCGTCGATCTCGCCGACCATGTAGCTCGCGACGACGAGGTCCGCCGGCTCGGCATCGGCGAGCAGCTTCCGCGCCGGCCCAAGCTCATAGCGCGCGTCGCGCAGCCGCGTGCCGGCGAGCTCAAGCGCCAGCGCGCGCAACGTGGCGTTGGCGTCAAGCAGGACGAACCGTTGCAGCGACGGGAAGGTTTGCGCCGCCGCCCAACTCGCGGTGCCCGGTCCGGCGCCGATATCGAGCAGCGACGACGGCGCGAAATCCGGCCTGATCTCGACGAACGCATTGAGGCTTGCGACGATGGCGGCGTAGGTCGCGGGCATCCGCGCCAGCACATAGGCAAGCGCATCGGTTTCTGATTTGATCGTGCCCGAGCCGCCGCCGTCGCGATAGGTCCGCGAGATCGCGGCGGCGCGGCTTGCCGCCTCGTTGCGCGAGAACCCCTGCAGCTTCGCGTCGAGTGCCGCTTTGAGTTCGACGGGAAGGTCGGGCGAGATCATCTATTCTCTGTCATGCTCCGCGCAGGCGGGGCATCCAGTACGCCGAGGCGGATGCGAGTTTCACGAACAGCGCCGCTTACTGGATCATCCGCCTTCGCGGATGATGACGTCAATGGGCAGAGCGAAGCCTACGCCACGTGCTGATCCAGGATGTCGACTGCGCCTTCGAGGTCGACCGAGACCAGTTGTGAGACGCCGCGCTCGGCCATGGTGACGCCGAACAGCCGGTTCATCCGCGCCATGGTGATCGGATTGTGGGTGATGGTGATGAAGCGCGTTTCGGTCGAAGCCGTCATCTCGTGCAACAGGTTGCAGAAGCGCTCCACGTTGTGATCGTCCAGCGGCGCGTCGACCTCGTCCAGCACGCAGATCGGCGAGGGATTGGTCAGGAACACCGCGAAGATCAGCGCCAGCGCGGTCAGCGCCTGCTCGCCGCCCGAGAGCAGCGACAGCGATTGCGGTTTCTTGCCCGGCGGTTTCGCGATGATCTCGAGGCCGGCCTCGAGCGGATCGTCGTTCTCGATCAAATGCAGCGCGGCCTCGCCGCCGCCGAACAGCTCGACGAACAAGCGCTTGAAGTGGTTGTTGACAGTCTCGAAGGAGGTGAGAAGCCGCTCGCGCGCCTCGCGGTTGAGGCTCTGGATACCTTGGCGCAGGCGCTTGATCGCCTCCACCAGGTCGTCGCGCTCGGTGGTGAGCGCAGTGTGCTGGGTCTCCACCTCGCGCAGCTCTTCCTCGGCGCGCAGATTGACAGCGCCGAGGCGCTCGCGATCGCGGCGCATTTTTTCGAGCTCTTCCTCGATCTGGCCGACCGGCGGCAGTTCGGCACCCGGCTCGATCTCGGCAAGGCCGGCCACGGCCTGCGGTTCGACCTCGAGCATGTCATGGATTTCGCGCTCGATGTCGGCAAGCCGACGTCGCGTTCCTTCCATCCGCTCCTCGGCACGCGCCGTCGCTTCGCGAGCGCTGGAGAGTGCTTCCAGTGAAGCCTTGGCGGCGCGGTCGGTCTCCGCCATCGCGGATTCGGCAGCGGCGAGCGCGTCGGCGGCGGCGCGGCGATCATTCTCGGCGTACTCGATCTCGCTGATCAGCGCGCTGCGTTTCTCCGCAAACACCTCCGGCGCATTGGCGAGTTCCTCACGCTCGGCGGTGACCTCGGTGATGCGGGCCTCGATCGTTCCGATCTGGGAGGCTCCGCTTGCCTTGCGGTTCTGCCACTCGTTGCGCTCGGCGAGGATCGCCTGCACGCGGCGGTCGGCCAGCTCGGCTTCGCGGGCGAGCGCCTGCGCTTCGGCGCGCACCTGGGCGGCCACGCGGCGCTGGTTCTCGATCTCGGCGCGCACGGCGGCGAGCTGGGTTTCAGCCTCGACGCTCGGCGGCAATTCGGCGAGCGCCGCATCGGCGTTCTCGTGCGCGGCCTCGGCTTCGGCACGGTCGGCGGCAAGGCGATTCTGCGCTTCCGTCAGCGCCGACTTGCGTGCGGCGTGGCGGTTGATCTCGCGCTCGGCTGCGGCATGACGCTCGCGCGCGGCATCGGTTTCGCGGCGCGCGGCACGTCCCGCCTCGCGCGCGGCGGTCTCGGCGGCAGAGGCGGCGCGCAATTCGGCTTCCGCATTTTCCAGCGCCTGCCGTTTTGCGATCACCTCAGCGCGCGCCTGCTCGAGCTCATGCTCGATGTCGACGAGGCGGGCACGCTCGGCCAGGCGCCGCGCCGCGCCGGTCGGGGCGTGGGCGGCGGTGACAAAGCCGTCCCAACGCCAGACATCGCCCTCGAGCGACACCAGCCGCTGGCCGGTCTTCAATTGCGAGACCAGCTCCGCGCCGCGCTCCTTAGCAACGACGCCGATCTGGGCGAGGCGGCGCGCCAATTCCGACGGCGCCTGCACATGGTTGGCGAGGCAATCGACGCCTTCGGGCAGCGCCGGATCCTCGCCGGCCGGGACGTTGGTCCAGCGCATCGGTGCCGAGGGATCGACGGGTGCATCGAGATCGTCGCCGAGCGCGGCGCCTATCGCCTTCTCATAGCCCTTGGCGACCGTGATGCCGTCGATGATCGGCGGCCATAGATTCTTGGTCTCGCCATTGACGATCTTGGAGATGGTGCGCGCCTCGGTCTCCAGCCGTTGCACGCGCTTTTCCGCTTCCGTCAGCGGACTGCGGGAGGCTTCCAGCGTCTGCCGGGCCACGACGTGACCGGTTTCGCTCGCCTGCACGGTGGCTTCGGCTTCGGCCAGCGTCTGCTGCGCGGTCTCGACCGCGGCCGCGAGCAGATCGATGTCGCCCAGTGCGCCGGTCTCCTGCGCGAGCCGCTCGTCCTCGGCCTGGACGTTGGCGATCTCCTGGTCGAGCCGGGCGAGCCGGTCGCGATGGGTGCGCACGCCTGCTTCGAGCTGGTTGCGCTTGGCGGCGAGGTCGGCGAGCTCTGTGGTCAGCTCGGTGAACCGGCGTTCGGTTTCGGCGAGCACGGCTTCCGCTTCCGCGACGCGCTCGTCGACGCCGGAACGCTGCTCGACCCGCGACTTGATCTCTTCCTTCAGCTCGGCGTCCTCGGTGTCGAGCCGCTGTAGCGCGACATCGGCGTCAGCCGTTTGCTGCTGCTCGCGCGCGATGTCGGCGACGAATTGTGCCAGCCGCCGGTCGAGCTCGGAAACGCGCTCCTTGGCACGCTGCTCCTCGCGGTCGAGCATCTCGCGCGCATTGTTGAGCCGCTGCAGGCCTGCCGCGGCGCGAGCTTCCGCCTCGCGCAGCGCCGGCAGTTCGGCGGCGCGGATCGCCTGGATGCGGGCGGATTCCGCCTGCTCGCGGGTGCGCTCGGCTGCCTCGCGAACGGCGAGATCATGCGTCTGGGCGGCGTCGTTGACGTCTGCATGAGCCTCGATCCAGCGCAGATGGAACAGCATCGCCTCGGACTTGCGGACCTTCGATGCGACCTCGCGGTAGCGAATCGCCTGCCGCGCCTGCTTCTTCAGGCCGTCCATCTGGCCGGAGAGCTGGCCAATCACGTCCTCGACGCGGGTGAGGTTGGTTTCGGCCGCCTTCAGCCGCAGTTCCGCTTCATGGCGGCGCGCATGCAGGCCGGCGACGCCGGCAGCATCTTCCAGCACGCGGCGGCGCTGTTCCGGCTTGGCCTGGATGATCTCGCCGATCTTGCCCTGGTGCACCAGCGCCGGCGACCGCGCGCCGGTCGCGGCATCGGCGAACAGGAGCTGCACGTCGCGCGCACGCACGTCGCGGCCGTTGATGCGATAGACGGAACCCGCCTCGCGCTCGATGCGGCGGGAGATTTCCAGGAGCTGGCTGTCATTGACCGCAGCCGGCGCGGTGCGATCGGAATTGTCGATCGTCATCACGACTTCGGCGTGGTTGCGCGCGGGGCGATTGCCGGAACCGGCGAAGATCACCGCGTCCATGTCGGCGGCGCGCAGCGACTTGTGCGAGGTTTCGCCCATCGCCCAGCGCAGCGCTTCCACCAGATTGGACTTGCCGCAGCCGTTCGGCCCGACCACGCCGGTGAGGCCGGGCTCGATCATGAAGTCGGTGGGTTCAACGAACGACTTGAAACCGTGGAGGCGTAGGCGCGTGAGCTTCATGAACACAAATCTCTGTTGGCCGGGCGCGAATCTCCCTGCCGTGACAATACCATGGATGGCAATGTCGGTATCTAGGCGGTCCGCTCGCTGCGGCTCTCGTGGCCGTGACAATGGCGAGGCCGGGGCGCACCGGCAACCGCCGCCTCAGGCTTTTCCCAAGGCTTTTGCTCGGTTTAGCGCGCGCCAACGAATAGCTGTGGACGAATCAGCTTTTCAACAACGAATTGATGCGCTTGCTGAATTCGTCGAACGAGGTTTCGCCCTTCAGCATCTCACCGTTGATGAAGAAGGTCGGCGTCGAATTCACCTTCAACACGTCATTGGCGTATTTCTGGTCGGCGGCGATCTTGTCGAGCAGCGCCTGGTCCTTCAGGCATTCCTCCACCTGCTGCTGGCTGAGGCCGGCCTGCTTGCCGATTCGCGTCAGCGTCTCCGTGGTGTTCTTCATCACCCAGTCGTTCTGCTGGCGGAACAACAGGTCGATGACCGCGAAATATTTCGGCGCGTCGTCCTTGGCGATGCAGCGCGCCAGCATCGACCCGGCGGCGGCCTTGATGTCGAGCGGGAATTCGCGGAACACGTAGCGGATCTTGCCGGTGTCGATGTATTCCGACTTGATCTTCGGGAACACCGTCTCGTTGAAGTTCGCACAGTGCGGGCAGGTCATGGAGGCGTACTCGGTGATGGTCACCGGGGCGTTCTGCGGGCCGAGCGCCATGTCAGGCAGCGATTGCGGCTTGGCGACATCGGCGGCGGTCTGCGCCATCGCCTCCGAAATCAGGCGCAGCGGCGAGAGACCGATCAGGGCGGCAAGACCAGTCAGTGACAGAGCGGCGGTGAAGGCGCGGCGCGTGATGATCAAGATCGGCTCCCGAATTGGCGCATGCACGCCCAAAAAGAGGTCTAAAAAAGCGAGCTTTCGCTAGCTTGAAATGGTGATTGTGGCAATGCTGCGCTCCAAGGCCCGCCGCGCAAAAAAGTCTCAATTTCGCTTGATCGCGGCCCCCAATCGCGCGAGCGCGGCGCGCAGCGCCTCGTCCTCCACGGCGGACAGGGTTTTTTCGACCGCCGCCACCGCTCTGGCGTCCGGCGGCCGCGGCCGTGCCGCGCGTTCCCGCCGCGATAACGGAGCCTGCCGCAACGCCAGCCGGCCGACCGCGTGCCAGCCGAAGAAGCGGTTGACCCGCTCCAGGATGCGGTCGGAGGAATGCTGAATCTCCAGCGCCATCGGCCCCTCGACCCGGAGCACCAGCGTTGCCGGCTCCTGCGGCTGCCCCTCCACCGGCCGCGGCCATTGCATCCTGATCGGCTCCGAATACCGCGCGATTTCGGGGCCAGCGATCTCCGCCCACCGCGTCACCAGTTCGCGCGCGGCGAATCCCTGCTTGGCATAGGCGTCCGAGAAGACGTCGTTGAGCAGGATAGAAAGCGGCTTTGCGCTGATCGGGCCGGGCTTTGACATGGGGCTTTATAACATCGGTGTCACGCTGCCGTCATGCCGCACGCGGACGGATCGCCTTCAGGTCGCGGTCGATCTCCCGTCGCCGCTGCATCAGGTCGTAATCCATCTGCAGGCCGAGGAAAAATCCTTCGGACAAGCCGAAATAGCGGGCAAGCCGAAGGTCGGTGTCGGCGGTAACATCGCGCTTTCCAAGCACGATCTCGTTGATCCGTCGGGGCGCGACATGGACGGCACGCGCAAGGGCGTTCTGGCTAAGGCCCATGGGTCTAAGGAATTCCTCCAGCAGGATCTCGCCCGGATGCGGGTTATGAAGCAGGCTGCTCTTAGCTGTGGTAGTCGACGATTTCGACATGCGCAGGTCCTCCTTCATCCCAGACGAAACATATCCGCAATTGATCGTTGATCCGAATATTGTGTCTCCCTTGAACTTGATCAGGAAAAGAAAGTCGGACGACGTCGCTCAGGATGGCGCCGTGCGGCCCACGCTGCTGCTTGCCTGGTATGACCGGCATCGCCGCCGGCTGCCGTGGCGGGCGCCTGCCGGCGAGCGGGCCGATCCGTACCGGGTGTGGCTGTCGGAGATCATGCTGCAGCAGACGACCGTCAAGGCCGTCGGGCCCTACTTCGAGAAGTTCGTATCGCGATGGCCCGATGTCGCGGCGCTGGCGCGCGCCTCGCTGGACGACGTGCTGCGGATGTGGGCCGGGCTCGGCTACTATTCCCGCGCTCGCAACCTGCACGCTTGTGCGGTTGCGGTGCTGCGCGACCATGGCGGCATCTTTCCTGATAGCGAGGAGGGGCTTCGCACGCTGCCGGGGATCGGGCCGTATACGGCCGCCGCGATCGCAGCGATCGCCTTCGACCGCCGCACCATGCCGGTCGATGGCAATATCGAGCGTGTGGTGTCGCGGCTGTTCGCAGTCGAGGAGGCGTTGCCGCAGGCCAAGCCGCTGATCCAGCAGTTGGCGAGCACCTTGCTCGGCCCCGCTCGCGCCGGCGACGAGACGTCTCGCGCGGGCGACGAGAAGTCTCGCGCCGGCGATAGCGCGCAGGCGCTGATGGATCTGGGCGCCTCGATCTGCACGCCGAAGAAGCCGGCCTGCGCGCTGTGCCCACTCAACGACGACTGTGCGGCGCGCGCCCGTGGCGATCAGGAGAGTTTTCCGCGCAAGGCGCCGAAGAAGAGTGGTGCACTGCGCTCGGGCGCGGCCTTTGTCGTCACCCGCGGCGATGAGCTCCTGGTCCGCACCCGGCCTGAGAAGGGCCTGCTCGGCGGCATGACGGAGGTGCCGACCTCCGAATGGCTGGCCGGGCAGGACGATGCGGCCGCGCTTGAACAGGCGCCGTCGCTGAAGGGCGTTGCGCGCTGGCACCGCAAGGCGGGCGTCGTCACCCACGTCTTCACGCATTTTCCGCTCGAGCTTGCGGTCTATACCGCGACCGTTCCACCGCGCACGCGTGCGCCAGAGGGGATGCGCTGGGTGCCGGTCGCCACCCTTGCGGATGAAGCGTTCCCGAACGTGATGCGCAAGGTGGTCGCGCATGGGCTCGGCATGTGAGAGTGCTGACAGCACGTTGGCAGTAGCCTTGCGTTAGGCAGGAGCCTCAACGGAGGCTCCCATGATCGCGACCGCGCTTGACCGTCTCGTTACGCCGCCCTGCGCCAAGCTGCTCGGCTGGCACCTGCTCGACGCGCGCCCGGATGAAGGCTGGATCCGGATCGGCTTCGAGGGCAAGCCGGAGTTCTGCAACCCGGCCGGCTTCATCCAGGGCGGCATGCTGTCGGCGATGCTCGACGACACCATGGGCCCGGCGGTGTTCGTCATGACCGACGGCAAGCTCTACACCGCCACGATCGCGATATCGGTGAATTTCCTGGCGCCCGCAAAGCCTGGACCGATCATCGGCGAGGCCAGGGTCACCCAGCTCGGCAAGACCGTCGCCTTCGTCGAGGGCAGGCTGATGGCGGAAGACGGCGCCTTGCTTGCGACGGCATCGACGAGCGCACGCCTGGTGGAGACGGCAAAGGCCGTTCGCTGAGCGCGTCAATCAGCGCGGGGATGGACGGGGCAACAGGGCGCCGCTAACGTCCCGTCCCTCTGAATGAGGGATGGAACATGCTCAAGCTTTATTATGCCCCCGCCACCTGCGCGCTCGCCTCGCACATCGCGCTCGAAGAGGCCGGCGCGGCCTATACGATCGAACGGGTCGACTTCAAGGCCAACCAGCAGAACAGCGCCGAATATCTCAAGGTCAACCCGAAGGGACGGGTGCCGGCGCTGATCACCGATCATGGCGTCCTCACCGAGACGCCCGCAGTGCTCGCCTTCATCGCACAAAGCTTTCCGAAGGCGAAGCTCGCGCCGCTCGATGACGTCTTTGCGTTCGCGCAAGCGCAGGCGTTCAACAGCTATCTCTGCTCCACGTTGCACGTCGCGCATGCCCACAAGATGCGCGGCTATCGGTGGGCTACGGAGGAATCCTCCTTTGCCGACATGAAGCGCATGATCCCGAAAACGGTCGGCGCCAGCTTTGCGCTGGTCGAGCGCGACATGCTGAAAGGCCCGTGGGTGATGGGCGAGGCCTTCTCGATCTGCGACATCTATCTCTTTACGATGGCACAGTGGCTGGAGGGCGACGGCGTCGATCTCGCCACGCTGCCCAAGGTGGTCGATCACCGCAACCGCGTGGCCGCGCGTCCCGCGGTGAAGAAGGTGCTCGAAGCGGAGGCGTGAGCGGTTTGCGGCAACGGCGAGGCTTATGCCGTAGGATGGGTAGAGCGCAGCGAAACCCATCGCGATCGAGCAAGCCGTGCGAATGATGGGTTTCGCTTCGCTCTACCCATCCTACATTTTTCGCTTGTCCAACTCTCGTCCGGTCTCCAGCATCAATTGGCGGAGCCAGATCGAGCCGGGGTCCATTTGGGCGCGGGTGGGATAGAACATGTACTGCTCGTCGATCCCGGGATCGAGCGGCGGCGTCACGGTCAGCAGGGACAATTGCCTGGCGAGCGCCGCGATCAGGCGGCGCGGCACGAAGGCGACGAGGTCGGTGCGGGCTGTGACATGCAGCGCCTCGATGTAGCCAGGCACGACGAGGGCGATGCGGCGCTCGATGCCCTTGGCGCGCAGCCAGCTATCGATCAGATCCTCGTTCTGGCCGCGGATCACGACGGCGACATGTCTTGCCGCGAGGAATGTTTCGCGCCTCTTCAACCTCGCGCCCACGGGATGGCCGCGGCGCACCGCGAGCGCGTCGCTGTCGATATAGAGGCGCTGGCGGTGAAAGCCCTTGAAGGCGTCGCCGATCGAGATCACGAGATCGATGGTGCGCGCGAATTCGGCGGTGAAGATCGCGGGCCCCCGCCACGGCACCACGTCGATCGTTACATGCGGCGCGATCTGTGTGATCTTCTCCATCAACGGCGGCATCAAGAGCTCGACCGCGAGATCCGGCATCATCAGCCGGAAATGCCGGTCGCTGCTGATAGCATCGAACGCGTCGGGAACGAACAGCGCGCGCACCTGGTCGAGCGCCTGCGCCAGCGGCGTGCGCAACGCCTGCGCCCGCGGCGTCAATTCCATGCGCGCGCCGCTCCGCACCAGGAGCGGATCGCCGATCAGATCGCGCAGGCGCTGCAGCGCGTGGCTTGTGGCCGGCTGCGACAAATGAAGCCGCATCGCGGCGCGGCTGACGCTGGCGTCGCGCAGCAGCGCGTCGAGCGCAATTAGGAGATTGAGGTCAAGCGAATTCAAATTCATCAGGTGAATAGATATCATATCGGATATCGATTTGAAGAATGATCTCTGCCGCGGCACAAGGAGGCGTACTCAGCAACCCACTGGAGACGTCGCCATGAGCGCAGCCGACAACAAGAAACTGATGCAGCAGATCTTTGCCGCCGCCGGAAATCCTGATCCCGCGGCTCGCGACCGCGCGCTGTTCGCCGCGAGCCTCGCCGAGGATGCAACATGGACGGTGACCGGACAGTATTCCTGGTCGCGCACGTTCACTGGCAAGCAATCGATCCTCAACGACCTGCACGGCCACGTTCGTTCGCTATTGCAGGAACGGGCGCGTACCGTCGCCCATCGCTTCATCGCCGACGGCGACCATGTCGTCATTGAAGCCAAGGGCGACAATGTCACCAGGGACGGCGTTCGCTACGACAATGACTATTGCCTGGTGTTCCGGCTCGAGGACGGCAAGATCAAGGAGATCAGGGAATATTGCGACTCGGTGCTGACCGAGAAGGCGCTGGGGCAGTTTCCCGCGCCGCAGGCCCGCGCGGCGGGTTGAGCTGGTACCTACTGCACCCCATAGCGCGTGAAGTCGTTGCCGATCTTGACCTGGATCGTCTTTGCCAAGGCAATATCGGCGCCGCTGCCCGCTTTGTCACCCGTCCTCAGCCTGGCAAGCCCGCGTCCATAGAGTGCGCTTGCCAGCTTCGGGTCGAGCTGCAGCGCAGAGCTGTAGTCGTCGATAGCCGCATCGAATTTGCCCATTTTGAGATAGATCAGCCCGCGCGAGTCATACGTTGCGGCGTTGTTCGAGGCCAATTGAAGCGCCTTGTTGCAGTCCCCCAGTGCCGCCTCCAGCGCGCCGAGGATCGCCTGCGTCCAACAGCGTCCGCTCCACACCGCTTCCAGATTGGGCTCAAGACGAATTGCCTCGTCATAGTCCCGCGCCGCGCGATCGTACTCGTGCTTTTTCAGATAGGCTCTGGCGCGGTTTGCGAAGGCGCTGCCGTAGCTGGGGTTGAGCTGGATTGCGCCATCGAGAGCCTTGATGGCGAGGTCGTATTCACCTTTCTTCAGGTAAGCCACGCCGCGATTATTGAACGCCTTGACGTAAGTTGGATTGAGGTTGATCGATTGATCGAAATCCTGGATGGCGCGGTCGTAGTCTCCCTTTGCCGCATAGGCGTTGCCACGATTGTTATAGGCGATCGCCAAGGCCGCCGTCTTGCCGTGACCGGAAGCGATGAGCGCCGTGCAACCATTGACCCGTGCTTCAGGCGGCGCGTGATCCGTGCCGTTGCACAACGCAATATCGGTCAGATAGTTGCTCTTCTTTGCATCCTGCGCCGCCGCGGGTGAACCGAGCAACAGCAGGATCAGCATGCACGCCGCGCCGTCAATGATGCCTCTCCTTGTACCGGCGTCCATATCAGGCTTCCCGACTTTGGAAATTGCGGAATCTGCAGTCGTCGATTTTCCGCGGAACTAAAAAATCGGCCTAGCACCCCCGGCAGATATTCAAGTTGGACTTGCGATTGGCTTTCTGTTCGGATTGCTGCGCCGTCGATGGGCCGGACTTTTTCGTAACCTTGTTCTTGCCCTCTTCGATAAGGGTTGAAAACTTCACTGTCCCGTCGTCCGAAACTTCGACATGTGGAGTCGTGCCCCGAATACCCATCGTTGCGACTGGGGTATCGACCTTCATGTCGCCGGTCTTCGCGATATTGCCGGCAACAAACGTAAGTGTTCCGTTGGTCAGATTGAACAAGGTCGAGTTGGCCTTCCCATTCGGGTCGTACACGAATTCGTCCAATGCCATACGGGCGTTGCTCGACAGCTTGAACGAGCTGCCATCGGCGAAGTTGATCCCCACCCGGCCGTCGGCTCCGGTCTTCACCACATCGCCGAGGTAAACGATATCACCAACCTTCGTTTGGACGACTTGCCCGGAGACATTTGCCTGAATGACCATCGCACCCGCGTGCTCGATCGTTACCGAACCGGTTGTAGTTACAACCGTTCCGATGGGTTTTGCAGATGCGAGATCCTGAACGGCGGGCGCAGGCGGGGTGATCTGCGCGTGGGCTGCATCAACCAAAAGGCTGGTCAGCGCCAGAACCAAACTCGCCACCGACGCGATAATCGTATGCGTGCGCATGATCCCCTTCCCGAGAAGATCTTTTTTGCCGCGCGACAGTCGCTGACTTCAATGGTCAGCCGGGTCGCCATAATCATGCAAGTACGTACAATGTCAGGGCGGCCATGACTGGCCACCTCGTTTTAAATTTTTGTCATATTAATCCCGGATCTGGCCCAATGCCACCAAAACGTTGCGTCTTAAGGTGGGCCGCAATTGTAGTGCTCCAGAGAAGGAGACGTCGTGCTCCAGGAAAGAGCGATTTAAATCTGGCGCCGGGCAAGTTAATTCATGTATTGAATGCGTCCGATGTTACGGATATATTTGATTAAATTTGGATCAGGATGTTGCGGCGGGCTAGCCTAGGGTTGCCGACGCGTGGAATATTTTGACTTCATGGCGTAGGCAAAGCCAGAGCAAGAAAAAAAGTTCGGCACCACGCTCGGCCTGAAAGTACTGAGCAGGCGAGGTCGAAGCGATGTTCGTTGCGTCTTGCGTCGAGTCCGGCGGCGACCCCAAGGCCGTTGTCGCCCAGCTTCCCCGGATCATAGGCCATGTCCAGACCGCGATCGGTTGCTGCACGCTCAGCCGTGCAACCGGCATTGCCGTTCAACTCATAGCTGGCGATCCTGTTTATCAGGGAGACGTGATCGAGACGGCGGCCGACGCGCAGGTCGGAATTCGGTTCATCGACGGCACCGTGTTCAACCTGTCTCCCGGCAGCTGTCTGGTGTTGAACGAATTGATCTGCGACTCCAGCGGCACCTCGCATTCGGCCGTGTTTGGCGTGACCCGGGGGACCTTCGCTTTCGTTGCCGGACGGCTGGCAAAAACCGGTTGCCTCACCGTTGATACGCCAGTTGGAAGCATTCGGGGCCGCGCTCATGCCGGCGGGATCGGCACGCTGACGCTCGTGGCTTTGACCTTCGCGGCCATGAAAGAAGTCCAGGCCGCGGAGCCGGACGCCACATATTTCGATGACGACAGCATCGCATACAAGGATCTCGAGCACGGCGTGTTCGAGCTCGTGACCAAGGAGCCGATCCCGCGACACATCATTGTCGAGGATCCCGGAGAGACGACCATCCTGAGCAAGAGAGGGTCCTCGGTCAGCGTCAGCCAAACCGCGAATAGTGCGACTCGAATGGAAGAGTTGCATGCCGCCCAGCAGGACGTACTCGCCAACTTCGCGAAGGAACAGGGAGCGACCGGGTCGAGCACACCTCCCACGCTCAATGTGCTGCCGGTCCAGCGCATCGATTTTATTCAGACCGACACTCTCCCGATCCATAATTCGCTGCAGCCGCTACCCACGATGGTGGTTCCTGAACTGTTTGTCGTGCGTTCGGCGCCGGTGTTGACCGTCGCGACGGGACCGACGGAAATCGATACTTCGGTGTTTGACCACTTCGCTGCAACGAGCGGAGCTTTCGCTGCCAACAGTTCCAACGGCGCTGCACTGACCTTTGGCATCAGTGGAGGAGTCGCCGGCAGCACGGTGCTGGGAGGGGTGACATACAATGTATCGAGCGCCGGTTCCTATGGCAGGCTCTACCTCAACAGCGCGACGGGCGCCTACACCTTCGTTCCGGACAGCGCCGCGATCAATGCGCTGACCTCGCCGACGACTGAGACCTTCATTGTCACGGTGTCAGACGGCACACTCTCAACCAATCAGGTCTTCTCAATTGCCATCAATGGCGTCAACGACGCGGCCATCATTTCGGGCTCCACGGCTGGCGCAGTGATCGAGGCGGGCAGTGCCGGGCTCGGTATGCCTGCCGCGACCGGTACGCTCACTGACGTCGACGTCGACAATCCGCCGAATACCTTTACCGTGGTCGACTCGCCGAAGGCGAGCATCGGCGGCTACGGCACCTTCACGGTGACGGCGGCAGGCGTGTGGACCTACACGGTCAACGAGGCCAACAGCGCGGTGCAGGCGCTCAATGTCGGCGACCACCTGACCGACAAATTCACGGTGACCACCGTGGATGGCACCGCTCAGGTGGTGACGATCACCATCGACGGCACCAATGACGCCGCCATCATTTCCGGCGCGAAGGCCGGCACAGTGATCGAGGCGAGCAGTGGTGCGCCGGGGGCGCTGACCACGACCGGCAAGCTCACCGACAGCGACGTCGACAATGCGCCCGACACTTTCACGGCGGTCATGTCGCCGACGGCAAGTCATGCCGGATACGGCACTTTCACCATGACCGCGGCCGGTGTGTGGACCTATACGCTCAACGACTCCAACAGCGCGGTACAGGCGCTCAATGTCGGAGACCACCTGACCGACACCTTCACGGTGACCACTGCGGACGGCACCGCACAAATGGTGACGATCACCATCAACGGCACCAACGACGCGGCCGTCATTTCCGGCGCCACCGCCGGCTGCGTGATCGAGGCCGGGGGCGTCGCCGACGCCAGACCGGGCGTGCCGACCGCGACCGGCGAACTCGCCGCCACCGACGTCGACAATCCGCCCGATCTTTTCACGGCGGTCATTTCGCCAAAGCCGAGCAATGGCGGCTACGGCACCTTTACGATGACAGCGGCCGGCGTGTGGACCTACACGCTCGACAACACCAACGCCGCGGTGCAGGCGCTCAACGTCTGCGACCACCTGAGCGACACCTTCACGGTGACCAGCATCGACGGCACCGCACAAGTGGTGACGATCACCATCAACGGCACCAACGACGCGGCCGTCGTTTCGGGCGCGACGACCGGCACGGTGATCGAGGATGGCGGGGCTGGGCCCGGCACGCCAATCGCGACCGGCGCGCTTGCCGATACCGACGTTGACAATACGCCCAATACCTTCACGGCGGTCTGTTCGCCGACGAAGAGCGATGGCGGCTATGGCACCTTCACGATGACGGCGGCTGGCGTGTGGGCCTACACGCTCGACAACAACAACTGCACGGTGCAGGCGCTCGACGCCTGCGATAAGCTGACCGATACCTTCACGGTGACCACCATAGACGGCACCGCGCAGGTCGTGACGATCACCATCAAAGGCGCCAGCGACGCAGACCCCAACGATTTCGACTATCTGGCCACCGGATCAGTCGTCAGGTGCGATCCGCCGTATATCTATGGAACGCCCGGACACGACAACATCGCGGGAGGTGGCTATGGCGGCCAGATCGTCTATGCGGGCGCCGGCAATGACACCGTTAATGGCACCGGTTGCGCCGACACTCTCTACGGGGGCTCCGGCAACGATACGATCAAAGGCAATGACGGCGACGATACGATCTACGGGGGCTCAGGAAACGACACGATCAACGGCAACAACGGATGCGATACGATCGTCGGCGGATTCGGAGCGGACTCTCTCACAGGCGGCAATGGAAACGACTGCTTCGTCTACCTGTCGGTGGCCGATTCCCATGCGGCTCGGTTCGATACCATCTCGGATTTCAGATCGGGGTCCGACAAGATCAATCTGACGGCTCTCGGCGCACTTGCCTTGTTGGCGCTGACTTCGACCAGCACTTCCGTGCCGGCGCATACCATCGGCTGGCTCTACGACAGCGCGGCGAATGAAACCGTTGTGTATGTCAACCCCACGGATCAAGCCCTGAGCATCGGCGATTCCAGCCTGCTGGAGGTGCATCTGCAGGGGATTGCGACCATTCAGGCGTCGGATTTCGTTCCCACGCCTGCGCCGGAACCCATCATGGCGGCGGATAGTGCGGTCGATCTGCTGACCCCGGCCGCCACTATTGCCACCTCGGCCGACCTGGCGTCCGGCTCGAACCTTGCCGACGGCGCGCTCCCCGCCGGAGCGAGCGCGTCCGAGGCGCCAACCGATGTCGTCCGCAGCTTTAGCATCGATGGAAGTCAGATTGATTTGACCGACCACGCCGGGTCGATCAGCTTCGGCAAAGCTCACACCGGTTCGACCGAACACGCCAGTGTCGAGGCAAGAACGACTTCAGCGAGCGGGCCGCCGATCCACGGCGCATTCGTTCAGATTGCCGCGTCAGCGGAGAGCAGCTTCGTGTTCGATCAGGCGTCTGCGCACGACGGCACCACTGCCACGACGATCGGTCAGGGGGCCGCGATGCATGGCACGGGCAATCCTGCTGGCTTCGCTGTGCCGACCGTCGGCAGCGACAAAGCCGGGCCGGCACTGATCGAGCATGGCCTGATGGCCGACGGCGGCGGCTGGATCTGGCCACAGGGCAACGACCGGACGTTTGATCCTGCAACGAGTTCCATCGACGCGTTGAACGACAAGGACCATAAGGAGCTGCCGACAAACGCCGCCTCCATTCATGCCGCCGAGACTCATGACCATGCAAGCGATGGCGACGCAAACAGCGAGCCCCCGGGAGTTTCGGAAGCATCGGAGGAGAATGGGCCAGCGGTTGCGAGCGTGGATGCGAATTGGCATGCCCTCGCCAAGCACGGCGGCCATCCTTGCCCAGGCGAAGCAGGTAAGGACGACGCGGTGCCCAAGCACGGCGCAACCGATTTGGCGCCAGTCTCTGTTGCCGATGAGGTGTTTGGTGCAGGGCCGGGCGGTGCGCGGCTCGAACACTCGTTCCACTTCAAGGAGAAGAGCTCAGGTTCGGATGGCTTCGACCTCGGACATGTGGACCATGACCCAGCGTCGGGCAGTCATCGCGACGACGCTGCAGCAATCCACGGGCCGGAGGGAACGCAGGCAATCGAGGCATTGCTGCATGGACATCACGCGGCCGATCATTTCGGCCCAGTCTCCGAGCTTGCCGGGAGCATTGTGGCCACCCATGGGCAGCACGATCTGGTGATCTGACGGGATCAGCAGGTGGGCACTGCGCGCCGCGCGCCCGCCCACCTGACCAATCTCGCGCCGGAGGGGTTAAGCCACCTTGGCCTTGAGGTGGCCGAACATGAAGTTCTTCGCCGCCTCGTCCATCTCGGTCTTGAAGGTGAACTTGTCCTTCAAGGCGATCGCGCGTGCAGCCGCCGGCCGCGCCGAGATCTCGTCGACCAGGCGCTTGACGTTCGGGTACTTCGCATAGCCTTCCTCGCCGAGCACGAACGCCGCCAGCCGCGCCCAGCCCCAGAACGCCATGTCGACGATCGTATAGGTGTCGCCGACCATGTAGCGGCTCTTGGCGAGGTGGTCGTCAAGGATCTTGTAGTGACGATGCGCCTCATACTGGTAGCGGTTATGCGCGTATTCCAGTTCCTTTGGCGCCACCGTCTTGAAATGCACCGCCTGCCCGGAATAGGGGCCGAGGCCGGTGGCGATGAACATCAGCCAGGACAGCGTCGCGGCGCGGTTGGCCGGCGTGTTGGCGGGAAGGAATTTTCCGGTCTTCTCGGCGAGGTAGAGCAGGATGGCGTTGGAGTCGAACACGAACACGCCGTCATCGTCGATCGCCGGCACCTTGGCGTTTGGATTGACCTTCAGGAATTCCGGTTTGAACTGATCGCCCTTGCGGGTGTCGACGGGTACCAGTTCGTAAGGCAGGCCGGACTCTTCCAGGAAGAGCGCGACCTTGTTCGGGTTCGGTGCTCCGTTGAAGTAGAATTTGAGCATCTCAAAGGCTCCGTTGTTTTGTTGCCGACCAGATCGGGACGCGGGCCGCATGGGCCGCGGGCCGCACTCATGCGCCACATTCGGCGGGACGCGCAAGCGATGAATTTGTGAAGGCGGCTTCGCGGCTTTTGGCGGCCAGGCGATCAGCCGAAATAGATCAGGCTGACCACACTGGCGAGGATCAGGGCTACGCCGACCACATCGAGCAGCACGGCGAAACGCGTTGCGGTCTGCAGATCGGTGGCCTGGACGGCACGCTCTGTGCTCCGCCCATAGCCGTTCACGATGACTTCCTCATTGAAATGGCTGTGCGCTTCCATGGCGCTGGTCAGTCCGACGGACACCATGAGCACGCCGAGAATGCCGAGGCCAAAAAAGCCGAGCAGGCCAATCAGCAACATCGGAAACATGCCGATCAGGAAGATCGGCAACAGCGGCACGAACAGCAACGTCTCGTATTGCCTGCGCATCGGGCAATCCAATCGAAACAGCGACCGATCTGGGGATTCTAGGCCCTGTATTCGCGCCGAATCAAGGCGAGAGCGTTCAACACGGCGTCATCTCGGGCGCTGAGTCGCAGTGGGCAAAGCAGCATGCCCACGCTGCCGTTCGGCGAAAGTCAGCCCGCGGCCATCCCGGAGCGGATTTCGGCGCGCAGTTCGTCGATCAGCCTGAGGCCGTTCTTGGTCTCGACGTGCCAGAAGGTCCAGCCGTTGCAGGCGCCCGAGCCTTGCGCGACCGCACCGATGCGGTGGATCGAGCCGACCTTGTCCCCGAGCATGATGGCGCCGTCGGCACGCACGAGGGCGCCGACCCGCTTCTTGGCGTCGACCAGCTTGGCGCCCGGCATGATCATGCCGCGCTCGATCAGTTCGGAGAAGGCGACGCGCGGCGCCTCGCGCGCGGTCATGAACGGCGCGAGCGTTTCCTGCGGCAGCGGCTCGATGGCGGCGATGCGCGCTTCGGCGGCGGCGGCATAGGCCGCATCGCGCTCAATGCCGAGATAGCGGCGGCCGAGACGTTTTGCCACGGCGCCGGTGGTGCCGGTGCCGTTGAAGGGATCGAGCACGAGATCGCCGGGCTTCGACGAGGAGAGCAGCACGCGCGCGAGAAGCTGTTCAGGCTTCTGCGTCGGGTGCACCTTCTTGCCGTCCCTGCCCTTGAGGCGCTCTTCGCCGGTGCAGAGCGGGATCAGCCAGTCGGAACGCGCCTGCACGTCCTCGTTCGCAGCCTTCAGCGCTTCATAATTGAAGGTATAGCCCTTGGCCTTCTCATCACGCGCGGCCCAGATCATGGTCTCGTGCGCATTGGTGAAGCGGCGGCCGCGGAAATTCGGCATCGGGTTCGACTTGCGCCAGACGATATCGTTCAGGAGCCAGAAGCCGAGGTCCTGCATGATCGCGCCGACGCGGAAGATGTTGTGATAGGAGCCGATCACCCAGATCGTCGCCGACGGCTTCATGATGCGACGGGCGGCGAGCAGCCAGGCGCGGGTGAAGTCGTCATAGGCGGCAAAGGACGAAAACTTGTCCCACGCGTCGTTGACGGCATCGACATGCGATTCGTCGGGACGTTTGAGCTCGCCCTTGAGCTGCAGATTGTAGGGTGGGTCTGCGAACACGACGTCGACAGAACCGGCTGCAAGCTTCGACATCTCGGCGACGCAATCGCCTAGGACGATTCGACTCGAAGACGTAAACTCAAATTTAGTGCGGGGCGCCCTTGCAGACGCCCCGCGACGCGACTCAACCATGACTCAAGACTCTGACTCAGGCGACGCTGTCGGCGACGCGGGACTAAACAACCGACTGGCGACACCATGATCCGCCAAAGTAAAAATCGACTTAATCGAAAATGCCGCGTGACAGGTTCTGCGCATTTCGATTGCGCGTTTTCGGATTTGAAATCGCGCGCTGCTTCGCAGCATGCATCATGCGAATTGCGCCAGCGACGGAATCGAAAATCGAGAAGCTCACGCGATTCGTGCAGCTGTGGCCGCGTCAGCCATGCGCGGATGGCGCGGCATCGCACTAGGCAATAATTGCCGGGCAGGCTATTGATTAATGGAATGGAAATTTTACGTCTGTTCCGCGTTTACATAGGATAGGAATCAAGGGGAAACCGCCATGCGTTACGATGATTTTCGTCGCAGCGACGACGTCGAGGATCGTCGCGACGAGGGCGGATATGGTGGCGGCGGAGGCGGCGGCTTCGGCCTCCCCATGGGCGGCGGCGGGCTCGGCATCGGCACCATCATCGTGCTCGGGCTGCTCGGCTATGCCTTCGGCATCGACCCGCGCATCCTGATCGGCGGCGCCGAAATCCTGACCGGCGGCGGACAGGCGCCGACCTACCAGACCGACCGCCGCACGGCGTCGGGCAAGAGCGGCGCGCCGACCGACGAAATGGGCAGCATGATCTCCGGCATCCTGGGCGAGATCGACGATCGCTGGAGCGAGATCTTCCAGGCCAACGGGCAGACCTTCACCGGTCCGAAGATCGTCTTGTTCCGCAACGCCACCAATGGCGGCCGCTGCGGCATGGCGCAGTCGGCGATGGGGCCGTTCTACTGCCCGCCGGACAAGACCATCTATCTCGACACCGCCTTCTTCCGCGAGGTCGAGACACGTTTCCGCGGCTGCTCGGGCAGCGCCTGCAAGTTCACCGCGGCCTATATCATCGCCCATGAGGCGGGCCATCACGTGCAGAACCTGCTCGGCATCATCCCGCGCGTGACGCGGCTGCAGCAGGCCGCCGACAGCAAGGCTGAGGCCAATGCGCTGCAGGTGAAGGTCGAGTTGCAGGCCGATTGCCTCTCCGGCGTCTGGGTCAACCGCGAAGAGAAGAAGCGGCCGGGCTTCCTCGAGGCCGGCGACATCGACGCGGCGCTCCGGACCGCAACCGCGATCGGCGACGACACGCTGCAGCGTCAGGCGACGGGCAGGGTGGTGCCGGATTCCTTCACCCACGGCTCGGCGCAGCAGCGGAGGCAATGGTTCATGACCGGCTACCAGCAAGGCACGGTGTCGGCCTGCAACACCTTCGGCCAGGGCGCGCTGTAGGAATTGGCTTGATCGCGGCCGCGCGGCGGTTCACCTCTCCCGCTTGCGGGAGAGGTCGGCGCATAGCGCCGGGTGAGGGCTCTCTCCCTACGCTCGAACAGCGCGAATCGCGGCGACACCCCCACCCCGACCCTCCCCCGCAAGCGGGAGAGGGAGAACAGAGAGCGCAGCGAGTTACGTCATGGCTTCCACTGATGAATCAAAACCGTTCATTCCGCTCAACATCGCGGTGCTGACGATTTCCGACACAAGGACGCTCGCCGACGACAAGTCCGGAACGACATTGGCGGATCGCATCACCGCGGCCGGCCACAAGCTCGCGGCGCGCGAGATCGTCACCGACGACGTCGATGCGATCCGCGCCGTCGTGAAGCGCTGGATCGCGGACGAGGGCGTCGATGCGATCATCACCACCGGCGGCACCGGCTTCACCGGCCGCGATATCACGCCGGAAGCGATCGAGCCGCTGTTCGAGAAGCGGATGGACGGTTTCTCGATCGCCTTCCATATGCTGAGCCACGCCAAGATCGGCGCCTCGACGATCCAGAGCCGCGCCACCGCCGGCGTTGCCGGCGCGACTTACATCTTCTGCCTGCCCGGTTCGCCCGGCGCTTGCCGCGACGGCTGGGACGGGATCTTGGCTGCCCAGCTCGACTACCGCACGCGCCCCTGCAATTTCGTCGAGATCATGCCGCGGCTGGACGAGCACCTGCGCCGCCCGAAGGCGCAAGGCGCGACGGCCTAGTTTCACTCAGCGCTTATGGCGGATCGTCAGCAGCCGCGCCCACAAGGCGCGCACCATGCTTCGGTACGCCTCGGTGCGGAGCGCATGCGCCCGCCTAATATATGGAAGGCGAGAAGTTCCAGCGTGACGCGCCGCGATGGATCGCGGCGCACGAGCTTCACAGCGGCCGCTCCCAGGTCTCGCCGACAAGGTCCTGCCCGAAGCTGCGGTGCGGCTCGCTTTTCACCAGCACGAAACCTTCGTCCTGGTAGATTTTTCGCGCCGCGATCAGGATGCTCTGGGTCCAGAGCGTGATCTTGCGGTAGCCACAGGCCCTGGCGAAGGAGAGGCATTCCTCGACCAGCCGCTTGCCGAGCCCCTGGCCGCGGCCGGCGGGGTCGACCAGGAGCAGCCTGAGCTTGGCGATCTCGTCAGAATGCCTGACCAGGAACACCGAGCCGACCGGCGTTCCATCGAGATCGGCGATCCAGCAGCGTTCGCGCGAGCCGTCGAACGAGGTCAGGAATTTTGCGACGATCTCTGCGACCAGTGCCTCGTAGGATGAATCGAAACCGTATTCGCTGGCGTAGAGCGCGCTTTGGCTCTGCACCACCCAGCCCATGTCGCCTGGACGCGGATCGCGCAACACCGCGCGCGGGGTTGCGGCCCGGCCAAGCAGCCGCTCGATCGTGGCCATCGCGGCCGTCAATCGAGCGCGATCGTCCGGCAAAAGCCGCGTCAGCATCGCGGCAACCTCATCATGCGAGGAGCGATTGATTTTCGCGAAGGCTTGCCGCCCCTTCGCAGTGAGACCGAGCTGGTATTGCCGGCGGTCGGAGGCGAGGGGCGTTCGGGTGACAAACCCGTCCTCATCGAATTTCTGGAGGATGCGGCTGAGATAGCCGGCATCGAGCCCGAGCTCGGTCCCGATCTCCTTTGCCGATATCTCCTCGCGATGCGCAAGCTCGTAGAGCACGCGTGCCTCGCTGAGCGAGAACGGGCTTTTCAACAGATGCTGGTCGAGGACGCCGATCTTGCGGGTGTAGAAGCGGGTGAACGCCCGCACGGCGGCGACCTGGTTTGCGGAATTCGGCTCTGGCATGGTGGCACCCCAATAATTGCCATTGTCAAATAATTATTTGACCTTGGCAAGTATCTGATGAGGCTGGTAGCCCGGGTGGAGCGCAGCGTAACCCGGGGTCCCTGCACCCGCATTGGGGGCGGTCCCGGGTTACCCTGCGCTCCACCCGGGCTACGGCACGTCCTGCGGGGAGAAGAAAGAGTCCTACGCCACCATGATCCGGCTGCGCAGCATGGTGCGGGAGGAGCGGCCGAGCTGGCGCAAGAGCCGCGCCTCGGAACGGCGGGCGTCGGGCCGGTAGCCGCCGAGCTGCTCATAGTGATCGCGCGCGATCAGGAGGCCCTGTTCGGCGGTCGGGCCGGTCAGCATGCGGGCGACGAACTTGAAGCTGTCGCGCAGGCGGGTATCGGCGTAGGGCGAACGGGCATAGCGGAAGATGCCGGCACGCGGCCGGCCGCTCAGGGCGACAAGCTGGATGAACTGGGTGGTCTCGTCGATCCAGCCGTTGTCCAGCACGGCGCCGGCATGCAGGAACATCAGCCAGGGCGAGCGGGCCTGACGGGCGCCGGCCGCCAGCGCCGCGGCGCGGGTGCCGTCGAACGCCATGAAACGGCAGCCGGCGACATCGGCGACACGCTCGATCACGCCGGACTTGGCGCCGTCCTTGGCGCGATCGACCAGCAGCACCTCTTTCACGATGCCGGCAGCGGCGCCCGGAACCAGCGCGGCAAGGGTCGCGACGGCAGTCCGCTCGTCGCCCTCGGTCGGAATGATCACGCTCAGCATCAATAGAGGCTTCGTTGGCTCAAAAATGGTGAAAAGCTCGGAAACCGTTATCACCTTGTCACAATCAAAACAGCCGTAGTGGTGCAGTTTTTTGCGGCAGCGCCGTTGTGGAATTTCGCGAATGTGTTCTTGATTTGTTCTAGGGGCATGCTAGCTTCAGAGCATGAGCCGAGCATCCTCTCATGCCCTCAAGCACCCGCCGGTGACGGCGCCCTCCACACCGGCGGGTGCACCCTCCGCGTTTCCCGAACTCGCGGTCGCGATCGAGCGCGAACGGCGGCGCGGCCGCGGCGCGCAATCCAATGCCAGCGGCCGCTATGAGGCCGAGGCGCGCGTCACCTTCGACGACGGCTGGCAGAGCCTGGAAGACCTGCCGCCGTTCAAGACCACCGTCGCGCTCGACACCTCACGCAAGGTGATCGCGCGCAACGATTCACCTGACATCGGCTTCGACCGCTCGATCAATCCGTACCGAGGCTGCGAACATGGCTGCGTCTACTGCTTTGCGCGGCCGACGCATGCCTATCTCGGCCTGTCGCCGGGACTGGATTTCGAATCGAAACTTCTGGCAAAGCCCGATGCGCCGGCGCTGCTGGAGAAGGAGCTGGCGGCGCCCGGCTATGAGCCACGCATGATCGCGATCGGCACCAACACCGATCCGTACCAGCCGATCGAGCGCGAATACAAGATCATGCGCGGCATCCTCGAAGTGCTGGAGCGTGCCGGCCATCCGGTCGGCATCGTCACCAAGTCGGCGCTGGTGGCGCGCGACATCGACATCCTGCAGCGGATGGCGCGGCGCAACCTGGTCAAGGTCGCGCTGTCGGTGACGACGCTCGACGCCCAATTGGCGCGCACCATGGAGCCGCGCGCCTCGACACCGCCGAAGCGGCTGGAGACGATCAAGCGGCTTTCGGATGCCGGCATCCCCACCACCGTGATGGTCGCCCCCGTGATCCCCGCGCTGAACGATTCCGAGATCGAGCGTATCCTCGATGCGGCGGCGCATGCCGGCGCCAAGGAAGCGAGCTACGTGCTGCTGCGGTTGCCGCTGGAAGTGCGCGACCTGTTCCGGGAATGGCTGCTCGCAAACTATCCCGACCGCTACCGCCACGTCTTCACCCTGATCCGCGACATGCGCGGCGGGCGCGATTACGACTCGCAGTGGGGGACGCGGATGAAGGGCACCGGGCCGATGGCCTGGATGATCGGCCGCCGCTTCGAGATCGCCTGCGAAAAGCTCGGCCTGAACAAGCGCCGCTCGAAGCTGACGACCGACCATTTCATCAAGCCGAAGCAAAGCGGCGAGCAACTGAGCCTGTTTTAAGGCGCGTCGTTGCGTCCCTCTCCGTCATTGCGAGGAGCGTAGCGACGAAGCAATCCATGCCTCCGCAAGCGGAGAGGTGGATTGCTTCGCTGCGCCCGCAATGACGGGGGAATGCTGAATAATGGGGACGGGCGCCGGGTTCCCGGTTGCGTGGTGGCGGCTGCTTCAGCACAGTCGCGCCATGAGTCGGGACAAGTCCGAGAAGAAAAAGCCGGTCAAACCTGCAAAGGGCGTGATCGCAGTGACGCCGCCGAGCTTTCGGCGTGAGCGCGCGCTGATCAAGCGCGGGGTGTGGCCAATTGCCGGCTGCGACGAGGCTGGGCGTGGCCCGCTGGCAGGCCCGGTGGTGGCCGCGGCCGTGGTGCTCGACCCCAAGCGGATCCCGAAAGGCATCGATGATTCGAAGCGGCTGACGCCGGAACGGCGCGAAGAGCTGTTCGAGCAGATCTGCGCGACATCGGCGTTCGCTGTGGCCTTCGCGCCCCCCGCGCGAATCGATCGCGACAATATTCTGCGCGCCTCGCTCTGGGCGTTGGCGCGCGCCGTAGAGGCGCTGCCCGAGGCGCCCAGGCATGTCTTTGTCGACGGCCGCGACAAGGTCGCCGTGACCTGCGATTGCGAAGCCGTGATCGGCGGCGACGGGATCGTGATGTCGATCGCGGCCGCCTCCATCATCGCCAAGGTGACGCGCGACCGGCTGATGCGCGCGCTGGCGCTGGATTGCCCGGGCTACGGCTTCGAGCAGCACAAGGGCTATGCGGTGCCGGAACATCTGGAGGCGCTGGATCGCTTGGGGCCGAGCGCACATCACCGCAGCTTCTTTGCGCCCGTGATCGCCGCCCGGCAGAAGCATTTTCCGGAAACAATCGAGCCAGATCTCTTCACGGTGGACCCGACCATCGAGGCCGAGGCCACCGCCGCCTAGCCCGGTTGCGTCCATCTGATACGCCCTTTATCAAGTTTGCGGATCAAACGAGGCCGCACACAGGGCTGGTTCTGGGCATTTTGGGCACATGCGTTTCACCTCCCTGGTCATCGAACTGATCCGTGCCCGGCCACGGCTCGTGGTCTGGATCGTGGTGCTGGCGCAGGCGGCGCTGTGGCTGCTTGTGCCGCTTCTGATCTATCGCAGCCCGCCCGGCGACGTCGCGACCGTGCTGGCGTTCGGCCGGGAATATCAGGTCGGCACCGATCTCGGGCCGCCGCTTGCGTTCTGGCTCGCCGACATCGCATTCCGCGCCGTCGGCAATCACGTCTTCGGCATCTATCTGTTGGCGCAGATTTGCGCGGTCGCGACCTTCGTGAGCCTTTATCACCTTGGCCGCGCCATCGTCGGCGGACAGCAGGCGGTGCTCGCGGTGCTGCTGACGATGACGGTCACCGCCTTCTCTTCGCCCGGCCTCGAGTTCGGCCCGCTGGTGCTGGCGCGCCCGCTCTGGGCGCTGTTGCTGCTGCATTCCTGGCAATTGTTCGGCGAGAACCGTCGCAGTGCCTGGTTTGCCTGGTCGATCGATTGCGGCCTCTTGCTGCTGACGACGCCGGTGGCGATCGGGATGATCCTGTTGGTCGTGGTCTTTGCGCTCGCGACCGCGCGCGGACGCCGCACGCTGGCGTCGCTTGATCCGCTGTTCGCGCTGCTGGTGGTGGTCGTGCTGGCGCTGCCTTATTTGATCTGGCTGATGCGGTCGGACGTTCTGACGCTGCCGCCGCTGCCTGATGTCGCGGATTTGCGCGCGCGGGTGACGCGTTCGGGCGTTCTGCTCGGCGGCTTGGTGGTGTCGATGGCCGGCATCGCGCTGCTCCTCGTCGTCAATTCTCCCTGGTTCGCCCGCAAGCCGGAGGAGGCGCCGATCATCGACCGGCCGTCGCTCGATCCCCTGGGACGGCAGTTCGTCTATTTCTTCGCCTTCGCGCCAGCGCTGATTGGCAGCCTGCTCGCCGGCCTGTTCCGCCTCGACCACGTGGTCGGCGGCGCAGGCGTCGCGCTGATGCTGTCGGGACTGGCCGTGATGGTCAACGCCGGCGATTACATCCACCTCTACCGCCAGCGGTACTTGCGCTCGGCCTGGGCGGCGGCGATTGCAGCGCCAGCCGTCGCGGTGGTCGCGGCGACGCTGCTCGTGCCCTGGACCGACACCGCCGAAGTGCGGACCTCGATGCCGGCGGCCTCGATCGGGCATTTCTTCGCCGACAGTTTTGAGCGGCGGACCAACCAGCGGCTGCGCGCGGTGGCCGGCGATCCCGAGCTGGCGCGCCTGATCGCGATGGACCGGCAGCGCCCGCATCTGTTGCTCGACGGAACGCCGCGAACGCCCTGGCTCTCGCCGGCGAAGTTCAATGAGACCGGCGGGCTGATCGTCTGGCGCGCGTCCGACACCTCGGGCATGCCGCCGCCCGAGCTCGCGCAACGTTTCCCCGGCCTGGTGCCGGAAGTGCCGCGATCGTTCGAATGGCTGGTCAACGGCCGGCAGCCACTGCTCAGGATCGGCTGGGCCATCGTGCGGCCGAAGGGGCCGTAGGCCTGCTCCTCGCCGTCAGCGCGTAGGGTCGGCAAAGCGCAGCGTGCCTACCATTCCGAGCACGCCGCTTGATGGTGGGCACGCTGCGCTTTGCCCACCCTACGGCCTCTCAGGATGAGGGGGAGCTCTGCTGCCCCAGCGCCTTGGCGATGGCGCGGAGGTCCTGCCACGACATCCGCTTGTAGGAGGGCGAGCGCAGGAGATAGGCGGGGTGGAAGGTGGCGATGGCGCGGATCACGCGGCTGCCGGTGTCGTAGTCGAACCATTTCCCGCGGGTGCGCATGATGCCCTCGCGCGTGCCGATCAGCGCCTGCGTCGAGGGATTTCCGAGCGTGACCAGCACGTCGGGATTCACGAGCTCGATCTGGCGCTGGATGAAGGGCAGGCACACCTGCGTCTCCTGCGGCGTCGGCGTGCGGTTGCCGGGCGGCCGCCACGGGATCACGTTAGCGATGTAGGCCTTGCTGCGGTCGAGCCCGATCGCCGCGATCATGCGGTCCAGCAGCTTGCCGGAGCGGCCGACGAAGGGCAGCCCCTCGATATCCTCGTCACGCCCCGGCGCTTCGCCGACAAACATCACCCGCGCCGCTGGATTGCCGTCGGCGAACACAAGCTTGGTCGCGGTATGCTTCAACGCGCAGCCGTCGAAATTCGCAAGCAGCGTCCGCAGCGCGTCCAGCGTCGGTGCGGTCCGCGCCGCCTCGCGCGCGGACGCAACCGCCGCATCCGGCGCGATGGTGATTTCGCTGCGCGGAACTGCCGGCGCTGCAAGCGGCATCTCGCGCTGCGCACGCGGCGGCGCCACCTCGCGCGGCGGTGCAGCGGGAACAGGCTCGGCCTCCGCAAGCCGGTTGACCGGCTCGTCGTCAAGCGCGCAATCGACCCCGGCCTCGAGGTAAAAGGCCAGCAATTGCTTCAAGGTAGGGGCGGGCTCAGGCGTCATGGTGGGATACAAGTCCTCCACCCGCAATTTAGGATGCAACGCGCCGTCGCGAAATGCATTTCAGTGGTTGTCCTCGCGACAAAAATCGGAAACAACGCAGCCTAACGAATTAGAAGCGTTCTCAACCGGGCTGAGAAGAGACCATGAGCACCGAAGAACTACCGCCCCGCGAATCCATGGAATTCGACGTCGTGATCGTCGGCGCCGGACCGTCGGGCCTCTCGGCTGCGATCCGGCTGAAACAGCTCAATCCCGATCTCAGCATCGTCGTGGTGGAGAAGGGTTCCGAAGTCGGCGCGCATATCCTGTCCGGCGCGGTGATCGACCCGGTGTCGCTCGACAAATTGATTCCGGACTGGCGCGAGGATGCCGACTGCCCGCTGAAGACCCAAGTCAAGGACGACCGCTTCTACTGGATGACGGCGGCCGGCGCGATCCGGCTTCCGAACTTCGTGATGCCGCCGCTGATGAACAATCATCACTGCTACATCGGCTCGCTCGGCAATGTCTGCCGCTGGCTGGCGCCGAAGGCGGAAGCACTGGGCGTCGAGATCTATCCGGGCTTTGCTGCTGCCGAAGTGCTCTATGACGACAACGGCAATGTGCGCGGCATCGCCACCGGCGACATGGGTATCGCCAAGGATGGCTCGCACAAGGATTCCTACACCCGCGGCATGGAGCTCGTCGGCAAATACACGCTGTTCGCCGAAGGCGCGCGCGGCAGCCTGTCGAAGCAGCTGATAGCGAAGTACCAGCTCGATGCGAAGAGCGAGGCGCCGAAATTCGGCATCGGGTTGAAAGAGGTGTGGGAGATCGATCCCGCCAAGCACCAGAAGGGCCTGATCCAGCATTCCTTCGGCTGGCCGCTCAACAATTCCACCGGCGGCGGCTCGTTCCTCTATCACTACGACGACAACCGTGTCGCCGTCGGCTTCGTCGTGCATCTCAATTACGACGATCCGTATCTCTCGCCGTTCGACGAATTCCAGCGTTTCAAGACGCACCCTTCCGTCCGTGGCGTGCTCGAAGGCGGCAAGCGGCTCGCCTATGGCGCGCGTGCGATCACCGAGGGCGGCTACCAGTCGGTGCCGCGGCTGACGTTCCCGGGCGGCGCGCTGATCGGCTGCGCGGCCGGCTTCGTCAACGTGCCGCGCATCAAGGGCGTGCATAACGCGATGGGCAGCGGCATGCTCGCCGCCGAGCATGTGGCGGCGGCGATCGCCGCCGGCCGCGCCAATGACGAACTCGTGGACTATGAAAACGCCTGGCGCGATTCCGCCGTCGGCAAGGACCTGCATCGTGTCAGGAACGTCAAGCCGCTGTGGTCGAAATTCGGCACCGTGATCGGCGTTGCGCTCGGCGGCTTCGACATGTGGTGCAACACGCTCGGCTTCTCGCTGTTCGGTACCCAGTCTCACGCCAAGTCGGACCGCAAGACGCTGGACCCGGCGAAACAGCACACGCCGATCGCCTATCCGAAGCCGGACGGCAAGATCTCGTTCGACAAGCTGTCGTCGGTGTTTCTCTCCAACACCAACCATGAGGAGGACCAGCCGGTTCATCTCAAGGTCGCGGACATGAACCTGCAGAAGACGTCGGAGCACGACGTCTATGCCGGCCCGTCCAACCGCTATTGCCCGGCCGGCGTCTATGAATGGGTTGAGGAAGCCTCCGGCCCGCGTTTCCAGATCAACGCGCAGAACTGCGTCCACTGCAAAACCTGCGACGTGAAGGACCCGAACGGTAACATCACCTGGGTTCCGCCGGAGGGCGGCGGCGGCCCCAACTACGAGGCGATGTGACCGCGGCGATGCAAGCAGCGAGATAGGAGGGCCGGGGCGACCACGATTGCGTGAGTGGAGGTCCCGTTAATCCGGCAGGCCCCGTCACGATACCGCCACACTGAAGGCGTTTCCGGTATTTGTGGTCAAATCGGCGGCTTCGAGGGTTAATCTGCTAATTGATTCGCCACCCGTGTCCTTGCGATTGGAGGCCAAAAACGGCATTGTCGCTGGCCGGGATGCCGCCGCTTGGGTTCGCATTCGACACTGATCCTGAGAGATCGCCGCCGTAAATCCCGCCCTAAATCCTTTGGAGCAAGGCGAACCGTGATGCTTTCTACACGCTTTAACCGCTGGACGATTGCTGCTCTCAGCCTGGCCGTGCTCGCCGCACCTGGCGCGCTCTATGCGCAGACGCCGGATCATCCCGCCGACAACGCGGCGCAGTTTCCGACCAAGAACGACCTGAAATCGCTGACCACGGCCGGCAGCTATCTTGCCGCCCGCCACGCCAGCGTCGAGCGCGACGCCGCGTCCGCTGCGGCATTTTACCGCTCGGCGCTCCGCACCGACCCGAAGAACAACGAACTGCTCGACCGCGCCTTCATCTCCTCGCTGGCGGAAGGCGACATCGACGAGGCCGTCAAGCTCGCCGACCGCATCCTTGCGCAGGACAAGTCGAACCGCGTCGCGCGGCTCGTCGTCGGCGTACGCGACCTCAAGATGAAGAAATACGCGGCCGCGCAGCTCAACGTCAACCAGTCGATCCGCGGACCGATCACCGACCTGGTCGCGACGCTGCTGTCAGCCTGGGCGAGCTATGGCGCGGGCGACGGCAAGGTGGCGGTCGCCAACATCGACAAGCTCACCGGTCCGGAATGGTATCCGCTGTTCAAGGATCTCCACGCCGGCATGATCCTGGAGCTGTCCGGCAAGGAGAAGGACGCGGGCACCCGCTTCGAGCGCGCCTACAAGCTCGACGATTCCATGTTGCGGATCGTGGACGAATATGCGCGCTGGTCGTCGCGCAACAAGGATGCGGCCGCCGCGACTTCCCTCTACGAAGCCTTCGACAAGAAGTTGCCGCGCCACCCGCTGGTGCAGGAGGGCATCCGCGAGACCAAGGCCGGCAAGAAACTGCCGCCGCTGGTCGACTCGGCGCAAGCCGGTGCGGCCGAAGCGCTCTACGGCATCGGCGCGACGCTGACGCGCCGCGGCGGCGAGGATCTGGCGCTGGTCTATCTGCAGCTTGCGCTGTACCTGCAGCCCAACCATCCGCTCGCGCTGCTCTCGCTCGCCGACCTCTATGAGAGCGTCAAGAAGCCGCAGATGGCGATCAAGATCTATGAGCGCGTGCCGGCCTCATCGCCGCTGAAGCGCAACGCGCAGATCCAGCTCGCGACCGATCTCGATGCCGCCGACCGCAGCGACGAGGCGATCAAGATTCTCAAGGAAGTCGCCGCCGAATCGCCGAAGGACATCGAGGCCATCATGGCGCTCGGCAATATCGAGCGGGGCCGCAAGAAATTCGCCGATTGCGCCGGCACCTATACGCAGGCGCTCGACGCGATGCCGACGGCCGGCGACAAGAACGCCTGGGTCACCTACTACTACCGCGGCATCTGCGAGGAGCGTTCCAAGCAGTGGACGAAGGCCGAAGCCGACATGCGCAAGGCGCTGGAGATGCAGCCCGAGCAGCCGCATGTGCTGAACTATCTCGGCTACTCCTGGATCGATCAGGGCATGAATCTCGACGAAGGCATGAAGATGATCAAGCGTGCCGTCGAGCAGCGCCCTGACGACGGCTACATCGTGGATTCGCTCGGCTGGGCCTATTACCGCATCGGCAATTACGACGAGGCGGTGAAGCAGCTCGAGCGCGCGATCGACCTCAAGCCGGAAGATCCGACCATCAACGACCATCTCGGCGACGCCTATTGGCGGGTCGGCCGCACGCTGGAAGCCAAATTCCAGTGGGCGCATGCGCGCGACCTCAAGCCGGAGGCCGAGGAACTGCCGAAGATCGAGGCCAAGATCGAGAACGGTCTGCCGGAGGACGCTTCCAATAACGCCGCCGCCGTCGAGAAGAAGAAAGAAGACGGCAAGGGCGGCTAAGCCGAAGAGAGTGTGGGGGGCAGTTCGTCGATGCCGGCGCTGATTGAAGACGCGCGTGCCAAAGTCAACCTGACCCTGCGGGTGATCGGGCGGCGCGTCGATGGCTATCACGACCTTGAAAGCGTGGTGGCGTTCGCCGATTGCGCCGATCGCCTGACGCTGACACCGGGCGAAGAGCTCACGCTCACGACCTCAGGGCCGATGGCGGAGGCCTGCGGCGAGACCGCTGACAATCTCGTGCTGAAGGCTGCGCGCCTGCTAGGCGAGCGCGTCCCCGGCCTGAAGGTCGGCAGCTTTGCGCTGGATAAAGTGTTGCCGGTGGCCGCCGGGATCGGCGGCGGTTCGGCGGATGCCGCGGCGGCGCTGCGGCTGCTCGCGCGACTGAACGATCTCGCCCTCGACGACGAGCGTCTGCGCGACGTCGCGCTGCAAACCGGCGCCGACGTGCCGGTCTGTCTCGCCTCGCACGCCTGCGACATGACCGGAGTCGGCGAGACGCTGATGCCGTTGAACCTGCCGAAGATGCCGTGCGTGATGGTCAATCCGCGGATCCCCGTCGCCACCAAGGACGTGTTCGCGGAGCTGGGCCTGCGTCCCGGCGACCTCCTGGTCGGCGCCACCGACGTGATGCTGCAGGCGCCGGGCTGGCCGGAGCAGGGCGGCTCGCTGGACGAGTGGGTTGAGGCCCTTGCCGCCAGCTCGAACGATCTGGAAGCGCCGGCGGTGCGCATCCAGCCCGTGATCGGCACGGTGATCGCAGCGCTCAACGCGACCGATGGCGCCTGGCTCGCGCGGATGTCCGGCTCCGGCGCCACATGTTTTGCGATCTACGAGAACACAGCCGACGCCCAGCGCGCGGCTGAGAAGCTGCGCCGCGAACACCCCATTTGGTGGGTGCATTCAGGCGTGTTGAGCTAGCTCTGCCGTCATTGCGAGGAGCGATAGCGACGAAGCAATCCTTCTCTCCTCGGGTGGTGAGATGGATTGCTTCGCTTCGCCCACCCTACGATTCCAGCTTCGTAGGATGGTTCGAGCGAAGCGAAACCCATCGGTACTTGCGGCACGATGATGAGTTTCGCTGCGCTCTACCCATCCTACGCGTCCCTCAATGCGAGCGCGCCAGGCAGAAGGCGACGACCTGCTCCAGGGCGGTCTTCATCGGCGAGGCCGGAAACAGCGCCAACGCGTCGACGGCCATGGCGCCGTAGTGGTGGGCGCGGGTCAGCGTGTCCTCCAGCGCGCGGTGCTTGGTCATTAATCCGATGGCGTGGTCGAGATCGCCGCCGTGGATTTCACCCTGCTCCAGCGCGCGGACCCAGAACTCGCGTTCGCTGTCATTGCCGCGGCGGAAGGCCAGCACCACCGGCAGCGTGATCTTGCCCTCGCGGAAATCGTCGCCGACGTTCTTGCCGAGCTTGGCGGACTTGCCGCCATAGTCGAGCACGTCGTCGACAAGCTGGAAGGCGATGCCGAGATTCATGCCGACCGAGCGGCAGGCGGTCTGCTCCGCCTTCGGCCTGTTGGCGATGACCGGGCCGACCTCGCAGGCGGCCGCGAACAATTCAGCGGTCTTGCCGCGGATCACGGCCAGATATTCGTCCTCGGTGGTCGCGGTGTTCTTCGCGGCGGCAAGCTGCATCACCTCGCCCTCAGCGATGGTGGCTGCGGCTGCGGAGAGGATGTCGAGCGCGCGCAGCGAGCCGACTTCGACCATCATGCGGAAGGCCTGGCCGAGCAGGAAGTCGCCGACCAGGACGCTCGCCTCGTTGCCCCAGAGCATCCGTGCCGACAATTTGCCGCGCCGGAGCTCGCTTTCGTCGACCACGTCGTCATGCAGCAGCGTCGCGGTATGCATGAACTCGACGGCCGCCGCGAGCTTGATATGGCCGTCGCTGGAATAGCCTGAGAGCTGGGCCATCGCCAAGGTCAGCATCGGCCGCAGGCGTTTTCCCCCGGAGGAGATCAGGTGGTTGGCGACCTCCGGGATCATCGTGACCTCGGAGCCGGTCCGCGCCAGGATGGTCGCGTTGACGCGTTCCATGTCGGCGGCGACCAGGGCGACCAGCGGGTCTATCGAAGCGTTCGACGGGTTTTCAAAGGGGACAATAACCGCCACGCTGGTCTCCAAATTTGCCGAATTCACACTATCCTAGGGCGTGATCCGGCAAGCCGATCACGCATCTCAGGATTACAATAGAAACTGCGCGCCGGGGCGGCAAGGGTATCAAGCTGTTGACATCTGTCGCATGGTCTGCGCTGGGCATGAAAACATGGAGAACGAACACTTGCGGGAATTGGTCCGAACCAATGACATGGTGCTGGTGTCCGCGATCACAGCATTGCTCGACAGCGCCAATATCCATCATCTGGTGCTGGACCAGAACATGAGCGTCATCGAGGGTTCGCTCGGCATCCTGCCGCGGCGTATCCTGGTCCACGAGGACGACAACCGCGCGGCGCGCGAGTTGCTCGTCGATGCGGGTTTCGCGCATGAATTGCGCGCCGATGAGTGAAGACTTCACCGAGGACGCCTTTCTCGGCGGTCGATTGTTGCTGCGACAACTCAAGTCCGGCCACCGCGCCGGACATGATGCCATGCTGCTCGCCGCCGCGACGCGCGCGCGTCGGGGAGATCGGGTGGCCGATCTGGGCGCAGGCGTCGGCGCCGCCGGCCTTGCGCTGGCCAAACGCGTTGCCGGCATCGACCTGGTGCTGGTCGAGATCGACGCGCGGCTCGCGGCACTTGCCGAGGCGAACGCCGCCGCCAATGCGATTGCCGCCGACGTGATCGTGCTCGATGTCGAATCATCAGCAGAGGCCTTTGCCGCCGCCGGTCTGCCGCCTGACAGCGTCGATGTCGTGCTGATGAATCCGCCGTTCAATGATTCCAAACGCCACCGCGCTTCGCCGGACCGGGCGCGCGAGGTCGCGCATATCGCGTCGGCCACGACCTTGCAGAGCTGGCTCCATGCCGCGCGGCGCATCCTGAAATCCGGGGGAGAACTGACGCTGATCTGGCGCGCCGACGGTATTGCCGAGGTGCTGGCCGCACTCGATCGCGGCTTCGGCAGCCTCGAGATCCTGCCTGTTCACGCCGATGTGACCGCGGTGGCGGGCCGCATCCTGTTTCGCGCGGTCAAAGGCGGGCGCGCGCCGACGCGGCTCCATGCCGCGCTGGTGCTCAACGACGAGTCTGGTGTGCCAAATAAGGAGGTTCAGGAGAGCTTGATGGGGAAGGGGATATTGCCGCTTGCCGGCTGAGGATGCCGGACCGTCGAGGTGCCTTTTACCGCTACGGGAGCGTGTCCGACTGCCGTTCGGGTGCTGCGGTAAAGTGAACCGCCGCGAGCAGGGTACCGATCAGCAAAATCAGCAGATAGATTTTCATCTTGCTCTCCGCTGTGCGATTTGCAGCTAGAACACCGCGATGCAAGGGGCGTTCCACCAACTGGATGACAGTGGCGGGATAAAAAACGGTTAATTCGAGGTAACGGGAATGAGTGAACAAAGAATTGATCGCCCCGGATTGCCGGGCCTTCTCGAGAGGCTCGAAGGCTGGCTTCCGGCACGGCTGCGGCGCGGATTGGCCGTGGTGCCGGTGGTGCGACTGTCGGGCGTGATCGGCGCGGTGACGCCGCTGCGGCCCGGCATGACGCTCGCCGGCGTCGCGAAGACGCTCGAACGCGCGTTCGCGATCCGCAACGCCAAGGCAGTGGCGCTGGTGATCAATTCGCCCGGCGGCTCGCCGGTGCAGTCGCGCCAGATCTATCTGCGGATCCGGCAGCTCGCAGCCGAAAAGAAGCTGCCGGTCCTGGTGTTTGTCGAGGACGTCGCGGCCTCCGGCGGCTACATGATCGCCTGTGCGGGCGACGAGATCTTCTGCGATCCGTCCTCCATCCTCGGTTCGATCGGGGTCGTCGGCGGCAGCTTCGGTTTCCAGGAACTGATCCGCAAGATCGGCGTCGAGCGGCGGCTCTATACCGCCGGCGAGCACAAGGCGATGCTCGATCCGTTCCTGCCCGAGAAGCCCGAAGAGGTGGCGCGGCTGAAGACGATCCAGCGCGAGATCCACGACATCTTCATCGCGCTGGTCAAGCAGAGCCGCGGCGCCCGGCTGAAAGGCGCCGACGATGTGCTCTTCACCGGCGAATACTGGGCCGGCGAAAGCTCTATTGCGCTCGGCCTCGCGGACGGGATCGGCGACCTCCGCTCGACGCTCCGCGCCCGCTACGGCGAAAAGGTGCTGACGCCGGTGATCGCGCCCGCAAGCGGGCTGTTGTCGGGGCTTCTGGGACGGCGGTCGCCCGGGGCAGGTTCGCTGGCGGCGCTGGACCAGCTCGGAGGACTGCCGGACGATTTGATCTCGGCGCTGGAAACGCGCGCGATCTGGGCCAAATTCGGGTTCTAGAGCGTCGGTTCTGATCGAAATCGGACCCGACGCTCCAGATTCTTGTTTTGACGCGTTTTCTTCACGCGAACCGGTGTCCACTTCGCTCGAAAACGCTTTGAAGCTGCCGCCGTTTGCCGCATCCGATACCAAAAGGTTGATTGCGGACCGGCCCAGCTTAAGCGAAAATACCAGCTATTGGGGGCCCGACAGGTGAACGACAAGGATCGACCGATGCCACCGCTGATCGCTTTTGCGGGTGTTTTGGGAGGACTCGCCGTGGTCCGCTGGGCTTATCGCACGGCCGTACGGATCAACGAGGAACTGGAAGAGGCGCGGCGCGCCCGCGTGGCCGAGGCTGTCAGCCGAAACGAGATTCCGACACTTCGCCGCGACCCCGTCACCGGCGCCTACCGGCCGGGCTAGGCTCAGATGCTCGTCATGCCCGGGCTTGTCCCGGGCATCCACGCCCTTCGTTCCTGCTGGTGCCAAAGACGTGGATGGCCGGTACGAGCCCGGCCATGACGGAGCACACGGGATGCGTCTTTCGCGCAATCGGCAGGTGCGTTCGCCTTGATTCCCCGTCTTCCCGCCGATACGGTCCGCGCGCTTTCAAACCCCTCATCGCGAGACCGATGCCGACGATGGATTCCCTGCCTGCCCATATGCGCCCGGAACGTTCGTTCCAGGGACTGATCCTGACGCTGCAGCGCTACTGGGCG
Organism: Bradyrhizobium sp. Ai1a-2; assembly: GCF_000426245.1. Classification (GTDB taxonomy): domain Bacteria; phylum Pseudomonadota; class Alphaproteobacteria; order Rhizobiales; family Xanthobacteraceae; genus Bradyrhizobium. The sequence goes on along the minus strand of NZ_AUEZ01000032.1, from coordinate 19,391 downwards.
GATTACGGCTGCGTGATCCTGCAGCCCTATGACATGGAGGTCGGCGCCGGCACCTTCCATCCCGCCACGACCTTGCGCGCGCTGGGGCCGAAGCGCTGGAACGCGGCCTATGTGCAGCCCTCGCGCAGGCCGAAGGACGGCCGCTATGGCGAGAACCCCAACCGTCTCCAGCATTATTACCAGTTCCAGGTGATCCTGAAGCCGTCGCCATCAGACATCCAGGAGCTCTATCTGAAATCGCTGGCCGCGATCGGCGTCGATTCGGCGCTGCACGACATCCGCTTTGTCGAGGACGACTGGGAGAGCCCGACGCTTGGGGCCTGGGGCCTGGGCTGGGAATGCTGGTGCGACGGCATGGAAGTGTCGCAGTTCACCTATTTCCAGCAGGTCGCGGGTGTCGAATGCGCGCCGGTGGCGGGCGAGCTCACTTACGGGCTCGAGCGGCTGGCGATGTATGTGCAGGGCGTCGACCGCGTCTACGACCTCAATTTCAACGGCCGCGAAGGCGACGAGAAAGTCACCTATGGCGACGTGTTCCTGCAGGCCGAGCAGGAATATTCGCGGCACAATTTCGAGATTGCCGATACTGCGATGCTGTTCGAGCAGTTCAGGATGGCCGAGGAAGCCTGCAAGAAATATCTCGCGGCCGGCTGGCGCAACGGCGGCAACCAGCGGGAGCACCTGATGGCGCTGCCCGCCTATGACCAGTGCATCAAGGCAAGCCACGTGTTCAACCTCCTCGACGCGCGCGGCGTGATCTCGGTGACGGAGCGGCAGAGCTACATCCTGCGGGTGCGCGAATTGGCGAAGGCCTGCGGCGAAGCCTGGGTGCACACCGAAGCCGGCAGGGCCGCCTGATGCCTGATCTTCTGCTCGAACTGTTTTCCGAGGAAATCCCCGCGCGCATGCAGGCGAAGGCGGCGGACGATCTGCGCCGCATGGTGACCGACAAGCTCGTCGCCGAGGGGTTGGTCTACGAAGGCGCCCGCGCGTTCGCGACGCCGCGGCGGCTCGCGCTTTCCGTGCACGGCATCCCGGCGCGGCAGCCTGATCTGAAGGAAGAGCGCCGCGGCCCCCGCGTCGGCGGGCCTGAGCCCGCGATCCAGGGCTTTCTGAAAGCCACGGGCCTAGCCTCGATCGACGAAGCAAAAATCCAGCCCGACAAGAAGGGCAATTTCTATATCGCGCTGATCGAGAAGCCGGGCCGGCCCGCGCTCGACGTGCTCGCAGAAATCCTGCCTGTCATCGTCAGAACCTTCCCCTGGCCGAAATCGATGCGCTGGGGCGAACGTTCGGCAAGGCCCGGCGCGCTGACCTGGGTGCGTCCGCTGCATGCGATCACGGCAACTTTCGGCCCCGAGACCGAGGAGCCGGATGTGGTGAATTTCTCGGTCGACGGCATCGAGGCGGGGCAGACGACATTCGGCCATCGCTTCATGGCGCCAGCTGCGATCTCCGTGCGCCATTTTGACGACTACGAGGCCAAGCTGAAAGCGGCCAAGGTCGTGCTCGACCCGCAGACGCGCAAGGACATGATCCTGGCGGATGCAAAGACGCTGGCGCAGGCGCAGAATCTTGAACTGGTCGAAGATCAGGGGCTGCTGGATGAGGTCACAGGCCTCGTCGAATGGCCGGTCGCGCTGATGGGCTCGTTCGACAAGGAATTCCTGTCGATCCCGGGCGAGGTGATCCGCGCCACCATCCGCAACAACCAGAAATGCTTCGTGGTCAGCGATCCCAGCACGGTCAAGCTGACCAACAAGTTCATCCTCACCGCCAACATCGAGGCTACAGACGGCGGCAAGGCCATCGTCGCCGGCAACGAGCGGGTGATTCGCGCGCGGCTCTCCGATGCGAAGTTCTTCTACGAGACGGATCTGAAGACGAAGCTCGAGGACCGGCTGCCGAAGTTCGACCAGATCGTGTTCCACGAGAAGCTGGGCACGCAGGGCGAGCGCATCAAGCGGATCGAGCGATTGGCCGCGGAGATCGCGCCGCTGGTCGGGGCCGACGTCGAGAAGACGAAACGCGCCGCGCATCTGGCGAAGGCGGATCTGCTGACGGAAGTCGTCGGCGAATTCCCGGAGCTGCAAGGGCTGATGGGGAAATATTACGCGCTGGCGCAAGGCGAGGACGCGTCGGTCGCTGCGGCGAGCGAGGATCACTACAAGCCGCAGGGGCCGGCAGATCGTGTGCCGACTGATCCGGTGAGCGTGGCGGTCGCGCTGGCGGACAAGATCGATACGCTGGTTGGATTCTGGGCGGCGGATGAGAAGCCGACGGGGAGCAAGGACCCGTATGCGCTGAGGCGCGCGGCGCTTGGTGTGATCAGGCTGATTGTCGAGAATAGTATTCGCTCAAATCTCGTAGCTATCTTTGATTGGCAAAACGACTTGATACTGCAGTCTATTGCAGTGACTCGGCGTAACGCGGGCGCCGGTACCTTCTTTATAGGAAAAGGGCTTGAGGCTTGGAACGACACAAGAGTCGAGCAGAGATGTATTGATCTTCTGTCCTTCTTCGCCGATCGCCTGAAGGTCCAACTTCGCGAGCAGGGCGCGCGGCACGATCTCGTCGACGCTGTGTTCTCGCTCGGTGGACAGGATGATCTCTTGCTCGTCGTCCGCCGCGTCGAGGCGCTTGGCAACTTCCTCGACACTGAGGACGGCAAGAACCTGCTTGCGGGCACCAAGCGCGCGGGCAACATCCTTGCGATCGAGGAGAAGAGGGACAAGCGCACGTTCGATGGCGCGCCCGATCCGTCGCTCTATCGGCAGGACGAAGAGAAGGCGCTGGCGAAGGCGATCGATCAGGTCAAGCGCGAGGCAAGTCGCGCGGTCGCGGCCGAGGACTTTGGCGGCGCGATGAGCGTGATGGCGACGCTGCGGCCGGCGGTCGATGCGTTCTTCGACAAGGTCAAGGTCAATGACGACGACCCTGATGTGCGCGAGAACCGGCTGAAGCTGTTGAACGAGATCCGCGCGGCGACGCGCGCGGTCGCGGATTTCTCCAAGATCCAGGATTGAGTTTGACGCCGTCATTCCGGGGCGCGCGAAGCGCGAGCCCGGATCGGGCGGCAGAGCACGCCGAGAAATGCATTCCGGGTTCGTCCTGCGGACGCCCCGGAATGACGGCGTGGGGGCGGCGGAAATATTCCGCAACATTTACGGCTCATTAACCACGTCCTGCGAAGGTCGCGACGGGTGAACGGTTTCTTAAGAAATCGCCCGCGCGCAAATGCAGGAATTTCCCGATGACCTCCATCGGCACGGCGCTCAATCCTTACGCCCAATATGGTTCGGCCTATGCGCGGACGGCGGCGACGCCGTCGTTGGCATCGACATTGTCCAACGACAGCGCAAGCAATGATCCGCTCGCGTCCAACAGCGCAACCAACCTGACCTTGTCGGAGGCGGCCCGCGCGCAACTGGCAAAAGGATCGCTGCCCGACTTTACGACGGTCACGAACGACGCGCGCACGACGCTCGACCGGCTCTATACGGTGGCCGGCGTGAAAGGACCGCTGGTCGACGGCAAGACGGCGATAGACCTGTCGAGCCTGGACCGCCGTTCACTGTTTGCGATCTCGACCAATAATGGCGGCAAGTTCAGCCCCGACGAGCAGGCGGTGGCAGCGCGCGAGTTGAAGCAGCGTTTCGATGCGGCGCTGGCGCCGTCGCTGGCAACCACGCGCCTGACCGGCGACTACAATGTCAGCTACAAGGCGGCGCTGGATTATCTCGACGGCGCGAGTCCGGAAGAGAAGGCGACGGCCACCTAGGCCGCCCAGCGCGCCGCAGTGTTCAAGGGTTATCAGGCGACGCAGCAAGATCCGACGGAGGCGCCAACGGGGATTGCCGGCGATCCGATCGCAGCCGCGCTCGCCGGCACGGCCACGCCCACGCCGAGCCAAAGCCGCGACTTCGGCGACATCGCCAGCGACGTGCGCGCGTTCCTTGACCGCCAGAAGAGCGAGGCGGCGAGCAACGGCAAGGAGCTGGTCTATGATCCCGGGCGCAAGACCGGGCAATTGGCCGATCTGTCCCCGCTCGACAACCGCTCGCTGTCGGCGATCGCGCTGAACCAGGACAATCGCTTCTCCGGCGAGGAGGTCTATGCGGCCAAGCAGGAATTGAGTGCGCGGACGCGCGCTTCCGTGCTCGACGCGCTGAAGCAGAGCCAATCGACCGGCGATCCGCGCCAGCTCAGCCTCGGCATCCTGAACGCCTATTCTTCGATGAGCTCCGAGGAGCGGCAGGCTGCGAACTGGACGCCCGCATTCCAGGATGCCGCGATCAAGAACTACAAGTCGACATCGACGCTGCTTTCGATGCTGCGATCGTAATCGAGGCTCAGGCGTCCCCCGATCGAGATTCTACGATGTGCAATTGCACATCGTAGTTCGGTCCTGCGGACCACCCCGGAATGACAAGTATTACGCATGCACAAAGCAGAGCCCCGCCTGGAGGGGAAGGCCAGGCGGGGCTCTTGGGTCCGGTCGCTGTCGCGCACATCCGCTTGCGCGGCGCCCGGACTGTCGCTCAGGTCCAAAGTTAGCTCATCAGCATGATGCGCTTTGGTTGAATCGGCCCGTCCGCGTGTTCACCTCTCCCGCTTGCGGGAGAGGTCGGCGCTTAAGCGCCGGGTGAGGGCTCTCTCTCCCCGCGGTCGGACAGCGTGAATCGCGGAGAAACCCCCACCCCAGCCCTCCCCCGCAAGCGGGAGAGGGAGCCCAGCCGCGATCGCGGATGCAATTCGATCCGATCTCATCATGATGCTCTAGTCGATCACCTGAACGATGCGACGCGAGCGCGGCTCGACCAGCACGGTCTCGCCGTTCACGACGGTGTAGCGGAACGGGGTTGCGCCGAAGCGCTGCGGCACGTCGTAATAGGTCACGCCGACGTCCGGCAGCACGGTGCCGACCGTCACGCGCTCGGAAATCCTGTAGTCCGGTACGCGTTCGCGGACGATATATTCACGGAACGCCGGCCGCTGATCGACCGTGATCCCGCCACCTTCTTCGACCACAACGGTGTTGCCGCCGACAACGCCGGTCGTGACCGTGCTTTGCGCTTGCGCCGCGACCGGTGCACTGATTGCGCACGCCAACGCTGCAACGGCAAAGAATCGGTTTCGCATGGCTCACTCCTTCGCGACGATTTTTTTGCTTTAAGGCGGGTCTCCTGTGAGACGCCCGCAAGTGCCGGCTTTTTGCCGATGCACGATGTGAGGCCAATGCATCGCGCGCGCCGATGTTCCGCACAAACGCGGCCGTATCCGCGGCAATTTTGAGCAATTTTCGTGAATGACGGAACCGTTTGAACTGTCGAACGTCTCTAATGTTGGGCCGTGTTGGCGGGCGGGCGGATCTTCGGTTGACGCGTTTTCTTCATGCGAAACCGGTAACACTTCGTTCGAAAACGCGATGCCAGTACAATACCCGCCTCGATTCGATTTCCTTCCCAAACAAATCCGCCGGAGCTTCCTCAAATGGTCATCACCGCTGCGCATGTTCCTGCCATCGTGGCCCTGATCGCAGGCATTCTGATCCTGGTCATGCCGCGGCTGCTGAACTTCATCGTCGCGATCTACCTGATCTTCGTGGGCCTCGTCGGCATGGGGCTTTTGCGCTGGTTGCATTTGTAGGATCGAAAGCCGGTTCGCAGCTTGCGCCCGACACACCAAAGTGGTGTAAGGCCCCCATCTTCTTCGTGCCCCTCTATCCGGATTGTTGAGAGCCATGGCCAAAGCCGTCGCGAAGTCCAAGAAAGCAGCAGAGAAAATCGTAGCGAAATCAAAGCCATCCGCCCCGGCCCGCAAGGCCGCTCCGGCGGCGCGAAAGGCGCTGAAGAAGACCGCGCCAAAAGTAGCGGCGAAGGCTCCGGTGAAGGCTCCTGCCAAGTCTCTGGCCAAGTCTCTTGCCAAGTTTCCTGCCAAGTCTCCTGCGAAGGCGCCTGCCAGGACGGCCGTCAAAGCTCCCGCCAAGCCCGCGGCAAAGTCCGTGACCAAGGCGCCGGCGTCAAAGCCGGCCGCGGCGGCGATCAAGCCGAACAAGTGGGTCTACACCTTCGGTGATGGCAAGGCCGAGGGCAAAGCCGATATGCGCAATCTGCTCGGCGGCAAGGGCGCCAACCTCGCCGAGATGGCCAATCTGGGGTTGCCGGTGCCGCCCGGCTTCACGATCCCGACCGCGGTCTGCACTTATTTCTACGAGCACGAGAAGACCTATCCGAAAGAGCTGAAGGCGCAGGTCGAGAAGGCGCTTGATTATGTCGGCAAGCTGACCGGCAAGATCTTCGGCGACGCCAAGAACCCGCTTTTGGTCTCGGTGCGCTCCGGCGCCCGCGCCTCGATGCCGGGCATGATGGACACCGTGCTCAACCTCGGGTTGAACGACCAGACCGTGGAGGCGCTGGCCGATCTTTCCGGCGACCGCCGCTTTGCCTATGACAGCTACCGCCGCTTCATCACGATGTATTCGGACGTGGTGCTCGGCTTCGAGCATCATCATTTCGAAGACATCCTCGATGCCTTCAAGGACAGCCAGGGCTATTCGCTGGACACCGACCTGACCGGCGACGACTGGGTCGAGCTGGTCGGCAAGTACAAGGAAGCCGTTGAGCGCGAGACCGGCCATCCGTTCCCGCAGGATCCGCACGATCAGCTCTGGGGCGCGATCGGCGCGGTGTTCTCCTCCTGGATGAACGCGCGCGCGGTCACCTACCGCAAGCTGCACGACATTCCAGCGTCGTGGGGCACCGCCGTCAACGTGCAGGCGATGGTGTTCGGCAACATGGGCGAGACGTCGGCGACCGGCGTCGCCTTCACCCGCAATCCCTCGACCGGCGAGAGCAAGCTCTACGGCGAATTCCTGATCAACGCGCAGGGTGAGGATGTGGTGGCCGGCATCCGCACGCCGCAGGACATCACCGAATATGCGCGCCAGGAGAGCGGCTCCGACAAGCCGTCGATGGAAACCGCGATGCCCGACGCGTTCAAGGAGCTGACGCGGATCTACACGCTGCTCGAAAAGCACTACCGCGACATGCAGGACATGGAGTTCACGGTCGAGGAGGGCAAGCTGTGGATGCTGCAGACCCGCGGCGGCAAGCGCACCGCCAAGGCGGCGCTGCGCATCGCTGTCGAGCTCGCCAATGAGGGCCTGATCTCGAAGGAAGATGCGGTGGCGCGGATCGATCCGGCCTCGCTCGACCAGTTGCTGCACCCGACCATCGATCCGGCGGCGACGCGCGACATCATCTGCACCGGCCTGCCGGCCTCGCCGGGTGCGGCGTCCGGCGAGATCGTGTTCTCCTCCGACGAAGCGGCCAAGCTGCAGGCTGACGGCCGCAAGGTCATTCTCGTCCGTATCGAGACCAGTCCGGAAGACATCCACGGCATGCACGCGGCCGAGGGCATCCTGACCACCCGCGGCGGCATGACCTCGCATGCCGCGGTGGTCGCGCGCGGCATGGGCAAGCCCTGCGTCTCCGGCTGCGGCGCCATCCGCGTCGATTACGGCCGCGGCACGATGAGCGTCGGTTCGCGCACCTTCAAGGCAGGTGATGTCATCACCATCGATGGCGGCATCGGCCAGGTGCTGGCCGGGCGCATGCCGATGATCGAGCCGGAGCTGTCCGGCGAGTTCGGCACGCTGATGGGTTGGGCCGACGGCGTGCGCCGGCTGGGCGTCCGCGTCAACGGCGATACCCCCGACGATGCGCGCACCGCGGTGAAGTTCGGCGCCGAGGGCATCGGCCTCTGCCGCACCGAGCATATGTTCTTCGAGGAGACGCGCATCCGCACGGTGCGCGAGATGATCCTCTCGGAAGACGAGCAATCGCGCCGCGCTGCGCTGTCGAAGCTGTTGCCGATGCAGCGCGCCGACTTCGTCGAGCTGTTCGAGATCATGAAGGGCCTGCCGGTCACGATCCGCCTGCTCGATCCGCCGCTGCACGAGTTCCTGCCGCACACCCAGGCCGAGATCGAGGAAGTCGCGCGTGCGATGAACACCGATCCGCGCCGGCTCGCCGATCGCGCCCGCGAGCTCGCCGAGTTCAATCCGATGCTCGGCTTCCGCGGCTGCCGTCTGGCGATCGCCTATCCTGAAATCGCCGAGATGCAGGCGCGCGCGATCTTCGAGGCCGCGGTCGAAGCCGGCAAGCGCACCGGCAAGGCCGTCGGGCTCGAGGTGATGGTGCCGCTGATCGCCACCAAGGCCGAGTTCGACCTGGTGAAGGCGCGGATCGACGCCACCGCCCATGCGGTGATGAAGGAGACCGGCGCCAAGCTGACCTATCAGGTCGGCACCATGATCGAGCTGCCGCGCGCCTGCCTGATGGCCGGCCAGGTCGCCGAGACTGCCGAGTTCTTCTCCTTCGGCACCAACGACCTGACCCAGACCACTTACGGCATCAGCCGCGACGACGCCGCGAGCTTCCTCGGCACCTACATCGCCAAGGGCATCCTCGAGATCGATCCTTTCATCTCGGTCGATCGCGACGGCGTCGGCGAACTGGTCAGGGTCGGCGTGGAGCGCGGCCGCAAGACGCGGCCCAACCTGAAGGTCGGCATCTGCGGCGAGCACGGCGGCGATCCTGCCTCCGTCGCGTTCTGCCACGAGGTCGGGCTCGACTATGTCTCCTGCTCGCCCTACCGCGTGCCGATCGCGCGGCTTGCCGCAGCCCAGGCTGCGCTCGGCAAGGCGATCGCAAGCCAGGCGTGACGCTTAGCGCTCGCGCAACTGATTTGAAAATGGCCGGGATTTTCCCGGCCATTTCTTTTTTCTGGCGGAAGGTTCTGCAGCGCGCAGGGCAAGGAAATACGGATTACAGCGGTAACCCAACTTTCCGTCATATGAAATCGAACTGTAACCCGCGCTCACAATCCTCTGCCAGTAAAGTGAGGTTGGTATGGGATGCTTCAGATTGTTTTTGCGTATTCAATTGAGATCAGGACAGCAACGGCGCGATGGCGGGCGAGCGTCAGGATTGGGGCGTGATGGGAAGTGACCCTTCTATCACGGCTGCTTGTGCTGGTGGCTGTCGCTCTGCTGCCTGCAATAGCGATCCAAGCTTATAATGAATTTGACCTGCGTCGCGCGCGCCAAATTGAAGTGCAGAACCAAGCACTCAATCTGGCCGAACTTGCCGCCGCGGAGCAACAGCAGATCGTTCAGGGAATCCATCAGGTCCTGATCACGCTGTCGGAGCTCCCGTCGATCAGGGCGAAGGACGGCGCGGCGTGCAATGAATATATGGGCGCGATCAAGCAGCGATTCCCGGCTTTCGTGACCCTTGTCGTCACCGATATGAACGGCATCACGTTCTGCACTCCCGACAATAATCGCAAGCCGGTCAACGTCTCGGGCAGGGCCTACTTCGCCAACCTCCGGAAGACCGGCGCCTTCTCCGTTGGCGAGTTCTCGCTGGGCCTGTCATCCGGCCGAAAGGCCATTCAGTTTGCATTGCCTTTCTACGAACAGGACGGGCAGATGGGGGGAGCCATCATCGCAACCCTCAGCCTGGATTGGCTCGCCGACTACATTGCGCGAAAGGGCGCTCCGGCGGGAGCTGCGATCGGAATCATGGACCGCAACGGGAGGTACCTCGCCCGCTATCCCGACAACGCGCACTTTGTCGGGCGGACCCTGAGCGAGGGGCATGAACCGCACCTTGAGAAATCGGGTGCGGCCGACACCAGGGAGCTCGACGGCGTCGAGCGGATCGTCGGCTATGCAGCCCTGCCGGATAGTTCCGGAGGCCTTCTGGTCAGCTTTGGCCTGGACAAGGAGCGGGCCTTCACCGCAATCCAGCATGGTACGCAACGCGGCATCTTCCTGATCATCCTGAGCACCGCGCTAGTGCTGATCCTGACATCCTTGGGCGCCCGGCGGTTCATCCGTCGTCCGCTCGGGCAACTGGTCGATGCCGCCAACCGGTGGCGGCTCGGCGATTTTACCCGGCGGGTGGACATCAGCGGCACTTCCGAAATCGCGCGGGTCGCCGATGCATTCAACACCATGGCTGATGCGCTGGAACAGCGCGAGCACGAGCTCTCCGACGCGAGGAAGAAAGCGGAGGAAGCTGCGGGCCGGATGACGATGATTTTCGAGAGCACCACCGACAGCGTGCTGATCATCGGTCAGGACTTTCGCGTCACCTATCTCAACGGACCTGCCTTGACCGACATTGCAGAAGGCCAGGATGTCAGGGGCATGACATTGTCGGAGGCATTTCCAGACGCGGACGACCTCGACATCACCAACCAGATCCTGGAGGCGACCTCGACGCAGCGGCCGGCATTCCTCGAAGTGTTCTGTCCGCGTCGACAGGTCTGGTACGCCATCAATGCGTTTCCCTCCGCTCAGGGTCTCGCGATCTTTCTCCGCGACATCACCGATCACAAGCATGCGGTGGAGGCGCGCCGGCTGATCGAGGAGCAATTCCACCAGAGCCAAAAGATGGAGTCGGTCGGTCAGCTCACCGGCGGTATCGCGCACGACTTCAACAATCTGCTCACGGTGGTCTCGAACAGCCTCGACCTCATCGAGGATGCCGGCGACATCTCGAAGGTCCGGCAGTACGCCGCGGCGGCGCGGCGCGCCACCCAGCGAGGGGAGAAGCTGACATCGCAGCTTCTCGCCTTCTCGCGGCGGCAGATCCTCAATCCCAAGCTCGTCAACGCGAGCCTGCTCATTGCCGAATTCCAGGGTCTGATCCAGCAAGCGGTTGGGGGAGGGTGCGAGGTCAAGCTACGGACGGACGAGCAATTGTGGCTGTGCCACGTCGATCCTTCACTGCTGGAGACTGCTCTCCTCAACCTGGCGCTCAACGGGCGCGATGCGATGCCGGACGGCGGCGTGCTCGAGATCGAGACGCGGAATGTCGAACTGGAGCAGGGCGCCGTGGACGAGTGTGTGGCCGGGCAGTTTGTAAGGCTGGCGGTCACGGATTCCGGCTGCGGGATGCCGCCCGAAGTGCGGGACAGGATCTTCGAGCCTTTCTTCACGACCAAGGAAGTCGGCAAGGGGACCGGGCTTGGTCTCAGCATGGTCTACGGCTTCGTTCGACAGTCCGGCGGACACGTCACTGTCGACAGCACACCGGGAACAGGAACTACGGTCGCGCTCTACCTGCCCAAGGCCGACAAGGCGCCTGATGCGCCGGTGCAAGAGCGCAAGCCCCGAGCGGTACCGGGAGGCACGGAGCGGATCCTTGTCGTCGACGACAATGAAGATCTGCTCGAGGTCACCTCGGCGATGTTGAGTTCGTTCGGCTACGAAGTTGTCTGTGCCCGTAACGGACTTGAGGCCATGAAGATGTTGAAGAGCGGCGAACACTTTGCGCTTCTGTTCAGCGACATCGTGATGCCGAGCGGCATGAATGGCATCGAACTCGCGCGCGAAGCCAGGCGGCTGTCCAAGGACATCAAGATCCTGCTCACCTCCGGTTATGCCGGAGATGCACTGGAGCGGCATCACGCCGTGGACGAGTTTCCGATCATCGAGAAACCCTTCCATGTTGCTGACCTGGCCCGGCGGCTGCAGGCACTCCTGCACGAAGACTAGAGCGTTTTCGAGCGAAGCATGCCCTCGGACTTGATCCGAGGGTGGACACCGGTTCGCTTGAAGAAAACGCGTCGAAAAGCGAAGCTCGGGCGGGCATTCAGCCCGACTCTGCTTCGGCCTTCCTAACCTGCGTCTCATTCCAGGCGAGCACCCGTCCATCCGACGCCTGCAGTTCAAGACGGGCGACCAGATCGCCGTTCGCCCGATCGACCAGCACCGAATGTCGTTCGCCGGCACGGTAAAGATGGTCCTCGCCCCATTGGCGTAGCGCGACGATCGCGAGGAAAAGTCCGCGTCCCCTCTCGGTCAGGATGTATTCCTTGTAGGCGCTGCCGTCGGAGGCCGGCGCGGTCTCCAGCACGCCCCTCTCCGCAAGATCGCGCAGACGCGTCGACAGCATCCCCTTGGCAATGCCGAGCCCGGTCTGGAACTCGCTGAAGCGCCGCACGCCTTCGAACGCATCGCGGATGATCAGCAGCGACCACCAGTCGCCGATCACATCCAGCGCCCGCGCCACCGGGCAATCCGCCTCCGACAGGCTGATACGTTTCACCATAGCCGCCGCTCTCCTTTGCGCCTGAATACATCCAAATCTGGTTCTAAAATAGAACTAGATTTGGTCGCCGCAACTGGTCTTAACATAAGACTAGATGCTTGATTGTGTGAAGAAGAGGAGGCCGCGATGGGGCGCAATGAGACAGGTGTAACGGCGGACCAACCACATCGGGGGCTGTCGAAAACCACGACGCTGGTCTTTGCCGTCGCGGCAGGTCTCAGCGTTGCGAACATCTACTATGCCCAGCCGCTGCTCGATGCGATGGCCGAAGATTTCGGGATTCCGCCAGCCGCGATCGGCCTCGTCGTGACGCTCACCCAGATCGGCTACGCGTTGGGGCTGATCTTCATCGTGCCGCTTGGCGATCTCCTGGATCGTCGTCGTCTCATCGTGATCCAGGGCATGCTATCGGCTGCCGCGCTTGTGGCGGTCGCGACAGCCAGGACCGAGGGCGTGCTGTTCGCCGGCATGGCGGTGGTCGGCCTCGTCGCCGTCGTTGTCCAGGTGCTGGTCGCCTTTGCCGCCACGCTGGCCTTGCCTTCCGAACGCGGGAAGGCGGTCGGAACGGTCACCAGCGGGGTCGTGATCGGCATCCTGGCCGCGCGCTTCGTCGCCGGAATCCTCGCCGATATCGGCGGTTGGCGTGTCGTCTATCTGACCTCGGCGGCGCTGGCATTGGCGATGGCCGGCATCCTCTTCCGCATCCTGCCGAAACATCTTCCGCCGGAAAGTTCCGACAGCTATTTCGTCACGCTGCGGTCCATCCCCAGCCTTTTCCTCCGCGAGCCCATCCTGCTCGTTCGCGGCGTCCTCGCACTGTTCATCTTCGCTGCGTTCAGCACCTTCTGGACGGCGCTCGTGCTTCCGCTCAGTGCCCCTCCGTTCTCGCTCTCGCATGGCCAGATCGGTCTTTTCGGTCTCGTCGGCGTCGCCGGCGCCGCCGCAGCAGGCAGCGCAGGCAGGCTCGCCGATCGCGGTCTCGGTCAATGGACGACGGGTCTGTCGCTCGTGCTCCTGACTGCATCGTGGGGATTGATCGTGCTGTTGCCAGTGTCGATCCTCGCGCTCGTCATCGGCGTGGTGCTGCTCGACCTCGCGGTCCAGGCGGTCCACGTGACCAATCAAAGCATCATCTTCGCCCTTCATCCGGAAGCGCGCAGCCGCCTCGTCGGCGGCTACATGGTGTTCTATTCGGTCGGCAGCGCCATCGGCGCCATTGCTTCGACGACCGCCAACGCCCATGCGGGGTGGACCGGCGTCTCGATATTGGGAGCAGCCTTCAGCGCGGCTGCGCTATTGGTCTGGGCCTCAACACGTCGCACAGGTTCGCCGCTGCACGCGCGGATGTCGTCGATCGCTTCAATCTAGTCGGTCGAAGATGCGGCGAGGACAATGGCGTGAAGACTTTGTTCACTCTCTTCGTTGACCTCATATTTACTACTTTCATCCGCGAGGCATTTACCAATGCGTTCGATGCGTCGCGCAAGATCTCTGCGAGCGCTTGCCTGTAGCGCGCAAGCCACGTCGATTAACTCCGCGGCAACCTAAATTCAGTACCAACAAATTTGGTCGAATTGCACGGATGGACTGCGTTCGGTCGGTGTCAGCGTTGCGTGAGCGTATCGATGTTAGTGTTGCGTAACCATCCGAAGGGCGCACGGTTCGCGCTCTTCGGACTCGGTCTTAGCATCTTCGCATTGATGCCGACCGAGATCGGATATCAGGACATCGCGTCACTGCTTGCCCGCCAGCCCGGCGTCGCTGAGCGGTGGCAGAAGCGCATGTTCTCCGCCATGGGCACGATCCACGTCGCCGCCTACAGTTTCGGCCGACCGATCGGAACGTCCTCGCCGCAAGTTGCGACCTATCGGTTGGCGAGGCTCGACAGCCAGGGCGGCGACCTCGCCGGTTCCATCACCCGCAATCCGATCGTCACGCCGCCGCCGCGCTATGTCGCCGCCGATTTCCCCAAGGTCGACCGTACGCTGAAGGGCGATCGTCTCGGCGTCGCACCGCAGGCGCCGGCTGAAGCCGTGCCTGGCGGCTCCGCGCCGACAGGCGAAGATCCCTCGACCTCGAACTCTTCCGTCAAGGGCATGAAGACCGCTGCGCACCCGCCCGCCGAGCACGCGCCGCTCGATCCGGAATTGGAGGCCGCGCTCAACGCGCCGCCGTTGCCGCAATATGCGCCGTCGCAGCCGACGTCCGATATCCCGCCGGCGAACGCGCAGCCCATGGCCGCGCCCGAGACGGCGCCACGGCGCGATACGTTCGCATTCAAGACCTCGAGCCTGTTCTTCGGCTCGTCGCTCGGAACACCCGAGACCATGGAGCGCTGGCAGCCGGGCGAGGAGCCGACGATCGTCGTGCCCGATGCCTCGCCCGATCCGGACATGAAGGCGATGGCGTCACTGCCGGTCGATGCCGACGGTCCGGTGCGCGCCGGCGACATGGGCGAGAGCATCGCGCCGAAGGGCGAGGTCAATGCCGACAACCAGCACGCCAAGACGCCGGCCGAGCGGCTCGGCCTGTTCGACGAGAAGTCGCGCGCCAAGTCGGAAAAGTGTCTTGCCGAAGCCGTCTATTTCGAAGCGAGAGGCGAGGCGGTGCGTGGCCAGATCGCGGTGGCACAGGTGGTGTTGAACCGCGCCTTCTCAGGCAAATATCCAACCACGGTTTGTGGCGTGGTCTACCAGAACAAGTACCGCCACTTCGCCTGCCAGTTCACCTTCGCCTGCGACAACGTCCGCGACGTCATCCGCGAGCCCGACATGTGGGACCGTGCGAAGAAGATCGCCAAGGAGATGCTCGACGGCCGGCTCTGGCTGCCCGAGGTCAACAAGTCGACGCACTATCACGCCTATTGGGTGCGGCCGTCCTGGGTCAGCGAAATGAAGAAGATGTACAAGTTCGGCGTCCACACCTTCTATCGCCCGCGTGCCTGGGGCGATGGCAGCGACGCGCCGAGCTGGGGAAACCCGGCCGAGACCGCGGAGATCTCGGCAGAGCTCGCCGAGGCCGCGCAAAGCTCCGCCGAGCAGGCCAGCGCGAAACGGTAGCTCGTCGTCCACGCGAAAGCGGGGATCCATAACCACGGGCCTCTGCCGTGTGCTCCGCTGCACCCACGTGCTCGCGCCACAACACCTCCCTGTGGCTATGGGTCCCGGCCTTCGCCGGGACGACGCCGTCATTGCGAGCGGAGCGAAGCAATCCATTTCTCGGCGTGCGGGGGCATGGATTGCTTCGCTCCGCTCGCAATGACGGTGAGAGAGCCCACGTCATTTTGCAAGGCTGCCCTGCTTGCAAGGCTGCCCTGCTTTGGAAATTTTTTCTCCGGGCCCCTTGGGGTTTTCATGCAAATGCATTAATCCCCTGTAACCTTTCGTCTGGCGGGCGGGACCGCCGATGACGCAGCATGCAGGGGAAATTGATGGCTGTGACCACCGGCGAACTTCGACCTTCCTCCGGCGCCGATAGCTGGCGCACGCCGCTGATCATCATCATCTGTGGCTGTGCAATCGCGCTGCTGAGCTTTGGGCCGCGCTCGGCGCTCGGCTTCTTCGTGCAGCCGATGAGCCGTGAATTCGCCTGGGGCCGCGACGTTTTCGGCCTCGCGCTGGCGTTGCAGAACCTGTTGTGGGGCCTGGGCCAGCCAATCGCCGGCGCGATCGCGGACCGCTTCGGCCTCGTGCGCGTGATGATCGTCGGTGCGCTGCTTTATGCCGCCGGCCTCTACATGATGCGCTATTCGCAGGCCCCGCTGTCGCTCGACATCGGCGCCGGCGTCCTGATCGGCTTCGGCCTGTCCGGCTCCTCGTTCAACCTGGTGCTGTCGGCGTTCAGCAAGTTGCTGCCGCCGGAGAAGCGCGGCCTCGCGCTCGGCGCCGGCACTGCGGCGGGTTCGTTCGGCCAGTTCCTGTTTGCGCCGTTCGGCGTGGCGATGATCGACAATTTCGGCTGGCAGACCGCGCTCACCGTGTTTGCGGCGTTGATGCTCCTGATCATACCGCTGTCGCTGGCGCTCGCGACGCCGCCGGCGGAAAGGACTGATGTGCCGGACGGCGACCAGCAGTCGTTCAAGACCGCGATGGCGGAAGCGTTCGGCCATCGCTCCTATGTGCTGCTGGTGCTCGGCTTCTTCACCTGTGGCTTCCAGCTCGCCTTCATCACCGTGCACCTGCCGGCCTATCTCGTCGATCGCGGCATTCCGACCTCGACCGGCGGCTGGGTGATCGCGGCGATCGGCCTTTTCAACATCATTGGCTCACTCAGCGTCGGCTGGCTGCAGAACTTCTTCCCGAAGCGCTACATCCTGTCGGTGATCTACTTCAGCCGAGCGCTGGCGACCGTCGCCTTCATCTCGTTCCCGATCACGACCTTCTCGGCGATTGCCTTCGGCGCCGTGAGCGGATTGACTTGGTTGTCGACGGTGCCGCCGACGTCGGCGCTGGTGGCGCTGATGTTCGGCACGCGCTGGTTTGCCACGCTCTACGGCTTTGCCTTTGTCAGCCACCAGGTTGGCGGGTTCCTGGGCGTCTGGCTTGGCGGCATCGTGTTCGAGCAATACGGTTCCTATACGCCGATCTGGTGGCTCTCGATCCTGTTCGGTGTGCTGTCGGCGCTGATCAACCTGCCGATCGTGGAAGCCCCAGTGTCGCGCCCGGTTGCGCAGCCTGCCTGATGCGATAAACACTCCCTTAAATATCCAGGCTTTCAGGGAGTGGCACCGTGGCGACGTTCAAGGCGATCAGGATCGACAAAGCGGACAAGGGCACGACCGCCTCGCTCACGCAATTCGACGACGCGGAATTGATGGATGGCGACGTCACCGTCCGCGTCGAATGGTCGACGCTGAACTACAAGGACGGCCTGGCACTGACCGGCAAGGCGCCGGTGGTGCGGCGCTTCCCGATGATCGCCGGCGTCGATTTCGCCGGCACCGTGGAGCAATCCTCGCATCCCGACTGGAAGGCCGGCGACAAGGTCGTCTGCAACGGCTGGGGCATGGGCGAGACCCATCTCGGTGCCTATGCCGAGAAGGCACGGGTCAAGGGCGACTGGCTGGTGCGTCTGCCCGACGGAATCTCGGCGCGTGACGCGATGGCGATCGGCACTGCCGGCTATACCGCCATGCTCTCGGTGCTGGCGCTGGAGGACCACGGGCTCACGCCCAAGAGCGGCCCGATCGTGGTCACGGGGGCTGCCGGCGGGGTCGGCTCGGTTGCGATCGCGGTGCTGTCCAAGCTCGGCTATCACGTGATCGCCTCGACCGGGCGGCAATCAGAGGCGGCCTACCTCCAGGGCCTCGGCGCCGCCGAGGTGATCGACCGCAGCGAGTTGACCGTCCCGGTCAAGGCGCTCGGGAAGGAGCGCTGGGCCGGCGGCGTCGACAGCGTCGGCTCGACCACGCTCGCCAACATGCTCTCGATGACCAAATACGGCGGCGCCGTCGCCGCGTGCGGTCTCGCGGCCGGCATGGACCTGCCTTCCTCGGTCGCTCCGTTCATTTTGCGGGGAGTGTGCCTTATCGGCATCGACTCGGTGATGTGCCCGATCGAACGGCGCAAGCGCGCCTGGAGCCGCCTCGCGAGCGATTTGGACAAGGCAAAACTAGCTGATATCACTCACGAAATCAGCCTGGACCAAGCCATCTCCTATGGCCCGAAGATTCTTGCAGGCGAAGTCCGCGGCCGGATCGTGGTAAAAATAGTCTGACGGCGTTCAGAATTTACCAACCAAGCTGCTCCAATGTTGCCTTGGTTGGTATGGTAAGCAGCGGGTAAAGGCGGGGTGCCCGCGCTGGGTAAGTGGAGTGGCTCATGCTTGCGCGTCTGTTGTTGGGGACGGTCATGGCCGCGGCGACGGTCGTGCCCGCGCTGGCCGGGATGATGAACGCCGAAGAGGCCAGGCGCTTCGTCGCCGGCAAGGTATTCGCCTTCACCTGTTTTGACGGTACCCGCGGCGCCGGCCGCATCCTCGACGACATGGGCGCCGCCGGTTCGATCCAGTTCTCCGGCTCCGGCCCAATTCGCCACGTCAGGCTGCCGGGCAACACCCTGCAGATTCGCGGCCAGGCCGTGTGCGCCTCGCTGAAGGGCCTTCCCTTCGAGCCCTGCTTCAACCTCGACAAGCGCGACGAGCGCACGTTCCGCGGCTCGGTGTCGGGCATGGGCTTTGCCTATTGCGAATTCCGCCATCAGGGCGGGCAGCAGATGCTGCTGGCGCGCGCAGTGGCGCGCCCGCGTTCGCTGCGCCCCTCCCAGACACGTTCGGCCGACGCCTCCCGCGCGGAGGTGTCCACGCGCGTCGAGACGCCGCCTGTCGAGCGCACCAGGCTCGAGCCGGTGAAGCCCGAACCGGCGCAACCGGAAGGCGCGGCCGAATTGCGCCGTTCGACCGATTAGAGCTTCTTAGAGCTTCGGGTCTGATTGAATCAGAACCGAAGCTCTAGATTCTAGTTTTGACGCGTTTTCTGCGCAGATAAGTCTACGCAATCTGCGTAAACTTGATTGCTATGCGAACCGGTGTCCACTTCGCTCGAAAACGCTCTAACTGCAACCATCGGTCCCGCCGACTTCGTTTGATCGAGGCGACAACGTGGCGGCGAAAGCCCGTAGTGATACGGGCTCGTGAATTTATGGCTTGGTAGCGTCTAATCTTCTAATCTCTGCCGAGACGGCCGGGGGTGGGCCAACAATTGAGTTCCACATGGCGCAGTATTTCTTCAGGATCAGCCACGGGCGCTTCGCTGGCGCGTCTGATCAGGGGTCGGAATTCGAAAGCCGTGAGGCCGCGTGGGCGGAGATGACCAAGGTCAGCGGCAATCTTCTCGGCAGCATCGCGCGCAGCCTCAAGCAGGACGCCGAGTGGCAGATGGAGCTGATCGACGAGAGCAAGAAGCCCGTGTTCAGAATCCGCCTGATCGCGGAATCGGTGGACTAGTTGCTCTGCACGGTGATTATGACTCTTTGGAAGGGTTTGGGTAGGCGCGTCCCATTTTGGCGCGAGCTTTTTCGATTGTGAACATCCATTTGATGCGGGAGCGGGCAGCATTTCTATGCCGCTCCCAGGCGGAGATTTCGCGGCGCAGTTGCTTGGGGTCGTCGATCCTGCGGTCGAGGCACTGTCCCCGCAATACGCCAATCTCGATCTCGACCATGTTGAGCCAGCTTGCGTGCTTGGGGGTGTAGTGGAACTCGATGCGCTGCAGGATGCGCCGTGCTTCGGCAGGCGGGAAGGTCTGATACAGCGCACCTGCCGAGT
>NZ_AUEZ01000031.1 GCF_000426245.1 Bradyrhizobium sp. Ai1a-2 | reverse complement strand
GCCGCGAGAACGCGAACTCACATCCGCTGTTTGACTCAGACGTAGGATGGGTAGAGCGAAGCGAAACCCATCATTCGACCCGCTTGCTCCATCGCGATGGGTTTCGCTTCGCTCTACCCATCCTACGGACCGCTGTTTGACATTTGAATCCGACCTCACCACGTCATTGCGAGCGGAGCGAAGCAATCCATCGTGCCGCGTGTGGAGGCATGGATTGTTGCGCTCCGCTCGCAATCACGTGGATAGAGCCGCGCGCTTGTTCTGCACAGGATGAGGGACTAGCAGAATCGTAGGATGGGTAGAGCGAAGCGAAACCCATCATTCGCGCCCAGCTTCATCGCAATGGGTTTCGCTGCGCTCTAGCCATCCTACGGAACGGTGCGACGTTTTCTCACGACAGCTTGCGCTTGCTGCGCAGGCGCAGCCGTTCTTCGGCTTCGAGCTTCGCCATGCCCAAGAGATGGCTCAGCACCTCCAGCCGGTGGCGTTCTGCGAGTTTCACCAGCTCGGCAACAGTCTCCGCAATGAAGGCCACAGCCTCATCGGGGCCGCCCTCCTCGCCGGTCTCATCCAGTTGCGATCGCTTTGCCCGACCGGAAGCGGAGCGCTTCCGGCGGCCTCCCGCCCTAGCCAAAAATTTCTTCCAAACGAACCATTTTGGATCAAGGATAGGGCCTTTTCGGCCGCAACTCTAGGAAGCACTTTGCAACTTCCTAGATATTAAGTCGTAGGCCGGCACCACCCTCTCAATATCCTTCGATTTGACAGGGGGCCCCTCAACACCCATGTTCGCCCCGACAGAGCGGGCCGCGAGTCTCGCGGAACCCGCCTTCAATTCCTCCCGTAAGCTATTGGAATGACATGAATATCGTCATCGTGGAGTCGCCGGCCAAAGCCAAGACGATCAACAAGTATCTGGGCTCCTCCTACGAGGTCCTGGCCTCGTTTGGCCATGTCCGCGACCTCCCCGCCAAGAACGGATCGGTCGATCCGGACGCCAATTTCCAGATGATCTGGGAGGTCGATCCCAAGGCCGCCGGCCGACTCAATGACATCGCCAAGGCGCTGAAGGGTGCGGACCGCCTGATTCTCGCAACCGACCCTGATCGCGAGGGCGAGGCGATCTCCTGGCACGTGCTGGAGGTGTTGAAGGAAAAGCGCGCGCTGAAAGATCAGAAGATCGAGCGCGTGGTGTTCAATGCCATCACCAAGCAGGCGGTCTCGGAAGCGATGAAGGCGCCGCGCCAGATCGACGGCGCGCTGGTCGACGCCTATATGGCGCGCCGCGCGCTGGACTATCTCGTCGGCTTCACCCTCTCCCCCGTGCTCTGGCGCAAATTGCCGGGGGCGCGTTCCGCCGGCCGCGTGCAGTCAGTGGCGCTGCGTCTGGTCTGCGACCGCGAGCTCGAGATCGAGAAGTTCGTGCCGAAGGAATATTGGTCGCTGGTCGCGACCCTTCTGACCCCGCGCGGCGAAGCCTTCGAGGCGCGGCTCGTCGGCGCCGACGGCAAGAAGATCGCGCGGCTCGACATCGGCTCGGGCGCGGAAGCCGAGGAATTCCGCAAGGCGATCGAAGCTGCGCTGTTCAAGGTCGCGACCGTCGAAGCAAAGCCCGCGCGCCGCAATCCGCAGGCACCCTTCACCACCTCGACGCTGCAGCAGGAAGCCAGCCGCAAGCTCGGCTTCGCGCCGGCACATACGATGCGGATCGCGCAGCGGCTCTATGAGGGCATCGACATCGGCGGCGAGACCACCGGCCTCATCACCTATATGCGTACCGACGGCGTGCAGATCGATCCGTCCGCGATCACCCAGGCGCGCAAGGTGATCGGTGAGGACTTCGGCAACGCCTATGTGCCCGACGCCCCGCGCCAGTACCAGGCCAAGGCCAAGAACGCGCAGGAAGCGCACGAAGCGATCCGCCCGACCGACCTGTCGCGCCGGCCCGCCGACCTGAAGCGGCGGCTCGATTCCGATCAGGCGCGGCTCTATGAACTGATCTGGACCCGCACCATCGCGAGCCAGATGGAATCCGCCGAGCTCGAGCGCACCACGGTCGACATCGAGGCGAAAGCCGGATCGCGCGTGCTGGAATTGCGCGCCACCGGCCAGGTCATCAAGTTCGACGGCTTCCTCGCGCTCTACCAGGAAGGCCGCGACGACGAGGAAGACGAAGACTCGCGCCGCCTGCCCTCGATGAGCGTGGGCGAGCCGCTGAAGCGGCAGGACCTTGCCGTCACCCAGCACTTCACCGAGCCGCCGCCGCGCTTCTCGGAAGCCTCGCTGGTCAAGCGCATGGAAGAGCTCGGCATCGGCCGGCCCTCGACCTATGCCTCGATCCTGCAGGTGCTGAAGGACCGCGGCTATGTGAAGCTCGAGAAGCGACGCCTTTACGGCGAGGACAAGGGGCGCGTCGTGATCGCGTTCCTGGAAAGCTTCTTCCGCCGCTATGTCGAATACGACTTCACCGCCGATCTCGAGGAACAGCTCGACCGCATCTCGAACAACGAGATCTCCTGGCAGCAGGTGCTGAAGGATTTCTGGCGCGACTTCATCGGCGCGGTCAACGACATCAAGGATCTGCGCGTCGCGGAAGTGCTCGACGTTCTCGACGAGATGCTGGGGCCGCACATCTATCCGCCGCGCGCGGATGGCGGCGATCCCAGGCAGTGTCCGACCTGCGGCACCGGCCGGCTCAATCTGAAGGCCGGCAAGTTCGGTGCCTTCATCGGTTGCTCGAACTATCCGGAATGCCGCTATACAAGGCCGCTCGCCGCCGACTCCGAGGCTGCCGCCGACCGTGTTCTCGGCCAGGATCCGGACAGCGGCTTCGACGTCACCGTGAAGGCGGGCCGGTTCGGCCCCTACATCCAGCTCGGCGAGCAGAAGGATTATGCCGAAGGCGAGAAGCCGAAGCGCGCCGGCATCCCGAAAGGTACCTCGCCAAACGACGTCGATCTCGAGCTTGCGCTCAAGCTGTTGTCGCTACCGCGCGAAATCGGAAAGCATCCCGAGACGGGGGAACCGATCACCGCCGGCATCGGCCGCTTCGGTCCATTCGTGAAGCACGAGAAGACCTACGCCTCGCTGGAGGCCGGCGACGAAGTCTTCGACATCGGCCTCAATCGCGCGGTCACGCTGATCGCGGAGAAGGTCGCGAAGGGCCCAAGCGGCCGGCGCTTCGGCGCCGATCCGGGCAAGCCGCTTGGCGATCATCCGACGCTTGGCGCGATCGCACTGAAGAACGGTCGCTATGGCGCATACGTCACCGCTGGCGGCGTCAACGCGACGATCCCGAGCGACAAGACGCCCGACGAGGTGACGCTTGCGGACGCGATCGCGCTGATCGACGAGCGTGCAGCCAAGGGCGGCGGCAAGACGAAGGCCAAGAAAGCCAAGGCGGAAAAGCCGGCGAAGGCCGACACCGAGGCCGCGGCAAAGCCTGCCAAGAAGGCCGCGGTGAAGAAGGCGCCGAGCAAGCCGAAATCGGATGCCGCCAGCAAGGCGCGCGCGCCGGTGAAGGCAGCGAAGACATCAGCGGCAAAACCTGCCGCAACATCGAAAACACCCGCGAAGAAAAGCGCGGGCAAGACTCGAGGATAAGTGAAACACAGACATGACCATGGCTTTCCGGCCAGGGACGCCATTGTCGCCTTTATCCGTGCCAATCCCGGAAAAGTCGGCACGCGGGAGATCGCGCGCGAATTCGGGTTGAAGAATGCAGACCGCGTCGAGCTGAAGCGCATTCTGCGCGAGCTCGCCGACGACGGCACGATCGCCAAGCGCCGCCGCAAGATACATGAGCCGGCCGCGCTGCCGCCCACCATCATGGCCGACGTCACCGGCCGCGACGCCGACGGCGAACTGATCGCAACGCCCACCGAGTGGGACACCGAAGAAAACGGCAGCGCGCCGAAGATCCGCATCGTCACGCCACGTCATCAGAAGCGCGGCACCACCGCAGGGGTCGGCGACCGCGCGCTGCTCCGCATCGAGATGGTCGACGACGCCGACGGCACGCCCTATCGCGGCCGCATCATCAAGGTCATCGACCACGCCAGAACCCGCGTGCTCGGCCTGTTCCGCGCCCTCCCCGACGGCGGCGGCCGCTTGGTGCCGGTCGACAAGAAGCAGGCCGGACGCGAACTCAACATCGCCCAGGCCGACACCGGCGGCGCCAAGGACGGCGATCTCGTCAGCGTCGATCTCGTCCGCAGCCGCGGCTTCGGCCTCGCTTCGGGCAAGGTCAAAGAGCGGCTCGGCTCGATCGCGAGCGAAAAAGCGATCAGCCTGATCGCGATCCACACCCACGAAATCCCGCAGGAGTTCTCGCGCGGCGCCTTGCGCGAAGCCGAGGACGCCAGGCCTGCGACGCTGCAAGCGCGCGAGGACTGGCGCGACGTTCCGCTCGTCACCATCGACCCGCCGGACGCCAAGGATCACGACGACGCCGTGCATGCGGAAGCCGACCCCGATCCGCACAACAAGGGCGGCTATGTCGTCCACGTCGCGATCGCCGACGTCGCCTTTTATGTGCGTCCGGGTTCGGCGCTCGACCATGATGCGCTGGTCCGCGGCAACTCGGTCTATTTCCCGGACCGCGTGGTGCCGATGCTGCCGGAGCGCATCTCCAACGATCTCTGCTCGCTGGTGCCGGGCGAGCCGCGCGGCGCGCTCGCGGTGCGTCTGGTGATCGGCGCCGACGGCCGCAAGCGCTCGCACACGTTCCACCGCGTGCTGATGCGCTCAGCCGCCAAGCTCCACTACGCGCAGGCGCAGGCGGCGATCGACGGCCGGCCGGACGATACCACGGGCCCCCTGCTCGATCCGATCCTGAAGCCGCTATGGGAGGCCTACAGGGTCGTGAAGCTGGCGCGCGACGAACGCGATCCACTCGACCTCGATCTGCCCGAGCGGAAGATCCTCTTGAAGGCGGACGGCACGGTCGACCGCGTCATCGTTCCCGAACGTCTCGACGCACACAAATTGATCGAGGAGTTCATGATCCTCGCCAACGTCGCCGCGGCCGAGACGCTCGAGAAGAAGGGCCTGCCGCTGATCTATCGCGTGCATGACGAGCCGACGCAGGAGAAGGTTCACAACCTCCAGGAGTTCCTCAAGACGCTCGATCTGCCCTTCACAAAGGCGGGCGCGCTGCGGCCGTCCGTGTTCAACAGCGTGCTGGCACAGGTCGAGGGCGAGGACTACGAGACGCTGGTCAACGAGGTGGTGCTGCGCTCGCAGGCGCAGGCCGAATACTCCTCGGAGAATTACGGCCATTTCGGCCTGAACCTCAGGCGCTATGCGCATTTCACCTCGCCGATCCGGCGCTACGCCGACCTGATCGTGCACCGTGCGTTGATCCGGGCGCTTGGGCTCGGCGATGGCGCCCTGCCCGACAGCGAGACGCCGGAGACGCTTGCCGAGGTCGCCGCCGAGATTTCGATGACGGAGCGGCGCGCGATGAAGGCCGAGCGCGAGACCGCCGACCGCCTGATCGCGCATTATCTCGCCGATCGCGTCGGCGCGAGCTTTCAGGGACGCATTTCCGGCGTCACCCGCTCCGGACTGTTCGTCAAGCTCGACGACACCGGCGCCGACGGGTTGATCCCGATCCGAACGCTCGGCACCGAATACTATGACTATGACGAGACGCGGCATGCCCTGATCGGCTCCCGCAGCGGTGCCATGCACCGATTGGGTGACGTGGTCGACGTGCGTCTGGTAGAAGCTGCTCCGATCGCCGGCGCCTTGCGCTTTGAATTGCTGTCGGGCGGACAAGCCATTCCGCGTGGCAGAAAAAGCGCAGGCCGACGCGAACGGAAGAAAGAAGTGCGCGGTGCAAAGGCGGGGCGCGCACCGCAGAAAAAGGATCGCAAGCCGGGCAAGCAGAAGTCCGGCAAATCGAAGCGAGGCAAGTCATGGAAACGCTGAAGCCCGCGACGACGGCGTGGACCCGCGAGGCTGCGTCGGTTCAGCGGCGCGACCTGTGGACGGCGTTGAAGCGCGGCTTTCGCTGCCGCTGTCCGCGTTGCGGCCAAGGCAAACTGTTTCGCGCCTTCCTCAAAGTCGACGGTCACTGCCCGGTCTGCGACCTGGATTTTTCACACCATCGCGCCGACGACCTGCCGGCCTATCTCGTCATCGTGGTCGTCGGCCACATCGTGGTGCCGCTCGCGCTGTGGATCGAGACCGACTATTCACCGCCGGTGTGGCTGCAGCTCTCGATCTATCTGCCGCTGACCCTGATATTGTCACTGCTGCTGTTGCAGCCGATCAAGGGCGCCGTCGTCGGCTTCCAGTGGGCGATGCGCATGCACGGCTTCGACGAGAACGCGCCAGACGATCTTCCGCCGATCCAATAGCCTTAAGTTCAAGAACAACAAAACGGGGATGGAATGACCGAAGCAGCGACCGCGATCAAGCAGGACGTCAAAGAGGAAAAGGAAGCGGATCATCATCCGTATTTCCGGCCCAAGGATGCCGCGACACTGATCCTGATCGATCGCTCCAGCGCGAGGCCGAAGGTGCTGGTCGGCAAGCGGCACGACAAGGTCGTGTTCATGCCCGGCAAATATGTCTTCCCCGGCGGCCGCGTCGACAAGGCCGACAACCGCGTTCCGGTCGCCGCTCCCATCAGCCAGGAGCTTGAGGCGAACCTGCTCAAGGGCAGCCCGAAGATCACGCCCGGCCGTGCCCGTGCATTGGCCAATGCGGCGATCCGCGAGGCCTGCGAAGAGACGGGCCTGTGTCTCGGCCGCAAGCCCGAGAAGCCCGCCAAGCTCGATGGTCCATGGACGCCGTTCGCTGATGCCGGCCTGTTGCCCGATCCCTCCGGCCTGTTCCTGATCGCGCGCGCGATCACCCCGCCCGGTCGCGTCCGCCGCTTCGACACGCGCTTCTTCACGGCGGATGCCTCCGCCATCGCCCATCGCGTCGAAGGCGTGGTGCATGCCGACGCGGAATTGGTCGAGCTGGTGTGGGTCGAGATCGGCTCCGAACCGCTGGCCGATGCACATGCCATGACCAAGAACGTGCTCGCCGAGCTCGACCGCCGGCTTGCCACGGGGCCTCTCAGTCATGACGCGCCGGTGCCATTCTTCCACTTCTACGGCGGCAGGATGCAGAAGGACATTTTGGGCGCGTGACGGGCATGTCGCGAAAGCGTGCAAAAACAAAATAATCTTCCCTGTGGTGCCGCCGCGCTTCGTGCCTATCTGCTCCTGAACAATTCACACGGAAACGTGGCAAATGGCACAGCGTCAACTCAAGCTCGGCGCGTTCATGCGGCCGATCAGCATCCACACCGGCGCATGGCGCTATCCTGGCGCCTGGCCGGACGCCAATTTCAACTTTTCCCATATCAAGCAGCTCACCCAGAAGCTGGAAGCCGGCAAGTTCGACGCCTTCTTCATGGCGGACCATCTGGCCGTGCTGAACATGCCGATCAATGCGCTGAAGCGCAGCCACACCGTGACCTCGTTCGAGCCGTTCACGCTGCTGTCGGCGCTCGCAACGGCGACGGAGAATATCGGCCTGGTCGCGACCGGCTCGACCACCTTCGACGAGCCCTATCACGTCGCCCGCCGCTTTGCCTCGCTTGACCATATCAGCGGCGGCCGCGCGGGCTGGAATATCGTCACCACGTCCAATCCCGACGCCGCGCTCAATTTCGGGCTCGACGACCACATGGAGCACGCCGAACGCTACCGCCGCGCGCGGGAGTTCTATGACGTGGTCACCGGGCTCTGGGATTCCTTTGCCGATGACGCCTTCGTGCGCGATGTCGAATCCGGGCTCTTCTTCGATCCCGAGAAGATGCATGTGCTCAATCATGAGGGAAAATATCTGAAGGTCCGCGGTCCGCTGAACATCGCGCGGCCGGTGCAGGGCTGGCCGGTGATCGTGCAGGCCGGCGCCTCGGAGGACGGCAGGCAATTGGCGGCGGAGACGGCGGAAGCGGTCTTCACCGGTGGCGGCAGCCTCAGTGACGGGCAGAAGCTTTATGCCGACATCAAGGGCCGCATGGACAAGCTCGGCCGCGACCGCGAGCATTTGAAGATTCTGCCCGGCGCTTTCGTCGTGGTCGGCGACAGCGTCGAGGAGGCCAAGGAGAAGCGCGCCTTGCTCGACAGCCGGGTGCATTACGACAGCGCGATTGCCTCGCTCTCGGTGATCCTCGGCACTGATGCCTCCGGTTTCGATCCTGATGGCCCGCTGCCGCCGATCCCGGAAACCAATGCCAGCAAGAGCGGACGCCAGCGCCTGGTCGACGTCGCCGCGCGCGACAAGCTCACCGTGCGCCAGCTTGCGCAGCGCGTCGGCGGCTATGGCGGGTTGGCCTTCGTCGGCACGCCGAAACTGATCGCCGACCAGATGGAGGAATGGCTGACGAGCTATGCCTCCGACGGCTTCAACATCATGTTCCCCTATTTGCCGGGTGGGCTCTACGATTTCGTCGACAAGGTGGTCCCGGAACTGCAGAAGCGCGGGATATTCCGCAAGGAGTATGAAGGCAGGACGCTGCGCGAGAATCTGGGCCTGCCGCGGCCGAAGAACCAGTTTTTCGAGCGCTGATCCGGCCGAATTGGGCCGATTTGGGTCCGGAAAACCTTGACTTTGGGCTGATTGTGACTAGGTTGCCGGCCAAACGCGGGCCGCTTGGCCGGCTCCTGATACCCCATCATTTTCCTGAGGTTTTGACATGGCCAAGGCGGTCACCATCAAGGTCAAGCTCGTGTCGTCCGCCGACACCGGCTATTACTACGTCGCCAAGAAGAATTCGCGCACCATGACCGACAAGCTGGTCAAGAAGAAGTACGACCCGGTCGCGCGCAAGCACGTCGAATTCCGCGAAGCCAAGATCAAGTAAGATCGCGGGACACTACCCACTGGAACGGGGCCCCGCGGCCCCGTTTTGTTTTTGTGCGGCCCCAATGTCATCCCTTATGATTCCCCGGGCAGATCGGGGGCATAGGGCTCACATGGTCGCAACCTTGAACGAAGGAAATGTTGGCGGCTACTCGGTCGTATACGGCCGCGAGGATATCTACTTCCCGGTCTACGTCACCGCCGCCCTCGCCGCGATCTTCTTTGCGGCCACCTGGATCACCGGCGCGCTTTACTGGCTGGCGCTTGCGGTAACGGCGGCTGGGTTTACCTACTACAACATCCCGTTGCTTGAGACCGGGCGCCCGACCATCGGCGCCAATCAATACGGCATCTTCATCCAGGCTTTCGGCCTGGTCCGGTGGCGCGCCATCGAACGCATCGATCTCGTCCAGATCGCCGAGCGCGCGATGACGGTTCATGAATTGCAGATTGCGCTCAGCACGCCCCTGAGCGGCGCCCTCGTAGCCGACTGGCGCAAGCAGCCGGCCTATCGCCGCTTGATGCGGCTGCCGTGGCGCATGGACCACCGCGGCGTGGTGTGCATCAACCTGGAGCCATTCGACCGGACGCCCGACGAGATCCATCGGACGTTCCTCAGGATGTGGCGCTATTATCGCAGCTAGTGCACCACTTCACCATGCAGCGCGAGGTCGAGCCCGTCACGCTCGGCGTCCTCATGCACGCGAAGGCCGACGAATACCTTCACCGCAGCGAGGATGATCAGGCTGACGACGGCATCGTAAACAATCACAGTGGCAACGCCGACGCACTGGTTGAAGAACTGACCAGGGTTTCCCTCCAGAACGCCCGGCGTCCCCCCATACTGCTCGACCGCGAACACGCCGGTGAGCAGTGCCCCGACGATGCCGCCAATGGCGTGCACGCCGAAGCAATCCAGCGCGTCATCATAGTTGAACGCGCGCTTCAGGCCGGTGCATCCCCAATAGCAGAGGACGCCTGCGGCAATCCCGATGGCAAAGGCGCCGATCGGCGCCACGAAACCGGACGCCGGCGTGATGGCAACGAGGCCGGCGACCGCGCCCGAGCAGATGCCGACGACGGTCGGCTTGCCCTTGAGCGTCCATTCCACCAGCATCCAGGTGAACGCAGCAACCGCCGTGGCGATCTGGGTCACCAGCATGGCCATGCCCGCCTGCATCCCCGCCGTGACGGCGGAGCCGGCGTTGAAGCCGAACCAGCCAACCCAGAGCAAAGAGGCGCCGATAAAGGTCAGCACCATATTATGGGCAGGCCCCGTCTCCCTGCGCTTGCCGAGCATGATGGCGCACATCAGACCTGCCACGCCGGCATTGATATGCACGACGGTACCGCCGGCGAAATCGAGCACCTTCACCCCTGCGTTCTCGTTGGCCGCAGCGAAGACCCCGTCGGGCCCCCAGACCCAATGCGCAATCGGCGCATAGACCAGGATCGCCCACAGGCCGATGAACCAGAGCATGGCCGAGAATTTCATGCGCTCGGCAAATGCGCCGGCAATCAGCGCCGGCGTAATGATCGCAAATGTCATCTGAAAGCAGATGTACACGGCCTCGGGGATGGTTGGGGCAAGCGGGTTGGGATTGCCAATTCCGCCCTTGCCGATGTCGCTCAGGATGTCCTTGAGAAACATCCGATCGAGGCCGCCGACAAAGGGCGTGCCGGCGCGAAATGCCAAGCTGTAAGTCAGGATGGCAAACAGAATCGTGACGAGGCAGGTGACCGCGAAACTGGTCATCACGGTATCGCCGACGTTCTTCTTGCGTACCATGCCGCCGTAGAACAGGCCGAGGCCCGGGATCGTCATCATCAACACAAGCGCGACGGATGTCAGCATCCACGCCGTATCGCCGGAGTTCGGCGTGCATTTTTCAAGGACCTTGCCGCCGCACGCCGGCGGCGCCGCGTCCTGAGCAAACGCAACGTCGCCCAGTGCGAGACTGAGGAGCGTAATTCCCAAGACTGTCGCCAGGAAAGTAGCCGCGAATTTCACGAGCCTTCGGCTCGCAGGTGTTCTTGAGGGCATCATCTTCCTCCCGTCGCAAGAGAAGTCAGCGAAAGGCTTGAGGAGAGGCTTTGCCGTGCCGGCACGATGGCACGGCTTGCTGCTCGACGACGTCGCCAAATGTCTGGCGTCGTCTCCTTGTCCGGTGCTCGCAGAGTTTTGGAGCGGCGCAATTGGCCCATGATGCCTGCCCCGAGCAGGCAATCCCCCTGGCCAGGCACAGCACTCATCGTGCTCGGCGCCGTGGCGAGGTCGTCGAGCTTCAGCGGCTGGAGATGATTGGCGGCGACTAGCCTCATGGGCTTGCCAGCTTTTTCCCGGTCGCCAAAGTCGGAGGACGTATCGGCCCCCGGCTCCAATTCTTAATCAGAATTAATCAAGTTTCGTGCCACCCATGGCGCCGGGATAACCTATTGAATCAACGTCAATTCCAATTTGGCAGCGCGTGAATCGCCCCGCCCTCTGCCAATTTTATAAGCAAATTTCTGACTATTATATAGTCAGTCTTGATGGCTGCCCCACGTGGGGCAGCCAGATTCTCTACCAAGCTTAGTCGCCGGGACCGACTTACGCCGCCTTCAATAGCGGCGGCTGTGAGGGCCGCATCAGCGCGAATGCCACCTGGATGATGCCGCCGGCGAGCCCCAGCGCGACGCCAATGCGCCAGGCCAAGGTGTAGGAGCCGAGCGCGTCGTAGAGCAGCCCTCCCCCGTAGGCGCCGAGGAAGCTGCCGATCTGGTGGCTCATGAAGGCAAGGCCCTGGATCATCGCCTGCCAGCGCAGCCCGAACATCTCCGCCACCGCGCCCGCGACAAGGGGGCCGACGCCCATCCACAGGAAGCCCATGATGGCGCCGAACAGCAGCGTGGAGGCCGGGGTCGCTGGCAGCATGAAATACCAGGCGAGCGCCAGCGAGCGCAGGATGTAGATCATGCCCAGCAGCGCAAGCTTGTTCCAGCGCTGGCCGGCCCAGCCGAAGAAGAGAGAGCCAAGTACGTTGAAGCCGCCGATCATGCCGAGCGTCTGCGCGCTCAGCATCGGATCGAGGCCGCAGATCGCGAGATAGGACGGCAGATGCGTAGTGAGGAAGACGAGCTGCATGCCGCAAACAAGATAGGCGCAAGTCATCACCACAAACGGGGCGTTGCCGAGCGCTGCTCGCGCGGCAATGGCTGCGGTTGCCTCGCCGATGTCCTCGGATGACCTCGGCTTGGGCAGCGGAACCTGGTCGATCCGACCCGCGTACCAGGCGGCAGGGATCATCAGCAGCGCCAGCACCACGAAGCCAAGCAAACCGACGCGCCAGCCGAAACCTTCATTGAGGAGCTGTCCGATCGGGGCCGACAGCAGCGCGCCGAGCGACCCGGCGCCGGAGACGATGCCGAGCACAGTCGAGCGCACCGTCTCCGGCACTGCGCGGGCTGCGACCGACATTGCAATCGCGGCTGCGGTGCACGCAAGCGAGGTACCGATCAGGACGCCGCCGCCGATCATGATGCTGATGACACCGTGCGCAGCCGCCATGAACGCAAGGCCGGCGATGTAGAGCAGCGAACCAACCACCATGATCGGGCGAAAGCCGTAGCGATCTGTCATGGCGCCGGCGAGCGGCTGCAAAAATCCCCAGGCGAGATTCTGCACCGCCAGCGCCAGCGTGAAGTCGGACACCGAAATCCTGATGTCGTGAGTCAGCGGCTGCATGAAAATGCCGAGGCTCTGCCGCAGGCCCATGCTCAGCGTGAGCATGATGGAGGCGCCGATCAGGATGGGAAGCGTGGGACGCAGGACCTGCAGCAAGGGCATTTGTTTGTTCTCCCTATTGATGGCGGCACAGGAAAGTCCACCTGCGATTCACGCGATTTTTAGTTACACAGACCTGTGTACCTTGGCTATAAGGGGATGGTGCTGTCAAGCGAGTGAGATACGGAGCCAACGCATGGCTTCTCCGCACCAGAAACAGACGATGAAGGACCGCATCCTTCAGACCGCCGACCGGCTGTTCTACCTCAAGGGCATCCGCGCGATCGGCGTCGACACGATTTCCGCCGAGATCGGCATCAGCAAGCGCACGCTCTACAACCACTTTCCGTCCAAGGACGCGCTGATCGCGGCGTATCTCGAGCATCGCTTCGTGCAGCCGAAGCCGTCGGACAGGTCGCCGGTCGAGCAGATCCTCGGCACCTTCGATGCGCTGGAGCGTCGCTTTGGCGCCGAGGATTTTCGCGGCTGCCCCTTCGTCAACGCGGTCGCCGAACTCGGTGGCGAAGACAAATCGGTGAAGGACATCGCCGTCGCTTTCAAGGAAAGCCGGCGGCTGTGGTTTCGCGATCGATTGGTCGAGCTAGGCGTTGCGGATCCGGACCGGCTTGCCACCCAACTGCAATTGCTGGTCGATGGTTCGATCGCACAGGACCTCGTCCGCGACGATCCCGCGATGGCGCGTGCGGCAAAGGAAGCCGCGCGGGTGCTGTTGGAGAATGCAGGCGTGAAGGTCAGTAGCCCGGATGGAGCGAAAGCGTAATCCGGGAGACGCTATGCCGCCGCTGAAACCACCCTGTTCCGGCCATCGTGCTTGGCGCGGTAGAGCGCCTTGTCGGCGCGCTTGAGCACGTCGGTGACCGACTCGCCCTTGCGCTCCAGCGTGGTGAGGCCGATCGAGATCGTGACCTCGATGCGGTTGGCGCCCTTGTTGATGGAAAAGGATTCACCGGCGATCGAACGGCGCAGGCGCTCGGCGACCATGCTGGCGACGTGAAGGTCGGTTTCCGGCATCACGATCACGAACTCCTCGCCGCCATAGCGGCAGGCGAGATCGATGCCGCGGATCGATTTGCGGATCCGTGTCGCGAACTCGCGCAGCACGTCGTCGCCGGCATCATGACCGTAGGTGTCGTTGATCGACTTGAAGTAATCGATGTCGAGGATCATAAGCGCCAGCGGCTTGCCGCGGGCGGAGGCCTGTTCGGCCAGGGTCGCCAGATGGCTCTCCATGTAGCGGCGGTTATGCAACCCGGTCAGCGCATCCGTGATCGCCATCTCGATCGAGTTCTGCACATTGTCGCGCAGATGATCGGTGTAGCGCCGGCGACGGATCTGCGTGCGTGCCCGCGCCAGCAGTTCGTTCTTGTCGATCGGCCGCAGCAGGTAATCGTTGACGCCGATCTCGAGCCCTCGCAGCAGCCGCGCATTGTTGTCGGCGTCCGAGATGGCGAGGATCGGCAATTGGCGGGTGCGCTCCAGCGAACGCGCCTGGCTGCAGAGCCGCAGGCCGTCGTAATTGTCGAGGCTGAGCGAGACGATCAGAAGGTCGTAATTGCCCTCGGCGGCGTTGAACAGCGCTTCCGCCGGGTTGGCTTCGACATCGACCGTATGCTCGGCGGAAAGCATCGGCGCGAGCCGTTCGTAGGACGACGGTCGGTCGTCGACCAGAAGGATACGGCCGCCAAGCCCCTTATCGGCAATGGCGCTGCGTTCGGGCGCCTGCATGCCGATCTCGAGCGAGGTGATCGCGCGCATGCGCAATTCATCGGTCATCATCTTCAGTCGCGTCAGCGAGCGCACGCGTGCGATCAGCACGACGTCGGACACGGGTTTGGTCAGGAAGTCGTCGGCGCCG
This sequence comes from Bradyrhizobium sp. Ai1a-2, assembly GCF_000426245.1. Classification (GTDB taxonomy): domain Bacteria; phylum Pseudomonadota; class Alphaproteobacteria; order Rhizobiales; family Xanthobacteraceae; genus Bradyrhizobium. The sequence continues at coordinate 80,552 of NZ_AUEZ01000031.1, read as the reverse complement.
GCTTCCAGCCCGCGCACGCGGTCGGCCGGGCTGTCGAGCGCGGTGACGATGACGACCGGAATGAAGTGCGTGGCCGGGTTGGACTTGAGGCGACGGCATACTTCGAAGCCGTCCATGTCAGGCATCATGACGTCGAGCAGGATGATATCGCACTCGGCACGCGCGCATATCTGCAGGGCCTCGGCGCCGTTGGAAGCGGTCAGCACATCGAAATATTCGGCCGACAGTCGTGCTTCCAACAACTTGACGTTCGCGGGAACGTCATCGACCACGAGGATACGCGCAGACATCGAAACTCAACTCCCTACCCGATAAAGCGTCGGACAGTCTCAATGAATTTGCCGACCGAAATTGGTTTGGACAAATAGGCCTCGCAACCGCCCTCGCGGATGCGTTCCTCATCGCCCTTCATCGCGAAAGCGGTGACTGCGACCACCGGAATCTTGCGCAGATCGGGATCGTCCTTGATCCAGCGCGTGACTTCGAGCCCGGAGACCTGCGGAAGCTGGATGTCCATCAGGATCAGGTCGGGATGCAGCTTGCGGACGAGATCGAGCGCCTCGAAGCCATTGCTCGTGCCGGAGGTCTGATAACCGTGCGCCTCCAGCAGGTCGCGAAAGAGCTTCATATTGAGCTCGTTGTCCTCCACGATCAGGACGGTCTTGGCCATCCCGTCCCTCCAAAGCCGTAGGAAACAGTCCCTGATACAGTACGTCTACCGTGGTCGGGCGCGTCGAAATGTAAATTCAAACTAGCGCCAGATTCGCTCAAACCCGTTAAGCCCGACCGCTATCTTGTGTGGCGTGGTTTCCACTTGCTTGAACAGATCCGAAAGACTCGGGCATGATGCGTTTCATTAGAGAACATAAGTTAACGGAAAGGCAAACCGGCCGTTGAAAAAGCCTGTTCAAAACCCCCGCGAAGTGGCTGAAATCGTTGCGGTTCAGGCGCTGGGTTTCATCGCCGGCGACCCCGAAAGGCTGGGCCTGTTCCTGGCCGAGACAGGAATCGGACCGGAGACGCTCCGCTCGGCCGCCTCCGACCCAAAGTTCCTTGGCTCGGTGCTCGATTTCGTGATGCGGGATGATGCGACAGTGCAGGCGTTTGCGAAGGCTTCGGAATTGCACCCGACCAACATCGCCGCGGCCCACCAGATCTTGAGCGATCCCAAATGGGAACGCGACGTGCCGTGAGCGCGGCGCTCACGAGCGACGGCCCCCGCTGCTTCTGCCGGGATTGCCTCGGCGATCTCGACTTCAAGGCAAGGCGTTGCAGCCGTTGCGGCTCGCCGCGCCTGGTTCGCCATCCCGCCCTGCCCCGGCTTGCGCTGGCACATATCGATTGCGACGCCTTCTACGCCACGGTCGAGAAACGCGACAATCCTGATCTCGCCGACAAGCCGGTCATCATTGGCGGCGGCAAGCGCGGCGTGGTTTCGGCCGCCTGCTACGTCGCGCGGACCTTTGGCGTACGGTCGGCCATGCCGATGTTCAAGGCGCTCGAGCTTTGCCCGTCCGCGACCGTGATCCCGCCAGACATGGCGAAATATGTTCGTGTCGGCCGCGAGGTGCGCCACGCGATGCAGGCATTGACGCCCCTGGTCGAGCCATTGTCGATCGACGAGGCCTTCCTCGATCTTGCAGGCACCGAGCGCGTCCACGGCATGATCCCGGCAAAGGTGCTGGCGGGCTTTGCCCGCGACGTCGAGCGCAATATCGGCATCACGGTTTCGGTCGGGCTGTCCTGCAACAAGTTCCTGGCCAAGATCGCATCCGACCTCGACAAGCCGCGGGGCTTCGCCACGCTCGACCAGGACGAAGCGCGCGAGATGCTCGCGGAAAAGCCGGTTGGATTCATCTTCGGCGTCGGGCCTGCGACCCAGGAAAGGCTGGTCCAGCGGGGCTTCCGCACCATCGCCGACCTGCAGCGCGCGGACGAGAACGAACTGATGAAGCAGTTCGCAAGCGAAGGCCGAAGACTATGGCGACTTGCACGCGGTATCGACGATCGCCGCGTGGTGGCGGATCGCGGCGCCAAGACGATCTCGAGCGAGACCACGTTCGAGAACGACATCCGCGATTTCATCACCCTGGAAAGACTGCTGTGGAGATTGTCCGAGAAGGTCTCGACGCGGCTGAAGAACGGCGAGCTTGCGGGCTCCACGATCACGTTGAAGCTGAAGACCTCCGATTTCCGCCCGCGCACCCGCTCGCAATCGATCGCGGCGCCGACCCAGCTCGCCGGAAAGATCTTTGCGGTGTCGCGCGAGATGCTGGTGAAGGAGATCGACGGCACCGCCTTCCGCCTGATGGGCGTCGGCGTCAGCGCACTGCGGCCGGGATCGGCGGCCGATGACACTGACATGCTCGACCGGCGCTCGGCCCACGCCGAACGCGCGATGGATGATCTGCGGAAGAAATTCGGAAACGCCGCGGTGATCCGGGGGATCTCCTATCAGGGGCCGGCGAAGGCGGAATAGCGTCCCCCTACCCGTCATGCCCCGCGAAGGCGGGGCATCCAGTACGCGAGAGCGCCTCCGAGAAACGATAGGCCGGTGACTGGATCGTCCCCCTCCGCGGACGATGACCGTATCACTTACAGGGCTTCGCGTCCTTGACGTCGAACTTGCCCATCGCGCCTGAAATCACGAAGTCATTGTAATCCAGCACCAGCGCACGGGAGACGCCGTTCTCGTAGAGCTCGAACGCCATCGCGTAGACCGGCGTCTGCTCGCCTTCGTTGTTCTTGGCGTCGCGGTCGTAATAGCTCACCGTCACCGGCCAGCGGGTCAACGACTTCATCGCATCGTTCGTGGTCGAAGCATCAGGTGACGACGGCGCACGGTCGCCCGGGATCGGCTGTCCGATCACCGAAAGCGTGTTGTAGACCTTTTCGCCATTGTCGGAACCGTCATAGACCGAGAGCTCGAGCACGCTCTTGCCCTCGCGCGCGGCGGCGATGATGTGCTGGATCTGCTCGGTCGGGAATACGATTTTGCCGTCGAGCTGAAACGTCTTCGCCACCGGCTGCTTCAGCTTGACCGTGATGTGGTCGCCCACCCGCTCCGCCACGCCATCCACCGGCGCGGATTCACTGTCGTTCATCCGCGTGTCGATCTTGAAGCGGTAGCTCTTGCCGGCAGCGTCCTCCCAGGACGAAGAGCGCAGGTCGGAGAGCGTTACCTTGCCCTCGCCGCTATCGAGCTCCGACACCTGGCGGAATTCGGATGTGTAGCCCTCGCAGGAACTGCCGGAGAAATTGTAGAGGATGCGTCCGCGCGCGCCGCTGATCGCGTTGGAACCGCGCGACTTCACCAGATTGAGCTCGTAGAGCGCCTGATGCGACAGAAACGGTACCGTGCCGGCCGTGGCCGCATCGCTCGTGAATCCCGCTCCTGCGGCTACGGCAATGGTCATCGCCAAAACGCGAGGCGGAATCCGGAACAGGCGGGCCATGTATATCCCTTTAGGAAACGGACGATTCGTCACAATAGTGACGGCTCTATTGCGCCGCAACTGGGGCAACCCTCACAAAAAGGTAACGCTAAGTACACAAGTGACGTGTTTTTCGGCATGTTTCTCTGAGGCTTATGCGCGGAAGCGCCATTTTTGATTGATCCGTGGCTGACTTGAAAGCGGCGGCGCGATGCGCGAAACAATGCGCCCTGATTGGTCACTGAACCGGGGACGGAAAACATGGCAGGTACGGTCGAACAGAAACTGGCGGCACAGGGGATCACCCTGCCCGAACCCGCCGCTCCCGTGGCGAACTATGTCGGCTTCGTTCGTACCGGCAACCTGCTGTTCGTCTCCGGCCAGCTTTGCTTCGACGCCCAAGGCAAGCTGATCGCCAAGGGCAAGCTCGGCGCCGGGGTCACCCTCGAGCAGGGCAATGCCGCCGCCCGCGGTTGCGCGATCAACCTGTTTGCCCAGATCAAGGCGGCGCTTGGCGACCTCGACAAGGTCGCTCGCGTGGTGCGGCTCGGCGGCTTCATCAATTCGACGCCCGACTTCCTGGACGCGCCGAAGGTGCTGAACGGCGCCTCGGATCTGATGGTGCTGGCCTTCGGCGACAAGGGCCGCCATGCCCGCACCACCGTTGGCGTCGCTGCGCTGCCTGCGGACGCCGCAGTGGAGGTCGAAGGATTGTTCGAGGTCACCTGAGCGATGCGGGCCCCCGACTGGCTGACAGCGCGGCCGGTCGCCCATCGCGGCCTGCATGATGCCGCGCGCGGCATCATCGAGAATATGCCGGCGGCAGCGGAAGCCGCCATCGCGGGTAATTTCACCATCGAGTGCGATATCCAGCTCACCGCCGACGGCGAGGCCATGGTGCATCACGACGATGCGCTCGGCCGGCTCACCGAGGGTTCCGGCCTGCTGCTCACCAAGACCGCGGCCGAATTGAAGGCGATCCGCTTCAAGAACACCGACGAGCGCATGATGTCGCTTGGCGACCTGTGCACGCTGGTTGCCGGCCGCGTGCCGCTCCTGGTCGAGGTGAAGAGCCATTTTGACGGCGACCGCAAGCTCGTGAAGCGGATGGCCGAGGTGCTGAGCAACTACTCCGGGCCCGTGGTCGGCATGTCGTTCGACCCGGACCAGGTGCTGGCGCTGCGGGAGATCATGCCAAGGCTTCACCGCGGCATCACCGCCCAGCGCAGCTATGACGACGGGTATTGGGCCAAGCTCACACCGGCACAGCGCGACAGCATGCTGTACCTGCGCCACGGCTTCCGCACCGAACCGCATTTCGTCGCCTATTGGGTCGACCAGTTGCCCGCGCCCGCGCCATGGATCGCGCGCAACCTGTTCGGCTGCCCGCTTCTGGCCTGGACCGTGCGGACGCCGGAGCAGCGGGCGAAAGCGGCACGCTATGCCGACCAGATGATCTTCGAAGGCTTCATGCCGGGAACCTGACATGTGGCTGGCGACCTTGAAGTCGGCATTGCGATGCACGATCTTTGCAGGGCGCAGGTCACCATGGGCGATGGCCGCTCGCACCGGGGACCGGTTCAAACTCTCGATGGCCTCATCTGAAATCACCCTCGAAGCCGTTCCGTCCGTCAGCGATATCAAGGCTGCGGATTGGGATGCCTGCGCCAATCCGACACCCGATCCCGGCTCGCTTGACGCCCTTGACACACTGGCTTTACCCAGTTCCGGAGGGCTTGCATGCATCCATGCAAAAGCTTCCTATAACCCCTTCGTTTCGCATGCCTTTTTTACGGCATTAGAGGCCTCCGGCTCGGCCGTCGCGCGGACTGGCTGGGGGCCGCGCCATCTTCTGGCCAAGCTGGACGGTGAGATCGTCGGGATCGTGCCCTGCTTTCTTAAATCCCACTCCCAGGGCGAATATGTCTTCGATCGCGGCTGGGCGGATGCCTATGAGCGCGCCGGCGGCCGGTATTATCCGAAGCTTCAGGCGTCGGTGCCCTTCACGCCCGCCACCGGGCCGCGCCTCCTGCTTCGCAACGGCCTCCACCGTGAGCAGATCAAGTCGGCGCTTGCCCATGGCCTGATGGCGCTGTGCGAAGCCACCGAGGCCTCCTCGGTGCACGTGACCTTTGCGAGCGAGGCCGAAGCGAAGTTCCTGGGCGGGCATGGCTTTCTGCAGCGGACCGACCAGCAGTTCCACTGGCGCAATGCCGGCTTCAAGACCTTCGACGATTTCCTCGCCACACTGAATTCACGCCACCGCAAGGCGATCAAGCGCGAGCGGCGTGACGCGCTTGCGGCCGGTGTCACGATTCACTGGCTGACGGGCAACGAGATCACTGAGGATGCGTGGGACGCGTTCTTCGACTTCTACATGGAGACCGGCTCGCGCAAATGGGGCCGGCCATATCTGAACCGGAAGTTCTTCTCGCTGATCGGCCAGAGCATGGCCAAGGACGTGCTGCTGGTGATGGCCAAGCGCGATGGACGCTGGATCGCAGGAGCCATCAACTTCATCGGTTCGGACACGCTGTTCGGCCGCAACTGGGGCGCGATCGAGCACCATCCCTTCCTGCATTTCGAGGTCTGTTATTACCAGGCGATCGATTTCGCCATCCAGAACGGATTGCAGGTGGTCGAGGCCGGCGCGCAGGGAGAGCACAAGCTCGCGCGCGGATATCTGCCGCAGACGACCTATTCCGCCCACTACATCGCCGACCCGGGCCTGCGCCGGGCGATTGCCGATTACCTCAAGCGCGAGCGCGCCTATGTCGCCGAGGTCGGCCGCGAGCTCAGCGAGGCCGGCCCGTTCCGCAAGGGCGGCGACGAAGAATGAGCTTTCTGCTGGTGAATTCTTGAGCGAAGTTGATACCGGTTCGCAAAGAAAACAAGCTACAAGAAAAACTGGAACTCCGGTCTAATTCGATCGGAATCGAATATGCTCTCTGCCTGCCCTGAGCAGGACGCGTGATTTGAGGAACCGACGCCATGCCCGCCGCCTATGATCCCAACAACATCTTCGCCAAGATCCTGCGCGGTGAACTGCCCTGTCACAAGGTCTATGAGGACGAACGTGTCCTGGCCTTCCTCGACATCATGCCGCGGGCGCCCGGCCATACGCTGGTGATCCCGAAGACCCCGGCGCGCAATATCTTCGACATCTCGCCCGACGATTACGCCCATGTCGCGCGCGTCGCGCAAAAGATCGCCACCGCGGCGATGAAGGCCTTCCAGGCCGACGGCATCACCGTGGCACAGTTCAACGAGCGGGCCGGCGGCCAGGTCGTTTTCCACCTCCATATGCACGTGATGCCGCGCCGTGACAGCGTCGAGCTGTTGCCACCGGGGACCCGCCAGGAGGATGTGAAGGTGCTCGAGGACAATGCGACCAAGCTGATCGCGGCGTTGGGGTAGCGGCTGCGCCCACCGTCATTGCGAGCGGAGCGAAGCAATCCATCTCTCCGCCCGCGGCGCGATGGATTGCTTCGTCGCTGCGCTCCTCGCAATGACGTTGGCTGGCTCTTTCTTGTCATCGCGGGATGCGCCGTCAGGCGCAGGCCCGGAATCCATCAGGCCACCTGCGCTGCGGAGAAATGGCTTCCGGGTTCATCCTTCGGACTCCCCGGACTGACGGAGGAAACAAAATCACTCCGTCTCGAAATCGCCGGGCTGTGGCGGCGCAAGCGGCGTGAACTCGCAGCGGTCGGGCTTGACGTCGAGCAGCGGCGTCTCGTCGAGACAGTCCAGCCCGCGCACCAGGATGACGTTGCCCTCGACGCCGACCAGCTTCACGATCGAGGTCGCGATCGGATTGGGCCGCACCGGGGAGCGTAGCGAGAAGGCGCCGCGGGTTTTGCCGTTGCTCTTCGGGCTCTGCAGCACGAGGTCGCGGCGCGAGTGGTGCAACCAGTAGAGCACGTCGAGATTCTCGTAGAAATCGACGCCCTTGATGGCGGGCACCCATGGCTCGAAGATCTCCAGACGACAGACAGGGCCGTCATGGCGGCCCTGCCGCGGCGTCATCAGCCGCGATGTCCAGGGCGTGCGGATGCGGCCGATGAAGATCAGACCGGCATCCTGCGCCGGCGGCATCTCGATGGCGACTTCGCCCGGGCGTATCTCACCTTCTCGAACCATGTCTCAATCCACGGATAGCTGTTTCCGGATCGACAGTAACGCATTGCGCGGCGGCCGCAATCAGCCGAGCCACCATCGGCCGCCGACCAGGATCACTTCGCCGATGGCGACCCCGGCGAAGATTGATTTCCGCGACAGCATGAACGCGGCAAAGCCTGCGGCCACGGCTCCGTAGCGCAACAGGGCAGGAACGCTTGCGAGCGCGCCGGGCGGCTGCACCACGATCTGCGCGATGACACCAGCCAAAATCGCGGTCGCGACCGCCCTCACCCACACAAGGAGCTCCGAACCCTCATCGAGCCCGCCGCCGAACCACAGGCCCAGCATGCGCCAGATCTGGTTCGGGATGACGCCGGCCACGAACAGGACCACGAGCGCATGCCAATCGCCGATGAAGGTGCTCATGCGATCGCCTTTGCCCTGACGCGGTGGACACCGTAGGCGATGGTGCCGGCGACCACGCCGCTGACGAGGATATCGAGGCCGCTGTCGAGCAGCGTCGCCAGCGGATACAGCGCCAGTCCCAGTGCGAGTGCGACACCGTCGGCCAACTCCCGGCAATTGCGCGCGGTCGAGAACAGGAACGCCAGCGGCGTCAGCATCAGGATCGCCGCGGCGAAGAGCTGCGAGAGATTGGCGGCCAGCAGGTAGCCGATCGTGTTGGCCACGACAGAGAGAAACACCAACCCGCAACCCAGCCCCTGAATGAAGGCGATGCGGCGCTCCCGCGGCACCTGCGGCAGAAAGCGATGGCATTCGACCCAGAGCGTTACGGCGGTGAGATGCGCCACCAGGATCAGGTGCCGCCGTTTTGTCTTTGGGGTCCGCATCATCGGCAGAACGGACACCACCATCGGAAACAGGCGGATGGCGCTGACGCTCACCGCGATCGCCGACTGCAGGATGGTCGCGCCGGAGCCCAGCGTCGACACCAGGATGATCTGCGCCGGTCCAGCCCAGACGAACACCGTGCTCGCCAACGTCCAGGCCAGCGAGAAATGCGTGTCATGCGCCAGCGCCCCGATGCCGAGATAGGTCGCGAACAGCACCAGCGCCAGGATAGTCGAGCCGACTGACCGCACGCCCCAGAAGAAGGCGCGGAATGAGCTGTGCCATTGCGGAGAATCGAGCGGAGGAAGCGCCACGGAGAACCGGAGACAGGTTTGAATTGAGCGGCATAGGGCTGATGAAGACCGGCCGCGTCAAGCAAGCGCGCCTCAGGGCTGGCATGCAGCACCGTCGTCCCGGCCTTGAGCCGGGACCCATACTGCGGAATCTATCTGTGAGGCGATCTGGTCGACGCCCTTATCAATGCTATCCGCTCACGCCCGCGTTCCGTAGCACAAAGCAGGCGCCGCCGGCTTTGCGGATGCGGTTACAGAGGTTGTCCGCTTCGGGGCGCGTGTCGGCGCCGATACGCGCCTGGTAGAACGTGGCGGTGCCACGGGTGCGCAGACGCGCGGCGAACAGGGTCGGGTCGTGCTCGCCGATCACGCTAGTCAGGCTTTTCATCGCGCGCGCGTACATCGCGAGCGCCTTTTCGCGGTTGAAGCCGGCGGCAAGCTGGACGCCCCAGACCTTTGCGGCGGCGAGCGTGACGTGCTGCTCGAGGCCGGCAACGAACGGGTTAGGCGCGCGCTTCAAGAGCGCCATCAATTCGCGGCAGCTCGAGGTCTGCGAGCGGGCCGGCACCTTGCCATTGCGGCTGGCGGCCGCCCATTCGTCGACGCTGGAGCCGGTGATGGCGTACACGTAGTTGCGCGTCTCCTGCGGCATGTAGCCGGAGCCGGCGAGCCAGTCCTGCACGCGGCGCGGACCGGCATTGTAGGCCGCGGCGGCAAGGCCGAGATTGCCGAACTGGCTGCGAAGCTCACTTAAGAATTCGGCCGACTTCGGCAGCGCCTGCACGGGATTGAAGGGATCGAGCAGGCCGCGCTCGTTCGCCGTTCCCGGCATGAACTGCGCGATGCCCTGCGCGCGCTGGCCGTTCCGCGTCATCGGGCCCACCGCATCGGGCTGAAACCGGCTCTCCTGCCAGATCACGCGGGCAAAGAATTCGAGCGGCAGGTCGTTCGCCCGTGCAGCAGATTCGATCATCAGGCACATCGCCTCCCGCGCCTCGCTCTCGCGCGCGGTCTCGGACTTTTCCGGGGGTTGTGCGAGTTCCTCGACGCTCGGGTGCACGACGCGGCTGTCAGGCTCCTCGGCCGCCGCCGATGCCAGCCACAGCAAGATCGCGAGAGCAGCACTGAAATGCGGGAGTATTCGCATCATTTCAGACCTGACAAATCAGTCCTTGACTTAGGCGGCGGGCCAACTAGCAAACTCGGGTATTATCAACGCGCCAGGGCCGAAATGCGCACAATCTATTTTGATCTCGACGGCACGCTGACCAACCCCAAGCCCGGGATCACCCGTTCCATTCAGTATGCCCTCGAACGGCTGGGCCAGGCGGTCCCAAGCGAGGACGAACTGACCTGGTGCATCGGCCCTCCCCTGCACGCGAGCCTGAGGAAGCTGGTCGGCAGCGATGCGCTCGCAGATCGCGCCTTGGCGCTCTATCGCGAGCGGTTCGCCGATATCGGCCTGTTCGAGAACGAAACCTATCACGGAATCCAGGAGACGCTGTCCACACTGGCCGCCTCGCATCCGCGCATGTTCATCGCCACCAGCAAGCCCGCCGTGTATGCCGAGCGGATCATCGATCATTTCGGCCTGCGTCCCTATTTCGAACAGGTGTTCGGCTCGGAGCTCGACGGCACGCGCACTGACAAGACCGAGCTGTTGCGACATGCGCTCGAAACGGCGAAGGTAGATCCCGCGCAGGCGATCATGATCGGCGACCGCAGCCATGATATCGTCGGCGCCCGAAGCAACGCCATGACGGCCATCGGCGTCCTCTACGGCTATGGCAGCGAAGAGGAGCTGAAGGGCGCCGGCGCACATCATATCTGCGCGACCCATCCGAATTTGCTCGACCATTGCCTATCGCTTCCGGCTTGATCACTCGGAGCACACGAGATGACAGCAACGTCCGACCAGCAGCTCGGCTTCGCACCCGACGACGATGCGCCGATCGGCTATATGAAACGTACGCGCGACTACTATGCGGCGATCGGCTACACGACGCCCTACCGCTGGGCGCATTGCACCAGCGCGCCGTTCCAGCCGCTGCGCAAGCCGCTCGCCGAATCCCGCGTCACCATCATCACCACGGCGGCGCCGTTCGATCCCGCCAAGGGCGATCAGGGACCGGGGGCGAAATATAACGGTGGCGCGAAGTTTTATCAGGTCTATGACGGCGACACATCGAAGCAGCACGATCTGCGCATTTCCCATATCGCCTACGACCGCGTGCACACCTTGGCTGACGACAGCGGCACCTGGTTCCCGCTGCCGCAATTGCGGCGACTGGCGGAGGAAGGAGGGATCGGCGAGATCGCACCGCGTTTCTTTGGGGCACCCACCAACCGCAGCCACCGCGTCACCATCGAGACCGATGCGCCGGAAATCCTGGCGCGCTGCCGCGCTGATGGCGTCGATGCCGCCGTGCTGGTGCCGAACTGCCCGGTGTGCCATCAGACCATCAGCCTGGTTGCGCGGCATCTCGAAGCCAACGGCATTCCGATCGTGGTGATGGGCTGCGCCAAGGATATCGTCGAGCACGCCGCCGTGCCGCGGTTCCTGTTCAGCGATTTCCCGCTCGGCAACTCAGCCGGCAAGCCGCACGACGTGGCTTCGCAGGCGTTCACGCTGGAGCTTGCGCTGCGCGTGCTTGAGTCTGCGCCTGGACCGCAGACGACGGTGCAGTCGCCGCTCCGCTGGAGCGAGGATCATTCCTGGAAGCGCGACTACAGCAACGCCGACGCTCTCAGCGCGGAGGAATTGGCGCGGCTCCGCCGCGAGTTCGACGCGCAGAAGGAGATCGCGAAGGGCATTCGCGAGAGCGCGGCGTAGCCTCAAAACAGAAAAGCCTCAAAACAGAAAAGGCCGGCTGCAAAGCCGGCCTTTCCATTGTCCATTCAGAGCTTCGTCAGACCTTCACAAGCGGTCCGCGCGCCGGCCCCTTGGAGCCGCCACCGCCACCATTGGGCCCGCCCGGCTTCGGCTTGCGCTTGCGGGCGCCCGGAAGCTTCTCCGGCTTCGGCGTGACCGGGCCTTCGACGAACTCGAAGCCGATCTTGTCCTTGCCGGTCGCCTCGTCCTTGACCAGGACGACGCGGACATGGCCGCCGCCCTTGAGCTGACCGAACAGTACTTCATCGGCCAGCGGCTTCTTGATGTGCTCCTGGATCACCCGCGCCATCGGGCGGGCGCCCATCTGCTCATCATAACCGTGCTCGATCAGCCAGGCCTTGGCCGTCTCCGACAGTTCGATGGTGACGTCGCGGTCGGCGAGTTGCGCCTCGAGCTGCAGGACGAACTTCTCGACCACCATGCCGATGACGTCGGCATTGAGGTGCCCGAAGGAGACGATCGCGTCGAGCCGGTTGCGGAATTCCGGTGCGAACTGGCGGTTGATCGCTTCGTGGTCGTCGCCTTCCCGCTTGTTGCGGGTGAAGCCGAACGCCTGCTTGGCCAGATCCGCCGCGCCGGCATTCGTGGTCATGATCAGGATGACGTTGCGGAAGTTGACCTGCTTGCCGTTATGGTCGGTCAGTCTGCCGTGATCCATGATCTGCAGCAGCACGTTGTACAGATCCGGATGCGCCTTCTCGATTTCGTCGAGCAACACAACGCAATGCGGGTGCTGGTCCACGCCGTCGGTCAACAGGCCGCCCTGGTCGAAGCCGACATAGCCGGGAGGTGCACCGATCAGGCGCGACACCGTGTGCCGCTCCATGTATTCGGACATGTCGAAGCGCAGCAGTTCGACGCCGAGCGACGCGGCGAGCTGTTTTGCCACCTCGGTTTTGCCGACGCCGGTGGGGCCGGAGAAAAGGTAGCAGCCGATCGGCTTTTCCGGTTCGCGCAAGCCGGCACGCGCCAGCTTGATCGAGGCCGACAGCGACTCGATCGCCTTGTCCTGACCGAACACCACGCGCTTCAGGGTCTGCTCAAGGTGCTTCAGCACCTCGGCGTCGTCCTTCGACACGCTCTTCGGCGGGATTCGCGCCATGGTCGCAATCGTGGTCTCGATCTCCTTGATGCCGATCGTCTTCTTGCGCTTGTTCTCGGCGACCAGCATCTGCGCCGCACCGGACTCGTCGATCACGTCGATCGCCTTGTCGGGCAATTTGCGGTCGTGGATGTAGCGCGACGAAAGCTGCACCGCCGCTTCGATCGCCTCATTGGTGTATTTCAGCCGATGGTAATCCTCGAAATAGGGCTTGAGGCCCTTGAGGATCGCAATCGCATCTTCCACCGTCGGCTCGTTGACGTCGATCTTCTGGAACCGGCGCACCAGGGCGCGGTCCTTCTCGAAATGCTGGCGGTATTCCTTGTAGGTCGTCGAGCCCATGCAGCGGATCGTGCCCGAAGCCAGCGCCGGCTTGAGCAGGTTGGATGCATCCATCGCGCCGCCCGACGTGGCGCCGGCGCCGATCACGGTGTGGATCTCGTCAATGAACAGGATCGCGTTCGGGTGCGCCTCGAGTTCCTTCAGCACCTGCTTCAGGCGTTCCTCGAAGTCGCCGCGATAGCGCGTGCCGGCGAGCAGCGTCCCCATGTCCAGCGAGAACACGGTGGCCGCGGCCAGCACTTCCGGCACTTCGCTGTCGACGATGCGCTTGGCCAGTCCCTCCGCAATCGCGGTCTTGCCGACGCCGGCTTCGCCGACGAACAGCGGATTGTTCTTCTGCCGACGGCACAGCACCTGGATCGCGCGGCTGATCTCGGCATTGCGCCCGATCACGGGATCGATCTTGCCGTCACGCGCCTTCTTGTTGAGGTTGACGCAATAGGTCTCGAGCGCCTCGCCCTTCTTCTTCGAGTCCTCGTTGCCCTTGGCCTCGGTCTCCTCGTCGACGCCGCGCACCGGCCGCGCCTCGGAGACGCCCGGCCGCTTGGCGATGCCGTGGCTGATGTAGTTGACTGCGTCGTAGCGCGTCATGTCCTGCTCTTGCAGGAAATAGGCGGCGTGACTCTCGCGCTCGGCGAAGATCGCGATCAGCACATTGGCGCCGGTAACTTCTTCGCGACCCGAGGACTGCACATGGATCACCGCGCGCTGGATTACGCGCTGGAAACCGGCGGTCGGCTTCGCGTCATCGGCGCCATCAGTCACAAGGTTTTCGAATTCGGTCTCAAGATAGTTGACGAGACTGGTCCTGAGCTTGTCGAGATCGACGCTGCAGGCCCGCATCACCGCGGCCGCATCCGAGTCATCGATCAGCGACAGCAGAAGGTGTTCGAGCGTCGCGTATTGATGGTGGCGCTCGTTTGCAATCGCCAATGCACGATGCAGGGATTGTTCAAGGCTTTGGGAAAAAGTAGGCATTCGCTTCCTCTGTGGCCCCCGGCCATCATGATCGCCATTGCCCTGTCAGGCAACAACAACCTTCGTCATCCCCTGTCATATAGTCACGCACGATCGTGGCGAAAGACCGGCCTTGTACAAGGTCGGCTCATCGAACGAAGCCACCGCGACCGAGAGCCACATCCCGCCAGTCAACGGGAACGCCGTCCGCTTCCGTCAGGCAAATTGAATGCAAGACCCGTTCCGCCTCGTGGGCGGGTCGTCTCGACGCTGGGCCCGCGTTACTTCTTTTCCATCACACATTGCAGCGGATGCTGATGCTTCCGCGCAAAATCCATCACCTGGGTCACCTTGGTTTCGGCGATCTCATAGGTGAAAACGCCACACTCCCCGATACCATGGTGGTGGACGTGTAGCATTATCTTGGTCGCTGCTTCCGCGTCCTTGTTGAAGAACTTCTCTAATACATGGACGACGAACTCCATCGGCGTGTAGTCGTCGTTCAAGATCAGGACGCGGTACAGATTGGGACGCTTGGTCTTCGGCTTGACCTTGGTGATGACCGAAGTGGACGGACCGCTGGTCCCCCCGCTACGGCCCTCGTCATTGCTCATCCGGGGCGCTGATGATGCGGCAAGCGCCGATACGGGCGAATTGGTTACGAAAATTGTCTGCGACATGGCTCAGGCGTTCGACATCCCCAAAGGAAACACGCAACGCACTTGGAGGTTGCGCAACGCCGAAGACAGCCGTCACGGAACTTCCAGCACGCTCAAGAGATCGCCGTTTCCCGGTCCGATCCTTTGCTGGGTCGGCAAAACGCAATATGGGCCCGGCCTTGTCCCGCCGCAAGCGCAGATGCCTGGCTCACGTGGGACCGGCCGGCCCGACTCCCGGGTCTCGGTGCTCGCGCCAAGGTTAATCGTTTCTGGCGAGTTTGACAAAGGAAGCCGACCACTCGTTTAGCGACCGTTGACAATAGGTCCGCTTTCGTCCCCGTCATTTGGCCTTTGCCTTGGCTTTGACCCGTTTTTACGAGGACCGGTTTACCACCTATTTAGCGGCGCATTGAGAAATGGCGGCACCAACCAGATTTTACGGTGAGCGCCATGCCCGTCACAGCCATTTTCGACCGCCTTCGCACGGCGGCACGCCGGTTCGCCAGCGCGGATCAAGGGAATATAGCGGTAATTTTTGCCTTGGCTTCGGTTCCGATCATCAGCTTCGTCGGTGCCGCGATCGACTACTCCCGCGTCAACGCCGCCCGCTCATCGATGCAGGCGGCGCTCGATTCGACGGCGCTGATGTTGTCCAAGGACCTCACCAACGGAACCATCACAACCTCAGACATCGAAGCGCGGGCAAAGACCTACTTCGCGTCCCTCTACACCGACAAATCCGGCACGGTCGCAGCCAACAGCATCCAGGCCAGCTACACGCCGAAAGACAGCAGCGGGATAGCGAAGGTCCAGGTGACCGCTTCTGGTACCCTGCCAACGGATTTCCTAAAAATGGCCGGCTTACCGACCCTGAACTTCGGGACCAGTTCGACTGCCGCCTGGGGCAATACGCGGATGCGCGTGGCGATGGTGCTCGATAACACCGGATCGATGGCCCAGAACGGCAAGATGGCGGCCTTGCAAAAAGCCGCCACGAACATGATCGATACGTTGTCCACCTACAACAAGCAGGAAGGCGACGTCTATATTTCCATCATCCCGTTCGCGAAGGACGTCAACGTCGGAACCAACTACGTCGATGCGTCGTGGATCAACTGGGCGGAATGGGAAGCTGAGCCGCCCACCTTAAACGACAAAACCACCAATGCTAATTCCGCCTTCAAAAAGGCTGTAGCCGGATCGGATTGCCCCTTCACAAACAACAATCAGGGCTTTGTTTGCATGGACCGGCCCGCGACGTTGAGCGGGGCCAGGAGCACGAGCAAGATACCTTCGACTGGCACGTACGCGGGCTACATCTGCCCCGGCCTCGATGGTGGCAAGAAAATCGCCGGGAAGACCAACATCTATTACAATGGGTGCTACACGACCGTCACGGGCTCAAGCGCAAGTTGCGGATCGTTGAATTCAGACAGATGTTCCTGCAACGGCACGGGCTCGAGCAAAGTATGTCACTTCTGGCGTGGTGACGACACCCCCGCGACGGCTGCAGCAAGGCCGGCGCACGCCACCTGGACCGGCTGCATCAACGATCGCGACAAGGACAACGACACGTGGAACATCGATCCGGGATCAGCCTTCAATGACGGGACACCGTCGAAGCGGTTCTACGCGGAACAGTGGTCCGATTGCCTTCCCGCCACGATAACGCCGATGAGCAATCAGTGGCAGACACTCAAGGACCAGATCACCGCAATGAAGCCGAGCGGCAATACCAATCAGGCCGTAGGGTTGGCATGGGGATGGCAGTCCCTCAGCACGACGAATGGCCCTATCGCGGCGAAGGCGAAAGAGAGCACCTACATCTACAAGGACTACATCGTCCTGCTGTCCGACGGATTGAACACCCAAAACCGCTGGAGCACGTCCCAGTCGAGCATTGACGACCGTCAGGAGCTCCTCTGCCAGCACATCAAGAACGACGCGACCAACCCTGTCACGGTGTTCACGATTCAGGTCAACATCAACAACGCAGACCCGAAATCGCAGGTGCTGCAGGATTGCGTGACCACCCCGAACGGCAGCTTCCAGATGATCACGGACCCCGACGAGACTTCGACTGCATTCAAGAACATCCTCACGCAGATCTCCAAGCTGCGGGTCGCAAAATAATCCGATTGCCCGACCAAGAAAAAAGCCCGGCCGTGACGGCCGGGCTTTTGCTTTTCCGGAAGCTGGCGCTGACTGAACTTCTCAGTGCGCCGGGCTGAATTTGGCGACCAGGCCTTCGAACGGCTTGAAGGTCTGCTTGGCGCAGTCGCTGTAGAGGCCGGCGATCTTCTGCGATTCCGCAACGAAGGTCTCATAGGCCGAGCGGGCATACTCGGTCTGGGCTTCCAGCGCCTTATCGAGCGACTTCACGCCGGACAGCTTTTCCACAAACGACTTGGTGTCCTCGAATGACTTCTTCGCGTAGTCGCCATAGGCGGTCGCGATCGCCTGGACGCCGTTCTGCAAATTGCTCGCGGAAGCCGTGATCGACTCGAGCTGCTCTTTTCCGTAATTTTGAATGTCTTCAACCTTCACCATTGGAATCCTTTCCCAAGACCTTGTTTGCGCAAACCCATGATCGGCGAGCCGACACCCCAAACGCGCGGTCAAACTAGTGCGGGGCACAATCAAGTCAAGGATATTGTGCATTGCACAAAATCTTCGTATTTGCTGAAAACCCCGGGTCTCTACGCAACGCTTAATTAAGCCTTTAGAAACTCGGGAGGCCTAACCTTGATTCCCGGACGGGTTCATCTTCCCACAGACAGCCTGAAAAACTGTTTGTGAACAGCATCCTAGCCAGAACAGCGACCCTGGCCTGCCGGGGCAGCCGGAGCCCTGTTTTCCGGAAGCTATCGTCGGACAGGGGGATCTCAGCGGCCGTCGGGCACAATTTCGCCCCACCGGCCGGTGATCAAGATAGAAATTGGGACGGGGAAGTAAATGCTTCGTACAACCTCAGCTTCCTCGCGCGTATTGCGAGTTGGCGTTCTCGGGCTCATCACCTTCACAACAGTGATCCTGATCTCAAGCGAGAGCGCCGAGGCGCGTCGCTCGCGCCACCGGCACCAGGTGCGCTCTCATCAGGTGGATCGCGACAGCTATAGCCCCCAATTCTCCTCCATCATCGTCGACGGCAATTCCGGCTCGGTGCTGGCATCCAACAATCCCGATGGCCTTCGTCACCCGGCCTCGCTGACGAAGATCATGACGCTTTATCTGCTGTTCGAGCGCCTCGAGACCGGGCGGATGAAGCTGGATACGGAGATGCAGGTCTCGGAGCACGCTTCGGAGCAGTCTCCCACCAAGCTTGGCCTGCGGCCCGGCCAGAGCATCAAGGTCGAAGACGCCATCAAGGGTCTGGTGACGCGTTCCGCGAATGACGCGGCCGTCGTGATCGCCGAAGCCATTGGCGGCGATGAAGACGACTTCGCCAAGATGATGACGCGGAAAGCCCGTTCGCTCGGCATGAGCAAGACGCTCTACCGCAACGCTTCGGGTCTGCCCAATGATGAGCAGGTGACGACCGCCCGAGACCAGGCGACCCTCGGCCGTGCGATCCAGGATCGGTTCCCGCGCTACTATCGGTACTTTTCGACCACCGTGTTCAATTATCGCGGACAGTCGATCCGCAATCACAATCATCTGCTCGGCAAGGTCGAGGGCATCGACGGGATCAAGACCGGCTACACCCGCGCCTCCGGCTTCAATCTCGTCAGCTCATTGCGCCGCGGCAACCGCCATCTGGTCGGCGTGGTGTTGGGTGGTCGCAGCGGCGGCTCGCGCGACGCCATCATGCGCGGCCTGCTCGCCGAGAACCTCGAAAAGGGCGCAACCGTCCGCACCGCCGCCGCCATCAGCGAGAAGAATGTCGCGGATACCAATGTCGCGGAAGCTGATACGGCGCCGCGCGGCAACGACCAGCCGGCGCAGGTCACTTCCAGCGCCGCCGCCTCCGCCGAGCCTGCCGTGGCAGCGCTCACGCCGGCCGCGCCGCGCCCGGCCGCAAAGGCATCGCTGATGGCCGCAGCAGCCGCCGCCCTTCCCCCGCCGCCGGCGAAGGCGGAGCCAGCGGCCAGGCCTGAGTTCAAGTCCGAACCCGCACCCCTGACCAACGGTGTGATCCAGAGCCAGCCCATGGCGATCATTCCCGGCTCTGCCGAGCCGATGAAGCCGGTCAAGGTGAAGACGGTTCAGGTCAAGGCTGGCGGCACCAAACTCGCCTCTGCCGCGCCGTCTCAGCCGGCGCCGCCGATCACCAACGCGATCCCGGCCCGTCCGGAAGTGGCCGAAACCTCGAACGCCGTCGTGGCGAGCGCCGACGTCGCCAAGACCGACGTGGCCAAGACCGAACCCGCCAGGCCCGCCGGGACCGAAATGCCGCCGCAGCCCGCTGGGTTCGGTACCGGCAATGGCATCCTCGGCGTGTTGCCCGCGTCGAGCCTGCAGCAGCCCGCCTCGGCGCCGCAAACGGTCGCCTCGGTCCAGCCGCAAGCGGTGCAGCCAGTCGCCAAGCCCAACCAGCCCGCCATGCATACCGGCTGGATCATCCAGGTCGGTGCGCTCGAAAGCGAGGACGAGGCGCGCCAGCGCATCGATCTTGCGCGCAACCAGTCGCGCGGCCTCCTTGGCAAGGCCGATCCCTTCACCGAGACGGTCGTCGGCAAGGATAACCGCAAGCTTTATCGCGCCCGCTTTGCCGGCCTTGAGCGCGAGCAGGCCGAGGCGGCGTGCCGGACGCTGAAACGCGCCGACATCTCCTGCATCACCATCCGCAACTGATCCACCGATCGACCTGAATCGCAAAGCCGGCGCACAACAGCGCCGGCTTTCTTGTGTCGGCCACTTGTTCCCTCGCGAAACCTCTCGGCAAGGATTTAGGGTTAAGCTTTCGAGAACAGGTGATCGACCACGCCGGACAATGGCGGGCGAGACGGGACGTCAGCACAGAAAAGCAGGAGCAACTCTCGGTTTGTAGCGTTTGGTAGCGTCGCCGGAGTTAGCTAGAATGCGTGCGAAGCAAGGTATCCTTGGCCTCGTTTACACGGGCAGCGAGGTACGTCGACCCCCCTTGGTCGGGATGCAGTTTCTTCATCAGGGTGCGGTGCGCCCGGCTGATCTCGTCACGCGACGCACCCGGCTGCAGGCCAAGGACCTGGTAGGCCTCCTCTTCCGTCATTTTGCCGCCAGGCGCCGCGCGACGCTGCCCCCCTGCCCCGTTGCCCTGCGCGTCCTGACGCCAAGCGGGAAACCGGCGGTCCAGATAGCTTTCAAGTAAGGTGGCGCTCTCGGCGTCGAAGCCGGCGGCCATTGCCAGCAATCCCGGAAGGTCGAACTCGTCGAGCGAACGGCCGGCATTCGGTCCTTCCACGATCCGGCCTGACAGCGCGCCAGTGTCGTGGTCGAGGCTCATGTCGAGATATTTCGAGCGCACGCGCGAACTCTGTCCAGCGGAGCGCTGCGCGCCGCCGAAGATGCTGCCGAAGTTGCCGAGCACGTTCGGCGACCACCCGAGCAGGCCGGCACCAAAAATCCCGAGCGGGATCGCCACCGCAAGCTCCCCCTTGATGCCGGTATAGGCGGCGACCGCAAGCGACAACACGCCGCCGATGATCTTGATTGCGCGCGCCAGCACCGCCGGGTTGGCGGCCCGAAACATCTGCAGCAGGAGATAAAGCGAGACAACGGCAACGACGCCGGCGATCAGGGTTGGCATGGGCGCAATATAATCGCAGTGGATTGGAAAAGCATCGCGACCCTGCTTCTGACGCAGGCGTCAATGCGGTGGCGAAGGCGGCCACCTCGTAGGCAGAGCCGAGGTGCGGTCACTTCATCTGGCCAATCAACTTGGCTGCGCCGCTTGCGGTTTTCGACAACTGCAGCAGCGCCTCACGGCCGCCAGCCGCGTAGGCCGCAGCCGCACGCAGCAGCTCACGCAATTGCGCCGCAGCACCGGGATCGAAGCGGCAATAGGCGCCACCGGTCAGCCGCGCAATCTCGCGGAAAGCCCGTTCGGCGGTGACATCGCCGCCTTCCTGGAACGTGAAGACGGGGACCTTGAGCAGTCCGAGTTCGCCGGCCTTGGCGCAGAGATCATCGACCGACTCCTCCATGGCGTCGCCGACGAACACCACGGCCCGCACGCCGGAGGCGACCGCCTCGCGGCGCGTTTCGGACAACACCTTGCCGATCTGGGTATTGCCGCCCTGGCAATTGATCTTACCCATCAGTCTGGCAAGTTGGGTGCTGTCGGAAATCCATGCAGTCGCCCGGCATTCGTTGAAGCCGCGGTAATAGACCAGGCGGATGTCGAGACTCCCCAGGGAGGCAGCCTCGCGAAACATGTCGGCCTGCAGCGCGCAGGCCATGTCCCAGGTCGGCTGCCGGCTCATCGTGGCATCGAGTGCGAAAATCAGCCGTCCCCGCCCGCCGCCGTGATGCGACGACATCGTGCGCGCCTTGGCGACAAAGGCTGCGATATCCTCGGAGCTCGATGGAGATGCTTCCGGCAAGCGACCGGACTTGCGGGCCTCGGCCTCTTGCGCAGCGATGTCGCTCCCGGTTTTCGGTCTGGTCGGTTCGGCAGCCATCAATCCTCGCCCTTGCTGCGAGGATTATGTGGGCCGTGACTGGGAAAGCGTCAATGCGCTTGCGTCGGTGAGACGAGCGCGGAGGCGGCCGTCAGTTCGCCACCGAGGCGGAGTCCTGCTCGGTCTTCTTGACGTTCTTGTCGGCCGAGGGGTCGGGAACGTAGAGCGAGACCGGCCCGGGTTCGAGGATTTTCGGCGGCGCACTCTTGGTGTCGACCGGCGCCACCTCGCTGTCGGTATCGACCAGGAACTTGTCGAGCATCGCCTGGATCGAGTTCTTCGCGAGGTCCGGACCGGTGTCGCGCATGTCGTTGTGCTGGAAGTTGGTGTTCACCACAGTGATGCCGGACTTCTCGCACTCGTCGGCATCGGGCACGACGCCCGGATCAGGCTTGAACTGCGTGTCCTTCGAGCGGAAGGACAGGATCTTGAACTTGCCGTCGGTCAGGAACGGCACGCGCAGATTGTCCAGCGTCACGACCTTCTTGATCTCGTCGGGATATTGCTTGGCGAAGTACATCGAGATGTCGCCGCCCATCGAGTGTCCGACCATGGTAACCTTGGCATAGTCGGCGTTGGGCTGGACCTTCTTCATCTCGTCGATGGCGAAGTGGATGTTGGCCACGCCGCGCTGGATCTGCGGCAGGCGGCCGACATAGATCTCGCCGGTCTTGGTCACCATCGGCGGGTCCGTCGGCAGGTCGTGCTGCGGGCTGACCACCAGATAGCCGCGCGCGGCAAAGATGTTGGTCAGGAACGAATACTCGGTGTTCTTGACGGTGTTGCCGTGGTTGAGGATCGCCACCGGCAGCGTGATCATGCCGGCGTTGGCCTGCATCTCCTTGTCCCAGCGCACAGCCACGTCAACGGGCACGAGGCGGTTGTCCCGCGCCGGGTCATAGAACTTGAGTGTCTCGTGACGGATGGCCCACTTGCTGGCGGTGAAATACGCGCCAGTCACAAGCACGCTAAGTGAAAGCAGAACGGTAATTCCACGTTTCATATTCGTCCTCGGCGCGCCCGCCTCTGGCGCTATATCCCATTTGTCCGGACTCTTGCGGTCCGTCTGGATGATATATGTCACAGCGACGTGACAGGAAGTCTAAATGTTGTGTCTTGATCGCCTGAGTGTTGTGCGACGCACCTAATTCTTGTGCATCCGCACACGCGCTGCGGCATTGGTGGCATTCCTCCTAACCTTATGATGGCGCCTACGAAATTCCCGTTCAGGCGCTCACTACATTTGTAATAAAACGGCCCACTTTGAGGTTTGTTCCCGGATTTTTGGGCCTCCCCCGTAGTCGCACGGGGGTCAGGCGGCCGTGTAGATCGTGAGTTTCAGCGCCGGATCGTCATTGGCTTGAAAGCTCGCATATTCGAAGGTCAGGCGACCCTTCCTGGGATGGCTGAGCGTTTTGCGGCCCGACACGCTGCTTTTGATATCGTGCGCCCCCCACCATTGGGCGAATTCCCCGCAGCCCTGCTGCAGCCGAGCGAGGAGGTCGCGAAAGGCGGGATCGCCTGCCCACAGATCGTGACTTGCGCGAAACTGGGCCACCATCCGGCGGGCTTCGTCGGCCCATGAGGCGCCGAACAGACGCCGCGTCGCCTCATTGGTCAGCATGCAGACAAGCACGTTGCGGTCGGCCGGCGGAAGTCGGCCGAAGCCGAAGGTTTGTTCTGCGGCGTCATTCCAGGCCAGGATGTCCCAGCGCCGCCCGGTGATATAGGCCGGCTTGTTCAAGCTCTCCACCGTGCGCCGGATCGCTGGCGGCACCGCCTCCGGGATGAACGGCCGCCGATCGGCGTCGCGGATCAAAGCCCGCAGATGCGCGTGCTCAGCCTTGGTCAGCCGCAGCGCTCGCGCCAAGGCGTCGATCGTTGTCAGCGACGGGCTGACGCTGCGGCCCTGCTCGAGCCTCGTGTACCAATCGACGCCAATGCCGGCGAGTTCAGCCACCTCCTCGCGGCGCAAGCCCGGCGTCCGACGGCGCCGTCCGATCGAAATGCCTGCAGCCTTTGGCGTCAGCTTCTCCCGCCGCGAGCGCAGGAAATCGCCGAGTTCGCTTTGCCGGGCATCTGCCATGGGACTGCTCCCGCAACGAGGGACTTTTAATCCCAGGATAATACCAGGTCTTGTTGCAAGGGACAGGCTCTTCGAGGATGCGGTCTCAACCAGGATGAGAGCCATGAAAGCTGCTGTTTTGAGATCATTCGGATCCCGGCTCGCAATCGAAACCGTTGCCGACCCGATGATCGGCACCGGCGAAGTCGTGGTCGATGTCGTGGCAACGCGCGTACTGTCCTATGCGAACGAAGTCTTCAGCGGCGAGCGAAACTATCTCCTGGAGTTGCCGGCCGTGCCGGGACCCGGCGCGATCGGAAGGGTTCGCGCAGCGGGGCCCGACGCTACCCACCTCGCCGTGGGGGATTGGGTCTATTGTGATCCGACCTTCCGCTCCCGCGACGATGCCATCTCGCCCTACATCACCCTGCAAGGCTGGAGCGCGCGCGGCGAAGGCGGATTGCGGCTGCAGCGGCACTTTCGCCACGGTTCGTTCGCCGAGCAGACGCTGGTCCCGACCGAGAACGTCAAGCGCATCGGCACGATCGATGCGGTGGAGGCGCCAGCCTGGTGCGCGCTCGGCACGTGCCTCGTGCCATATGGCGGCTTCCTGGCAGCAAGACTGCAGGCGGGGGAAACGGTGCTGGTGAGCGGCGCCACCGGCAATTTCGGCAGCGCCGCCGTCGCGGTCGCGCTGGCGATGGGCGCGCGCTGCGTGGTCGCGCCGGGACGCAACGAAACGGTGCTGGCCGATCTGGCGCGCCGCTTCGGCCGCAGGGTGCGCCCGGTCCGGCTATCCGGCAATGAGGAGGACGATCGCAAACGCATGCGCGAGGCGGCCGATGGCCCGATCGACTGTGTGATCGACCTGATGCCGCCCTCGGTCAGTCCAACAACAGTGCGCGCCGCCATCATGACGGTGCGCCCCTATGGACGCGTGGTGCTCATGGGCGGCGTCGGGATGCAGGGTGGCCCCGGCCTCGAATTGCCCTACCCCTGGATCATGCGCGAATGCATCACCATCCACGGCGTGTGGATGTATCCCCCGGAAGCAACGCTCGGCCTCGTTGGCATGATCCGGGCGGGCCTGCTGCCGCTCGACTTGTTTGAAGTGACCACCTTCGACCTTGACCAGGTCAACGAAGCGGTGGCGCACGCAGCAGCCAATGGCGGCCCGTTCAAGATGACGATCCTGCAGCCGGCGTGAGCCGCCCCCTCAAGTCGCGATGATGTCGTGGACCTCGAGCGGCTTGTCGACCTGGCTGAACCATTCGGCCCGGTTGGCCGCGCGGCGGCGACCGCGCTCGTCCAGCGGCAGCTTCAGTTGGCGCAGGAGGCCAGTCACCTCCTCGCGCGCCGTGACGTGGCCCATACTGGGCCGCGTGCCGAGCGTCTGCTCGTCGATGTCGTCGAGCGCGGTCAGGCCGCGCGGGAAGAACTCGCGGTAGACAACACGCTCGGCAAAGCCGTCGATCGGGCGGAAACCGAGCCGCAGCGACAGCTGCTTCAGGCCGTTGGCGACGAGCTGCTTGTTGCGCGACCCAAGCATCGAAAGGCGGTTGCGGACCACGATCCAGTCGGTGGTGGCGCCGTCCACCTGCCGTCGCTTGCGCCTGACGTCGCGCACCATTTCGGCGTAGTGGCTTTCGCCCGTCACCGAATAGGTGGCGGGATCGATGGTGCCCAGCACGTCGAAGTCGAGGAAGCTGTCATTGATCGGCGTCACCAGCGTGTCGGCCATCGAATGCGCAAGCCGCATCAGGTAGGTGTCCGCGCCCGGCGTATCGATGACGATGAAATCGAATTTGCGCTCGACCGCGCTGATCGCCGCCATGAACTGCTGGAACTCGGCGTTTTCGTTCTCCGCGATCTGCATCGTCTCGCCATACTTGATGCAATGATGCGCGGGGATCTCGAGGTCGAGATTGGAACGCCGCGCCCAGGCGCGCCGGTTATTGACGTAGCGGGTAAAGCTTTGCTGGCGGCAATCGAGATCGATGGTGGCGACCCGCTGGCCGGCCTTCATCAAGGCGACGGCGATGTGCAGGGCGGTGGTGGATTTGCCCGAACCGCCCTTCTCGTTGCCGAGCACCACCACATGAGCGGAGCCGGATTGCCCCTGACCAGCCTGTCCCAGCATGACTCGATCCCCCAGACATCTTCAAATCGGGCGCTTCGACGGTCAAGCGAAATGCGCCAGGCGAGGAAGGAGCTGCCGACTGTCTTCCTTCATCATGAATCCATCGCAGGAGATGTCAGCCCGCAATCTTCTATCATCATCCGAGTGGGTCAGGTGCGCGCGCCTGCCGCCTTGGCGTCGACGCCCTCCCCTTGATATGGTCGGGCGCCCACCGCATCGGGCGAGTCCGAGCCTGTCTCGCCCTGACAGACCCTTCCCGAGCCAGCCCAAGAGATTGAATCCAGATGTCGCGAAGTCCTATGGTCGTCCGCACCGTCCCTGCCTTGCGCCGCACCGTTGAGGCTTTACGCGGCAGAAAGGCGATGACAGCGCTGGTGCCAACCATGGGAGCTCTCCATGACGGGCATGTGTCGCTGGTGCGCCTTGCCAAGCGACGCGCCCGGCGCGTCATCGTCTCGATCTTCGTCAATCCGACCCAGTTTGCTCCGACAGAGGATTTCGGCTCCTATCCGCGCACCTGGAAGGACGACGTCGCAAAGCTCGCCGCCGAGAAGGTCGACCTGATCTGGCATCCCGACGTCAAGACGATGTACCCGGATGGTTTTGCCACGCGGATCGCGCCGGAGGGGCCCGCCACCGTCGGCCTCGAAGATCGCTTCCGCCCGCACTTCTTCGGCGGCGTCGCCACGGTCGTCGGCAAACTGTTCACGCAGTGCCGACCGGATTTTGCGATCTTCGGCGAAAAGGACTTTCAGCAGTTGCGCGTCGTGACCCAGATGGCGCGCGACCTCGACCTCGGCGTCAAGGTGGTCGGCTCCAGAACCGTGCGCGAGCGCGACGGGCTCGCAATGTCCTCCCGCAACGTCTACCTCTCGCCGGAAGAACGGCGGGTCGCGCCGGAGCTCTATCGCGTCATGAAGGAAACCGCCCGCCGCATCCGTGCCGGCGAAGCGATCGAGCCGGCTGTCGCCGGCGGCGCCGAGCTGATCGAAAAGGCCGGCTTCAAGCTCGACTATCTCGAGGTGCGCCACGCCGAGACGCTGGCGCCGATTGCCTCGATCAAGGACGGCCCGCTGCGGATGCTGGTGGCCGCAAGGCTCGGCACCACGAGGTTGATCGATAACATCGCGGTGTAACCCGGGCAGCGTGTCACGCTCGGCGGGATCGGTCAGCGTACTCACTTCACCTCTCCCGCAAGCAGAGAGGGAGCACAGCATCCGTAGCCGTTACAGCAATCCGAGATCGCGCAGTTCGCGCCGCATCGGCTCGGGCATCGCAGCGACGCCGGAGGCGGCCGATTTCGTCAGGTCGGGCGGCGCAGCATCGGCGGTGAGGTAGCGCCAGCCCTGGAACGGGCGCATCGGACGCGGCGATACCGTGATCACCTTGGGCTGCATCACGATGCGGCAGCGGCCGATGCCGTCCTTGTCGCGGAACGGCTCGATCGCGACGATCTTCTCGCGCGCGGCGATCTCGCCACGGATCACCCAATAGAGCGAGCCGCCGGCAAGGATCTCCTCCTCCCGTTTCGGCGTCATCCGCGTGATGTGGACGTGACGCTGCGGCAGGCCCTTTTTCTTTGCGATCGCCATCCGTTCGGCAACCCAGGTCTTGAGTTCCTTGACCGAGTCGCAACCGACGGCGAGCTTGATGAGATGAAGCGGCATGGTCGTTTCGCTTTAGCCGCCGACAGGACCTTTGAAAAGATCACTCGTCCGAAGTTGCAGGCGCGGCTGTGGATGCCGGTGGAGGCGGCGCGATCGGCACCGGCGCGGGTGGCGGCGGACGTTTGGCTACCGCCTGTTTCTTGGCAGCAGCGGGAGGTGCTGGCGGGGCCGCCGGCGCTGGCCGTGGCGCAGGCGGAGCCGCGGCCGCGGCGGCCGACGGCGGCTTAAGCGCGGGCTCAGGCGTCATGATGCTGACCGGCGGAGTGTTGGCGGCCGACGGAAATTCGGCGTTGGTAGGTTTGCCGGTCGGGACCGATGGCGGCAGTGAACCGAGCCCCCCTGCTCCAGCCATCGCTGCTCCGGCCGCGGCTGTAGGTGCCGGCGCGTTCCACGACGGCGCGTAGCGGGCGATCAAGTTCTCGTAGAGGTGCTCGTCCATATTGGACGTGATCTGCTGGGTGGTCCCGAGCGAGCTGAACGCGGCGCACGAGGCCGGCGTGCAATGGTCGCGCACCGTCAGCACATAGGCCATGAGCCCGTAGCGGTCCCGCTCGATCGCCCGGCGCAGCGCCTGCAGTTCTGGCGATGTGTTGCGCTCGGCGGTCGCGATATCGCCCAACGACGTGAGGCGGGTGATTTGGGAAGCTGCATAGGCGACTGCGGCAGCCGCTGAGTCGGCGGAACCGAACAACACCTTTTCGCAGGCGTTCAGCACGGCATCGCCCGCGAGGTCATCGATGCAGGCCAGCGCCGCTGGCGCTGCGACGACCGGCTGCACCGATCGCGCGTCGGCAATCCGGCTGCCTGAATCGAAGCCGCGGATGGTTGCGGCAGCAGCGACCGCGATCGCGAGCAAGGTGATGACCGTCAGCGCGCCGTTGGCCACGGATTTCTCCGCGCGCAACAGCGTGATCAACAGGACAACGCAAAAAAATCCCGCTGCGGCCAATGTCAGCCACATCGGAAAGGTCGCGGAGCGCCAGATCTGATCCAGCGAAGAAACCAAGTTCATGCGCGGTGTCCCTCAACGCAGCATAAAGCACAGTTACCGAAGGCGAATACCTTCTTTCGGGCATTCAGCCTTCGGCAAAGTGGTTCTGCGAACAGGGCCTTTTGACGACGCCTCATCAGGGAACCGCGCCAAACGGTTGCTTGCGCACAGCTCTCTTCACGAGAGGACGAGCTGGCTTTCCTTTGCAACCCGTTCGAACGCTTCGGTCGAGCTCTTGATGCGGTACTGGCAATCGTCACCGTCGGTCGGAAGTAGCCGGACCACCTGATAGGTCCCGGTGGCGGCCGGACGCGACACGTTGCTCGCAGTGAAATAGACAGTCTCTCCAACGGAGTACTTATGCTTCAACGCCCTCTCCATTTTCTTGGATCGTCGGCGCGCCGCCTTAAAGGTCCCACAGCAGCGGCCAACGTATTGAGAACCCCGCGTCAAGTTAGCACAGCAGCGGGCTCAAAATCCAGCAGGATCGGGGGACGGGAAACGGACGAAATTTGTAGGCTTTTCAGCACGATAGAAGGCCGCTAACCGGCCGCATTCCACCGCGAGAAGGGTGAAAAGTGCGGGTTCCCGCGGAACAGGCGTTGTGGGCAGCTTGCCACCCGGACACGCATCATCGACGGCCGCCAGAAAGTGCTGGGCCAGCGCCTCTGCGAACTGATCGACCGGGTCAGACGGTCTCGAACCGCTCGATGACGAGCGTCTCGGCAAGCCCGTCCCGCGTCCATTCCTGGAACGCCGGCAGTGACGCCATCGCATCGACATAGGCCTGCGCCTCGGGCTTCACCGGGATCGCATAGGTGCGGAAGCGATGCACGACCGGGGCGAACATCGCATCCGCGCCGGAGAACGCACCGAACAGGAACGGACCTTGTTTGCCGTAGCGCGCATGGCAGTCCGCCCAGATCTCCTGGATCCGCGCGACATTGGCGCGAGCGTCGTCCGACAACGGGACCGCCTTGATCGGACGATGCAGGTTCATGCCGCATTCATTGCGCAGGGGCATGAAGCCCGAATGCATCTCCGCGGAGACCGAGCGCGCATGGGCGCGGGCCGCGCGATCCTCGGGCCAGAGCCTTGTTTCCGGATATTTCTCGGCGAGGTATTCGATGATCGCCAGCGAATCCCAGACCGTGATGTCACCATCGATCAGCGACGGGACCTTCCCGGCACGCGAGAAGCTCAGGATCCGATCCTTGTCCGCCTTTACGTCGGTGTAGAGCGGGATGAAGATTTCCTCGAACGGGATGTTGTTGGCGCGCAGCGCCAGCCATGGCCGCATCGACCATGACGAATAGTTCTTGTTACCGATGACGAGCTTCAACATGTGCAGGGGGTCCAGTTGGATCGCTATTTTGCCATAGCACGGCGGGGCCGTCCAACTCGGATCGTGACGTCAGCAACCGCACAGCTACGAAGGGAAATCCTGCGGCGTGAAGCTGAGATCGAGGACCTTCCACTCGCCATAGCGATCCGCCGGCAGCATCGTGTAGGGCTGGCACGCCTCCAGTGCACTCATCGCGCCACGCATCAGCACCGGCCCTTTCTCAGATGCGCTCGCCTCGATCAGCAGAGGCTCGTCGGCGAGCGTCCCTTGCGGCGTCAAGAACACGCGCAGCGTGACCTTGACGTCGTCGGAAGGTTTTAGCGCTGCCGGCAGCTTCGAGCAGGTCTTGAGATGGCGGCGAAACTCGGTGACGACGGTCGGGGTAAGGTCGGCCGCCCTGACTGCCGGCGCATCGAAATCGTCGTCGACCTTGCCACCGTAGCGCGCGGCCGGGGCCGGAGCTGGCGCCGCCATCCGCGGGAGGTCCGGCGGCAGTCCGAGTTGGACATGATACTTGATCGAGAGATCAGGCTCGGGCGGCGTGTAGGCTGGGGTGGCCGGCGCGGCCGCCGGTTTCGCCGTCGGCTGCGGTTGAGTTGAACCTGATTCCGCCGGTGCCGGCTGCTTCTGCTGGGGCTCGGGCTGGGGCGGCGGCGCTGCCGGCTGCGGCGCCGGTGCAGGCGGAGTGCTTACAGCCGGCTGCTGGAGCGCGGACAGGTCAATCGACGGAGACGGAGAAGGCGACGGAGAAGGCGATGGCGTCGGTTCGGGCTTCTTCTCGAGGTCCTGTGGCGTGACGATTTCGACCGGGACAGTGTCGGCCGCCACGGTGTCGAACGGATGTACTTCGGACAAAAGCAGCACCAGGGCCAGCACCGACAGGTGCGCAACCGCCGACGCCGTCACATCCACAGGAATGCGCTCCCGCAGGTTCATTCGCAACTGATCAGGTTTGACAGCCCCCTGCCCCTCAGCAGCATAGCGGGCAACCGAGGGGGGTCTCAATCCCATTTCGGCGCAAAGCCGAAATCGGTAAGGCGGTTCGAGGCGCTGCTCATGGCCGAGATCAGGCTCATGTCGTCCTCCGACAATTCGAAATCGAAGACGTTGATGTTCTCGGACAGCCGTTCGAGCTTCGATGTCCGCGGGATCGCGGCAACATTCTGCTGCACCAGCCAGCGCAGGCAGACCTGGGCCGCCGTCTTGCGATAGCGGTCGCCGATCCGCGCCAAGGCGCGATCGTTCCTGATGCGGCCCTTCGCGATCGGGCTATAGGCGACCAGCGCCATGCCATGCCGGGCGCAGGCGGCCTTCACTTTCGCCTGATCGAGATAGGGATGATACTCGACCTGATCGCATGCCAGCGGCTCCGGGCAGGCCGCCACCGCCTGCTCGATCAAGGCGACCGTGAAATTGGACACGCCGATATGCCGCGCCAGCCCGAGCTGTTTCGCGTGCGCCAGCGCGCCCATTGTTTCCGCAAGCGGCACCTGCGGGTTCGGCCAGTGCAGCAACAACAGATCGATTTCGGTCAGCCGCAGTCGTGCCAGGCTTTCCTTGGCCGAACGCTCCAGGTCGTTGGGCCTGAAATGGGTGGTCCAGACCTTGGTCGTGATGAACACCTCGTCGCGCTTCACGCCGGACGCGCGCAGCCCCTCGCCGACCTCGCGCTCATTGTCGTACATCTGCGCGGTGTCGATATGGCGATAGCCGAGCCTGAGCGCCTGCTCGACGATCCGCGCGCAGGTGCGTCCGCGCAATTGCCAGGTGCCGAGCCCGATCGCCGGGATCCCGGCGCCATTGGCTGCGATGATGTTCATACGCCCATTATGGGCCGCCCCGGCTCCGCTGCCAAATCAGGCTGCAGAGGATTCTGTGGCCAGCGCCGCGAATACCGTTTCGGGCGCATGGGCGATGACCGCCAGAAGCGCCCGCGCCGGTCCACGCGGGGCGCGCTTGCCCTGCTCCCAGTTGCGGATCGTTTCCACGGGAACGCCGAGCTTGGCGGCGAATTCGAGCTGGGTCAGATGCGAGCGGCGGCGGAGGTCGCGGACCGTGAACGGCCCGGTCGCGGCCTCCGGGGCGAGCGGGAACTCCTGCCCGTCGCGCAGCTCGACGATCCGCCCATCCGCTTTCAGCCGCAAACGCTTCATGGCCTGCTCCGGAAAGCTGCATTGTGGGCGAACCGCCTTAAGGGCCGCTTAACGCTAGCAAGCTGCTAATTCAGGCCGAACCACAAAGTAGCGATGCCGAGGAAGCAGAAGAAGCCGACCACATCCGTGATCGTGGTAACGAAGGTGCCGGACGCAACCGCCGGATCGGCGCGCACCCGTTCCAGCACCATCGGAATCAAAATCCCGCCGAGCGCGCCGGCGACCAGGTTGCAGACGATGGCGAGCCCGATAACCACGCCGAGGCCCGGAATCTTGAACCAGGCGACCGCGGCGATGCCGGTGATGACGGCGAAGGCAAGGCCGTTGACCAGACCAACCATAATCTCGCGCAGGATCACGCGAGCGGCGTTGTAGGACCCGAGCTCGCGGGTGGCCAGCGCGCGCACCGCGACGGTCATGGTCTGGGTCGCTGCATTGCCGCCCTGGCTGGCGACAATGGGCGCCAATACCGCAAGCGCCACCATCTTCTCAAGCTGGCCCTCGAACAGGCCGAGCACGGAGGACGCGAGAAAGGCGGTAGCGAGATTGACCAGGAGCCAATTGAAGCGCCCCCGCGCGATCGTCCAGACATTGTCTGACAGCTCTTCGTGGCGGGTGACGCCACCCAGCGCTTTCAAGTCTTCGTCAGCCTCTTCCTCGATGACGTCGACGACGTCATCGATGGTGATGACGCCGACCAGCCGGTTCGTGGTGTCGACCACGGGCGCTGCCACCAGATTGTACTTGCCGAACATCCGCGCGACCTCCTCCTGGTCTTCCAGGGCCGAGACGCGGCGGCGATCTTCGTCGATCAGGTCGGCGAGCGGCACCGGGCGACGCGAACGCAGCAGTATGTCCAGCGGCACCGCGCCCAGCCAGTGCCTGTCGTTGTCGACCACGTAAATCTCATAGAAGCGGTGCGGCAGGTCGACCGTGCCGCGCATGTAGTCGATGGTCTGACCTACCGTCCAGTTCGGCGGCACCGCGATGAACTCGGTCTGCATCCGCCGGCCGGCGGAGTTTTCCGGATACAGCAGGTTGCGCTCGAGCTCAGCACGCTCCGACGGCGGAAGCCTGTCGAGGATCTCCTCCTTGTCCTCCTCGTCGAGACCTTCGAGAAGCTGGATCGCGTCATCGGATTCCAGCTCGCGGACGCCTTCCGCGACGGTCTCCGGCTCGAGCTCTTCGAGGATTTCCTCGCGCACGGCATCGTCGACCTCGTTCAGTGCCGAGAAGTCGAAATCGGTGCCGGTGATCTCGACAAGGCTGACGCGGTCTTCCGGCGCGAGCGCCGCGATGAGATCGCCGAGATCCGCCTCATGCAGTTC
Organism: Bradyrhizobium sp. Ai1a-2; assembly: GCF_000426245.1. GTDB lineage: Bacteria > Pseudomonadota > Alphaproteobacteria > Rhizobiales > Xanthobacteraceae > Bradyrhizobium. Next base: position 47,610 of record NZ_AUEZ01000031.1, on the reverse strand, counting down.
CGCCACGACCTCGCACAGGAACGGCCGGTCGGCTGCGTGGATCTCACTCGCGATCTTCTCGACAAATTCGTGGCGGAGCTGCCCTTCCTCGTCCCGCATTGGCATCCGATCGAGGATGGACGCTTCGGCGGGATTGGCAGCGTCGATATTCTCGGCCATGCCGCGCCTCACCGTTTGACAGAAAGAAGGAACTCGTCTGAGTTATCGCCGCACGCATTACCCAATCGGCTGCGTCCTGCGCAATGCCAAATGTCGCCAACCGCGAAGAACAGGTGTGCTTATGAGAACGTTCGGTGCAGCCATTCTTGCCCTGCTCGCGGGGACCGGTGCGGCGCAGGCCGCCGCCGAATGCCCGCGCAAGGATGCGCTCGGAACGTCGCGCGTTCTGACCGTCGACCCCGCGACCTATCCGCGTGTCGGCACCAAGAGCTTTCCCGACACATTGCCCCTGCAGGATCACGAAGTGGTGTTGACGTTCGACGACGGGCCATGGCCGTCAACCGACCGGAAGATTCTCGCGGCACTCGCCAACGAATGTGTTCGCGCCACCTTCTTCATGATCGGAAAGCCGGCTTCCGAGCATCCGGAGTTGGTCCGCCAGATCGCGGCACTCGGCCACACGATCGGCCATCACACCTGGACGCATCACAACCTCAAATACATGAAGCCGGAGGACGCCATCGGCGAGATCGACAAGGGCATCGCCGCGGTCGAAACGGCGCTGCACGGGCGCGCGACCACGACGCCGAGCACGCCGTTCTTCCGCTTCCCCTTCTTCGAGATGTCGCCGGAGACGCTCGCGAACCTGGAGAAGCGCGGCATTGCGGTGTTCGGCGCCGACCTGTGGGCGAGCGACTGGAACAAGATGACGCCAGAGGAAGAGCTGAAGATTCTGACCACACGCCTGAACGCCGCCGGGCGGGGCATCATCCTCCTGCACGATCCCAAGACCCAAACCGCGGCGATGCTTCCCGCCTTCTTGCGCTATCTGCGCGATCACAATTACCGGATCGTGCATATCGTGCCGCCGGGGCCGAAAACTGTGTCGGATCAAACACATTGAACCGAACGACGGCTTCAGGTTACAAACCATTAAGGCGGCATTCATGACGCCGCACGTAAGGATTCGACATCGGACAAAGGGAATGCAGCCGGGGTGTTATGATCGCTAGCGTCAATGCGGGATTTTGGAGGCGATCAGGGACTGCGCTCTTTCTGGCGGTTCTGATCGGCGCGAGCGGCCAGTCCGCCCTCGCGGCTGATTGTCCCGACCATCCCGACGCGCTCGGCACCTCGCGCACGCTGGTGGTCGATCCCCGCGAGCACCCCCGGATCGGCACCATGCAATATGCCGAGACCCTGCCGCTGGACGATCACGAAGTGGTGCTGACATTTGATGACGGCCCGCTGCCGAAATACAGCAACCAGGTGCTCGACATTCTTGCCAGCCAGTGCGTGAAGGCGACCTTCTTCATCATCGGCCGGCAGGCCAACGCCAATCCGCAAGGCGTACGCAAACTTGTGGCCGCGGGCCACACCGTCGGCACGCACAGCCAGAACCATCCGCTGACCTTCAACAAGATGTCGATGGAGCAGGCCAAGCAGGAGGTCGATGCCGGCATCGCCTCGACCGTGGCGGCGCTTGGTGACGCGCGCAAGCTTGCGCCCTTCTTCCGCGTTCCGGGCCTGCTGCGCGCCGACGCGGTCGAAAACTATCTCGCCTCGCAGGGTATCCAGAGCTGGAGCGCCGATTTCCTCGCCGACGATTGGCACCATATCCCTCCGTCGCGCGTCTACGATCTCGCGATCCAGCGCCTGGAAGCCAAGGGCAAGGGCATCCTGCTGCTGCACGACATCCAGCCCCGCACCGTGGCGGCGCTGCCGAAAATCCTGCAGGAGTTGAAGGCGCGCGGCTATCGTATCGTCCATGTCGTGCCGGCGACGCCGGAGCGGCCGGCCACTCCGACCGACCCCGTACAGTGGCTGTTGCACCCACCGACCGAGACCGTGGCAGCGGTGCGCTGGCCGAAGATTCCGAATTTCGTGTTCGCCCAGACGCAGGCGCTGCCTGCCCCCGGACTGTCGAATCTGGATTGGCGCGATCCGGGCCTGTCCGATCGGCTGCGCCGTCCGCGCGCCGCAATCGCCTCGCAGACGGCGTGGCCGGGACCATTGCGGGTCTCCGAGAACACCCGCCCGGCCCTGCCGATTCCGGCCGCCTCCGTATTCGAGATGCCCGAAGGCGAGCGTGTGACCTTGCTGGCATCGCGTTCACCCGCCAAACGGCCGGAACGGGTCGGAGTATCCTCCGAAGTCGCCAATGCGATCGGGCCGATTTCAGCAAGAGCCCGCACGATCAGTGCGCGTCAAGCGCCGCATCCCCGGCATGCCACGCATCAGAACCTGCAAGGAGGCCGTACCGGTCGCGGCGCGCCCAAGCACGCCGTGCAGGCAAAGCCGAGCGGAAGCGCGCTTCACGTGGCAAAGCGCTAAAGACCGCGGCGGAGAACGTCCCGCGCTCAGTTCGTCACGATCTTGGCGATGCAAAGCAGGATGACGAGCGCCAGAAATAGCAGGTCGATATACGACTTGATCTCGCCGGCATGACGCAATTCGGTGACGGCGCCGACGATCTGCTTGCGCGAGGCTGCCGAACTCGGCCCCTCGACTACTGCTGTCCCGAGCCGACGCGCCTCCCCTTCCAGGCGCTCGATGCGCTGGAAGAAATAGAACGAGCGCAAGGCAGACGCCGCATGCATCGCCGCGTAGATCAGCAGCAGGATCGCGACCAGCGCGCGGTGCTGGTATTTTTCCATGAAGTTGAGGCTGAAATAGACCAGCGCCAGGAATACGAAGTTGGAGACGAAGCGGTAGACATAGCTGAGCAGGATCATCCTGTTCCCCGGATTTCCGAACGGCGCGATCGGTGAGAGATGGTGCTCGTCGGCCGGAGTCGCCGGCTCACAAGCTTCCATACCCTTAGCGTACGCGAATGGTGTTACGGAAAGGCATCGACCGGCGTCGGTGCGGAAAATTTGCGGCCGCGCCAGCGAGAACAACGTGCAGGTTCGCCGACCACCTAAAGCTCAAGCTGTAAGATGCGAATGATGAGCTCGGATGGCAGAGAATATGCTAGCAATTTCAACTATTTACCGAGACAGTAAAAGACAAAAATGCGCTTACCGCCTGTCGGTGCGCGTCGCAAGGACCCAGACGTCGCTCGATTTCGCCGATCGAACCGCACGGCAGGTAACGTCGTCTTCCACATCATGGTGAGCGGGTCCTGCGCAGGCGAGTAGCCCAGCTTACCCCGCCACCATCAGCCGACGTCACCGTGCGCCGGACGTGTCTACTGCGGCAATCAGGCGTCGATGCATTGATCGGATTCGTAGAAGCCGGTCTTCACTCCTCTGCGAGCGAGGCTATTGCCAAGTATCGGCGTAGTTGCCCAGAAGTGATACTGGCGCTACAATACAACTAGGATTTCGGCTCGTCTCGAATTTTACTAAATGGCGTAGCCCGCGCTTATTTTGCGACCGAACTACTCTTCCCGATCCCGATGCTCTCCTTGCTGCAAGCTCAGTTGTCCCGAGTAAATGGAAGTTCTGTTTTCGGGGGAGAACAGAAATGGCGTGGAGTAGAGTATTTGATTTATCTGATCCGTCGCAGTGCAAGTCAGTTTTTTGGTCAGCCGATGTCGAGCTCTTTCCGACGGCGAAAGGAAGCTTTCGCGCTAAAATTGCACAGATCGGCATAAGCAGACTCTTGGTGCAGCGATATCGAGTGTCGCTGCCGCAGGTCAACACCGTCGCAGTCAAGCCAAGCCGCAGATCGATTGGCTTTCTTACCGAAGCCAATCTATCAGCCTTCCTGCACTGTGGCCTGGAGGTCTTGGCCGGCGATGTCGTCGTGAACAGATCCGACGTCGTACATCAACGATCCGGCGCGAACCTCCACTATGGCACGATCTCTCTTGCGACTGATGACTTTGATGCTGCTGTTGAGGCGATACTCGGTCGCGAGTTTGTCGAAATGCCGCAGAAACGAATTATCCGCCCGCATTCTGCGGCGATGCTCCGACTGCTGAGACTGCACAAGATCGTAGGGCAGCTCGCTCATGACATGCCGGATGTTCTGGATATCCCGGAAGTAGGTCGCGCGCTGGAGAATGAGCTCACTCATGTCATGGTGAGGTGCCTTGCCGAAAGCGCCGCTGGAGAGCCGAGGACTGGCAGCTGTCGTCACGACGCCATTGTCGCGCGGTTTGAGGAATTCCTGGAGGCCAATCCCGACCGGCCGCTTTATCTGGCGGAAATCTGCACCGCGATTGGCGTCGCCGAGCGAACGCTTCGCGCCTCCTGCGAAGAGCATTTGGGCATGGGACCGATCCGCTATCTCACCCTGCGCCGAATGCACCTCGTACGCAGCGCACTGCTGCGATCGGACCATTCAAAGAGAACCGTCACCCAGATTGTTACCGACCACGGCTTTTGGGAGCTCGGACGCTTTTCGGTTGCCTACCGCACGCTGTTTGGCGAGGCGCCATCGCGCACCTTGCGGCGATCGGTCGAGCCGCCGGAAACGCGCCCCAATCGCCCAACATCGCTTGCAGCCGCCAACTTGCGGGCCGCTTGAGCCAGACAGGGAATTACTGCAATGCCGTGGGCAAGAGTTCTCAGATTTACCGACCCGTTTCCCTGTCAGGCGGCCGTTCAGGCCACTGATGTTGAGATACTCCCTACGACGAAGGGAGATTTTTCGGCCGAGATCACACAGATCCGCATGACCCGACTCTGGATGCAGCGTTTCGCTATATCATTGCCGCAGATCAGCAACGTTGCATGCAAACCCGACCGGCGGTCGATCGTCTTTCTTACCGAATCCAATTCGTCTCCACTCCAGCACTGTGGCCAAGAAGTCTTGCCCGGTGACATCATCATTAACAGAACTGACGTGGCACATTATCGATCTGGCCATGATTATCATTTGGGGGCGATGTCGCTCCCAATCGATGAGTTGGCCGCCGCAGTCGAAGCGATAACCGGCCGGGAGCTCAGCAACAGGCTGGACGAGCGTAGTGTTCACCCGAATCCTGCATTGATGTCGCGTCTGATGAAGCTTCACAAGGTAGTCGGACAACTCACCCATGAGACTCCCGATCTACTCGCAAAACCGGAAGTGCTTCGTGCCCTCGAGAGCGAGCTGGTTCATGTCATGGTCCGCTGCCTCGCGGAAGGCGTCGTGCTGGAGACGACCACGGGTGGCCGTCGCCATGACGCGATCGTCGCGCGGTTCGAGGAGTTTTTGGAGGCCAATCGCGACCGTCCGCTTTATCTCACGGAGATCTGCGCGGCCATAGGTGTTGCCGAACGCACCCTTCGCGCATCCTGCGAGGAACATCTGGGCATGGGACCGATCCGCTATCTCACTCTGCGCCGAATGCATCTCGTGCGGCGAGCGCTCCTGAGGTCGGACCCATCGACCGCAACTGTGACGCAAATCGTCACCGACCACGGCTTTTGGGAACTCGGGCGCTTTTCAGTTGCCTACCGAATGTTTTTCGGAGAGACGCCGTCGTGCACCCTGCGGCGCACGCCGGCGAACCCAAAGGTTGATCTCGACCGCCCAACAAGCCTTGCCTTTGCCGACCCCGGCCTCGCCTGAACTCGGCTGATCTGCAGCGCGTGATTGCCTTCGCGCGGCCGCCTGTGACAAAATCGTGACAACACTCGCAGAAAATCGCTGATTCCGGAAAAACCTCCGGATAAGGCGGTGAGTTCTGTTGCTCTGTTGCGGGGATTCGCCCTCCCCTGCACCAGAGAGAGAAGGAGGCTCTTTGGAATGCGCAGACGCATTGGTTATGGGGCGCTCGTTCTTTTCGTGCTACTTGCAAATACGCAGCTGACTTCCGCGACTTGCGTCGATCCCACGCATGTTGCCCACTCCGCCGTCAGCATCTTCAGACATTTTGATGATGCGGAGCGCGAGACACATCCGGGCCTGGTCGGCGTGCGAGGCACCGGTTGGTTCCTGTCCCCGACGACAATCGTCACCGCCGCGCATGTCACCGCCGGCATGGAGCTGTCGACGCAGGACTGGAAGTCGCTTGAGATCGTCGACGAGAACGACAGTCAATTCATCGCCGCCCGCATCCAGCGGCTTGCTGGAGGACAAACGGAAAAGCTGGCCGTCATCGAACTCGGACGCGCCGTGCTCAACGCGCAGAGTGCGGCGATCCGCCAGGAGCCGCTCGTTCCGGAAGAGCGGGTCGTGGCGCTCGCGTATCCCACAGGCCGCCCGCAGCTCGTCGAAGGACGGTTCGTTCGGTTTGGAGACGGCGGGAAGCTGAAGGGTATGGCCCTCCTCGAAATGTATGAGGGCGAGAATCGCCTCATCATCGATCACGGCGCCTCCGGAGCGCCGATTATTGATTGTGAAGGCCGCGTCACAGCGGTCGTCAGCAACGTGTTCACCCAGAGCATTGCCTGGGCCCATCGGGAGATAAGGATATCGACAGCGTGGGGAATGCCCAATGTCGTGTCGGTACCGGTGCAAGCGCTGGAAGAATTTTCCGAGGCCAGATGAGACTCGCGTTGTTGCAATAAAGCTCCTTTGCCGCTTCGCACGGCGCTGAGCGTCCATGCCGATGAAGCGATCTTTCCTGCACCGGCCATCCGACCCTGTGATTGCCTGCTATCTGCCGTTATTGCATAGGCGCCTCGGGCCGGTTGTATATCGTCGCCGTGGTCGGGGCTGACATTTATCGGGGACCGCTCAGCTCGTCCTGGCTTGCCGGAATTGCACATGCGTCAAAATCACCACCAACATCGGGCTTCCGAACCCGCATAGCCGAAAGCGGCCAAACGACCTCATGCTGCCTCTTTCGAGCAGACCGGTAGCTTCAACGGGTCGCAACCACTGTCCGCCGGTCCGACGGGACGGGGCAAATGGCAGAAGGCGGTACACTCACGTTTAGCGACGCTGACGGCTATGCCGCAGGATTCGGCGATGCACGTATCAGTCTAACGATAACGGGTGCCGGCGATTTCCGGGCAGAGCTAACACGTTTGAGATTGAACCATCTGGAATTGTGTCGGTGCCGCGAAATCCTTCCGCGCATCGCTTACATCTCGCTGCCCCCCGATCGGATATTCCTCTCTTTTCCCGTCGGTGCCGCGTCCCTCGTGTCCGATGGGCTCGTCTTGCGGAACGGCGCCATGGTTTTGCACGGTCGCGGCGAGAGCACCCATCAGCGATCCCACGGCGCATCCCAATGGGGCTTGATAGCCCTATCGCCAGACCAATTCGGGACTTGCAGCAAGGCTTTGACCGGACGGGAAATCCCGCCGCCGCGCGTGAGCCGAACGCTCCACCCTGCCCACGCGGATATATCAAGATTCCGTCTTCTCTTCAGAGAAGCGTGCCACCTTGCAGAGACCGGACGGAAATTGATCGAGCGTCCTGAGGTGGCAAGGGCGCTGGAGCAGGAATTGCTTCACGCGATCATCAATTGTCTGACCTCCGCCGACATCGACAACAGCAACTCCAAGACAAGACACCATCATACCGCCGTCATGAGCCGTTTCGAGGATGGCCTAAGCAAACGCATCGATCAACGCCTCAAAATGCCAGCGCTTTGCGCAGAGATCGGCGTGCCGGAGCGTAGCCTGCGGATGTGTTGCGCAAAGTTCCTTGGCGTAAGCCCCGCACGATATCTCCTGTTGCGACGATTGAACCAGGCTCGCTCGGCTCTGCGACGTGCCGATCCTTCGATGGCCACCGTCGCGGAGGTCGCGCGGAATCATCAATTCCTGGAGCTTGGGCGCTTTGCGGTGACGTATCGCACAACCTTCGGAGAGTCGCCTTCCGTTACGCTGCAACGCGATCCGTAGTCTCGATCAGCCGAAAGTGCATAGCGCATCCAGGGTGTTTCCACCAGTTTGCCATGCGCAAAGCGTCCGACCGATTGCTGATTGCGATCCCGTATGGATTGGCGAAGCCAAGTCGGTCGGCGGGTGGAGGTGAGCGAAGGCTGCGGCCCGGGCGTTCGGCAGCAGAAATTTAAGGGAAGCAACCATGAGCATCTTCCGATCAATTTCGGGCGCTCTTGTCCTGGCCTGTGCCGCCACGACAATGGCCAGCATTCCTGCCTCCGCCCAGCAGGGACAGAAACCCAACATCCTCTTCATCATGGGCGACGACATCGGATGGATGCAGCCGAGCATCTATCATCGCGGTTTGATGGTCGGCGAAACCCCAAACATCGATCGCATCGGCAACGAAGGTGCCATCTTCATGGACTACGTTGCCATGCAGAGCTGCACCTCCGGCCGCAATGCGTTCTTCACTGGCATGTATCCGCTGCGCACCGGCATGATCCCGCCACAGCTCCCGGGGAGCCCGTCCTACCTGCGGCCCGGCACGCCGGCGATCGCCCAGTTCCTGCTCGATCTCGGCTACACCACCGGCGAATTCGGCAAGAACCATCTCGGCGACCACACCGATGCCCTGCCGACGGCGCACGGCTTCCAGGAATACTGGGGCTACCTGTACCACCTCGACGCCATGCAGCAGGTAAGCTTCCCCGACATCAACAAGACCCCGCTGCAGCAGACCGTTGCGCCGCCATGCAAGAACACGCCGATCCCCGGCGTGCCTGAAGTGCCCGGCGCGGTGGATCCCAAGACCACGATCTGCCTCACGCCCCCGCGCAACATCCTGTCGTGCAAGTCCTCGGACGGCACGAGCAAGAACCAGACCTGCAGCGACGAAGGGCCGCTGACGCTGGACCGCTCAAGGACGGTCGACGAGGAGATTTCGACGAAGGTCATCGACTTCATGGATCGCAACGATCCGAAGAAGACCGGCAAGCCATTCTTCGTCTGGTACAATCCGGCGCGCATGCACGTCGTCACCGTGCTGCCGCCGAAGTACGAGGCCTTGGTGGGCGAGCGCGGCGGCAAGGACTGGGGCGTCAACGAGGCCGGCATGGCGCAGATGGACGACAACATCGGCCTTGTGCTCAAGAAGCTCGACGACATGGGCCAAACCAACAATACCATCGTCGTCTTCACCACGGATAACGGCGCCGAGCAGATCAGCTTCCCGGACGGCGGCATCACGCCGTTCAAGGGCCAGAAGGGCGAGGCCTGGGAAGGCGGCTACCGTGCGCCGATGGTGATCCGCTGGCCGGGCGTCATCAAACCCGGCACGGTGAAGAACCAGTTGTTCGCTGCGCTCGACTGGATGCCCACCCTGGTCGATATCGCAGGCGGGCCCAAGGGCGACGAGCTGAAGCAGCAGATCGAGGCCGGACGGTACCCCGGCATCGTCAAGACGACCCTCGATGGCGTCAACCAGCGCGACTACCTCGAAGGCAAGTCGGAGAAATCGGCACGCGACTACTTCTTCTACTTCTCGGGCGCGACGCCGTCGGCGGTGCGCTACAAGAACTGGAAGATGTACTACACCATGTCGCAACCCGGGCCGGCCGGCTGGATCATGCCGCTCATCCCGTTCCACTTCACCTTGGTCCAGAACATCAAGCGTGATCCCTTCGAGCAGAACGTCGGCATTGATCAGAAGTCGGCGATGAGCCTCGGCGGCGCACTCGGCGCCCCGGCGACGGCCTTCCAGTACGACTGGAACATGCTGCCGATTGGACAGCGGTTGTGGCTGGAGCACCTGACCAGCTACGAGAAATTCCCGCCGCTGCAGGCGCCGGAGAGCTACAACCTCAGCCAGATCCTGGACGAGGTTAAGAAGGCCAATTCCCGCGCGGCGAGCGACTAGCTGTGTGAATGAGCGTGATGTGAACAGGCGGGCGCCTGCGGGCGTCCGCCTACGACAGCCGAAGCGGTGACTGCGCTTCCGATGCAATACCTTTGAAGACCGTCAACCTGACACACGCGCTTGAGCAGCGAACGCTGCCCGGTGCGGCCGGGTGGGAGTTGTGTTTAGAGGATCGATCATGCGCAATCTCAAATGCATGTTTGTCGGGCTGCTCGCGGCGCTCGGAGCCACAGCGGAATTCGCTACGCCGGCATCAGCGCAACAACCTCAGAAGCCCAATATCCTCGTCATCATGGGCGACGATATCGGATACTGGAATATCAGCGCCTATAACCGCGGGCAGATGGGTTATCGCACCCCCAACATCGATCGCATCGCCAACGAGGGAGCGATCTTCACGGATTACTATGGTCAGCAATCCTGCACGGCGGGCCGTGCCGCATTCATTACCGGCCAAAGCCCGCTGCGCACGGGGCTATTGAAGGTCGGTTTGCCCGCGGCGAAGGAAGGCCTGTCCGAGAAGGATCCGACAATCGCCGAATTATTGAAGCCACAGGGCTACGCGACCGGACAATTCGGCAAGAACCATCTCGGCGATCGCAATGAATTCCTGCCGACCGTGCACGGCTTCGACGTGTTCTTCGGGAATCTCTATCACTTGAATGCCGAGGAAGAGCCCGAAAATCCCGACTATCCGAAGACCCCGAACTTCCGCGCGCAATTTGGCCCACGCGGAGTGCTCAAATGCGTCGCAACCGCAACTGACACGCCCGGTGATGATCCCCGCTTCGGTCCTTGGGGTAAGCAGAAATGCGAGGACACTGGCCCTCTCACCAAACAGCGTATGCAGACGATTGACGAGGAGTTTCTGGGGGCGACGACGGAATTCATCGACGGCGCGGTGCGGGATCGCAAGCCATTCTTCGTCTGGTTCAATTCGACCCGCATGCATATCTGGACGCACCTCAAGCCCGCATCGCAAGGAAAGACCGGGCTCGGCATCTATCCGGACGGCATGGTCGAGCATGACGGGCAGGTCGGCGAGCTACTGAAAAAACTCGACGATCTCGGTGTCGCCAACAACACCATTGTGATCTACACCACCGACAATGGCGCCGAGACGTTCTCCTGGCCCGACGGCGGCACCACCCCCTTCCGCGGCGAGAAGAATACCAATTGGGAAGGCGGCTACCGTGTACCTGCCCTGGTGCGCTGGCCCGGCCTGGTCCCTCCCCGCAGCGAGATCAACGAGGTGTTCTCCGCCGAGGACTGGGCGGCCACGTTGGTTGCCGCTGCTGGCGAACCTGGAATCAAGGAGAAGCTGCTGCAGGGCTACGATGCCGCCGGCAAGAATTTCCGGGTGCACCTCGATGGTTATGACCAGCGCGATCTCCTTGCGGGCAAGGGTCCGGACAAGCGGCGCGAGTTCTTCTACTGGACCGACGACGGCAACCTGGCCGGCCTGCGCTACCAGCAGTGGAAGGCCGCGTTCCTGGAGCAGCGGGCGGAGGGACTGAACGTCTGGGCCGAACCGCTGATACAGCTGCGCCTGCCCAGACTATTCAACCTTCGCTCCGATCCGTTCGAGCGTGCTCAGCACGAGTCCGGCGACTACGTGCGCTGGTTCATCGATCACGCATTCCTGCTTGTGCCGGCGCAGGCGATCGTGGCACAGCACATCGCAAGCTTCCGTGAATTCCCGCCGCGTCAGCGGCCCGGCAGCTTCTCGGTCGAACAGGCGATGGAGAAGCTGCGGCTCCCACCCTCGACGAACTAGGAGGCGATCATGGGTAGTCTCTTGCACTATCGCGCGAGCCGCCGCGTTGTGATTTCGATCTTGACGCTGTTGCTCGCCTTGTCCAGTCCGCTCCTGACGGTCCCGGCATTGGCGCAAACAGTCTCGGGGGCTCCATTGCCTTCATGGAACGAGGGTGCCGCGAAGCAGGCAATCCTCGACTTCGTGCGCGTCACCACCGACACTGCAAGTCCGAACCATGTACCAAAGGAGGAACGAATAGCCGTCTTTGACCAGGACGGCACGCTCTGGGTCGAGCATCCGATGTACACGCAGGTGCTCTACTGTCTGGAGCGCGTCCCTGCGGTGGTCGAGAAACGGCCGGAGCTCAAGGACGTTGCGCCATTCAAGACCGTACTCTCGGGTGATCGCGAGGCGATCGCCAAGCTTTCCCTGCGGGACCTGGAGGAAGTCCTGGCTGCGACGTTGACCGGAATGTCGGTGGAGGATTTCAACGCCGAAGCGAAGAAGTGGCTCGGAACAGCACAGCATCCGCGCTGGAAGCGCCCCTATACCGAGCTCGTATATCAGCCGATGCTCGAAGTCATGCAATTCCTCCGCGACAACGGCTTCAAGACCTTTATCGTGACCGGTGGAGGACAAGACTTCGTGCGCGTGTACGCCCAGCAGGTCTATGGCATCCCGCCCGAGCAGGTCGTCGGTACGGCTGGCGGAACGAAATATGGTTACGGCAACGATGGCAAGCCGTTCCTGACCAAGGAGCCCAAGCTTCTCCTGAACGACAATGACGCCGGCAAGCCGGAAGGGATTCACCTCATGATCGGCCGCCGGCCGTATGCGGCGTTCGGCAACTCGACCGGCGATCGCGAGATGCTGGAGTGGACCGGCGCAGGCAATGGTGCGCGGCTGAAGATGCTGCTGCTGCATGACGATGCCGCGCGCGAATACGCCTATGGACCGGCGCAAGGCCTGCCGGACACCAAGGTCGGCACCTTCACTCCGGCCCTCTATGACGAGGCCAAGAAGGACGGCTGGACGGTAATCAGCATGAAAAACGATTGGAAGCGAGTGTTTCCGTTCGAGCAATAGCACCAAATCTGCCGCGCGGATTGACATCGTTCCAGCAAATAGGAGGCGACCGTGGCCTCGATTGCAAATCCCTGTCTATCCACTGCCGCTCTATTGATGCGCCCGCGCATCGGGTTCTTGCTTGCCCTGTTCATGCTCCTCTATTGCTCGACGGGGCAGAGCTACGGCGCGGACACGCTCGATTGTCCAGAAATCGGCTCAGGATCGGTTCCCGATCTCATCGGCGATGCTTCCGGTGGCGGGCTATTCACGACCGACAACCGCGTCGACCTCGCCAACGAGATCAACGAAGCGATCAACAGACTGCAGATCGCCAACCCCAATATATCCTGGTCTGATGTCCAGAACGTCCTGATCGCCGCCTATTGTCGTGTCGTGGCCCGCAAGTCCGGACTCGCCGCGACGGAAAAATGGGGCCGCATGCGCCAGTTCGAAAGCATCCTCGAACGGCAGATCGCGGCGAACATGATGCCTGCGGGAACGCTGATCATCGCCAATGTTCCTCTCCCTCCAGACGTCTATCGGGAGCTGAAGAAGCAGGCTGTCGTCTCCAATCAGACGATGGCCCAATTAATGGCAGCTATCCTGACGCGTGCAGCAGGGAAGTAGGCGGTTGTTCGACAAGTCAGTTCGAGATCATTCTCCCAGAGACTTCAGGGAGCAGTGAGGCACTGCGACTGCCCACTCGCAGGCGAGCGTGGTAGCCGCGAACGTGCCTACTCGATAATGCCCTGGCCGCGACAGACGTTTTGCCGAATCTGCATAGCGTGAGACAGCACCCGAGGATTTGCTGGAACTCGTCCTTAGGCCTGTAGCGGGTGACAATTCGTGGCGCGCAGCGAGAACGGAGCAGATAAGAGGCCACTGGTACGCACCGCCACGTGGGTTGCGATCGTAGCCCTCGCATTGGGTGGGCCTGCACTCCTGTTGGCCGTCAACGGCGGTTTCATCCCGCCAACAATTTTTAGTTCAAGCAAGGCTGCCTCCGCCCTCACCTTTGTCGGCAGCGAAGCCTGCGCCGGCTGCCACCAGGCCGAAACCGCGTTGTGGAAGGAGTCGCAGCACAAGCATGCCATGCAGCACGCCACGGCGGCTACGGTGCTTGGGAATTTCGATGATTCCGGTTTCGACTATTTCGGCGTCCATTCGCGGTTCTTCAAGAAGGACAACAAATTCTTCGTCGAAACCGACGGTCCTGACGGCAGGCTTGTGAGCTTCGAGGTCAAATACACCTTCGGCATTGATCCGCTCCAGCAATATCTGATCGAATTCCCGGATGGCCGTCTGCAGGCGCTGTCGATCGCTTGGGATACCCGGCCGAAGGACAAAGGCGGTCAACGCTGGTTTCACCTCTATCCCAACGAGGAGATCAAGCACGACGATGTGCTGCACTGGACCAAGCTCAATCAGAACTGGAATTTCATGTGCGCGGAGTGCCATTCGACCGGCGTGCGGAAGAACTACGACGCGACTGATGACCGTTTCCGCACGATCTGGATGGAGATCAGCGTCGGCTGCGAGGCATGCCACGGCAAGGGCTCGCGGCATGTCAATTGGGCTCACAGCCAGCGGAATTGGTTTGGAAAAGACGATGACCCGCGCAAAGGGCTGGCTGTCTTACTGAACGAGCGCGACGGCATCACTTGGCACCCCGATCCGAAGACCGGCAACCCGCAACGCAGCATCGCCCCTGCCGTGACTCGCAGGGAGGTCGAGACCTGCGGGCTGTGCCATGCCCGACGCGGTGAATTTTCGGAGGATTGGACGCCGGGGCAACCCTTGTCCGACACCCACGCCGTCTCTCTCCTTGCCCGCGGGCTTTATCACGCGGATGGCGAGATGCTTGATGAAGTGTACAATTACGGCCCGTTCAAGCAGAGCAAGATGTTCGCGGCCGGCGTGACCTGCAGCGATTGCCACGAACCCCATTCGGCCAAGCTCCGCGCCCAGGGCGATGGTGTTTGCCTGCAATGCCACGCTTCCGACAAATATGAAGTCGCCTCACACAGTCGCCACGAAGGCGTGACGCCGGCCGTGACGTGCGCATCATGCCACATGCCGGTCAGCACCTACATGGTGGTGGACAAGCGGCACGACCACAGCCTTCGAATTCCAAGGCCGGATCTCTCGGTGAAGCTTGGTACCCCGAATGCGTGCAACAATTGTCATACCGACAAACCGGCGCAATGGGCGGCCGATGCGATCGAGCGCTGGCACGGGCCGGTCCGAAAAGGTTTTCAGAATTACGCCGAGGCCTTCCAGGCGTCCTGGACCGATCGCGCCGACGCTGCCGCATTGCTGGCCGTGGTGGCGGCCAGTCCCACCGCGCCGGCAATCGCGCGTGCGAGCGCGCTTAGCGAACTTCATGCGCGGGTCTCGCCCGCGAACATCGACCTTGCACGCAAGGGATTGGCCGATCCCGACCCGATGGTGCGGGTCGCAGCGCTTGACATGCTCGACGGCCTTCCAGGCGATCGGATCTGGCCGCTGGTTTCACCGCTTCTTTCCGACCCAAGCCGCGGCGTACGTATCAGGGCGGCGTCGATCTTGGCCGCCGTTCCGACCGCGACACAACCCGCGGCAGACCGCGAAGCCTTCGAACGGGCGGCAGCCGAGTTCATTGCGGCGCAACGTCTCAACGCGGACCGCCCCGAAGCCCGCTCGACGCTTGGAAACTTCTATGCGCGGCGCCGACTGACAGCCGACGCAGAGAGCGAATACAAGGCGGCCCTGCGGCTCAGCCCGCAATATGCGCCGGCCGCGATCAATCTGGCGGACCTCTATCGGCAGCTTGGCCGGGACGGCGACGGAGAAAGCGTTCTCAGAACAGCAATCGCGTCTTCGCGCCAGGACGCCGGCTTGCGCCATGCGCTCGGGCTCAGCCTCATCCGGCTGAAGCGGCCGAACGATGGGCTCGACGAATTCCGCGCAGCCAGCGAGCTCGAGCCCGACCGGGCGCGCTACGCCTATGTCTACGCCGTGGCGCTGCATTCATCAGGCCGCATCGGTGAATCGATTGAGGTCCTGAAGGCGAACCTGGCTCGGCATCCGGACGATCGCGACTCGCTGTCTGCCCTCGTCACGTTCAACCGCGATTCCGGTAACATCGGCGCCGCCCTCGAATACGCCGAGCGGCTCTCTCGCCTTCTCCCGAATGACCGTGAAGTGACCCGCCTCACCGACGATCTCCGCTCACGCTTGAAGTGATGTCACCGACGAAGACCGCGGCGATCTCTGGCAGACGACGCGCCTGTGATGGGCGGGGACCGGGCGCTAATACTTCCTGACTATGGGCCTGGTCGACGTAGGCGGCGTTGGCGCTGCGGGAGAGAGGTTGAAAGTCAGCCAGATGTTCCAGCCCGCCGGCCTATTTTCATTGGCAAATTCGCCATAGGCTTTCAGGTTTAGATATCCCTGCATGTCTCCGACCGGGAAAATGTAGCCGAGCTGCGGGCCGACGCCGACCACCCGCGACTGGAAGCAGCCGACGCGATTGCCGGAGCCGCTGTCACAGCCGACCTGCTGGTAGAGGTAACCCACGAGGCCGACCTGCCACTGCTTGGTCAGGAATTGCGACACACCCCAGTCGAGGTGCATGTCGACGCCACTCTGATATTGAGTGGCAGGGTTTATGAAGTTGTAGGTGAATCCGAGCACCGCCGAAGCTTCATGCCCGGTCTTCGGGTCGAAATAGGTGTAGCCGCCGCCGGCGTCGATCGCCCAGTGCCCGATTCCCAGATTTGCAAGGCGGGATGACTCGTAGGCGCCGACCGGGACGTCCCCGGTGATGTAGGTCATGTAGTTGTGGACGCCGGAATTCCACTTCAACTGGAAAATCGGGATCAGATCGCCAAATGCGGTGAGCGAGCTATCGATGCTATCGAACCGCGAGAACGGAAACGCGCCGCCCGGCGTTGTCAGCGTTCCTGTGAGCTGTCCCGCCAGTGATGTCGAGTTGTTGCCGTAAAGTCCTAACAGGGTGGCGGAGGCCTGCGCACCCAGCACAGGTGTCTCAAAAACGTAAGAAGGGGCCACCAAGCCCAGATTGGCGGTTGCATTGACCCTGGCGTCCAAGTTGGCCGTCAGATTTGTGGGTATGCGACCGATCGTGATTTCCCGTGCCCGCGCCACGTTTCCGCCGGCGGAAACCTGGGTGCGATAGTAGATCGAACTTATCGACCAACCCGGCTGTTGGGGGGTAGCCGCGAGGCTACCGAAGAATCCGGGTATCCAAAAGCTGATGCCGCCTTCGTCGGCGCGCGCTGCCCGATCGGGGAGCACGAGTAAACCGGCAACTGCTGCCGCGCTCAACCGCCAGATAAGACCAGCCGTCGATATCGATTTCGCGCCCTTCATCCGCCAATCCCCCCTCTCCTCCGCGGCTCTCCCGTCACGGCCCAAGAACGATCCGGCGTGCGAGGGACCGGAAGCACGCAAACATTATCACAGCGCATCTGCACGTGATCGGTGCTTTTCCGACTTGTGCATCCTTAGCAAGAGACTGTGCCTTCCGTGCCACAATTTCCCGGAGGTAAATACTTGCTGCTCTTGCCGATTTTGCATAGCGGCACAGATCGATGGCCGCAAAATCCAAGGCGGTAGCCTTCGTGCTTCGCCGATCCATCGACCCTGCGAGGTCATGATGGTTATGAGCGAACACAGCTCAGCATGGCGCGGCTGAAGCCACATCATTGTGAGCGACGAGCAGAACGCGCGTCAGCAGTTGCAGAGCCAGTGGCCGAAATTTGCTCCCGCGATACGGACGAGTTGCGCATCGCAGGAGAGCGTCGGCGGCACGCCCAGTTATGTCAGTCTCCTGACGTGCCTTCAAATGTCGAACTGGAAGTGATCCCGGCTTGCTGAACCCGCGACGGCATCGTCGCGACCGACGACGAAAAGCACTCGCAAGGCGTCAGCCAGGGCCGAAGTACCTCATTGGCGCGACAAGGTCAGCGACGACGCAAGTCTGACCGGGATCGCCGCTCCGGCAATTCGTGGCCCGAGCGTCGGCAATGAATCCGCGGGACAACTCGGTACCATCCAATGCTGTATCAGTGATGCCGCAGCAGCGCATCGCTGATCTTTTCGGCCGCCATGATCACGGGAACATTGGTATTCGCGGTCGGCAGCCGCGGCATGATCGAGGCGTCCGCCACATGGATATTGTCGCTGCCGATCACCTTCCCCTCGGGGTCGACCACCGCCATCCGGTCGGCAGGGTCGCCCATGCGGCACGTTCCGACCGGATGCCAGACGCCGAATACGCTCTGTTTCACGAAGTTTTCAAGCGCGCGATCGTCCGCGAGTGTCGCCTCGAACGCCGTCCCGTTCAGCAGGACCAGCCGGATGAACAACCGTCTGATTCCAGCGGGAACATCCAGCATCGATCCCAGGACAGACGCTATGACCCGATTTTTGGTGTTGAACCCGCTCACCCCCTTGATGCGCGGGGAATAGGAGGCCGGAAAGAAATCACCGGGTTCTGGATTGAGCGCAGGATGAATAACGAGCTTGGCGAGCAGCCTTACCGCCGAGATCAACCTTTCAAGATCGCGGCGATCGGACAGCAGATTGAAATCGACGACTGGATAAGCTTTCGGATCGCGCGTAGCCAATGTGACGGTGCCGCTCGAGTACGGGCGATTGCACCAGAGGAAGTAAAGACCAAGTCGCGCCCCAAGCGCATGCCAGCCGCCGCGGGCCGAGGCCGTGATGTACATGTCCGAGGCATCGCAGCCCTGATAGCCCGACGAGAAGCGCAAGGCCGCGAAGTTGGGGCGTCGCCACGACAACGGCAACCGCAGTCGGCGCGGCAGGTACTGGCAGAAGGTCAGTGCCGGATGATCGCGAAGATTGCTGCCGACGCCAGGGCTATCGATATTCACGGCAATATCGAGGGCGCGCAGCGATGTCGCCGGGCCTATTCCCGCCCTCATCAGGATGGCCGGGGACTGCAATGCCCCCGCCGCGAGGATGACGCGCTCCGCACCGACCACGACATTGCGCCCCCAACGGGCGACCACGATGCCCGTCGCCCGGTGGCCTTCGACCTTGAGCTGCTCGACTTTGCTGCCAGTCCAGATGGTCAGGTTCCGTCGCCGGCGCGTCGCTGCGTCGAGATAGGCAGCCGCGGTAGAGACGCGCCGGTCGTCACGGTTGGAGAACGCCGGCGGATAGATGCCGTCTTCGAACTCCGCATTCTGATCTCTCATGAACGGCAGGCCGGTTACCGACAATGCCTCGCCCACCGCCCTGCCGAATTCCGGCATCGCCCCACGTGCGATGCGACGGATCGGGATCGGGCCGCTGCGGCCGTGCAGCGGACCATCGAAATCGAGATCGGTCTCCAGCTTGCGGAAATATGGAAGGACATCCTCCCAGCCCCATCCGCGTGCGCCAAGATCGCGCCACTCATCATAGTCGCGCGGCAGGCCGCGATTGGCTGACTGCACGTTGATGCTCGAGCCGCCTCCCATCACCCGTCCCTGCTCGTAGGAGCGAACGATCGGCTTGCCCTCGGCATTGCGACCGGCCCCCGCCGACAGGCCCGGCCAGATGTATTTGTCACCGAAGAACAGCGGCATCGGATAGCTGTCGAGAATCTCGGGCGGCATCCCCTCCGGCGGCATATCCATCCCGGCTTCGATCAGGAGAACACGCCGCCGTCCGTCTGCCGAGAGCCGGTTGGCGAGCACGCAACCCGCCGACCCACCGCCGACGATCACATCGTCGAAATGCAGGCTATCCATTCCAATCTCGTTCCGACCTTGCCAGTTGGATGGCTTTGCGCTCGCCCCGCGCCGGGCGATGTCACGGCTTCCAGGAGACTCGCATGGCAGCATCGATGCGACGGACTCCCATATGGCCCGTGATCTTCGGCGGCGTATCCAGCTGGAGCTGCGGGATACGGGCGGTAATTGCACTCAGGCTTTCCTCCAGCTCGACGCGTGCAAGCGCCTCGCCGATGCACCGGTGCGCGCCAAAGCCAAAGATCGGATGCAGCCGCGGCTGGTCGGTGCGACGGATGTCGAATATGTCCGGACGGTGGTAGGTGGCTTCGTCCCGCATCGCGGACATCATCGAAAGCGTGACAAGTTGGCCAGCGGGTATAACGGTCCCGTCGACGTCAACATTCTCGCGGGTAACTCTCACCGTCGATGCGCCGGTAGGCTCAAAGCGCATCGCCTCCGTGACCGCGGCCGGGACCAGTGAAGGCGCGTCACAGACCGCCGCCCACTGCTCGCGATGCTGGAGCAAAAGCGCAAGTTGGGTTGCGAGCGCGACCCTGGTCGTGTCGGTGCCGCCGATGATTAGCGGCATTATCTGGTAGAGTATCTCTTGCGGCGACAATTCGCCCGCTTCGGCGGCCGCAGCCAGGAACGCCGACAGAAAATCTTCACGTGGTCTGTGGTGATGCTGATCAACAGCCGTTTCCACATAGTCATGCAGCTGCTGCGCCGCTTTCTCGATCTTTCCGATCTCGTCCAGGTACAGTCCGAAACTGAAGATCTTCGTCACGACATAGACCAGCCGCGTAAATTCCGGAATGTCCTCGCGCGGAAGCCCCAACAGATCAGCAATGATGCGAGCAGGCAGTTTAGCCGCAAACTCGCCGATGAAGTCGACCTCGCCATCTCCGTACCAGCCGTCGATGAGGTCGTCCGCTGTGCGGCGGATGCTTTGTCGCATCTCGTTGATCGCGCGGGCGGCGAATTGTCGCGATAATGGTGCCCGCCGCCGCCGATGGACATCGCCATCGGCCATGATCATGCTGTATTCGAAGAGATCGAATATTGCACCGCTGCTGATGCCCAGTGACTCCGGAAAGCTCGTTCCGCTTGGGCCGACTCGCGGATCTCTGCCCAGGCGGTCGAGATCGGAAAAACGCAGGATGAAATATCCGCCGGTCTCGTGCAACACGACAGCGTGATCCCTGCGATACTGGCGGAAGACGCCGTGTGGATCTGCCTCCAGTTGTTTGACGGTGAGCACTGGAAGCGCTGAACCATGAAGGCTCGTGGCCCCCGTCTCCGCAAGATTATCCATCGTCATCGCACAATCTCCGTTGTTCGAGTGTTCGCTCGTGAACACCCGGCGTGAGCCCGATAGCTCTCTTCGATTTCGTCGCCCTCTGGGCCCGCCTTCGGCGCAGGATAAGTGTTGTCGGCATGATCAGAGGGAAAGTGGCGTCGCCGAGAACAAACCATTCGGGTCGAACCAGCGCTTCACGGCCTGAAGTCTCGTAATGTTATTCCCGTAAGCGTGAGCGATTTGGTCCTGAGCATGCGGTCCCAGAAGGTTGGGATAGCCGCCAGGCAATGACATTGGAGCCAATGTCTGGCAAAGATCGCGCGCCCAGCGTTTGTGGACAGAGCCGTTATCGCCAGCAGTGGGATCCCAACCCGCTATGATCTCAACCAAGACATGTTCACGTCGCAGTCCAAAGGCGGTGCTGTCCGGGGCGAATTGCGTGGGAAGGCCGCGGAAATGTTGAAGGATGATGGTCGAGAACGGCGACGTTCGACTGGCGCCACCTTCAATCAGGGCAGAAATCGCCTCTGGATTGAGTGCCGGCATCCAGCGGGTCTCGAGCGCATAGTGCTTGTCATTCGCCACACGCGCATCAAAGCTCTGAATTAACTCCTGATAGCTCATTGAAGCGATCTGTACGTGCATCGGCTTACCGCAGCGCTTCAGGACCTCCATTGCGATTTCGCCGTCGGACAACTCGCCGGTCCACGCTGGCGCCAGGAATAGAGCCGGGCTGCCGTCCGGCAGGGAAATGATTCCGATGACGACGGAGAGATTGTTGCTGGCAGATCCTATTGCCTTGGCGAACCGGCCCAGCACTGTCTCAGCCTCTCCCCATGGAAACAAAATCATGCCGCCCAGAACCGGGCGAGCGGGGTGCAAGCGGACTTTCATCGACGTGACCACGCCGAAATTGCCTCCGCCGCCCTTGAGGGCCCAAAGCAGATCCGGGTTTTTGTTCTGATCGACGGTGAGGCGTTGCCCGTCGGCGAGGACAAGTTCGGCGCCACACAGGCTATCCAAGGCCAGACCGTGGCTCGCAATCAGAGGACCATAACCGCCGGCGGTCGTCAGTCCGGTCATTCCCGGCACACCATTCCAGCCCGTCACGGCCATGAGGTTGCGCGCGGTGGCAGCGGCGATAACTTTGGCGGCGGTGGCGCCGCCGGCAACGGTCGCGATTTGATCGTCGATGTGGACGTGGTCCATCAGAGACAGGTCGATGACGAGCGCGTCCGACCGGACCGAACGCCCGGCACCGTCGTGTCCACGGCCGCGAACCGATACTGGCATGTTATGGGCACGCGCTGTTCGCACGGCGACCTGGACGTCTTCCGCGCTTTTGCAGAAGGCAATCGCTATCGGGTAGTGATCCACCGCGCCGTTCCATACCTTTCGGGCGCTCTCGTAGCCTTCGTCCCCTCGCCCGGTGACCCGGCCCTGCATTTGGGCCTCGAGATCATGCACGACTTGTTCGGAGCCCCCGATAACGTTCTGCACCATATTTCTGCGCTTTCGGTTGTGATACATGCAACATCCGAGAATACAGGAGACGATATCGAGGATCGCAGGCTGGATCGTTAGCGCCGCAGTCTTCGCTCTCGATGCAGTATTCAATCTCGCAGCACGATTCCTGGGCGAACTCCGTATTGCCGCTTATAGGCGATGATGAAACTGGACGTCGTAGCGTAGCCCGCGTGGCGGGCCGCGTGCTTGACGCTGGCTCCTGCTTGTTTGAGAGCCCGATCGGCCCGTTGCAGCATGAGTGCTGTGCGATAGCCAGATAGTGTCGTGCCATAGACCCGCTTGAAGGCGGATCGAAGCTTGGTTCTGTTCATGGCCGCGACGCGTGCGAGAGCATCTACGTCCAAAATAAGATGCGGCGCCCGGTCGATGATCTGCTTCACCAGGCCCACCCGCTCAAGAATGCCTGGATCGAAGGCTCCGTCGCCGGCGCGGAACGCATCGCGTCGGGAGAGCCCGCTCAACAGAGCAGAAACCAATTCAAAGGTCTTGCCCTCATAGTAGAGCGTAGCGAGAGACGGAAACATGGCGCGTCGAGCAGCAACGCCCCTGGCAATCTCTCCAAAATGACCGGGGGCAAGCGTATCCATCGCGATCTGCCGCCCTCGGATCGTGCGCAGAAGCGATTTCGGCAATGTCGCGGCAGAAAGGCCACGAGCTTTCATCATGGACATGATGTCGACGACGACAGTAACTGCCTTGAGACCTCGCGAAACACTCGTTACAAACTTGAAGCGCTCGTGTTGCGGGACAAAGACCATCGTCATGTCCGCGCCCTTCGCGTCGAAACGATTGTTGCCGACGGCAAAGTCCGTCCAGGCTCCGTCCTGATCGAGCACAGCACTGCAGACGATAACGTCTTTCCTTGCCAACGTCTCAAGCTCGACGATTTTCGGACCCGACCAATCGACCACGAAGATGCCCATATCCTGTCCGGCCCAGGCTACGTTGCCAACGGGCTCTCCGTCAGCGACGCTTGACCATGGAACCTCGGTGAGATTTCCTCCGCGGACCTGCATGCCCACGCGACTTAAGGCTCCGTCGAAATCGACTTGCGACATCACGTTCATCCAAATATCAGCGTCGCCGAAACCTTGACGCGTGCGGGATGATGGCTGAGGCCAAGACCCGATAGAAGTCACATCCTTGTACGTTTGTGCCTAACAGGTTACGCGTGTAATGATTCTTATTCAGCCCCTGTGTCCGTGGCGATTCCCAAACGAGGCGCGCCTGCTCGTTGGCTGCTGCTGACCTCAAGGAAGCGTTGTCGACTTTGCTGCCATCTCCTTTAGCGCGCCCGACATCGCCTCGATGACAGGCTTGGCGGCATCGCCGATCCCATGCCGACGCGTGATATAGGCCGGATCATTATAGGAAAGGAACGTGTTGCCGGCCTCGTCCTGCCAGATCAACGCCTTCAGCGGCAGGTCGATGCCGATCGTCTGCATCGATTGCATCAGCGGAGTGCCGCCCTTCGCCGAACCGAAGATCAGGAGATTCGTCGGCCGCAGTGGCAGGCCGACTGCGGCAGCGCCAGCGGTGTGGTCGATATGACTAAATACCGTCATGCCCCTGGCACGGACCTCCGCTTCAAACCGGTGCATCGTTTCTTCCGGGCCAAAGCTGCTGTGCAGCGTGATCAATCCATCAGCGGTCATTGCATGCTCTCCTGATAACCAGATCGTTGCGATCAACACGAAGACGACTGTCCTTATGAAGGCCATTCTCACTTCGTCCTGAACAATTTGGCCGGATCGAACTCAGGCTCCGGAACGAAGCCATCGCGGTTCGGCATCTTGATTTCTGACAGGCTGTCGCGATCGAGCCTGCCGTCGGCAGGCAGAATGCCGTTCAAGTGAAGGATATAGGCCGCGACGGCGTAGGTATCATCATTGCTCAGCGAACCCGGCGCCTGATAAGGCATCGCCCTGTGAATGTAATCGAAGAGCGTGGTGGCGTAGGGCCAAAAGCTGCCGACGGTCTTCACCGGTGCGTCCGAAGCCAATGTGCCCTGCCCGCCGACGAGGCGGTCCTTGATGCCGCCGACCCCGTTGTCGCCATGACAGGCCGCGCAGTTGTCGGCGAAGACCTGCTGTCCGTGCGCCACCGTGCCACTGCCTGGCGGCAGTCCCTTGCCGTCCGGCCTGACGTCGATATCCCATAGCGCTGTCTCGCCGGGTGTCGCGGGACGGCCGAAATCATATGCAAGCACGGGAGAACCAAGCGCGAGCGCAATCGCGCCCGTGAGTAATGCCTTGCTAGTCGAGGACATTTCGAACCCTCCCGATTTCGTCGACGCTCCAGGTCTGCAGCGCGTTGTAGTGAAAAAGTGCGTTGGTCCCCGTCGCGGCGATGAAGGATTTTCGGTCGGGCTGAACATTGCCCTTATCATCGGTCGAGCGGCTGACGATCTTGGTCGGCTTACCGTCCCAGATCCAGTCCATCTGAAAGCGCGTTTGGGCCTTCGGCAATACTGGCAGATTTAGCTGCGCTTCTTTCCAGCTCTTGGCGTCATCGGTCGAAATCTCGACCTTGGCGATCTTGCCGTGACCGCTCCAGGCGAGCCCGGTGATCCGCTGATAGCCGGGCTTGATCATCATCGTCCCGGAGGGCGATGTGATCACCGAATTGGTTTCCATCCGAAGCTGGAATTGGATGGCCTTGCCGTTGGCTTCCAGCTGCGTGTAGCGCGCCGTTTCCCAACGCGTCATCCAGGGCCGGTCGCCGAACTTCAGGCGGCGCAGCCACTTGATGTTGAGGTTGCCCTCGAAGCCCGGCATGATCAGCCGTATCGGAAAGCCGTGCGCGGGCCGCAGCGGCTCGCCGTTCTGCCCATAAGCCACGAACGCTTCGTTCAGGATTTCGTCGGTGAGCGGGATGCTGCGTGCGACTCCCGCGGCGTCGCCGCCCTCGGCGAGCATCCAGTTGGAGCCGCGATCTTTTCCGACAAGCTCGATCAGTAATTTCAGCGGGACACCGGTCCATTCGTTGGTGCTGACGAGACCGTGCGTGTTCTGCACGGTGAGGTTCTCGTCAGCCTTCTTCCAGTTCTCCCAGCCGTTGCCGGTGCATTCAATGAAAACCACGCGCGACACTGACGGCATCGCCTTGAGGTCATCGACGTTGAACACCAACGGCTTCCGCACCATGCCGTGCACCAGCAGCCTGTGTTTGACTGGATCGAGATCGGGCACACCGGAATGGCTTCGTTCGTAGTGCAGATCCGACGGCGTGATGCTGCCGAAGAGCTTGTCGAGCGGCGTCTTCGAATTGATCGCGTCGCTCGGATCGACGTTGCGCTTGCCTGGACCAGCTTCGGGAATGCGGGAGATCTTGACGTATTTCGATCGCTCGCTGTGCCCACCGAGATCAGCGCCAACCTCGCGGGGCGGCACGTCGGCAAGGGAGTCAGCCGCCGCACGGCCCGCAACGATGCTCCCCGCAAGGCCCGTGGAGGCTGCTATGAAATTCCTTCGGGACAGACCGCTTTGTCCAGGGTTGCCCCTCTCTTCGACGGGAATATCGCTCTGATTGGTCATTATTGATTTTTTCCTGTGTTGTTTGGGCTTATTCGATCGTAATTCCTGCGACGCGCTCCTCTTGACGCCTTCCCTTCGACGATAACCCGTGAGGCGGCTCAAGCTTCCCTCAAGCGATCGAAGCCGCCTCGGATTGGCTCACTTGCCCATGGCGCTTGCGATCTGGCTGACGAGCGTGGCCCAGGGCATGTCGAGCGCGCCGTACACGGCGCCAGCTTCCGGCCGTCTGTTGTCCTTGAGGATCTCGACCATGAGCGTCGCATAGTCGGACACGATGACGCCCGCCTGCATCATGCGCAGCAATCCGGCCTCGCGCTTGGTCTCGCTGAACGTTCCGGACGCGTCCACGGCCACATAGGCGTCCAGTCCACGCGCCACGGCGGTCATCGCCGGGAAGGCCGCGCACACTTCGAGAGAGATGCCCGCGAAGATCAGCTTCTTCCGGCCGGTGGCCTCGATAGCTTTGACGACGAGCGGGCAGTCATAGGCGTTCACCCAGGGGCGATCGATGATCTCGACGCCGGGCAACGCTTCAACGAGTTCGGGAAAGGTCGGTCCCCACATGCTGTCCCGCGCGGTCGTCGTGACGAAGATCGGCAGCTTCAACGCCTTGGCGGCCCTGGCGAGAGCCACCACGTTGTGCTTGAGCTCTCCGGCCGAGATGTCCCGGACGCCGGTCATCAGGCCGACCTGATGGTCAACCAGAACGAGGGCGGCATTCTCAGTCGTCAACGGTTCGTAGGCGCGATTGGTCATTGCGTTCTCCTGGTGTTTGTCCAATCCGGTTTCCGGAGCGGGCGAAGCCCGCTATTCGGTCGTGTCGAGCGGGGAGCTACGCACTGGACGATCGGCTCAAAAGTCATCAAAATCCGAACCCAGCGTCCCAATGGTTGGACGACGACGGTGACGTGCGCTGGATTTGAATGATTTCTTTCTGTTCGTGCAGGTGATCGACCGGAGCGGCTTCACGGTCGTGAACCTGCATTGGATGCGCCATCATCGAGCGATCAAATAGCGGCAAACCCCGCTGCTCTATATCCGCGGAAAATGTCGCCGCTCGCGCTAATGACGCATGCAAAGCGCTTTTCGAATTCACTCATGAGGCTCTCCTGGTCCGGGCGTCGCCTTCTTTGAACGACAGTCGCACCGGATATAGCTGCAGCGTTTTGGCAGCGAATGGCCTTGCGGCTCAATCACATGGCTGCGCTGCTCAATATTTGAGCTTTCTGCCTTGATTTTGTCTCGCGCCGCCTCACTTTGCTCTAGCGGCTTCCATCCGAAATACCACGACTTGTCACGCCGCTATGTGTTGCTTCGCCTTCAGGAGCCGTGGCCGAATGACGAGTAGTGCAAAGAAATGACGGACTCGAAATGCTCTCCCAACGAGACCCCGCATGATGCGCTCAGCAGCCTCGCGCATTTGTTGCGCGTCCGCCCGGAGTTTCAGGATATCTGCCGTTTCGGCGGCGACTGGGAGTCGCGGCACGATGCTGCGCAACCGGGCTGGGCCTATTTTCACATTGTCGTCCGTGGCCAATGCCTGATCGACCGTCCTGGCCACGCTGTGATGCGCCTGGAGGCCGGCGACATATTACTGCTGCCCCACGGCAGTGCACACGTCACGCGAGGGAGCATCGGAGTCGGCCACGCCAGCCCGCCAATCGCTACCGAGTA
Source organism: Bradyrhizobium sp. Ai1a-2 (assembly GCF_000426245.1). GTDB lineage: Bacteria > Pseudomonadota > Alphaproteobacteria > Rhizobiales > Xanthobacteraceae > Bradyrhizobium. The sequence goes on along the minus strand of NZ_AUEZ01000031.1, from coordinate 20,205 downwards.
TCATAACGGCATTTGCATAAAAACCAGCATCGGGGTTGAGGTCACCACAGAACTGATCTGCGGCCGACTGCACTTCGAGCAGGCATCTGAGCCCCTTCTGATCGCGGCACTGCCTGACGTGGTGGTTGTCAGCACAGAGAACCGGCTAGTGATGGATCGATTTTGCACACTTGTGCAGTGGATTCGTGAAGAGCTAGACGGCGCAAGTCCGGGCGCGCTGGCCATCGCCACAGACCTGGCAAACGCGATATTCATGCTGATGCTTCGGCAGTATCTGGCGAGCGACCCGCCGGTCGCCGGCCTACTCGCCCTGCTGGGCAAACGCGCCACGGCGCAGGCAGTGGTCGCAATGCTGCGCGATCCATCCCACGAATGGACGCTCGACGAACTCGCCGCTCTGGCAGCTACGTCGCGAGCCACTCTCGTCCGGTCATTTTGCCGAATAGCACGGGTTCCTCCGCTCACTTTCCTGACCGAGCTCAGGCTCGCTTTCGCCCGGCGGCGGCTCGCAACTACGGGAGACCCGATTGCGGAGATCGCCGCTAGCGTCGGCTATCAGTGCGAAGCAGCGCTAAGTCGCGCATTCCATCGGCGTTTCGGAGTCAGGCCCGGCAAGTTCCGGATCGACGCAATGTCCTCCCGCGCGCCGACCCAAGCTGCACTCGACCGATCCGCTCGCGCGCGTCAACGGCGAGGTCGCCTCCCAAATGAGGACGCCATCGCCCCCGATGGCTTGCGGTAACGAATTTACTCTCAGCGAAGGTTTGACACGCATTCGGATGGTCGGCCCAAAAGTCGTCAAAATCCGAACCCAGCGTCCCAATGATTGGACGATGGTGGTTTAATATGCTGGATTTGAACGATTTCTTTCTGTTCGTGCAGGTGGTCGACCGGGGCGGCTTCACGGCCGCGAGTCGAACTCTGCGGACCCCAAAATCGACGCTCAGTCACCGCATCCAGCAGCTCGAGGGCAGTCTCGGCGTACGACTGCTCAATCGGACGTCGCGCACGTTCGGGATGACCGATGCAGGCGAGGATTTCTACCGGCACGCGGTCGCGATGCTGCGGGAGGCGGAACTGGCCGAGAATGCCGTCCGGCATCGGCTGAGCGAGCCGAGCGGCACGATACGGTGCACCGGAGGCGTGGCGACCATGCAGTTCGCCATGACCGACATTATCAGCGACTTCCTGATCCGATATCCGAAGGTGAACATCGTCGTGCATGCCATCGATCGGCCAGTCGATATTGTCGGAGAGAACTTCGACATCGCGATCAGGGCTCATTCCGGCCCGCTGCCCGATTCCAACCTTGTCCAGCGGACGCTCGCACCCGCCCCATGGTTCTTGTTCGCGGGATCCGATTATCTTGCCGCGCACGGAGAACCGCAGAAGCCCCACGACCTCCGAGATCATCCCTCGCTCTTCATGATGAGAGCCGGCGTCGATCCGGTCTGGCGATTGCGCCCAGCCCGCCAGGCGAAGCCGGCGAAGAATGAAGTCGTCATGCCACTGACTCCGAGGCTGTTGAGCGACGACGAGATCGGGCTGCAGGAAGCGGCGATCAAAGGTCTGGGGATCGTGGCGTTGCCCGGTTACATCTGCCGCGCTGCCATCGAATCCGGAGCGCTGCGACGAGTGCTGCCGAATTGGATCGCCGGCGACTCCACGATCACCGCGCTCATTCCGTACAGGCAGGGACTGCTACCGTCGGTTCGTGCCTTCCTCGATCATCTGGCGACGGAGTTTCCGAAAGCCGTAGTGGTGTAGGTTGTCCAACACATTGTACGCAAGGTTCTAAATTGGACACCTGTTGGGCCGGCGGGCCTCGCTCCTACATTCTCTGGCGAAAACGAAATCCGCCTCGAACATGAGCGATCCTGCCTAGCGTCTTCCCGAAGCCCCCCTCGCCACCATCGGGAGCCGGACTGCAGTCCGTGCCGTCAGGTCGATCGCGGCGCGTGATCGAAAGCGGCAGCAAGAGAGATCGATAATGTCCGAAGAGGAACCACATGATCATCAGCGGATCAGAATGGAGTTCGTGCGGATTTCAGCGGACGAGCGCAAGCGTGAGTGCGTTCTACGCCAGCGGTTCGCCAACTTCTGGGGGACGGCGAGCGGGGAGCCGAGGGCAATCTACGACACTTTCATTTCCGCCAGCCCACTGACCCACGATGTCGTCCTCTGGGCGATCCACGAACGCAACGTGCGGGGCTGGTGGGTTCGTCCGCAGCACGCCGAGCCCGGCCGAGCGATCCTTTTCCTGCATGGCGGCGGCTACGTACAGGGCTCTGCGAGGGCATATCGGGGATTCGTCAGCCAGATCGTCAGCCGCGCGCGGATTCCGGCGGTCGTCATCGACTACCCACTGGCTCCGGAAGCCACAGTGCCCGCGGCTCCGGAAGCGGCCATGGCGGCCTGGCAGTGGCTGGTCGCTCAAGGCTTCGACCGACTGGCTGTTGTCGGCGACTCGGCGGGCGGCGGTCTGACGCTGGTGACGCTGGCGGAGCTGATCAAGAAGCCCCATGGCGCAGCGCCGATCGCAGGCGTGGTGTTCTCGCCGTGGACGGATCTGGCTTTCACGGGCGCGTCGATGAAGGATCCAGCCGACGCCGATCCGTTGATCGGCTACGATTACTTGCAGGACTGTGCGCGCAAGTATCTCGGGGCCGCAGATTCCCACGATCCCCTCGCCTCGCCCCTGTTCGGCGATCTGCGGGGCCTGCCGCCGCTCCTCATTCAGGTGGGTACCGACGAGCGCCTGCTCGATGATGCCAAGCAATACGCCGATCGCGCGAGGCAGGCCGGTGTTTCGGTCGATCTCGAGATCTTTGAAGGGATGCATCACGTCTTCCAGCTCGACGTCGCACACCTCGAAAGCAGCCGGGTCGCGCTCGACCGCGCCGCCCGATTTCTTCGCAACGTTTTCGACGGACGGTGACGCGATTTTCGCGCAGATCACCCATCAGGAAAAGGAAGGTAGCATGGCCAACGGCGCCAAATCGTTCGACATCGTCGTCGTAGGCGGCGGATCCGCAGGCGCCGTGCTCGCGAATCGCCTGAGCGAGGATCGCGCGAGGCGGGTTCTCCTGCTGGAGGCGGGTAAAGCCTACGCGCCCGCGGACTATCCGGACGTGATCGCGAACGCGAACCGTGTCGGGGGCGATCGGACCCACGACTGGGGTTACCACACCCAGGATCACCTCGGACTCGGTCACGATGTAACCGCGCTTCGCGGCAAGGTGCTCGGGGGCAGTTCGGGCATCAATGCCGCGGTCGCGATGCGCGCCAGACCGTCCGACTTCGCGCGCTGGAGTGCGCACGGGATCGAAGGCTGGTCCTTCGCGGACGTTCTGCCGATCTACAAGGCGATGGAGAACACGCCGACAGGCGATGATGCCTGGCACGGCCGCTCCGGCCCGTTTCCGATCCGCCAGCGGACGATGGAGGAGAATACCCCGTCGATGCGAGCCTTCGTGCTCGCCGCCGAAGCGAGCGGCCTGGCGCGTGTCAGCGACTTCAACGGAGCGGAGCAGCACGGCGTCTCGCCCTATCCGCTGAACGTGGTCGATGGAACGCGCATCAACACCGGCATGGCCTATCTCACGGACGACGTGCGCCACCGCCCGAACCTGACGATCATGGGAGGCCTCGAGGTCGACAGCCTCGTTTTCCACGGCCGTCGCGCGACCGGCGTTCGTCTCGCGAACGGAGAAACGATAGCCGCCGGACGGGTGATCCTGTCGGCCGGTGCTTACGGCAGCCCGGCGATCCTCATGCGCTCGGGGATCGGTCCGTCCTCGCATCTGCAAGAACTCGGAATTCCGGTCATCGTGAATGCTCCGGTCGGCGAGCGGCTGAAGGAGCATCCATTCTACTACAACATCTACGCGCTGAAGCCGGAAGCCAAGTCGATGGCGCCGGCCGCGGGCGCCATCATCTGGACCAGGTCCAGCGAGGCCGGGCCCCACGAACTTGATCTGCACATTTCCGGCACGCACATCTACGATCCCGCGCAGAGCCCGACGGGAGGCGCGATCGTCCTTGCCTGCTCGGTCACGCTTCCCAAATCGAGCGGATCAATTCGCCTGGCGAGCCGCGACCCGCGCACGATGCCGCTCATCCGCTTCAACTTCTTCCAGACTCGAAGCGACCTGCGCCGGATGATGGAAGCCGTGCGCCTCTCGCGCAAAATCGGAAGGACGGCGCCGTTCAGCGACGCGGTCGAACTCGAGATGACGCCAGGCAAGGACGTGCAGGACGACGCCGCGCTGGAGGCGGCCGTGATCGCGTCTGTCGACGGATATTCTCACCCGACCTCGTCGGTTCCGATGGGCGGCGCAGACGACCCTCGCGCCGTCGTCGATGCGACGGGTGCGGTACGCGGAGCGGACGGCCTGCACGTCATCGACGCTTCGATCATGCCCGACACCATCTCGGCTCCGACGAACTTAACGACGATCATGATGGCGGAAGCCTTGAGCCGAAAGCTCTGACTCATTGCTCGTGAAAGGCACGGTGAAAGCTGTCCCGAACCGGCTGCGTGATGTAGCGGAAGAAACTTCGCTCCCCAAGCTGCACCATCGCCTCCACCGGCATCCCTGGCGTGAGGTGGACATTGGGAAGCTGAGCGAGCTGGTCGCGATCGATCAGGATCTGCACTTTATAGTAGTTGCTCTTTGTCTGCTCATCGGAGGTGATGTCGGAGGCGACGAAGGTGACGCGGCCCGGGACGAACGGCACGAGGCGCTGCTTGAACGCGGGGAGACGAACCTGTGCTTCAAGGCCGGGATACACCACGTCGATATCGTTGGGCGAAAGTTTCACATTCGCCACCAGCCGGTCGCGCGATGGCAGTAGTTCCATGATAGTATCGCCGGGCTTGACGACAGCGCCGATGTTGAACACCTTCATGCCAAGGACGGTGCCATCCTCAGGCGCCACCACGTCGCGACGCACGGCGACATCCTGCGCGGCGCGCAATTTGTCCTCCATCTCGTTCAGCTTGATACGGGCCTCCCGTATGTCGTTCGAGACATCTTGTAGCCGCTGATCTTGAATCTGCTTCATGGATGAACGAGATTCCGCGATCGAGGCCCGCGCGCGCTGGATTTGTCCGCTCAGGTCACCCAGCGTCCCTTCCAATCCGGCTTGGGTGCGCTGCAAGGCCAGCACCGTGGACAGCGTCGCCAAGCCCTTTGTCAACAAACCCTGCTTGATCTCGGCCTCGTGCCGTATCAATTCGAGCTGTTGCCGGGTGGCCCGCTGCTGCTGTTCTGCCGATTCAATCACGCCAAGCTGCTGATCGATCCGGTCTCGCAGCACGGCGACCTGGCTCTTCAAGCTGACTGTGCGCGCCTCGAACAGCGCGCGCTGCCCGCTGACCACATCAGCGGCGCGCAGGGCGTCGAAGCCTTGCCCGCTTGCCGCCGCCAGCAGATCGTCGGGAAAGCTTATATCGCTTCTTCCGGCTGTCTCCGCATCCAGTCGGGCCAATTTTGCAAGCGTTGCCCAGCGCTCGGCTCGCGCCGTCTCGGCCGTCGCGCTCGCCTGCACGTCATTCAGCCGCATCAACACCTGACCGGCAAGCACATGATCGCCGTCGCGCGCGAGCAGTTCCTGAACCGATCCCCCCTCCTGGTTGGCAATGACGCGACGCTGCCCCTCGACCTCGATCAAACCACTCGCGATCGCCGCTTCCGCCAGCGGAGCGGAGACGGACCAGACGCTGAAGCCGCCGATGAAGACTGTCATGGCCATCAATCCGAGCACGATCACGCCGCGTGTTGACGGATGAGGCGCTTCCATCAATGGCGGCGCGGGCGACGCAATCGTTCCGTCGCAGCTGTCGGCGATCACGGCTCGTTGCGATGGAGAGGTGAGAGCGCGGGTCATGATGCAACACGGTTCTGTTCGCGTCGGGCAGGCACGGCGGCTCTGGCGATGCGGGGTTCAGTGATTGGTGGGCGGTTGTCGGGCGCCGGGGCGACGACGCGGTTCAGGATATCGGCCCGCGGTCCAAACATTTCGACCGCGCCATCCCTCATCAGCAAGACCAGATCGACATGCTGCACCAAGCGCGGACGGTGCGAGACCAGGACCACTGTGGTGCCGCGCGCCTTGAGCTTCCCTAACGTGTCGGCCAGATTGGCCTCGGAATCGCCGTCGAGATTGCTGTTGGGTTCGTCCAGCACCACGAATTTCGGATTGCGGAACAGTGCACGCGCCAGGCCGATCAGCTGCCGCTGCCCGCCGGACAAATACTGGCCGTTCTCGCCGATCTCGGTGTCGTAGCCGCACGGCAGCCGCAAGATCATGTCGTGGCAGCCTGCAAGCTGTGCGGCCTGGTAGACCTGCTCGGGCGAGGCGTCTCCCATCCGTGCGATGTTGCGGAATACCGAACCCTCGAACAGTTCGACGGATTGCGGCAGGTAGCCGACGTAGCGGCCGAAATCCTCACGCATCCAGCGATGGACGTCGGCGCCATCGAGGCGCACGGTGCCGACGCTTCGCGCAAGCGTGCCGATCAGCATCTTGATCAGCGTGGTCTTGCCGGCGGCCGAGGGGCCGATGACGGCAAGACTGTCACCCGGAGACAGCACGAACTGCACGCCCTTGACGATCGGGGACGTCGAACCCGGCAAGCCGTACGTGACCCGCTCCACCGACAGGCGGCCGACCGGAGCCGGCAATGGCCGTCCGGGCGGGCGAAGACGAGGCCGGCGAAGGAAATGCTGCAAGCGAAAGAAAGCCTGCCGGGCCTGGACAAGCTGCTTCCAGCCGCCGATCAGCATTTCCACCGGCGCAAGCGCCCGGCCCATGATGATCGAGCCGGCAACGGCTACGCCCGATGTCAGCTCATGCTGCAGCACCAGATAGCCGCCCGCGCCCAGTACGGCGATCTGCACTCCCAGGCGCGCGAACTTTGCCATCGCCAGCAGAACGGAGGCTCGCTGCGCCGCGCGCCGCTGCGGCGGCAGCATTTCGGCCACCGCTTCCTGCCAGCGGCGCATCACTGCCGGCAACATGCCCATGCTGTCGATCACCTCCGCATTGCGCGCGATGCTGTCGGCGCGGCGTTGCGAATTGGCCGCCGCAACATTTGCCGCCTTGATCAGGCGCGAGGTGGTCAGCTCGTTCAGCAAGGTGAGAATGAAAAGGACGATCGCTCCCGCCGTTGCGATGCAACCCAGCACCGGATGCAGGGCGAAGATCACGGCGAGAAAAATCAGCACCCAGGGAAGATCGTAGAGGGCGAGCAGCGCAGGCGAGCCGAGGTAGCCGCGGCAAATGGCGAGATCGCGCAGCGCCTCCATACGATAGGAATGACCGGAGAGCACGCTCTCCATCGCTCTCGCAAAGCCCTCCGGCGCGGCTTTCTGCTCGACCCAGCTCGCAACGCGCTGCAGGGTCTGATTGCGCGAGATTTCCAGAATGGCCAGCAACAGGATAGAGACCGCCGCGATCAGCGACAGATAGAGAAGCGTATCGACGTTGTGCGTCGTCAGTACGCGGTCGAAAATCTGCATCATATAGATCGGGATGGTGAGCTGCAGCAGATTGACCACGCCGCTGAACACGCCCACCACCAGGAACTGGATCTTGCAACAGTCGATGGCGCGGCTGAGGATAGTCTTGGCTTTCTCATGCGGATCGACCACCGCAAGCTTCGACATCGGATTCATATGTGACGCCCCGCAATTTTCCAATTCTGATGTCTTCGTCGCGACATTCGTCCCGGTGGTCTTGCCGCACCTGACGGGCATCGCGCGACTTCAAAATCCGTCCCGTACGGTCGTCCACCCCAAAGGGGAGGACGACCGTATCTTGCGGAAGCGCTGTCATGTCGCTCCGAGGACGGCGATCCTGAGCGGACTTAGCTCAGGACGAAGTCGTGGTGAGAGAGGTCCGCGGCATGGACGCCCTGGAGCGTCACGTCCCCAGCGGCGCCGAGGTCCAGCACGGCGCCGTTGGCGGTGTCATGCACGTGCGCAAGCGCATCAAAATTGGAGCCGAAGCCCGACAAGTTGATCACGTCGTTGTTCACGTCGAAGTCCGTGATAACGTCGTGTCCGCCTTGCGACATATTGAAGGTGAAGGTATCCGCACCGCCATTGCCGGTCAGGGTGTCGTTGCCCACACCGCCATCGATGCGGTCCGCGCCGCTGCCACCGATGATGGTGTCGTTGCCTTCGTCGCCGAACAGCTTGTCGGACACCGAACCGCTACCCGAAGCCTGGATGAAGTCGTTGCCGGCATCGCCGTGGATCACGGAAGCAGCCTGCCCGCTGACCGGCGGATTGAAGGCGAGGTCACCGGTGATCCTGTCGTTACCGGCTCCCCCATGAACCGTGCCACCGAACGTCTCAGTCCAGTTTACGATATCGTCGCCCTCGCCTGCATCGACGAAGGCGTGCTCACCCAGGTTGTCGATCACGTCGTTGCCAAGGCCGCCGTGGATCTGATCGTGGCTGCCACCGCCGTGGATGTGATCGTCGCCGTCACCGCCGTCAAGAAAGTCGGTGCCGCCATTTCCAGTGATGGTGTCATCTCCGGTGCCACCTTCGATATGGTCGTTGGCGTCGCCGCCGGTCAGGGTATCGTCGCCGGCGTCACCGAAGATCTTGTCGCCCGCCGTGGCGTGCGCTGCATCCGTCGTAAACGCGGAGATGATGTCGTTGCCGTCGCCGCCATGGCTTTCGTCGGACGCGGTATCGGAACCGGTGATCCGGTCATCGCCTCCGTCGCCGAAGACGGTGTCTCCGGTCGCATCATTCCAGGAGACGACATCATCGCCGGCACCGGCATGGACGACATCATGTCCCATCATCTGGTCGATGGTGTCGTTGCCGTCGCCGCCCAACACCAGGTCGTTGCCGGCGCCGGTGCTGATGTGGTCATTTCCCGCCCCGCCATCGAGGTAGTCGTTGCCGCCTCCGCCGTTGATGGTATCGTTTCCGGTGCCGCCTTCGATGTGATCTGCGGCATCGCCGCCGATCAGAGTGTCATCGCCGCCATCGCCGAAGATCTTGTCGCCCGCCGTGGCGTGCGCGGCATCGGTCGTGAAGGCCTGGATGAAGTCATCACCATCGCCGCCATGACTTTCATCGGACGCCGTGTCGGAGCCGACAATCCTGTCGTTGCCTCCGTCGCCGAAGACGGTGTCTCCGATCGCATCATTCCAGGAGATCGTATCATTCCCGTCGCCGCCGTGAACGACATCATGGCCCGCCATCTGGTCGATGGTGTCGTTGCCATCGCCACCAAGCACCACATCATTGCCGGCACCAGTGCTGATATGATCATCACCATCGCCGCCATCGAGGTAGTCGTTGCCGCCTCCACCGTTGATGGTATCGTTCCCGGTGCCACCCTCGATGTGGTCGTTGGCGTCGCCACCGATCAGCGTGTCGTTGCCCGCATCACCGAAGATCTTGTCGCCCGCCGTGGCGTGCGCGGCGTCCGTCGTGAAGGCCTGGATGAAGTCGTTGCCGTCACCGCCGTGACTTTCATCGGACGCCGTATCGGAACCGATGATCCGGTCGTTGCCCTCGTCGCCGAAGACGGTGTCGCCGATCTTGTCGTTCCACGAGATCAGATCGTCGCCCGCACCTCCGTGGACGACGTCATGACCGGCCATCTGGTCGATCGTATCGGCGCCGTCGCCGGCGAGCACGACATCATTGCCCGCGCCGGTGCTGATGTGGTCGTTTCCCGTTCCACCTTCGAGAAGATCGTTGCCGTTGCCGCCATTGATGACGTCGTTGCCCGCGCCGCCGAGGACATGATCGTCACCATCACCGCCGTCGAGCGTGTCATCACCGTCATCGCCTGACAACGTATCGTTGCCGCCGAGGCCGTTAATCGTATCGTTCCCGGCAAGGCCGAAGATCTGATCCGGCTGATCGGTGCCGGTCAGGATATCATCGCCGTTGGTTCCCGTAATATTAGACATGAGGCATTCTCCCTTTCAGATGTGGGCCTCAGCTTCGCGTGCGGGGCCTCGACGGGCTGCAGGCTGACGAAAATACTGCGGTGCCCTGAACCGACGCCCTCACGCATTCGTATGCTTTCTTTTCGGAGAGTTCAGGGCGACATGGCTGCAGCTGTAATGCGACGAGCGGATCGCTGTAACCAAACTGTAACGTCGTCTTTGCGCGAGCCGAGAGGCTCATCGATCAGGATCAGGATGCAAACCACTCAATCCAGAAGACTCTTCCGAAATCCGCGAAGCATCGATGAAGAGCTGCAGCAACGGTCCGCCAAAGGACGCCGTAAGATTTGTACATCCGTTGTACCGATCCGCTCCGACGTTGGAGCGCGCGAAGTAATCGACGCGCGTGTGCAGTTGGGCAACGACTGCTTCGCGGAGGAGCGCCTCTTGCCGAAGTTATTCGTCACAGTCTCGATTGGACTCGACAACATGCTGTTGCCGATGTTCACGCCAAGGACTCGCATCCAAAATGCGCTGCGTGTATTTTTGCGCTCGCGGCCATGCCTGGAGCGAGACCCTCCCGAACGCGGGAGGCCTTCAGTCAAGGATTCGCGAAAAAGAGATCGATCAAGGACCGGCGCGACAGTTCAACTCACCATCATACGATGCCGACTTGGCTGACATTCCCGACAGCGGCATGACGCAGTAGGCGTACTCAAGAAGTGGCAGGCGCCGTGCCGACGGCGCCCTGTCCGCATGTCGTTTGATGGAAACACAGCGCTGGAGATTGCGCAGCGCCCACGGACAAAGAGTAGAGCTCGCCGTTTTTACGCTGGGCTACGCCGCTGCGCTCTCGTGAGCAGATCGAGGTTTCCCTTCGCGGGGCATTGATTCAAAAGAACGCGCCAGATCAACCGGGGAAGATTCGCCTTGGCGCAATAACGTGGAAGCCAGATCACGAAAACATTTTTCGTGTCAACGACTTACACCTTTGGTGCGCTCGGAGGGCGGTCGCATTTGCTGCAATTTCAATGGGTTGCCGAGGTCTTTCGAGGCACAAGGTGCATTTCCACCCCGAAAGTGCCTTTCGAGCACAGGGCGCAGTGGGGGCCTCTCGTCTGCCTGGGGGAGCCCTGACCTCAGAAAAGGTCATACATTCGAGTCGTATCGGGCGTACCAGTTCTGCATTTCCATTGCGCCGACAACGAAATTTGCCGCCGACAGCCGCCGTAGCGGTTATTTTCCGATTTTTGCTAGCGTGGTCGCGGCAGCTATCGGCGATATAAAAATTCGAATCACTTCGGGTAGAATGGCGGATTTCTGACCCGCTGAGAGCGGAGTTCCAAGCCGTCATCGGCGACGGTGCCGACTACGATCTAACGGAGGCCTCGCCGGCCGGTGCGAGCATTTCTCGCGTCAGATCATGGATGGAGGTCAGCAGGCGCGTGCCGTATTGCGTGTCGAGTTTGGCCTGCCGGGCTGAGGTTCACGAACTGCTTTTCGGCCACGATAACGTCAACCAGTGGCAGCGCCGTGATGAAGGCGGCCATGTCGCGCAGGTCGTTCTCGGTCGTCGCGCGGGATTGGTCCTCCAGACGCACCGTCAGCTGCCGTTCGACATTCATGATCGGAACCTCGATCACCAAGCTGTTTCCCAGCTTGACCCCAATGTCTCTGGTGTCCCTCCACGGTAAGCCGTGCCGTCGCCCGAGCGCCAGAATATAGTCGATCTCGTCGAGCATCAGATGAGCGCTATAGGCGCGCAGCCGCAGAGCGAAGCTCTCGCCCGCCACCTGCTAGCGACGCGCCGCTATGCGGGCGAGCAAGGCCTGCGACTCGGCCGAATACCGACGCACGGCTTCCTTGCGCACCAACGCGTTCTCCCTGGCGAGATAGTCGAACAGGGTGTCCTGGGGATGTTGCCGTATATGGTCGAGCACGGCCGGGGACATCACGTCGTCGAAGGCGCCGGAGGCGTGCTCGGCGACCGTCTCGAACCAGAGGCCGGACAAGAACCAGTCGCCGGACAGGCGTCGGTGTCGGGACATTGGTCGCCTCGGCGATGCGGCGTAGCAGCATCACCTCCAGAATTCTGCGTCGTCCGCGCAGCACCATGCCGCCGCTGATGGTCACCTGGACATGCGCCAGATGCGCTCGGCGCACTGGAATGTCGACCTTCATGGTCTCGTATTGGTTGGTGAAGCTTAGCGGCGCAACGATGTGGCCGGCCTTCAGCGCTTCGACCACGACGCTCAGGGCGTCGTGCTCGCGGGGATGCTCAGTCCCGTCCCAGACCCCACGGGCCAAGGCGATCCAGGCGTTCTGGTCGAGATAGAGGATTTTCGGTCGGAGACTCATGGTTCCCCTCCAAGTGAAATCTCATCCTGCAGTCGAGGATATTGCTCTGTCGCCGCGCTTACTGGTCACGGATCAGCTGGCCGAGCTCACACCGTGGGCTCGCAAGCCGCGGCGCTTCAAGGAAGCCCACCCGTCCTCCGCGGTTTCCACGAATTCGAAGAGGCTGAGATCAGACACCGCAATCACCCCCTCCTCCACAAGAGCCTCGAAATTGATGATCCTGCGCCAGTAGCTCTCTCCGAACAGCACGATTGGCGCCGGCGGTGCCTCCTGGGTCTGCTGCAATGTCAGTAGCTCGAACATCTCGTCCAGGGTCCCGAATCCGCCGGGGAAAATGGCCAGAGCGTTCGCGCGCATAGCCAGATGCATCTTGCGCATTGCGAAGTAGTGAAAGCGGAAGCTGAGTTCTGGTGTAATATAGGGGTTGGGCATCTGTTCGTGCGGCAGCCGATCGTTGGTGCACCGACATCCGAGGCGCCCCGGTTGGCCGCTTCCATGATCCCGGGACCGCCGCCGGTAGCGATGACATTGTCGCGCCATCTATTCTTTGGGTCGAAGGCGCCGCCGCGTTCAGAAGCGATACGACCAAATTCCCGGGCAATCCGGTAAAATTCCGATTGCTGCTGCAGCTTCTCCGCCCTCGCCTTTTCGGCGTCGGTGCGCGCCGCTTCACGTGCCGCCGCAGCCTTCTCCGGTGAGGTCGGCTTTCGCGCAGCGATCCACCTGTGCATACCAGCGCAGGCGCCCCAATCGCTCGCGGGTGGCTCGGGCTACGCAGACGGAAAGGAGAAACTCATCCTGAATCCTAATAAGCTGGCTGCCCTCCTCAAAGCGCGCTTTGCCGCCGAGCGATTTGATCTTCGCTCCGATTTCGATCGCGGCTCTCTTGGCGATCGAACGGCGTTTAGCAGCGACGTTGGTACGCGTGACAAGCCGCGAAGGCTGATAGTCGATCAGCTTATACGCGTCCATCAGCGAACCGTAATGGCGGCGCAACGTCTCGGTCGACGGCAGATCCTGATCGGCCTCGATCATGGCCGCCGTCAGATATCCCTTTTCCGATCGTAGGGTGGCCATGCGCGCGAGCATCTCGATTTCCGATCGCCCCTGCCGTCGCCGAACGATGATCTCTTGCGCTCCTTTGAACAGCTCCGGCTCAATGAGCGCCGGGAAGGCATTATCTCGACGGATCCACATGTCTGGAGGATTGAGCCGGTGTTTCCCCCTCAGTTTCGCGGACGTCCTGTTAAAGATGATGTGACCGAGGTATTTCTCGTTGGTGAGAAGCTTGGTGATATTTTCTGGCTCCCAACGATTTCCCAGCATCGTGGGGATTTGGTCTGCGTTCAGCTCTGCGGCGATCTGATTTTCGCTCCTACGCTCGGTGACAAACGATCTGAAGATGCGCTTGATGGTATCGACCTCGATCGCCGGACCGTGGACCAGGACAACGCGATCGGTTTGCAAGCTCTTGCGTTGCCCGAGTTCAAGTTGTCCCTTGATCGCCCCGCTCTCGTCAACCAGCTGGCGCCTGAGGCCATAACCTGGAAAGCCGCCTCGCCAGAACCCCATCTTAGCAATGCGGAATTGGCCAATGAATACCTTGGTCGAGAGTTCGCGGACGAACTCGCCCGCCATCGCCCGTTTGAACGCCTTGAGAAGCGTCGAGGGGAGACTTCCATCATTCTCGAAAAGCTCCGCGCAATACAGGACCCGGATACCCGCTTCCTTGCACACGAACTCGTAATAAGCGCTCTCATCTGCATCCTGAAAGCGGCCCCAAGGGCTCACATCATAGACAAGGATGAACTCGAAATCCGCCCTCCCCGATTTCACATCATTGATCAGTCGTTGCAGGGCCTCGCGCCTATCAATATTGAGGCCGCTACGTCCTTCGTCGGAATAAGTGCGTGCGATTGTCAGACCACGACGCGCGGCATAGGCCGCAATGGCGTCTTTCTGGTTCTCGGTCGAATATTTCTGCTTGTCGGTGGACATGCGCACATACTGCGCGGCGCGCAACACGACGATGAACGCGGCGCCGACAAACGCGCCGCGCAACAAGGCAAGGCCGCCGATGATGATGATGATGAACAGGATCTGGAATGAGCGATCGAGATTGAAGCCCGCCGGTTCGACCGTGCGCAGATAGGCAAACGCCCAGAGCACGCCGGCCACCCCGATCCGGAACGAGGACAGGCCGAAGGCAAGCAGCTTGGTGCGGAGCACCGGCACGCCGATCACCTTGGCCGCGATCTCGTGGTCGCGCACTGCAACAAAATTGCGCCCGCTCTGCGAGCGGATCAGGCGCAGCGTCAACAGCGTCAGGACGACGACCACCGTCAGCGTGAACACATAGCGTTCCGCCGCACTGGTGAAGGCGATGCCGCCGATGCGGATCACCGGCGCATCGATCACGCCGGACGGATTGTCATTGGAGAACCAGCCGAACTTGGTCAGCGCCCATTGCACGAAGAATTGCGCCGCCAACGTCGACACCGCCAGATAGAAGCCGCGCAGCCGCAGGCTCGGCAGCCCGAACAGAATGCCGAAGGCCGCCGCAGTGATCCCGGCCAGCAGGAGATCGAGCAGCAGCGGCAGGCCCGGCAGGCGCAGATGCAGATGCAGATTGTAGGCAGCATAGGCGCCGACCGCCAGGAACGCGGCCGACCCCAGCGACACCTGGCCGGCGTAGCCGGTCACCGTCCAGGCCGAGGCCCAGACCCGTGGCAGCCGCAGACCGACCGCGAGCGCGGCAAAGGGATCGTCGGCGACGGCACGGAACGAGAGCCCGTGCGGGTGTAACGAAAGAACAGCGCGAAAACGGCGACCAGGCCGCCTGCCACCGCGGCGGCGAACAGGTCGAACTGGCTGATCAGCACGCCGCCGACCTCGAACGGCAGGTCGCTGACGCCGATATCGAGGCCATGCACCTGCGTGCCCCACAGAAGCTGCGCCGCGCCCTCGATGATGTAGGACAAGCCCAGCGTCGCCATGAACAGGGTGATCGGCGCCTGGTTGACCAGCGGGCGCAGCACGGTCCGCTCGATCGCGATCCCGAGTGCGACCATGACGGCCAGCGTCGCCAGCGGAAACGAGACGCCGCGCTCGACCAGGCTGACGAAGGTCAGCGCCGCGAACAGCAGCATCGCGCCTTGCGCAAAGTTGAGCACGCCCGAGGTCTTGTAGATCAGCACGAAGCCGATCGCGACCAGCGAGTACATCACCCCGGAGGGCAAGCCACCGATCATTACTTCGATCAGGAACTGAACATCGAACATCAGACCGCGAGCTCCGTCTCGTCCTCGTGGGCAACGCCGAGATAGGCATCAACCACCGCCGGATCGGCCCGCACCTGGTCCGGCGTGCCGTCCGCGATCTTGCGCCCGTAGTCGAGCACAGCGATACGGTCCGATATCCCCATCACGATGCCGACGTCATGCTCAATCAGTACGATGGAGGTGCCATAGCTGTAGCGCGCGTTGCGCACATGCTGCGACAGTTCCTGTTTTTCGGTCAGCGTCACGCCGGCAAAGGGCTCGTCGAGCAGCAGGAGCTTTGGTCGCGCCACCAGCGCCCGCGCCAGCTCGACGCGCTTCTGCACGCCATAGGGCAATGTCGCGGCGATGCGCTCACGAACGCGGTCGAGTGCAGGAAGCGAAGCACGTCTTCGGCGGCGACGCGGTTCTCCGCCTCGAGCCGACGCGCCAGCGGCGAGCTGGCGCAGGAAGCCGGCGCGCACGCGATGCGCAAGGCCCGTCAGCACGTTGTCGAACACCGACAGCCCCTTGAACAGCGCCAGATTCTGGAACGTCCGCGCTACACCGAAGGCGGCCAGCCGCGCCGTCGGCACCGCGCGGAAGGCATAATCGCCGAGACACACTTCGCCTCGGTCGGGCCGATAGAGCCCGCTGACGACGTTAAGCAGCGAGCTCTTGCCGGCGCCGTTTGGCCCGATCACGGCGCGGATCTCACCCGGCGCGACCTCAAGTTCGACGTCGCGCAACGCCGCCACACCGCCGAACGACAGCGACACATCGGCGAGCCGCAGAACCGGCTGCCCGGTCCGCGCAGGAGCCTCGGACTCGCAGCGATTGGCCGCCGCCAAATGCCGATCACGCACGAGGTAATGCCCCCGCTTCCGGAGGGAGGCTCTCCAGCGCCAAGGTCCTTGCCTCGGTCATGCCGCGCGCCACCTTTACGCCCTCCCCACCTACTCGGCAGCCTGGACCCGCACCGCGCGCTTCGCCTCGAGCTCGCGCACCAGCGGGATCACATGCTTGCCGAAATATTCGACCTCTTCCTGGAAATGCAGGAAGCCGAGCAGCACCAAGTCGACGCCGACATCCTTCAGCGCTATGATGCGCTCGGCGATCTGCTGCGGCGTGCCGATCAGGTTGGTCTTGAAGCCGTCATTGTACTGGACCAGATCCTCGAAGCTGGATTTGGCCCAATTGCCCTCGCCTTCGGGCGAGGCTTTGCCGGCGTTCTTCACCTCGTGACCGAAGGCATTGACCGCTTCCGGATCGGCCTTGGCGATAATCTCGTCGATGACGCTGCGCGCCTCCGCCTCGCTGTTGCGCGCAATCGCAAAGGCGTTGACGCCGATCTTGACGGAGTGATTGTTCGCCCGCGCCTTGGTACGGATGTCGTCGACCTGCGCCTTGATACCTTCGACCGAATTTCCGTTGGTGAAGTACCAGTCGGACACTCGCGCGGCCATGTCGCGCGCCGCACGCGACGACCCGCCCTGAAAGATTTCCGGCAGCGGTTCGGCCGGCTTCGGCTTCAGCGAATAGTCTGTGAAGCGGTAGAAATCGCCGCGGAAAGTGAAACTGTCCTGCGTCCAGATCCCACGCAGCGCGCGGACGAATTCCTCCGAGCGGCGATAGCGTTTGTCATGATCGAGCCAGGGCTCGCCGATCGCGGCGAATTCGCCGCGGAACCAGCCGCTGACGATATTGACGGCAACGCGGCCCTCGGTGAGTTGGCTGATGGTGGCGATCTGCTTTGCTGCAACCGCAGGATTCCACGGCCCTGGAAGCAGCGCTGCGATGACTTTCAGCTTTTTCGTTGCCGCAAGCAACGCATGACTGAATGCGACCGGCTCGTGCTGGAATTCGGCACCGTATCCTGCCGTGAAACGGATCTGGCTTAACGCATAGTCAAAACCGCTGTCCTCAGCGATCTGTGCGAGGCGCCGGTTATAATCGATGTCCCAGCTCGTCCTTTGTGGGATTTTGCTGATAACTAGGCCGCCGGACACATTCGGCACCCAATAAGCGAACTTGAGCACTCCATTGTTCGTCGTCATGTCGTTCCACCTCTTTGGGTTCAAAGCAGCACAATTCGTTCACCGCTCGCAGTGAGCGGTGTGTGCCCGGCTTTTCGAGCTTCCATCAGCCTATGACGCGTGAATTCTCAGGCGATCCCGTGCTATCGCACAGCATCCCATTATCGGGAGCATCTGTATAACGCGTATCGCATTGAGCGGCGATTTCTCTCAGCGGCAGGGTTTCTAGCCTCATCGACGAGGTGATTGCACATGTCTCACGCTCCTCCATCCGACAGGTCATGGTCTCAGAGAAATCGAAGTGGAGCGAGTCCAAGGCCAACTCTTTTTCATCGCGCGCGGGAAAGCGCCTTTCTTAGTTGAAGGGCAAACGGATTTTTTGTTCCTGCGCGAGTTGCTAAACAGCAAGCAGCATCTGCGCGATCGCCGCAACAACAGGCCCTATTCTCATAAGGAAATTCTTCTCAGATAAGGAGTGCAGCACCGGAGGATATCCGCCAATAAATCCTAATATTCTGGATCGATGAAGCCGCTCATAACGGTCTGGTTGCGGGTTCGAGTCCTGCCGGGCCCACCAGGGATTACAGACGACGACGACGCTTACGACCTACCTGCCCCTCAGGATGCGGGACCGCCGCAGTTACCGCCACAGAAATGATTGCCGTTTCGTTCGCGGAATGGTCTCACGACAGCCAGGCTGATCCAGGCCAGAGCCGGCTTCGCTGGCACGACGTACGCCAGACGCGCGTCTCGGTCTTGCTAACAGCCCCCGGCAAATCGGGTGACGGAACCGAACGCTCGGTCCCTCACAAAGACAGACAGCGCGCTATCCAGACGGCCCGGCACCCGGGCTCGCGCATCGCTGGAGTAGTCCCCCGAATAGACAGCCCTTGCCCACGCCGCTTGGAACGCGCGACCTTGAGCACTGGCTTTCCCAGGCACAACAGCGGCGTGATTTCCCCGCCCATGCACCTCACGCGACCCTTGGTAGCTTCCTCGCAATCACATCATCATTTCCCGCCATCGAACAACTGCTTGAAAACGACATTGGCAGCCGGACGCTTGACCACCTCCGATAAATTTTAGTGTCTCGAGGATACCCGTGGCGTTGAATGAATCGACAAAGCAGGACGTTCGACAGTGATGCAATTTGCTGCAGCGTACGCAGTCCGGATCAATGACCTTCGGGTCGATGATCCGTGCGCGCAGGGCCGCAAAAGAATCACCATTCCAGATTGCCTTAAGTCCCGCGTCAAAGACGTTGCCGTAGGTAAAGTCCTTCACCCCGTGCATCTTGTCGCAAACCGCGACGTCGCCGCTCGGGAAGATCGACATCCCCATGTTGATGCCACCGCAGGGTTACCATTCGTCGTCTTTCCACTTTTTGCTGCCGTCTTTTGGCAAATGCACGGCACACACTCGCGCATACTGATCACCCTTCCGCCGCACACGGTCTCTTATTGCGGGCCAATTCCTCTGGTGTGACCTTGCGAGCGCTATTGGCCTCAGATTTGATTGCGCCTCCCTCCATATAGGAGATACCAATTTCGCTGACGCCGAGATCGACGAGGAAGTCAATCAGTTCCTCGATCGCCTCGACGCCGTTTCGCCGCAGCTCCATGACCAAGTTGATACCCGCGGGGACATGCCAATCGCCATTTTATAAGCTTCCTTTTCATTCTCACGCCCAGAAAAGCTCGATGATGCCGCTGTGTGCAAAGCGGCATCAGGATCCCCTGGTTGGCCGGTCTCGAAAAGCCGTCCGGCCCCCATCGTCCGTGCTAAGCGCCTTACCGAGATATGCCATCTAGCGATAGCGTCTTCCAAAATTGATATCCGCCCAGCACGATCAGGAGGATGGGCATGAGCGGCAGAGGCAGAGCGAGCAGATCCCAAATGCCGGTCGCAAGGATGATGAAACCAACAACAATGTCAAACGTCTCGATCTTGACGCTCTGCTGCCGCCGTATGAGTTGCACGCTGAGCATGAGGACGCCGAGGCCAACTAGGAACCAAGCCAAAGGCAACCCGCCGACCATGACGCCGCTAAGCAAAATCAAGAACACAGCCCAGGCCCCGGAATCAATTTGCCGGGACCGGTGCTGCTGTGCGGACAAATCCCGGGGGGCGAGAGATGATTGCGTGTCGGCCATGATCTGCCTCCGACTATTTAACACAGAGATTCGGCGGCTCGGCCCGGGCCTCTCCTTGACGTCAAAGGTTGAACAATTCAACGGCGAGCACTGAGGCCGTATGTTCGGCCAGCAAAGCTCATGGCCTGAGGTCCCGTCGCACCTGCCCCAAACATGCCCCCTTGTATCTGCACGGGCACGATTTGTGCGATGGAAGCGACTTAGCGCCTTGGCCGGTGGCCACCGGCCAAGGCGCGTGGCGAAGTCGCCCGTTACCCCTCCGGCCACAACCGTGGATGAGCTCTGGGATCTTTGCCATGTCACGTACGACCGAACAGTCGCTTGAGTTCCAATCGCATGGACAAGGCAGGTTACCGTGAAGAAGACGATTTGTGGAGTGGACGTTTCGAAAGCCCGGCTCGATGTCTGCATCGAACCCGGGCATCGGTTTGCGAGCTTCAATAACGATACGGCAGGCTTTGCAGAACTGG
>NZ_AUEZ01000030.1 GCF_000426245.1 Bradyrhizobium sp. Ai1a-2 | reverse complement strand
CATGAACCAGGCCGGCGAACGAGGGCGTCATGCAACGACGCCCCCCTTTTTCCAGGCGACGATCGCCAAATCGTCCCAGTCCAACCTCCATCGACATAAGACCTCCCTCCACAAGACCGCCTCTCATCAGGGAATCAGTCTTCGCCGATCTTCGCAACAAAGATGTGTGCATTAGATAGCCGGTCACCGGGGAGAGCACGAAGTAAGCCGTAACACCATCGCGCAGGGAAAGCCGGAATGCTTCGGTTGAACCTGTGGTCCTACCCCCGTGCTTTTTGTTGCACGGGACCCGCGGGTGCAACCAGCACCCGGCTTTCCCTGCGCCCTCTGATTTCGCGGAGGGTGGAAAGTGAAGCAAACCTCGGACGCAAAGCGTCGCGAGAATGCGAACTCACATCCGCTGTTTGACTCAGACGTAGGATGGGTAGAGCGCAGCGAAACCCATCATTCGCGCCGCTTGCTCCATCGCGATGGGTTTCGCTGCGCTCTACCCATCCTACGAGGCTGCTGTTTGACAATTGAATCAGGAATTCTCTCCCCCTCATTGCGAGGAGCGCAAGCGACGAAGCAATCCATGCCTCCGCAAGCGGCGCGATGGATTGCTTCGCTGCGCTCGCAATGACGGCCAGCGAGATTCGGCGCTCTTGCGAACCCTACGCCACCGCGCGGATGATCTTGCCGACCTTGTCGACGATCTCGCCGATCTGGTCCTCGCTGACGATCAAGGGGGGCGTCAGGCACAGCGAGTCGCCGGCGATCCGCAGCATCAGGTCGTTGTCGTGGAAGGCGCTGTTGAGTGCGGCGAAGCCACGCTTGCCGGGACCATCGGCGATCGGGGCGAGGTCGATGCCGGCGGTGAGACCCACCGTGCGGATGTCGACCACGTTCGGCTGGTCGCGCAGCGACATCACTGCGTCGGCGAATTTCGGTTCGAGCTTGTTCGCGCGCTCGAACAGCTTCTCCTCGCGGTAGATGCCGAGTGTCGCAAGGCCGGCGGCGCAGGCCAGCGGATGCGCCGAATAGGTATAGCCATGCGCCAGTTCGACCACATGTTCGGGACCGTTCATGAAGGCGTCGTGGATCGCGCCGCGCACGATCACGCCGCCCATCGGCGCAGCGCCATTGGTGATGCCCTTGGCGAAGGTGATCATGTCGGGCGTCACGCCATAGCGCTCCGCGGCGAAGGCAAAGCCGAGCCGGCCATAACCGGTGATGACCTCGTCGAAGATCAAGAGGATGCCATGCTTCTCGGTGATCTCGCGCAGCCGTTTCAGATAACCCTTCGGCGCCGGCAGCACGCCGGTGGAGCCCGCCATCGGCTCGACGATGACGGCGGCGATGGTGTTAGCGCCGTGCAGGTTGACGAGGCGCTCCAGCTCGTCGGCGAAATGCACGCCGTAGTCCGGCTCGCCCTTGGTGAAGGCCTGCTTCTCGCGGTCATAGGTCGCCGGCAGGTGATCGACACCGGTGAGCAGCGAGCCGAACAGCTTGCGGTTGCCGACGATGCCGCCGACCGAGGTGCCGCCGAAGCCGACGCCGTGATAGCCGCGCTCGCGGCCGATCAGGCGGATGCGGCTGCCCTGGCCACTGATCTGGTGATAGGCCAGCGCGATCTTCAGCGCGGTGTCGGCCGCTTCCGAGCCCGAATTGCAGAAGAACACGTTGTCGAGTCCTTCGGGCGCCAGGTCGGCGATGCGGCTGGCGAGTTCGAAGGATTGCGGGATGCCGAACTGGAACGGCGGCGCGTAGTCCATGGCCGCTGCCTGCTTGGCGATCGCTTCCGAAATCTGGGTCCGGCCATGGCCGGCATTGCAGCACCACATGCCGGCCGCAGCGTCGATGATCTGGCGGCCGTCAACGGTGAAATAGTGCATGTCCTTGGAGCCGGCGAGCAGCCGCGGCTGCTTCTTGAACGCACGGTTGGCGGTGAACGGCATCCAATGGGCGGCGAGGTCGTTGGGAACGTTGACGGCGGCGGGGCGGGGGCTCTTGTCCAGCATGGGGGCCTCGTTGTGGCGGTGAGCTGATTTGACTCGAAAGTATCAGCTTCGCTGCGCCACGTGAACGGCGCGAGCTGCGATATTTCCGCCGCGTTGCACTGCGTCACACAGCGTCCTTGAGCGAAGCGGATACCGGTTCGCGTGAAAAAGCGTCAGACCGACGAGAGATCGGTTGCGCCAATCCAGAACACTTCGCCCTCGGAATCCTCGGTATCGAGCCAGAGCAGCGGCAATTGCGGATAGGCGGCTTCCAGGACCTCGCGGCCGCGGCCGATCTCGCAAAGCAGTCCGCCTTCCACGCTCAGGTGCCGGGGTGCCTCATTGAGGATGCGTCTGACAATGTCGAGCCCGTCGGCACCACCGGCGAAGGCAAGTTTCGGTTCGGCGCGGCATTCCCGCGGCAGCGAGGCCATGCCAAGCGCATCGACATAGGGCGGATTGGAGATGATGAGGTCGTAACGCCTGCCCTGCAGCGGTTCGAACAGGTCGCCCTGGTGCAGCGTCAGGCGATCCTCCAGTCCGTAATCCCGGACGTTGCGCGCGGCGACCGCCAGCGCGTCTTTCGAAATATCGACCGCGTCGATATCGGCATTCGGGAAACTGCGGCTGGCGAGGATCGCAAGGCATCCGGAGCCGGTGCAGAGGTCGAGCACGGTCACGACGGACAAGGGATCATCGACCAGCGAGCCGCCTTCCTCGTCGCCGCCGAAATGCGAGTCGAGCAGTTCGCCGATGAAGGAGCGCGGCACGATGGTACGCTCGTCGACATAGAAGGGCAGGCCGCGCATGTAGATCTTGTTGACGAGATAGGCGGCCGGCTTTCGCGTCGCGATGCGGCGCTCGATCAGATCGAGGATCTTGCCGCCCTCATGCGCGGTGACACGCGCGCCGGCGAACTGATCGAACTGATCAGGATGCAGGTGCAGGGTTTCGCAGACGAGGAAAGCGGCCTCCGCCACCGGATCGGTGGTGCCGTGCGCGAACACGAGCTTTGCCTCGGTGAAGCGGCTCACCGCATAGCGAACGAAATCGAGCAGCGTCTTGAGTTCACTCGCTGCGACTTTCGGGGATTTCGCTATAGATCGGCCGCGCTTGCCGGCCGGCGTGGTACGCTTGGCCATCAGGATTTGGTCCAGCGCGCAGCCGCCGCGTCATCATGGTCGCGCGCCTCGATCCAGCTCGAGCCCCGCGCGCTTTCCTCGCGCTTCCAGAACGGTGCGCTGGTCTTCAGGTAGTCCATCAGGAATTCGGCGGCCTGGAACGCGGCCTGCCGGTGCTGCGATGCCGTCACCACCAGCACGATGTTCTCGCCGGGCGTGATGCAGCCGACCCGGTGAACGACGGTAAGACCGGACAGTGGCCAGCGCGACATCGCTTCCTCGACATGGCGCCTGATCTCGGTTTCCGCCATGCCGGGATAATGCTCCAGCGTCAGCGCTGCGATCGGCTCGCCGTTCTCGCTGCCGCGGCAGATGCCGGTGAAGCTGACCACGGCGCCGATATCGGTGCGGTCCTTGCCGATCGCGGCAATTTCCTGCGCGATGTCGAAATCGGCTTCCTGGATGCGGATGGTCGCAATCGCGGTCATGTGTTGGCTCAGCCGCCCGTCATCGGCGGAAAGAACGCGATCTCGCGCGCGCCCGATATCGCGGCGTCCTGCCTGACATGGGCATGGTCGATCGCGGCGCGGATCACCCTCGGCTTCTCGAAGGCGTAGGCGTAGGCGTCGTCACGCGCGGCGAGCCAGTCGATAAGCTCGCCGACGGTACGGATATCGGCCGGCGGCTCGATGGTCTCTTCGGCCTTGCCGATGCGTTCGCGGACCCAGGCGAAATATTTCACCTTCATCCTTCATCCTCCTTGATGAGATGATGGATGCCGGCGCGGAAATAGTCGTAGCCGGTATAGATCGTGACGATCGCGGAGATCCACAGCAAGGCCAGCCCGATCAGGGTGACCACCGGGACCACCTGATCGCCCGCCTCGCCCGCCAGCAGGAATCCAATCGCGACCAGCTGCACCGTGGTCTTCCATTTCGCGAGCTTGGTCACGGGGACGCTGACGCGCAAGCCTGCGAGATATTCACGCAGGCCCGACACCAGGATCTCGCGGCACAGGATCACGATCGCGGCCCATAGCGACCAGCCGTGGATGATGCCGTCGGCGGCCAGCATCAGCAGGCAGGAGGCGACCAGGAGCTTGTCCGCGATCGGGTCCAGCATCCGGCCGAAGGCCGATTGCTGGTTCCAGATCCGGGCGTAATAGCCGTCGAGGTAATCGGTGATGCCGGCGGCAATGAAGATCGCGACCGCCACCCAGCGCAGCCATAGCGGGCCGTCCATGATCGCCTGCACATAGATGCAGCCGACCACCACCGGGATGGCGGCGATGCGGGCGTAGGTCAGGATATTCGGAAGGGACAGGGTCTTGGGCTGCCCCCTTGTGGTCGCCATGTTCATCCGTCTTACCAATACCGCTAAAGCGTCGAGGTCAACCGTGGGCGCACAAGATGGTCCGCTGCAGGCGACGCCTTGATGACTCCATCGCTCTAGCCCCCCGGCTGGGAGTGGAAAAACTCGAAGATCTTCCGCGCACTCTCGGCGCTGACGCCGGGAACCTTGCCGAGGTCGGCGATCGAGGCTCGCTCGATCTCCTTCAACGTGCCGAAATGATGCAGCAACGCGCGTTTGCGCGAGGGACCGATACCGGGAATTTCCTGCAAGCCGGCCTCGCGGATGTCCTTCTTGCGCAGCTTGCGATGCGAGCCGATCACGAAACGGTGCGCCTCGTCGCGCAGCCGCTGGATGAAATACAGCACGGGATCGCGGGGCTCTAGCTTGATGGCCTCGCGGCCGGGTATGAACAGCGTTTCGCGGCCGGCGTCGCGGTCCGGTCCCTTTGCCACCGCCATCAGCGACACCTGGGTCAGCCCGAGCTGGTCGAAAATCTCCTTGACCGCGTTCAACTGCCCGCGGCCACCGTCGATGATGACGAGGTCGGGCCACTGCGGGAAGGAATCGTCGTCAGCCTTGACCTTGGGCGCCTCGCCCTCGGCAGGCTTCAGCAGCCGCTTGAAGCGCCGTTCCAGCACCTCGCGCATCATCGCGTAGTCGTCGCCCGGGGTCAGCCCTTCGGACTTGATGTTGAACTTGCGGTACTGGTTCTTCATGAATCCGTCGGGACCCGCCACGATCATGGCGCCGACCGCGTTGGTGCCCTGGATGTGGCTGTTGTCGTAGACTTCGATGCGCTTCGGCACCTGCGGCAGGCCAAGCGTCGAGGCCATGCCTTCGAGCAGCCGGCCCTGGGTTGCGGTGTCGGCGAGCTTGCGGCCGAGTGCCTCGCGCGCATTGGTCAGCGCGTGCGTGACCAGCTCTCTCTTCTCGCCGCGCTTGGGGACTGAGACCTCGACCTTGCGCCCGGCCTTCACCGACAGCGCGTCCGCGAGCAGCTCTGCGTCCTCGACCTCGTGCGAGAGCAGGATGAGCTTCGGCGGCGGCTTGTCGTCGTAGAACTGCGCGAGGAAGGAGGAGAGCACCTCCTCTGACGTGAACGACTTCTCCGCCCGCGGGAAATAGGCGCGGTTGCCCCAGTTCTGGCCGGTGCGGAAGAAGAACACTTCGACGCAGGAATATCCGCCTTCCTGGTGGATGGCGAACACGTCGGCTTCCTCCACCGTGCGCGGGTTGATGCCCTGCTGCGACTGGATCGCCGACAGTGCGGCGAGGCGGTCGCGGTAGAGCGCGGCGGTCTCGAATTCGAGCTCGCCGGATGCCTTCTCCATTTCGGCGGCAAGCTCCTGCTTCACCGCATGACTGCGGCCCGACAGAAATTCGGTCGCCTCGCGCACCAATTCACCATAGCCGGGGAAATCGATTTCGCCGGTGCAGGGGCCAGAGCAGCGGCGGATCTGGTAGAGCAGGCAGGGGCGGCTGCGGCTTTCGAAGAAGCCGTCGGTGCAGGAGCGGATCAGGAACGCGCGCTGCAGCGCCGTGATGGTGCGGTTGACGGCGCCGGCGGAGGCGAACGGGCCGAAATAGCGCCCGGGCCGCGTCTGCGCGCCGCGATGCTTGAGGATCTGCGGCGCCCAGTGGTCGCCGGTGATCAGGATGTAGGGAAACGATTTGTCATCGCGCAGCTGCACGTTGAAGCGCGGCCGGAGCTGCTTGATGAGGTTGGCCTCCAGCAGCAGCGCCTCGGTCTCGGTCGTGGTCGAGACGATCTCGACATTCACGGTCGCCGCGATCATGCGCAGGATGCGCGCCGGCAGCGGCGCGTTGGGCCGCGCATAGGAAGAAAGCCGTTTGCGGACATTCTTCGCCTTGCCGACATAGAGCACGTCGTTGGCGGCGTTGAGCATGCGGTAGACGCCGGGTGAGGTCGGGGCGAGGCGCACCGCATTCTCGATTGCGGCATGGCCGGCTGCGAGGGTGCCCTCGGCGACCCCTTCAGTCGGTTCCTCGGGAACCTCGGGCAGCCGCGCGTCCTCGTCGTCCTCCGTGGCCGACGTCGCCGGATCGACGTCGCCGGTGACGAGCCCGAGATCCTGCGGCGGCAAATCTGGTTTTCGGCCGTGGGGCGTTCCCTTGGGCACGGGCGCCTTCGGATGGTCGGTCGAATCGTGATCCATGGGCCTAAACTAGGCGCTGCCGGCCGCCATCGCCAGCATCGAGCTTCGAGGAGAAAGCCCCGCGCCGGTAACACTCCATTAAGACTGATGGATGGGCGATAACCGCTGTTAACAGGCCCTTAACTTAAAACTTTCGATAAATCTTCTCGAAAAATCAGTGAATTCCGTAACCACGCCGGCCTTCGCAACCGGCGGGGCACGGCTGTTGCGTTTGTGGAGTGGTTGCGATGAAGCGGTTAGCCTTGCGCCTGCTGGCGCTAATCGTCGGAGGATGGACGACGTCGTCAGCAGCGGCCGATTATCGCGCGCCCTATACAGTGAACCAGCCGCTCAACGCCTTGAGCTGGGCAGGGCCCTATCTCGGCGGCAACCTCGGCTATGCCTGGGGTGGGGTGGACAACAACCCGGCCAAGCCGTCGGGTTTCGCGGGCGGCGCGCAGGTCGGCTACAACTGGACCAACGGCCCGTGGGTGTTCGGCGCTGAAGGGGACATCCAGGCGACCGGCGCGGAAGAGACCTTTGCGCCCTGGAAATTCTCCAATCCCTGGTTCGGCACCATCCGCGGCCGCGGTGGCTACGCGTTCCAGAACGTGCTGTTCTACGCCACCGCCGGCCTCGCCTTCGGCGAGCTGCGTGCCGAGACCTTCGGCCTGTCGGAGTCACAGACCAATGTCGGCTGGACGGCTGGCCTCGGCGCTGAAATGGGATTTGCGCCGAACTGGAGCGCCAAGCTCGAATATCTCTATGTCGATCTTGCCAGCAGCAACTTCCTCATCACCGGCGCATCGAACGGCTACCATTTCGGCGTCATCCGTGCCGGCGTGAACTATCACTTCTAGATTCTTGCTTTGACGCGTTTTCTTCACGCGAACCGGTGTCCACTTCGCTCGAAAACGCTCTAACCAACCGCTTCGAAGAATAAGAAAACGATCGACGACAACCTTCCGGCCGTCACAAGCGGCCGGAATTTTTTTGCCGAACTGACGCGCAAGACCGCGCGCATGCCTGTGCGAGCGGGACGCCGCCCGGCAAATCCTGACCCGAGAACTCAGTCCGCTTCAGCGTGAGCGAAAAAGCTCACGATGAAATCACCAGATTGACCGCCTTGGGGCCTTTGCCCTTCTTGTCCGGTTCAACGTCGAACGTAATACGTTGTCCTTCGGTCAAATCCTTCAGTCCTGCGCGCTCGACCGCGGTGATGTGAACGAACACATCGCGGCCGCCGTCATCAGGCTTGATGAAGCCGTAGCCGCGCTCTCCGTTGAAGAATTTGACTGTCCCAGTCATGGCCATCGGGAAACTCCTCCCCCGCATTGCACCGCCGCTACGCGTAACTCACGTAGCGGGCGACCGGACATTCGCTACCGGAAGCTTGGCCACCTCAGCGGATCGGTACCACGCCACCAACCCGCCTGGATTTTTTCTTCGGCCTTGTCACTCCGCCGCAACCATTCGCGGAAGCGGAACGTAAAGCCAGTCCTAACGTGACAAGCATAATACGGTTCCGGGCAAGTTGCCTATGGTCGAGTGGGAGTTTTCAGCAATGGCGTTGGCTAGGGTTTGGGCGTCTCCAGCCTGAATCGGGCCGCGCCGCCTTGGCCCAAGGGCTTTTCCAGCTCGGGCAGGATGGTCTTGAGTTCGCCGGCAAGCGTCCAGGGCGGATTGACGATCAAGAGCCCGGTCGAGACCAGGCCGCTCTCCGCTTCGCGGGGCGCGACGCTGAATTCAAGTCGCAGGCATTTGCCGGCCGGCTTGCTCTTGCCGGTCTCGGAGGCGACATGGCGAGCAAGATCGTCGGTCACGCGACGGCTTTTCACAGGATACCACAATAGATAGCTGCCGGTCGGCCATTTGGCGAACGCCTCGGCAAAGCCTTGCGCCAGCCGTTCGAACTCGTCCTTGGCTTCAAAAGACGGGTCGATCAGGACCAGGCCGCGCCTTTCGTTGGGCGGGACGAAGGCCGGCAGCGCGGTCCAGCCATCGAGGTCGACCACCCGCGCCTGGGCGTCGCGGCGCAGCGCGTCGATCAGGCGCTTGCGCGCCTCAGGCTCGAGTTCGCAGGCGGTGAGGCGGTCCTGCGGCCGCAACAGCGCCCGTGCGATCAGGGGCGAACCCGGATAGGCCTTCAGTTCGCCCGGCGGGCTGAAGGCCTTCACAATATCGAGATAAGGCAGCACCAGCGGCAGCGCTTCCTTCGAGAAGCGTGCCTGCATCAGCCGCGCGATCCCGGTCAGCCATTCGCCGCCGCGCCGCGCCTCGTCGGAGGTGAGATCATAGAGGCCGGCGCCGGCGTGGGTGTCGATGACGCGGAGCGCCGCCGGCTTTTCCTGCAGATAGAGCAGGATTCGCACCAGCACGATGTGCTTGATGACGTCAGCAAAACCGCCGGCGTGAAAGGCGTGACGATAGTTCATGCCTGACGGTTACGACATTGGCTGGATGAAAGTAACCCATGTCATGTCGGGCGAGGTGCAAGCATCGAACTCGGACGCGCAACTACGCGTCGGAGCTTCTCGAGACTTCCCGATGCACAAACTGCACATCTGAGTCTGTTCGTTCGGACCATTCCGGAACGACGAGGAGATCCTAGCCGCCCCGGATCGGCGGCATTACCACCTGGTCTCGGCGGCAGGCGCGGCGATCGGTTTCCTCGCAGTCACGGAACTGCATGTCCCTGCTCATGCAGATCCTGACCTCGCTGAGGCGCTTGCTGTCGCAGGTCACCGAGATTGCCGAACTGCTCAGGCCCGGATTGGCCTTGATGAAGGCCTCTTCGATCTCATCGGGTGCGATCGTCTTCGGCTCCGACAGTTGCAGGAATTCCTCTGGGATCTTCACGGCGGCGCGGGCCTTGCGAACGCTCTCGAAATAGGCGCGTGCCGAGAGGCCCGAGCAGGTGCCGTGCTTGTCCCATTCGCTGTAGATCAGCCCGGGGGCCGGCATCAGGTCGAGCATCGACGTCATGACGTTGCGGGCAAGGCGTGGGGCGGGCCGCTGGCAATATTCCGGAAAGCCGCGCTCATATTGCGGCCAGAGCCCGTGCACCACGAAGGAGTAGGGGCGTCCGCCGCATTGGACCTGCGCCCGCTTGCCGTCGCCGCGCTCGGAGGCCGCTTCACAGAATGACGGCGACCAGGATAGCGCCAGCACGTAGAAATCGAACTCGCCCGGCGCGTTTTGCCGGCGGTCCTGCGCGCTGACCGGGCCGATCACGGCAAGAAAAGCGAGAACGGAAATCAGCAGCCGGGAAGCCAAGGCCAATCGAAACATCAAACACCCCTCACACTCGACCGCAGGCGAGCCTAGCAGGGAGATGGAACATTTCAAGAACAAATTGTGATGCGTTGCGCCGCTTGATTAACAAGATCGCTACGCCAGCCCTGAGGATCAGGGCCGGGCCGACTTGCAGGCGGGATTATAGGCCCAGTTGCGGTCCAGTCCGACCACGCACCATTCGACGCCCTGGCCGGTGCTGGCAAAGCCGCCGTCCTCGATGATCGAGAAATGCACGGTGCGCACCTTGCCGTCGCTCAACATCGCGTCGCCCGAGCAGTAGCGGCGCGGGATATTGTCGGACTGCCAGGGACGGAAGGCAGTCTCATGGATCCGGGAATAGCCGGTGATCACCAGCGGCGAATTCCAGAATTGGCTCTCTTTTTCCTGGAATTGATACGCAATGGTCGGCAGCGCGGCCTCGCAGGGGGCCACGGCTCCGTCATACTTCGGTCCGGACAGCCAGAAGTTCAGCTCCAGCGGATTTGCGGCCTGCGCCATCTGGCTGGACGCCAACAGGCCGAATGCGGCGCAAAGGCCAGTTTTGGTCGAGTAACGAATAGAGTTGCGCATGGGAATCCGCCGGACAATCCAACGCGCGGGACGGTGCCGCGAAGCCCGGGCAAGGTCAAGTGCAGCACGGCAACACTGGCAGAGAACTCAGCAAATCTCTGGCCCACGATTCTTTTCACGGTCGCCGTCGCACTTTATGGTGCCGCCCAAGGATTTGAGGAGAGTCTGCAATGCGAAGGATACTGGCCGCTGGCATGGTTGCCGCAGGCGCAATGCTGGCCGGTGCGCCGGCCCAGGCCGACTGGGTGCCCCCGTTCAAGGGCAACGATACCGGCGGCATCATCGCCTATTCGCTGGCAAGGCAGGCCGATGCCCGCCAGCTCGCGGTCGATCACTGCGCTTCCTACGGCAAGGTGGTGAAATTCCTCGCGGTGCAGCCCTATGAGGGTGGCTACGTCTCCTTCTCCTGCCGCTGGGTGCCTTGGGGCGCCGCCGAGCGGCCGCTGCGCACGCTTTATTGATCGGCGCCGTTACCGGCATCGTCGCATGACACGACATTTCGTTCTGCTCGGATCGGCCCTCGGCTTGGCTGCGCTGCTGCCGGGCGCGGCCGGTGCTGTCGATCTGCCGGTCCGCAAGCCGGGCCTGTGGGAGATGAAGATCGTGCGCACGGGCTCAACCATGCCCGAAATGACGATGCAACATTGCACCGACGAGACCACCGACAAGGATATGAGCACGGCGGTCTCGCCGATGGCGAAGGATATCTGCTCGAGGCAGGATATCCAGAAGACCGCGACCGGCTATGTCAGCGATTCCGTGTGCGGCGTCGCCGGTGTCACGGTGACCTCGCATGCCGAGATCACCGGCGACTTCAACTCCGCCTATACGGTGAAGACGACCTCGCACGCCGATCGCGGCTCGGCCGGCGCGGCGCGCGATACCACCGCCACCGTCGAGGCCAAATGGCTCGGTCCCTGCAAGGCGGACCAGAAGCCCGGTGATGTTATCATGGCCGGCGGCATGAAGATGAACATCAAGGACATGGAAAAGCTGAAGGGCCTGATCCCCAAGCAGCTGCCGAAGTAGTTCTTCTCGTAGCCCGGATGAAGCGCAGCGCAATCCGGGATTCTCGCCACGCGGTGAGAAAGGTCCCGGATTGCGCTGCGCTCCATCCGGGCTACAGGCCATCTACACCGGCACCCTTACCGTTGCGCGCAGGCCGCCCATCGGGCTGTCGCCGAGCATGATGTCGCCGCCATGCGAGCGGGCGATGTCGCGGGCGATTGCCAGTCCCAGGCCGGTGCCGCCCTCATCCTGGTTACGCGCATCGTCGAGCCGCAGGAACGGTTTGAACACCTCCTCGCGCATGTCCACCGGAATGCCCGGGCCGTCGTCGTCGATGGTGACCGTGAGATAGCGGTGGTCGCGGTGGCCGGTGATCGAGATCGAGTTGGCGTGCCGCGCCGCATTGGAGACGAGGTTGCCGAGGCAGCGCTTGAACGAGGCCGGCTTCACCGTGACGACAGGCAATCCGTGGAAGGCGACGGTCGCGGTATGGCCGTGGCGTTCGGCGTCGTTGCGCAATTCCTCGAGCGCCATCGTCATGTCGGTCGGCTGCGCGACCTCGCCGGAATCGCCGCGGGCGAAGGCGAGATAGTCTTCCAGCATCATCGACATCTCGTCGACATCCTTGCGCATGGCGTCGATCTCGGGGCCTTCGCCAAGCAGCGCGAGCTCGAGCTTGAAGCGGGTCAGGATGGTGCGCAGATCGTGCGAGACGCCGGCAAGCATCGCGGTGCGCTGCTCGATCGTGCGCTCGATGCGCGCCTTCATCTCCATGAACGCTTGCGCCGCACGCCGCACCTCGCGCGCGCCGCGTGGCCGGAAATTCGGCGCCTCGCGACCCTTGCCGAAGCTTTCAGCGGCGTCTGCCAAACGCAGGATCGGTTTGATCTGGTTACGCAGGAACAGCACCGCAACGATCAAGAGGATCGTGGACGTGCCGAGCATCCAGAAGATGAAGATCTCCGAATTCGATGCGTAGGCGGCGCTGCGCAGCGCGAAGATGCGCATGATCGCGTCGTCGAGCTGCACGCGGATCTCGACCAGGTTGGATCTGCCGACGGTGTCGATCCAGAACGGGCGGCCGATCTGGCGGCCAAGCTGCACCGACAGCGTCTGGTCCAGCAGCGAGAAGAACGGCTTTGGCCCGGGTTGCGGCATGTCGCCGGGGGGAAGGAAATCGACCACGAGCTGCAGCCGCTGCGCGATGCGGCGGACCTGCGCGCGATCCTTGTCCTGCGGATAGGTCTTGTAGACGTCGATGAGGGCGGCGATGTCCTGCACGACGGCGGCGGAGAGGCGGCGCGTCACCGTGTTCCAGTGCCGCTCCATGAACACGAACGCCACCACGGTCTGCAGCACAACCATCGGCACGATCATGATCAGCAGTGCGCGAGCATAGAGGCCGGTCGGCATCCAGCTCTTGAACGCGTTTCCCATCCAGCCATTGGCTCTGGAGACGCGCTGCGAGGCGTTGCGGATGAGGCTCAGGCCCGTGTCGATGGTGCTCATGGCGGATAAGTCTAGATCATGATCCGATGAGACGAAATCGGATCACGATCTCATCTTTTTGTTTGAGCATGATCTCCGCGCAAACGCTACGCGTTTGTCGCAGGGAAAACCGGTTTCCACTTTTCCGGATCATGCTCTAAGGCGAGGCCACCAGGCGATAGCCGATGCCGCGCACCGCCTGCAGGAACAAGGGATTGGCGGGATCGCGCTCGATCTTGCGCCGCAGGCGGTTGATCTGCACGTCAACGGCGCGCTCGTTGACTGTGCCGCCGCCGGTCAGCGCGCCGCGCGGCACGGTTTCGCCCGGGCTTGCGGCGAGGATGCGCAGCATCTCCCGCTCACGGTCGGTCAGATGGATGATCTCCTCTCCCTGGCGCAATTCGCCGCGGTCGATATGGAAGACGTATGGGCCGAAGGCGATCTGCTCCAGCGTTTGCGCCGGCGGCGGCGCGGTGCGCTTGAGGATGTTGCCGATCCGCAGCACCAGTTCGCGCGGCTCGAACGGCTTTGCCACATAATCGTCGGCGCCGATCTGCAGGCCCTCGATGCGGGCTTCCGCCTCGTGGCGCGCGGTGAGCATGATGATCGGCACCGACGAGGACGAGCGGATGAAGCGCGCGAGATCGAAACCGTTCTCGCCCGGCATCATCACATCCAGGATCAGCAGGTCGAAGTTGAGCCCGAGCAGCTTGGCGCGCGCGTCGCTGGCGCTCATGGCGGTGGTGACGCGGTAGCCTTCGCCGCAGAGGAAGCGCGAGAGAAGATCGCGGATGCGTCGGTCGTCATCGACCAGCAGCAGGTGCGGCGCATCGTCGGCCGGCTTCATCGGCATGCGCGCCGTCGCGGCGGCAATGGTTGCTCCCTGCGTCACACTCACTCCCTCGTCTTCTTCGCCGCGCTGCCGAAGATCGTCTCCAGCACCTTGTCGGGATCGTCGCGGTCGATCATCGCGCGCAGGAACGCCCGCACAGTCTCGACGCCACCCGGATCGAGGCCGGCGACGGCGCGGTTGATGCGGTCGGTCTGCAATCCCGCCAGCTTGGCCACCAGCGCTTCGCCCTTGGCAGTGGCGTAAAGCAGCCGCTGCCGCCGGTCATTGCTGCCGGTCTTCTGCAGGATGTAGCCTTCGTCAAGCAATTGCTTCAGCACGCGGCCGAGCGATTGCTTGGTGATGCGCAGGACGTCGAGCAGGTCGGCGACCTTGAGCCCGGGATAGCGTGTGACGAAATGCATCACCCGGTGATGGGCGCGGCCGAAGCCGAACGCCTCCAGCTCCTGATCGGCATCGCCGACGAAGTCGCGGTAGGCGAAGAACAGGAGCTCGATGATGTCCCAGCGCAAATCGCCCGTCCGCGGACCGGGGGCGGATACGTCCGTTCCCGGTGAATCGGGCTGCGCTGCTGCCGTTGAGAAATTTATGTCAGCCATATTGACGTATCTTGGGTTCAATGTTACAAAACTGCCAGTCACGACGAAATTTTAGATCGTTTCGTCCCTGGCAACGTTTAGATCGGCCGCGAGCAAACCAGTGATGAAGGCTTGGGCCGCAAATTGGGACTACCGTGCGATTGTCGAGCGGCATTTCGACAAAACATACTGGACTTCAGCATCCGGCAAAAGCATGTCCTTTCGGACATGACGGCGATGGAAACCAGCCCAAGGCTGGCGGTGAAGTCGAGACCGATCAAGCCAACAGGCCCGGAGAGGCCGGCGCCGGAAATCGCGCCGATTCCGACAGCGGGAAGCAAGGGCGGGAAGAAGGAAAAATGAGTTTGAAATTTGAAATCCAGCCAGCGGCGAATCCGACGTCCGACAAGGAGCGCGCGGCAAGGCTCGTTGACCCGGGCTTCGGCCGGATTTTCACCGATCACATGGCTCTGGTCCGCTACAATCAGGCGAAGGGCTGGCATGGCGCGCGCATCGAATCCCGCGCGAATTTTCCGCTCGATCCGGCCCTGGCCGTCCTGCACTACGCGCAGGAAATTTTTGAAGGCCTCAAGGCCTACAAGCGCGATGACGGCGGCGTGAACCTGTTCCGTCCCGACGCCAATGCGCGGCGCTTCTGGAATTCGGCTGAGCGCATGGCGATGGCGCCGCTGCCCGAGCCGGTGTTCATCGAAGCGGTCGAGCAACTCGTGCGCATTGACCGCGCCTGGATTCCAGGCGGCGAGGGCAGTCTCTACCTGCGGCCCTTCATGATCGCGAGCGAGGTCTTCCTCGGCGTGAAACCATCCGCGGAATACATCTTCGCCGTCATCGCCTCGCCGGTCGGCTCCTATTTCAAGGGCGGCCCCGCGCCGGTGTCGATCTGGGTGTCGGAGAACTACACGCGCGCCGCGATCGGCGGCACCGGCGCCGTCAAGTGCGGCGGCAATTACGCCGCCAGCCTGCGCGCGCAGGCCGAGGCCATCGAACATGGCTGCGATCAGGTGGTTTTCCTCGATGCGGTCGAGCGCCGCTACATCGAGGAACTCGGCGGCATGAACGTCTTCTTCGTATTCGACGACGGTTCGCTGCTCACGCCGCCACTCGGCACGATCCTGCCGGGCATCACGCGGGATTCGATCATCGCGCTCGCGAAGGATGCCGGCACGCGCGTGCGTGAGGAGGCCTACACGATCGACCAGTGGCGCGCTGATGCCGCCAGCGGCAAGCTGAAAGAGGCCTTCGCATGCGGCACGGCGGCCGTCATCTCGCCGATCGGCAAGGTGTGTTCCACCAAGGGCGATTTTCTCATCAATGGCGGCGGGGCTGGCCCTGTCGCCATGGGGCTGCGCAAGCAACTGGTCGACATCCAGTACGGTCGCGCGCCCGACCCGCACAACTGGATCAGAAAGGTCCTGTGACCGGCGGCGGATTATTCCGCCGCCTCTGGCGTGACGGTTGCCGCATTCGCCATCCGCTGGTAAACGCGCGCCCATGGCCGACAAACCGAAAAAACCGCAGAAGCTGAAGGCGCGCCTGCCGCGCGGGCTCGAAGATCGCGGCCCGACCGCGATCGCCGCGACGCGCCGGATGACCGAGACCATCCGCGAGGTGTTCGAGCGCTACGGGTTCGAGCCGGTGGAGACGCCGGCGATGGAATATACCGACGCGCTCGGCAAATTCCTGCCGGACCAGGACCGCCCGAATGAGGGCGTGTTCTCGTTCCAGGACGATGACGAGCAGTGGATATCGCTGCGCTACGACCTGACCGCGCCGCTCGCCCGCTACGTCGCCGAGAATTTCGATCACCTGCCGAAGCCGTATCGCAGCTACCGCGCCGGCTACGTCTTCCGCAACGAGAAGCCGGGCCCCGGCCGCTTCCGCCAGTTCATGCAGTTCGATGCCGATACGGTGGGCTCCGGCTCGCCGGCGGCCGACGCCGAAATGTGCATGATGGCGGCTGATACGATGGAGGCGCTGGGGATTCCGCGTGGCTCCTATGTGGTGAAGGTGAATAACCGCAAGGTGCTCGATGGAGTGCTGGACGCGATCGGCCTCGGCGGCGAAGACAATGCGGGCCGGCGGCTCACAGTGCTGCGTGCAATCGACAAACTGGACAAGTTTCCTGCCGACGAAGTGCGCAAGTTGCTTGGCCCCGGACGGTGGGATGGCGGTGAGGAGGGCAAGGGCGACTTCACGAAGGGCGCCGACCTCAACGCGGCGGATGCTGGTGTTGTCTTGAGCGTCACGGAAAAACGCGAGGAATGGAAAGAGTCAATTGCAGCGGCGGGCACCTATTTGGCCAAAAGCGAGGTTGGTCAGGCTGGTGTTGGTGAACTCGAAGAGATCGCCAACCTAGTCATGGCATCTGGCTACGGATCGGACCGCATTCGCATCGATCCCTCCGTCGTCCGCGGCCTCGAATATTACACCGGCCCAGTTTACGAAGTTGAACTCCTGCTCGAAACGAAGGACGAAAAAGGTCGTCCCGTTCGCTTCGGCTCGGTCGGCGGCGGCGGGCGTTATGACGGCCTGGTCTCGCGCTTTCGCGGCGAGCCGGTGCCGGCGACGGGCTTTTCCATCGGCGTGTCGCGATTGCAGGCGGCGCTGACGCTGCTTGGCAAGCTCGATACGCGGCCGCAATTCGGGCCCGTGGTGGTCACGGTGTTCGATCGCGACCGGGTCGCGGATTATCAAAAGATGGTCGCGCAATTGCGCAGCGCCAACATCCGCGCCGAGCTCTATCTTGGCAATCCCAAGAACATGGGCAACCAGCTCAAATATGCCGACCGCCGCAACTCGCCTTGCGTCATCATACAGGGCTCCGACGAAAAGACGCGCGGCGAGGTGCAGATCAAGGACCTGATCGAAGGCGCGAAGGCTGCCGCCGCGATCGCTTCGAACCAGGAATGGCGCGAGACGCGGCCGGCGCAGTTCTCCTGCGCGGAGGCCGACCTCGTCGCAAAGGTCCGCGAAGTGCTGGCGCGCCATGACGTGACGTGGGGATAGCCATTCACGCGCGCCGCTGCGTGCGGCCTTGTGCGGATCATCGGCGTCCTGTTTGATATGCGAGATCGCCGATGGCCGCATGGGTCATGACGGATAAAAATACAGGGAGCGCTAAGAATGCCTGAGATCACCATCAGCATGGCCGCCGGCCGCACCGAAGAGCAGAAGAAGGGCATGATGCTCGACATCACCCAGGCGCTGGTGAAGAATCTCGGCGTCGACGCTGAAGCCGTCGTGATCCAGATCAACGAGGCGCCGCTCACCCACAAGATGAAGGGCGGCAAGACGTTCGTTGAGCGCGCCGCCGCCGCGAAGAAGTAATATCCTCGGTCATTCCGGGGGGCGCGTAAGCGCGAACCCGGAATCTTGCTCAACAACCTCTGGATTCCGGGTTCACGCGCAAGCGCGTGCCCCGGAATGACGGCGACGAAACATGGACGCGCGCGACAGCATCAAGATCGGCATGAGCGCCGAGCGCACCCTCGTGGTGCCGCCGGAGCGCACGGTCGGGCATTTCGTGCCTGGCATGCCGATGGTCTACGCCACGCCGATGATGATCCTGGAGATGGAGCTGGCCTCGGGCGATGCCATCCGAAGTGGCCTTCAACCCGGCTGGGTCACCGTGGGCACCGAGGTCGACATCCGCCATCTCTGGGCCGCGCCCGTCGGCGCCCTGGTGCGCACCACCGCAAAAGTCATCGCGGTCGAACGCCGCGTGATCCGGTTCGAGGTCGAAGCTTTCCACGGCGCGCGCAAGATCGGCGACGGCCGCCACGCCCGCGGCCTCGTCAATTCCGAGAATTTTTCCAGGCGGCTCGCGGAGCAGTAAATCCGCAGGGTGGGCAGAGCGAAGCGTGCCATCATCTACGCTCGGTGCAAGCAATGGTGGGCACGCTGCGCTTTGCCCACCCCACGATTTCGCGGAATCCCGCTATTTCGCCAATTCCTTTGACCGCTTCGTCGCGGCTGCGATCGCGCGGATCATCAGCGGCCGCAAGCCATCGGTGGCCATCAGCACTTCCAGCGCGGCGGCGGTGGTGCCGCCCGGCGAGGTGACGTTTTGACGCAAGGTTGCCGCCGGCAAGTCCGAGCGATGCAGCAATTCACCGGAGCCCGCGACGGTCGCGCGCGCCAGCTTGGTCGCCAGCTCTTCCGGCAATCCGGCCTCGACACCGGCGCGCGCAAGCTCTTCGGCAAGCAGGAACACGTAGGCCGGGCCGGAGCCGGAGACCGCGGTCACAGCATCTATCAGACCTTCGTCGTCGACCCATTCGACCGCGCCGGTCGCGCGCAACAGCGCGTCGGCGGTCGCGCGCTGCGCGGCGCTGACGTTGCTCGCGGCGACCGCGACCGTGATGCCGCGACCGATCGAGGCCGGCGTGTTCGGCATCGCGCGCACCACCGCGCCGCCGCAGACCTCTTCCAGTGCGGCGATGGTCGTTCCGGCCATGATCGAGACGACAAGCGTCGATGGCGCGACCAGCGATTTGAGCGCCGCGCCGGCGTCCCGGAACGATTGCGGCTTGACCGCGACCACCAGCGTGTCGACGTGATCGGCGTCCTTGGGATTGAGACGGACGCCCTTGGTGGCAAGGGCGCTGATTTCGGTCGATGGCTGCGGGTCGATCACGACGACGCGCGAAGCATCGAGGCCGCCGGCGAGCCAGCCGGTCAGCATCGCCCCACCCATCTTGCCCGCGCCGGCAAGCGCGATCGTGCCGGGAATATTTTGCAGGGTGTTGTTGCTCAAGGGCGCCACCATGATCGTCGTCCCGGCGCAGGCCGGGACCCATAACCACCGGCGTTTCTAGTCAGGCACAGAACGCACGACAAGCATTTTAGCCGAATGGCGACATCACGCGGTATGGGTCCCGGCCCGCGCCGGGACGACGGCGCGTGTTCCTTAAGCCTCGCCCTCGGTCTCGAACATCGCGGCGCTCATCGCCTCCTGGGCGGTCTTGCCGGCCCACACCACGAACTGGAAGGCCGGGTAGTAGCGCTCGCAGGCATGGATGGCGCCGACCAGCATGCTCTCGCATTGCGCGGTCGATGCGTTCAACCCGCCGGGCAGCACCAGCGCCTGGCGATGCATGATCATGCCGGTGTGGGTCCACAGGTCGAAATGGCCGACCCACAATTGCTCGTTGATGGCGGCGATCAGCCGCTGCGCCTCAGGGCGGCGCGCCGGCGGAATCTTCATGTCGAAGGCGCAGGCCAGATGCAGTGCCTCGATCTCGCTCATCCAGGTGAAGGAGAGCTGATAGTCGGTCCAGTCGCCCTTGGAGACAATTGTGACTTCGTCGCCGGCGCGCTCGAACGCCCAGTTGTTATCGGATGCAATATCTTCGACCACCGCGAGCGGATTGTTCTCGGAATCGATTATGCCTTCGAGGAGGGACATGCCGTCTCGACCCTTGTTCTTCTGACTTTGTTGGTACGCACGTGGAAGGCCGGCCTGCACCAGATAACGCATGGTTGCCGACTGCAGGCCCCTCCTTCGCCTTCCCGATCACTCCGAGGCTTGCGAGAATGAAGTGATGTGATTTGCGGAATCCGCGCAACCGGGCCCCGAGTCCGTCCACAGCCAAAGGCGCGCTCGTCCACAGCTGATCTCCGCCACAATTATTAACGCGAGAACAAACCGGAATCGGATTTGCGCGATCGTCGCAATCGTTAACGCACGCGGCGCGCGTTTCGGCTCCGGTCAGGGCATTCAAGAGTCGCCAAGCGGTCGCCAGAGATCGTCAAGGCTCGCGCCGGGCACATGGGGAACATGCCGATTCGCCATGCCAAGGACCTTGCCGCGCTCCGGGGTTTGGCAATAGCTTTAGGGTAGGTCGTCCATTCCGGGCGGCCGATGTTCTCAGGGCGGGGTGAAAGTCCCCACCGGCGGTAAGGGCCTGACGGCCCAAGCCCGCGAGCGCCTTTCTCCTCCCAGGAGGAAGGGTCAGCAGATTCGGTGCAATTCCGAAGCCGACGGTTAAAGTCCGGATGAAAGAGAACGGTTGCGGCAGCCTCGCCATCGCGCGTGGCTACAGTCGTTTTCCGTATGCCCTGATTCTGGTCCTGAAAGAGGAAAGCCATGAATCAGATGTTGCAAGAAGCCGAAGTTCAAACTCCCGAAGCCGAAGAAGTCCAATCGCCCGCGGCTACCACTCCGGCGACTCCCGAGCCGCCGCCGGCGCCCACGCATCCGCGTTTCGCCAAGCCTCAGCGCGTTGCGTTCGTGCAATCGTCCTGGCACCGCGACGTGGTGGAGGAATGCCGCATCGCCTTCCTCGCCGAGATGGAGGCGCGCCACGTCACGAATATCGACGTGTTCGAGGTGCCGGGCTCGTTCGAGATCCCGCTGCACGCGCAGATCCTCGCCAAGACGCGCCGCTACACGGCGATCGTTGCCGCTGGTCTCGTCGTCGACGGCGGGATCTACCGCCACGAATTCGTCGCCGACACCGTGATCAAGGCGCTGATGGACGTGCAGTTGCGCACGGAGGTGCCGGTGTTCTCGGCCGTGCTGACGCCGCAGCAGTTCCACGAGACCGAGGTGCATTACGATTTCTTCCGCAAGCATTTCGCCATCAAGGGCGTCGAGGTCGCGGAGGCCTGTGCCAGCACACTGCACAGCCTCGAACGCCTGCGTGGCCAGGTTGCCGCGGGGATCGTGGGGTAGGTTGATTGTGGAATCGTAGGGTGGGCAAAGCGAAGCGTGCCCACCATTACGAGCGGAATGTCGATGGTGGGCACGGCGCGAGCGCCTTTGCCCACCCTACAAAATCAGGAATTTCAGTCGAACAGGCTCGACACCGACTCTTCCGCAGCGGTGCGGGCGATCGCCTCGGAGATCAGGCCGGCGATCGAGAGGGTGCGAATGTTGGCGGAATTCTTCACCGCCTCGGTCGGCAGGATCGAGTCGGTGATGACGAGCTCTTTCAGCTTGGACGAGGCGATGCGGGCCGCGGCGCCGCCGGACAAGACGCCATGGGTGATATAGGCGAACACTTCCTTGGCGCCGTTGGCGATCAGGGCGTCGGCCGCGTTCACCAGCGTGCCGCCGGAATCCACGATGTCGTCGATGAGGATGCAGGTGTAGCCGGCGACGTCGCCGATCACGTTCATCACTTCGGACTCGCCCGGCCGCTCACGACGCTTGTCGATGATGGCCAGCGGCGTGTTGATGCGCTTTGCGAGGCCGCGCGCGCGGACCACGCCGCCGACGTCGGGCGACACCACCATCACATTGCTCAGCGCAAAGCGCTCGCGGATGTCGCGCACCATCACCGGCGAAGCGTAGAGATTGTCGGTCGGAATATCAAAGAAGCCCTGGATCTGGCCGGCATGCAGGTCGAGCGTCATCACCCTGTCGGCGCCGGCATGGGTGATCAGGTTGGCGACCAGTTTCGCCGAGATCGGGGTACGCGAGCCCGATTTACGATCCTGTCGCGCATAGCCGAAATAGGGCACGACCGCCGTGATGCGGCGGGCTGAAGCCCGGCGCAGCGCGTCGGTGATGATCAGGAGTTCCATCAGGTGGTCGTTGGCCGGAAACGAGGTCGACTGCAGGATGAAGACATCGGAGCCGCGGACGTTTTCCTGGATCTCGACGAAGATCTCCATATCGGCGAAGCGCCGGACCACCGCCTTGGTCAAGGACATCCCGAGCCCTTCGGCGATCTGTTGCGCCAGCACGGGATTGGAATTGCCAGCTACCAGCTTGATCGCGCCGTTCTTGGCCGACATGGACGCTTCTCCCCGGGGTTTGCTCGATACCATGTCCAACATCTCAAGTACCTACAGAACCGGCGGGTTTCGATGGGCGACGAGATATCAGGCGAGGGGGGCAGCGGCAACCCGTCACACCCGTTATCCCGGCGAAAAAATGACAGGTTTTTGACGATCCCGGACGTTTAGTTAGCGCTGTACCCGAGCGCGACCACCCCGGATTCTTCCGGTTCGGGAGCGCTCGCGACCGCAGGTCCCTGCCGGCTGGGCGCCGAGGCCGGGGGCGGCGCATCGCTCGGGCCGCCATTGATCATGCTGGTCAGGCCGCTCAGGCCCGCTTGCGCGATCTTGCGCAGGACGAGGTCGTCGGCGGCAGCCCAGGCGTCGCGGCCGGTCTTGCCGGCCGGTTCTTCGCCGGAGAGTCGCAGCGCGCGCTCCTGGTTGGCGTCATAAACGTCCCAGACCCAGGCGATGACGGTCTTGCCGCGCACGACCTGCGCGGAGAGATAGCTACGCACGCGGTAGGCGGCTGCGCTTTCGCGCGAGACGATCGCAAGGTCGCGGAGCTTCGATTCACTGCTGAGCACGCCTACCATGCGATCGAACACCTGCGGCGGCGGACCGTCGATCGATTCGAACGCGACCGTCGCACCGTTGCCGCCGCTCCCGGCCATTGCATAGGCATTGCTCGCCGCGCCGCCGTTGGCGCAGCCGCCGAGCGCGCAGGCAGCAATCAGCAACACAGCGGCCATTGCGGCGCGCGCAATTCGGGAAAGGGTGACCATCACCTCCGGGATATCGTTAAAACACGTTAAGGTCTAGGGCGGCGAGGCCACAGCCCTGTTCGACCGAATTCCTGGCGTTGATCGAAATTTTCGTTGAAGTTTAAGCACTTCCACCGGCCGCGGTCATTTTTCCAGGGCGATGGCGTGAACGTGGCGGCCATAATCGCCTTCTTTCCGATGCACCGAGCGCCGGTAGCTAAAGAAGCGTTCGTCAGAATAGGTGTCGATCCCGATGTCGTCGATCATCAGGATACCGGCGTTTTCCAGCCGCATCCGGATGTAGCCGCCGAGGTCGAACATCGCGTGCCCTTCGCGTTCGCCGGGCAGGAAGAAGAGGGCGTTGTCCGCATCGGCCTCCAGAAAACGCGCGAGGAATTCGGGGCCCACTTCATAGGAGTGCTGGCGGATCAAGGGTCCGATCGCGGCGACGATGCCGCTGCGGTCGGCGCCGAGCTTCTCCATCGCCTCGACGGTCGATTCCAATACGCCGGTCA
This sequence comes from Bradyrhizobium sp. Ai1a-2, assembly GCF_000426245.1. Taxonomy (GTDB): domain Bacteria; phylum Pseudomonadota; class Alphaproteobacteria; order Rhizobiales; family Xanthobacteraceae; genus Bradyrhizobium. Next base: position 73,670 of record NZ_AUEZ01000030.1, on the reverse strand, counting down.
GCGCGCCCTTCCAGCCGGCATGTGCCGCGCCGATCACGCGGGCATTGGGATCGACGAACAGGATCGGGCCGCAATCAGCCGCAGTGATGCCGATCGCAAGGTTCTCGGTGCGGGTGACGATGGCGTCGGCTTTCGGCCGCGCATCGCTCGCCCACGGCGTGTCGGCGACCACGACATCGGGCGAATGCACCTGATAGAGCGTGAGCAGGCGGTCGGGCCCGACCCCGATGTGCGCCGCCATGCGCCGGCGGTTTTCGGCGACGTTGGCGGCATCGTCATTCGAGCCGATGCCGCCATTGAGGCCGGCATAGATGCCCTCGGACACGCCGCCTTCGCGCGAGAAAAAGGCGTGGCGCAGGCCGGGGATGGCTGAGAGCAGTGGGGATGCCAGGGTCATGAACGGTGCGCGTCCTGTGGGTAATCGCTCAGGCCCGCGATCGAGGTGAGCTCCTGGTCGGAGATCGCCATTGCCTTGAACATCGAGCCCATGCCGCCGCGGCCGCCGTCGGTCAATCGTTTCAGCGCGCCGGCGATCTCGTCCGCGATTTGGGGCGTGGCCTTTGCCATCAATCCCGCGGCGCGCGCCTCGATGCCGAGGCGCTTCAAGAATTCGCCCTGCGTCACCGGGCCGTGGACGCGTGCGCCGACATCTTCGGCGGCGCGTGCCAGCGCCTGGAAATCGACATGGGCGGTGACATCGGCCTGGCCCGGGTTCTTCAGCGGATCGGAAAAGCTGTGGCGGGCGATGGCCTGGAAGGTGTCGCCGGCGTCGCTGCGCATGTGGCCGTAATCGATGATCAACGCGGCGCCGTCCTGGTCGCGTACGCGGCGGGCGAGCTTCATGATCTCGGTGTCGGGCCGCCATTCGAACACCGCGCCCAAAGGAGCCGCGCGCACCAGCGGCGGCAGCAGCAGGTCAAAGCGCGGCATCGGCTCGGGCGCGGTGCCGAATGCGAGCTTGCCGTTGCTGTCGAGCTGGATCACGCGTTCGTGCCAGCCGTTCTCGTGCCTCACGACCTGGTGGATCGGCAGCACGTCGAAATATTCATTGGCGAGGATCACCGCCGGGCCGTCAGGCACGTCGTCGATGCTCTCATGCCAGGTGATGTCGCGGACCCCGCCCAAGGTCGCGCGCTGCTTCTCGCGCAGCACCGGATTGATCTCGACCAGATGGACGCTGAGCGCCTGATAGAGCGGCGGTAGCACCCGGAGCGCCCGCAACGCGTCCGCCATCATGGTACCGCGGCCGGGGCCGATCTCGACCAGCCGCAACACTGACGGTGAACCGATCGCGCGCCAGATCGATGCTGACCACAGGCCCAGGAGCTCGCCGAACATCTGGCTGACCTCGGGGGCAGTGGTGAAATCGCCCTCGCGGCCCAGCGGGTCGCGCGACACGTAATAGCCGTGCTCCGGATGCATCAGGCACAATTCCATGTAACGCCAGACCGGCATCGGGCCGGATGATTTGATCAGCTTCTTGATCTCGGACAGCAGCGGCGAAACTTCGGTCACATCCAGCCTTAAATCGAATTCGGTACCGGCTGTGGCGCCCTGCGGCGCCAAGCCATCACAACCATGATAATGCCGACAATGACCATCGGCACTGACAACAGCATTCCCATGGTTGGCCCGCCCCACAGGAATCCGAGCTGCGGGTCGGGCTCGCGGAAGTGTTCGCCGATGATGCGGGCGATGCCGTAGATCAAAATGAAGCTGCCGAGCACGAGGCCGGGCCGCTTCAATGCACCCATCCGGATCATCACCGCCAGTATCGTGAACAGGAGGATGCCCTCGAGCCCGGCTTCATAAAGCTGGCTCGGATGCCGCGGCAGCGGTCCGCCGTTGGGAAACACCATCGCCCAGGGCAGGCTCGGATCCGCGGGCCGGCCCCACAATTCGCTGTTGATGAAGTTGGCGAGCCGGCCGAGGAACAGGCCGATCGGCGCCACCGCGGTGGTCATGTCGCCGAGCGACAGGGTCGGGACGTGATTTCGGCGCGCAAACCACATCACTGCGACGACGCAACCGAGAAAACCGCCATGGAACGACATGCCGCCCTTCCACAGCTCGAAGATCTCGGCGGGGTGCTGAATGAAGAACGGCAGGTTGTAGAACAGCACATAGCCGGTGCGGCCGCCGACGATGATGCCGAGCGTGACCCAGAGGATGAAGTCGTCCATCTGGGTCAGCGTGATCGGCGCGGGCCCGCCCCACAATTTTTCGTTCTTGATCATTTGCCGCGCGTAGATCCAGCCGATCACGATGCCGCAGATGTAAGCGAGTGCGTACCAGCGGATCGCGATCGGCCCGATCGAGATTGCGATCGGATTGAACACGGGGAAATCGATCAAGAGGAAGGGCATCGCGCCTCGGGCTATGGCTATGCAGAAAGATTGCGGCGGTAGAGCGCCAGCAGACGCTCCCAGTGCCGCTCGGCGGCATCGCGGTGATAGACCGGGCGCTTCGGGAAGGCGAAACCGTGATGGGTGGCGGGATAGATCTCGACCTCGTTGTTCGATCCCTTCATGCCGGCCTGCACCTTTTCGATGATCTCGACCGGCGCGTAGATGTCGGTCTCGGCGCAGGCGAAATAGAGCTCGGCCTTGGTCTTCTCGGCTGCCAGATGCGGGCTGTCGGGCTGGTCGGTCGCCAGATGCGTGCCGTAGACCGAGGCGGCGGCCTTCACGCGATCGGGAAAATGCGTCGCCGCGTTGATCGCATAGCGCCCGCTCATGCAATAGCCGACGGTGCCGACGATGCGCGTATTCGCGGCGGCCTCGCCCTCGGCATAGCTGAGCAGGGCCTTGGTGTCCTCCATCACCATCGGGATGTTGATCGAGTTCATCAATTCGAACATGCGTTTGCGCTCGGGCGATTCCGGATCGGGATTGATCGGCCCGAGCTCCATGGCGCCGGCGCGGTAGTAGAGGTTCGGCAGCATCACATAGTAACCGGACGTACCGAGCCGGCGCGCCATGTCGCGCAACTCTTCGCGGATTGCCGGCGCATCCATGTAGAAGATGATCACGGGGAACGGGCCGCCGCGTTCGGGATGGGTGATGAAAGTGGTGGTCTTGCCGTCTTTGGTCGGGATATCGATCTGCTGGTCTATCATGGGCGTTTCTTTGGTTTGCGATTCTTTGTCCTTGGGCGCTGAATACGATTGCAAGGAAACCGGAGCATGACAAGGCGAGCGGCATCATGGGTCATTTGCGGCCTTGAACCACGCGCTTTTGATAGCCATTGTCTTGATCGCCAAGGGAGTGCGGAGAGCTAGATGACCCAGACCACGAACCGGTTTTTTGACGAGATCGGCCGCCTGATGAACGACGCCGCCGGCGCCGCCCAAGGCGTCAAGCGCGAAGTTGACTCGGTCATGCGCAACCAGGCCGAACGCGTCCTGCGCGACCTCGATGTCGTCCGGCGCGAGGAGTTCGAGGCGGTGAAGGACATGGCGCGCCTGGCGCGCGAGGAAAACGAGGCGCTCAAGGTGCGGATCGCGGCGCTGGAGGCCAAACTCGGAGGGACTTGATCTTCCGTAGCCCGGGTGGAGCGCAGCGCAACCCGGGAAAACTCACTGCGGGCTCGATGACCCCGGGTTTCGCTGCGCTTCACCCGGGCTACGGGTCGTCCGTAAGCCCGGGCATTTTCCTTGTCATTTCGGCCCTTTGGGGCTAAAAGCCCGCCACGTCCGCAGCCCCCGCACCCCTGGAGGCTTGCTGCGGCACGCGAAACGGGCCGCGATGCGGCCTTTAACTTTTTGGAAAACAAGGACTTAGACTGATGGCGACCGTCAAGGAATTGAAGGCGACCGCACGTCCGAAGAGCGGCAAGGGGGCCGCCCGGGCTGAGCGTCGCGCCGGGAAAGTTCCCGGAGTGATCTATGGTGACAACAAGCCCCCGCTGACCATCTCGGTCGACGACCGCGAGCTGCGCCAGCGCATCCTCGCAGGCCGGTTCCTGACGACGCTGTTCGACATCGATCTCGACGGCAAGAAGCACCGCGTGATTCCGCGCGACTATCACCTCGACCCGGTGAAGGACTTCCCGCTTCATGTCGACTTCATGCGGCTCGGCGAAGGCGCCACCATCCGCGTCAGTGTTCCGCTGCACGTCATCAATGCGGAAACGGCGCCCGGCGTGAAGCGCGGCGGAACCGTCAACATCGTCACCCACACGATCGATCTCGAATGCTCGGTCGAGAACATTCCGCAGTACATTGATGCCGATGTCGGTGCGCTGGAAATCAGCTACTCGCTGCATCTGTCCGACATCAAGCTGCCAAAGGGTGTGAAGGCGCTGTCGCGCGAGGACGCCACGCTGGTCACCATCGTGCCGCCGTCCGGCTACGCCGAAGAGCAGAAGGCGGCAGCGGCAGGTGCGGCCCCGGCGGCGGGCGCTGCGGCTCCGGCTGCAGGTGCGGCTGCTCCGGCAGCGGGTGCTGCGGCTCCAGCGGCGGGTGCTGCCAAGGCACCGGCCGGTGGCGACAAGAAGAAGTGATAGCGCGCTAGCGCGGGATGCCGCGTCATGCGACTCTTTGTTGGCCTCGGTAATCCCGGCGCGAAATACGCGAATAACCGGCACAACATCGGGTTCATGGCCGTCGATGAGATTGCGCGGCGTCATGGTTTCGCACCATGGCGCCGCCGCTTTCAGGGCGAGACATCCGAAGGCCTGCTCGGCCGTGACAAGGTGGTGCTGCTGAAGCCGACCACCTACATGAACGAGTCAGGGCGCGCCGTGCAGGAAGCGCAGAATTTCTTCAAGCTTTCAGCCGGCGACGTCACCGTGTTCCAGGACGAGCTCGAGCTGCCGGCGGCAAAGGTGCGCGTCAAAGTCGGCGGCGGTATCGCCGGGCATAACGGCTTGCGCTCCATCTCCGCGCATATCGGCAACGACTATCGCCGTGTCCGGCTCGGGATCGGTCATCCCGGGATCAAGGAGCTCGTGCACAGTCACGTGCTGTCGGATTTTGCCAAGAGCGACCGGCCGTGGGTCGAGGCGCTCTGCGAGGCGGTCGCCGACAATGCCGGCCTGCTGGCAGCGGGACAGGACTCGTCGTTCCAGAACAAGGTGCATCTGACGATGCAGGCGAAGGGTTTCTTCGACAGCAAGGAAGAGGGCGAAAAGTAACGCTCGTCATCGAGGGCGACCTCGGTCAATTCAGCCGCTGCACATTCGCGCGGGAGATCGGAAAGTACGATGGGATTCAAATGCGGGATCGTCGGGTTGCCCAATGTCGGCAAGTCGACGCTGTTCAATGCGCTGACGGAGACGGCCGCCGCGCAAGCGGCCAACTATCCGTTCTGCACCATCGAGCCGAATGTCGGCGAGGTCGCCGTTCCTGATCCGCGGCTCGACAAGCTCGCGGCTGTCGCAAAGTCGGCGCAGATCATTCCGACGCGGCTCACCTTCGTCGACATTGCCGGACTGGTCCGCGGCGCCTCCAAGGGGGAAGGGCTCGGCAACCAGTTCCTCGCCAATATCCGTGAAGTCGATGCGATCGCGCATGTGGTGCGCTGCTTCGAGGATTCCGACATCACCCATGTCGAGGGCAAGATCGCTCCGCTGGCGGACATCGAGACCATCGAAACCGAATTGATGCTCGCCGATCTCGACAGCCTCGAGAAGCGCGTCGACAACCTCACCAAGAAGGCCAAGGGCAACGACAAGGACGCTAAGGAACAGCTCGATCTCGTCAACCGCGCGCTGGTGCTGTTGCGTGAGGGACGGCCCGCGCGTGCGCTCGAGCGCAAGCCGGAAGAGGAGCGCGCTTTCCGCATGCTCGGGCTTCTGAGTTCCAAGCCGGTGCTCTATGTCTGCAATGTCGAGGAGAGCTCGGCGAAGGACGGCAACAGCTTCTCGAAACAGGTGTTCGAGCAGGCGAAGAAAGAGGGCGCGGTCGCCGTCGTGATCTCCGCCAAGATCGAATCCGAGATCGCAACGCTGTCACGCGAAGAGCGCGCCGAATTCCTGGACACGCTCGGGCTCGAGGAAGCCGGCCTGGACCGCCTGATCCGCGCTGGCTACGAGCTGCTGCAGCTGATCACCTATTTCACTGTCGGCCCGAAGGAGGCGCGCGCCTGGACCATCGACCGCGGCACCAAGGCGCCGCAGGCGGCCGGCGTGATCCATACCGATTTCGAGAAGGGCTTTATCCGCGCCGAGACCATCGCGTATGACGACTATGTCGCGCTTGGCGGCGAAGCCGGCGCCCGCGATGCCGGCAAGCTGCGCCTGGAAGGCAAGGAGTACGTCGTCGCCGACGGCGACGTGATGCATTTCAGGTTCAATACCTGATCACCGCCTTTCGCCGTCATTGCGAGGAGCGCAGCGACGAAGCAATCCATCGCTCCGCAAGCGGCGGTATGGATTGCTTCGCTTCGCTCGCAATGACGAAGCGAGGTCCCTACCGCATCCCGCCCTGGTCGCGGATTGCGCCGAGATGCTCGTTGATGCGGAACACAATCAGGATGAATTCGGCCGCGATGCGCGAGAGCACGATGCCGACCACGATGCTGGTGAGCGAGGCAAGCAGCAGGATGAAGCCGCCGAACGGGCTGATCGCCATGGCGGCCAGGCTCCAGAGGATTCCGTAAATGCCGAACAGCACGATCACGCCGATGACCAGCCAGTAGAATGTCTTGATGATCGTGGGAGTGATGAAGCGGTCCCACTGAAACAGATCCTGAAAATCGAACATCGGTGGATTCTCCCGGCCAATCGATCTTGAGTCGCGCCGAAGCAGGGCTAACTCCGAACCTGTGTCCGGGCAAGTCGGGGAGCGGTACGCAAGGACGGGGCTCCCCCGCTATGGTGATCTCGCTTGAAAGTAAGCCATGCGGCCGGGCGGGTTGAGATTGCCGCAAATAACGGCCACAATCAGGCCCCTTTCTTCCGAAATCCCCAACATGACCACGCTCACTTTCGAAGATTTCAAGATAGGCCATTTCGGCACCTTCGGTCCGCGCCACGTCTCGCGCGAGGAGATCCTGGCCTTTGCCGCCGAGTTCGATCCACAGCCGATGCATCTCGACGAAGAGGCGGCGAAACGATCGATGCTCAAGGGCCTGTCCGGCTCGGGCTGGCATCTCGGCTCGCTCACGATGCGGATGCTGGCCGACGGCTTTATCTGCCGCACGGCGTCGCTCGGCTCGCCCGGCGTCAACGAGATGCGCTGGATGTCGCCGCTGCGCCCGGGCGACGATTTGACGCTGGACGTCGATGTGGTCGAGGCGCGGGTCTCGCGCAGCCGGCCTTCGACCGGCATCGTCACCTTCAAGTGTACGGTGCGTAACGCGGCCGGCGTGGTGTTGTGCGAGATGGAGTCGCCGATCATCGTCGCGCGGCGAGCGGAAGCGGTGGCGGGGTAGCATCGATGCGCTTCTTTGAGGATATCGATATCGGCGCGCGGCGCGAGCTCGGCTCGTTCACCTTCACCGCCGAGGACATCAAGCGCTTCGCGGCGCAGTTCGATCCGCAGCGCTTTCATCTCGACGAGGAGGAAGGAAGAAAGTCGCTGTTCGGCGGTTTGGCGGCATCAGGCTGGCACGTCGCCTCGGTCTGCATGAAGCTCCTGGTGGCCGACGGCAAGCGTCTGGCGCAGGAGGCCGCCGCGCGCGGGCAGGAGGTCGCGGTGTGGGGACCTTCGCCGGGCTTTCGCGAGCTGCGCTGGATCAAGCCGGTCCTGGTCGGCGACACCATCAGCTACGTCAATGTGGTCGAGACCAAGCGCACCTCCGAGAAGCGTCCCGAATGGGGCATCCTGCAGGGCCGCAACACCGGCACCAACCAGCACGGCGAAGTCGTGTTCTCGTTCCTCGCCACCGCCTTTGTTCCGCGCCGGAACATAGGCTGAAACCCGGCCTGCGTGGTCACGGGAACCTTCCGGCTCTTTAACCGTATTCGACGAATCCCGGACACGATCTATTTGCTAACCCATTTTGAACTTTCTGCCGGCCATATCAGACCCAAGGGTAAGCACTGTGGGGACGACTATGGCAGACCGTGTCGGACTGAAAGTTCTGGGCGCTATTTTCGCGACCGTCACGGTTGCGGTGATGCTGACCACCGGAATGGTGGTGAAGGGCTATGCCGACGGCGCCTTCACGCTCGAGAGCAGCGCGACCGTCCGGCGCTGATCTTCAGCTTCTGATAACCATACGAGCGTTTTCGAGCGAAGCCTGCCTCGGACTTGATCCGAGGGTGGACACTTGTTCGCGTGAAGAAACCGCGTCAGACTAGAATCTATAGTCATCGGGCCGTTGCGAAGGCGTCAGCGGCTCCAGATCAACACCATCACCACGGTCGCCGCGATCAGCAATCCGACGAAGCGGAGCATGATGGTGCCGACACTGTGCGTCGATTGCCGCAGCGGGATGGGATCGGTGTTGTCGGGCCGAACGCTTTGCATCAGTGCTGTTTTCCCCAAGAAACGGCTTGCCAAAGCGGCATCCGTCGCGGCGCGATCCGGATCGAAACGAACGCGCTCAAGTCAAATAATCATCACGCTCTAAGTTTGAGCATGATCTTTTCCCCATCATGCTCGGTCGCGCGCTGCGCTTTTATCGTTCAAATCATTTTAGTCAAATAGAAACCGCCGCATCCTCCGCACGGGTGATGCGGCGGTCATGAACTCTTAGCGATCGCCGCGATCAGCTGTTGCGCAGCCCGTCGGCGGCGCGTTTCCACTGCGTGACGTTGTCGGCGATCATGCGGGTCGACTTCATCGCGGCCTGGCTGAGCTGGGCGTAGCCCGAGATCTCGCGCTGGACGCGCTGGCCTTCGGCATGCAGGAGGTCGCGCAGGCTTTCGAGCTCGGAGATCAACTTCTCGATCTCCGCGAGCGACGTGCCGGCGACGCGCTGGATCAGCGAGTTGACATTGTTCACGGTAGCCTCGGTATTGGGCTCGAGTGGTTCCGTGCTCACCTGCGGCGGCCGGCGCAGATACGCGATATCGTTGCGCACGAATTCGCGGATGCCGGCCTCGACGTCCGAGACGGCGGCGAGGTTGTTGTCGATTTCCGTCTCTTCCGTTTCCTGTTCAACTTGCTCGGAACGATTGGTAGCGTTCATCGGCTATTCCTCTGTTACGCAATGACGCGAGCGCGGAAGGGCCCCCGCCGCACGACGACGTGAAAGGCGACTATGGACGTCCGATTTTGGCCGCATCTAGGCCAAGTTGCGGCAATGGTTCGATCATTCCTTAAGGGATTGCGACCGCGGCCGGCCTCACCAGCTGCGCTTGAACCCGGCCGTCAGGCTCTTGTTGGCCGGGCCCTGGGCGCTTTCGCCGATCGAGCCGGAGATGGTGACGCCGTCGAACAGCTTCTGCTCGGCGCCGATCCGATGCAGCCATCTGTCATCGCCGGTCGCCAGTGTCTGGCCGGCAATGAAGCTGGTTCCGCTGTCGTTGATGCTTAGCCTCGCCGATTGATCGGCCTCGTAGCTCCGCGAGGGATGGCTGACGATACCGGGCACCGGCACCATGCCCTGCTGGATCAGGTTGTAGCCGTTCTGCAGCGTCAGCGAATACTGGTCGGCGAACGGCACCGACTTGCTGATCGAGGTCCCGAACCTGGTCTGGTCGGTGCCGGGATCAACGCGGGCCTCGACCGAGGTCTTGTCCCAGATCGAGGCAACGCCCGGAGCGGTGATCGCTGCCCAGGCAGTGCCGGAGGATTGCGGCAGGCTGCCGCCATTGGCGAGCCGTTCCGACAGCAATTCCGAATTGGTCAGCGTGCCCTGCGGCGCGACCGTCATGTCGGCGCCGATCCGCGTGTCCCAGAATGGCGAGATCGATTGCTTGACCGAGACTGCGGACGTGCCGTTCGCATTGTTGTTCGACGACCATGCCGCACCACCGCCGTCCGCCTTCCTCGGCGCGGCGGCCTTCTTCGGCGACAGCACGACATCGGAAGACGAGGCGTCGGCGCTGAGCAGGCTCCAGTCGAGCTTGTCGACATCGACGTCCTTCATTACGTCGGCGCCAGTTGTCTCGGGCTCCGGCGCTGCCTCATCGGAGGCCGGTGTCTCAGCTTCGATGCCGCTCCAGGGAGAAATTTGCGGCGAGGTCTGCGCCGTCGCCGGCAACAGCATCGCGAAACCAAAGCCCGCAGCCAATAGCGGCGTCCACGCCCAGCCAGATCGTCGTTTGAAAGTCATTCCCGCAGCCCGCATTCCAGCCAGAGCGATACGCTCACCATAGCGCAAATTTGTGACGGCGATGCTGTTGTCCGGCGCGACAGCATGTAGCACGGATCGGACCGTCGTGGCCGGGCACAAAAGCGTGAAACTGCTCAGGCTGATGTCCCGGCCACCCGCGCCTTCCCGGGGCTGGCAAAAGGAAGGCATTTGGATACCCGGGAAACGCCCGGGTACGACGAAACTGCAATGGATGCTTATTTTGTCGCGTTTTCTTAACGCGAACCGACGCGCTAATGCATCGCTGCGATCCGCGGCAGGTGGATCGGATAGCCCACGGTCTGCTCGACCAGGTCGAAGCTGTCGACCATGACGCGCAAACGGGTCAGCAGGCCGCCGCGGAATTGCGCGAAGTGCGCGATCCGCACCGCGATCGGCTTGCCCGAATCCTGCGCGGTCAGCGAATAGCGCATCATCGACGCAGCGGAGTCGACGCCGAGCATGATGGACTCGCGATCGAAACGATGGACGCGGAAGTTCTCGGCGATCTGCCTGATCACCTCGAGCGCGGCGGCCTTGCCCTGACGCGCGCCGAAGAAGGAAAACAGGTCGATCGGTCCATAGATCGCCCATTCGACATCTTCATCAAGCAGGGCGGCAATATCCGCGAACTGGCGTTCGTTGATCGCGCGATGAAATGCGCGCGAAAAACGCCAGAGACTATGCTCTGTCATCTATCGTCTTCCCGAATCTGGATTGCAAAACAGCAATGGCAAAAGGGCGTCCGCACCGACGCCGCGCCAGATTGCTGCACTTCAAATTTCCCGTTTCAAATAGAGCGGCTACGCCACAACGCAATTGTTATTTTTGCATTGCACAAATGCAGAGTTTCTTGCGGGATTTTGCCTGGATCCGTCGTCAGCGGTTGGAACGGCCCACATGCTCGTGCTCGATCGCGATCCCAGCGTCGCGAATCGCAAGCACGGCGAACAGCAGTGCGCCGCCAATGCCGCCGATCACAGCTCCCAGCGGCATGACGGTGAAGAACACCAGCACGCCGCTATGGCCTTCAAAATTCGGGGTTTTGAAGATTTCGATCCAGGCAAGCCCGGCACTGATGCCGAGCGCAGCGCCGCCCAGCGCCCCGAATGCCAGACCCAAGAGCGCGAGCAACGCGATTTTCATGATGTCTTGTCAGCCCCGTCGTCGGCAACATCCCGCGTAGTTGGTCACGCGAGCGCCGGCGAGGTTCAATCTTGCGGGGAATTAATGGGGGAGGTGTTGTTCCGTCGTTCGTCGCTCGCCGCTCGCAGAGTTGCCCGGCGCTCTCGCGTCTCACTCCGCTGTCGTCCCGTCGAAAGACGGGACCCATAACCGCAGGGAGATGTTGTGGCGCGAGCAAGCGGTTGCAGCGGAGCACACGACGAGAGTCTGTGGTTATGGGTCCTGGCCTTCGCCAGGACGACGACGGAAAGGCTTCTGATTCAAATGTCAAACAGCAGCCTCGTAGGATGGGTAGAGCGAAGCGAAACCCATCAGCTTTGGTAGCGAGCTGCGCGAAAGATGGGTTTCGCTTCGCTCTACCCATCCTACGTCCGATTCAAATAGCGGATGCGAGTTCGCGTTCTCGCGACGCTTTGCGCCCGAGATTTGCGTTCGTTTCACCCTCCTCGATATCAGAGGGCGCAGGGAAAGCCGGGTGCCGGTTGCACCCATGGGCCCCGTGCAACAAAAAGCACGGGGGTAGGACCACAGGTCAACCGGAGCAACACCGGCTTTCCCTGCGCGATGGTTTACGGCTTACTTCGTGCTCTCCCCGGTGACCGGGCTTTCTTGCCACCGTCATCTCAAGCGCGAACAAAGTTCGCGCGAAAGGCTTAGCGCCAGCGTCGGGGCGCCAGGACCACACGACTTCGCCGTCCGCGTTACATGCGCTCGTCAGTCGCACGCATCGCGTCCACCGCATCTCACCGCAACGTTCGTGACGATCGCGAGCCGCCCCTCATCCGCCGTGAGACGCGCGGAGTTAAATCACTGATTTGCCCGACGGGTTAAGCGGAATATTTTTCGCGTCAGGGCTGGACAGACTTTGGCTGATTTGCCCGTCGGGTTACTTTGTCGCACCCACTGCTTCCACATCGTCATTGCGAGCGGAGCGAAGCTACCCATGGTGCCGCGCGCAGAGATCGATTGCTTCGCTCCGCTCGCAATGACGGGCATTCTTGGTGCGATATTCCGAGTTAGTGCTTCGCGCGTCGCAGCGCACCGACAACGAACTGCAGTTATGCGGCCCATCGCCGCGCAAAAATCGTCTGCCCAAAGTCGCGTCGAACATCTCTTGACGTTCGCTCGATTCTGTAGATGGCCCCCACGCGGTTTAAGAGAGCGTCTGGAGCGTTTCCGCGAGATCTACACGACACTCTTGAACTAATCGATAGCGCATAACATGTCGCGAGCCCTTGTCTATCTGCGCGATCATTTGGCTAACAGACCCTTTGATCACGGATTGCTGCTCCGGGGTGAGCCGATCGAGGTTCTGCGCAACATACTCTTTGTAGGATCTTGCTACCTTAAACGGGTAGTACGCGTTTGGCTCAGTGCGAGCCTGCTTCATCAACAATCCATGTGCTTCAGTAAACGCTCGAAAGAAGTCTTCGTAGGTTCGGTCAAATATCTCCTCAACTTCATTGTTTCGAAGGTCGAAAACGTTGCTTCTGGCAGTAGCGATTACGATAGCGTTGGGAGCCGCGAAACAGATCTTCTTCACAGCGTCGCTGTTGCGATAGATGTCTTCGATGATCACGACGTCAGGCGTTTGCGCAGCTGCAATCAGATGAATGTCAGGATCTGCAGTATCGAAGCTTTGTTTAAGTTCGAGGACGGAAAATCCTTCTTGCGCCAGCCTGAACTTCAGGAGATGAAGTAAGGTCGTTTTGCCGTTACCAAGATCGGCGTGAACAAGAAATCTCTTTCCTCCGTTCTTTATCTTCGTCAAAATATCGCTTACAGCGGTACGGCTAACGAGATACTTGGGTCGCCCCGCCACGGTGGCAGGAATAAGATCCTGGCGCACTTCGCCCTTGATGAGCAAAGAGAGAACGTCGTCTCCCTTAACCGTTTCGGTGCTCGAAGGTGAAGAGAAGGTGTGAAATGCCGTAAAAGGGCGTTGCTCAGTGTGCGGTGGCTTGTGCGCGATGCACGCTTCAGCAAAACGATCGAGGCCGATTGGAAAAACCGTCCCAAATTGACCGAGCTCGCGAGCCATTATTGGATCCAAGTTGCTTGCATCGACGAAGAATGTCTTCTCCTTAAGGGTCGGGTCCTCGTAGACAATCCGAGCAACATCAATATCGTACATGCTATAGCCAATAAAAAAAACCGAAGTGGCTAGCGCCAAGTCATTCCTGAAAGTTGTTAACCAGCCCGTATTTAGAAACGTGTCGGTTAAGTACGACGCTCGTGTCAGCTTTATTTCTTGTAAGAAGTTGTTCAGCGAAACGGCCGCAAGTCGGCCATTTAGGTGCACGCACTGTGTGAGGCGCCGATCGTGATTCGCTTTGTCTCGCAGAGTCGCGGGAGCGATTTTCTTATTGATGTTCTCGGCGCAAAGATCAAGGACGTTATCGTAGTTAGTCGTATAGATGCGCCTCCACGGTAACGTGAGAACTAGCTCCTGGCTGCCCGACACCGATCGAGCAGTCAATTGTGATTGCAACAGCTGTAGTAAGCCGTGCTCCCCATATTGCTCAACATATTCGCGGGAAAGAATGTCGAGCGGGTAGTCAGAGACGATCTTCGTGGCTGCTTTCAGAAGTGAAAGGAGCTTTCCACCTGCAGGGAGAAACTCGTTCTCTCCGTTTCGGGCATGAGCAGAAAAACCAGACCCAAGAAAAAGAATTGAATATCCGCCGCAAATGCGATCGAGTGCGCTTGTCAATTCTGTCATTTCTACAATCTTAGATTGTTGGTAAAGCGCTGCTGTTATCACGTTTTACCGAGTTCGAGAACCCCCGGTTGGGCGGTATCCAGCCTTTCTCCACACTCCCTTAGCTCGTCATGTGAGGCTCAGCTGAGGTAATCCCGGCGGCACACCATTTTCTTCCAAGAGCCGTGCCGAGTTCAGCGCATCGCCGCTCTCTCTTCTTTTCACGCACTTCGTCGCCCCAATTACTCGGCGGTCGGCGGCGACGAGAAGCCTATAGACTCGCTCGCCAAGATCTGGTGATGCGGTTGCGCTGTCGGCGTCGCGCCTGGACTCGCGATAGGACGCCCGGGAGCTAAACGTCTTGCTCGTTCGCATCACCTAGCTTCACCTTCATCTCCTCGATCCGCGGCGGCGTCATGGCGAAATCGCTGTAGCGCACCCAGTGCGGGCGGATGCGGATGTAGGCGATGTCGGGCCATTGCTCGCGCGCGCGGCCGTCGGGCCAGGTTGCAAAATAGATTTGCTTGCAAGCATCAAGCTCGGCGCCGGCAGGCAGGTCGGCGATGCCCTCATATTGCACGGTCTGTTCGGCGTCCCAGCCGATCACCAGCGCGACGCGCGGGTCGGCGCGAAGGTTGGTGTATTTGCGCGAGGTTGTGAGCGTGTCGAAGATGATTTCGAGCGCGTCGGTGACAGCAATGCCGACGACGGCGGCCTGCGGCGACGCAGCTCCAATCGTGCTGACAACGGCGAGCCGATGCTTCTGCAGGAAGGCGAGAAGCTCGGCGCGGGTCACGGCTTACCGCTTCTTCCACCCGCCGCGACGTCCCGGCGTGCCGCCGCTCGATCGCGGCGCTGGCCCGAACTCCGGGCCTGACTGCCGCGAGTCGGTCGGCTGGATGATCCTGCTTTCGCCGCCGAACGGCTTTGCTGGCCTGGCAGCGGGGTTCGGGCGGAAGGGGAGGGACTCTGGGCCGTGCATCTCGTCGAGATGGGGCTTGTGGACCTTTGAGCCGGAGCTGCCGCCGGCCTTGATGGCCGATGTCACGCTCTTCTTCTTCATCGCGCTGACCGGCAGGTTGGCGGCGTCGCCGTATTTCCTGGTGCCCGCATAGGCGCCGGCCTTGCCCTGCACGGTGCGCTGCTTGACAGTGGGATCGTCGACGACGGCCAGCTCGGTGGCGCGCAGGCGCTTGACCTCGTCGCGCAGGCGGGCGGCTTCCTCGAAGTTCAGGTCGGCGGCGGCTTCGCGCATCCTTGTTTCGAGGTCGGCGAGCACGGCCTCGAAATTGTGGCCGATCGAGATCACGTCTTCCGTCATGCCGTCCTGGCCGACTTCGACCAGCACGTGGTCGCGCTCGTAGACGGAGTTGAGGATGTCGCCGATCGACTTCTTCACGCTCTCCGGCGTGATGCCGTTGGCGACATTGTATTCCATCTGCTTTTCGCGGCGGCGATTGGTCTCAGCGATCGCGCGTTCCATCGAGCCGGTCATGCTGTCGGCATAGAGGATCACCTTGCCGTCGACGTTGCGCGCGGCGCGGCCGATGGTCTGGATCAGCGAGGTCTCGCTGCGCAGGAAACCTTCCTTGTCGGCATCGAGGATCGCGACCAGCGCGCATTCGGGAATGTCCAGGCCCTCGCGCAGCAGGTTGATGCCGACCAGCGCGTCGAACGCGCCAAGGCGGAGGTCGCGGATGATCTCGATGCGCTCGATGGTGTCGATGTCACTGTGCATGTAGCGGACGCGAATGCCCTGCTCATGCAGATATTCGGTGAGGTCCTCCGCCATGCGCTTGGTCAGCACAGTGATCAGGCTGCGATAGCCCGCCGCGGCGGTCGCGCGGACCTCGCCGACGAGATCGTCGACCTGGGTGCGCGCGGGGCGGATGTCGACCGGCGGATCGATCAGGCCGGTCGGGCGGATCACCTGCTCGACGAACACCCCGCCGCTCTCGTTGAGCTCCCACCCGCTCGGCGTGGCCGAGACCGCCACCGTCTGCGGCCGCATCATGTCCCATTCCTCGAACCGCAGCGGACGGTTGTCCATGCAGGAGGGCAGGCGGAAACCGTATTCGGCCAGCGTCGCCTTGCGGCGGAAGTCGCCGCGGAACATGCCGCCGATCTGCGGGATGCTGACATGGCTCTCGTCGGCGAAGACAAGCGCATTGTCGGGCACATATTCGAACAGCGTCGGCGGCGGCTCGCCGGGGCGACGGCCGGTGAGGTAGCGCGAATAGTTCTCGATGCCGGCGCAGCTTCCGGTCGCCTCCATCATCTCGAGATCGAAGGTGGTGCGCTGCTCCAGCCGCTGCGCTTCCAGCAGGCGTCCCTGGTCGTTGAGCTGGTCGAGCCTCATCTTCAGTTCGCTCTTGATCGACTTGATCGCCTGCACCAGCGTCGGCCGTGGCGTGACATAGTGCGAGTTGGCGTAGATCTTGATGAATTCGAGCTCGTCCTGCTTGTGGCCGGTGAGCGGGTCGAACTCCTCGATGTTCTCAACGATGTCGCCGAACAGGTTCACGCGCCAGGCGCGGTCCTCATAGTGCGCCGGGAAGATGTCGATGATGTCGCCCCGCACACGGAAGGTGCCGCGGGTGAAATCGGCCGAGGTGCGCTTGTACTGCAGCGCGACGAGGTCGGCGATCAATTGCCGCTGGTCGATGCGCTCGCCCTTCTTCAGCGCGAACGTCATCGCGGTATAGGTCTCGACCGAGCCGATACCGTAGATGCACGAGACGGAGGCGACGATGATAACGTCGTCGCGCTCGAGCAGCGCGCGCGTCGCGGCATGGCGCATGCGGTCGATCTGCTCGTTGATCGAGGAATCCTTCTCGATATAGGTGTCGGTCCGCGGCACATAGGCCTCGGGCTGGTAGTAGTCGTAATAGGAGACGAAGTACTCGACAGCATTGTCCGGGAAGAAATTCTTGAACTCGCCATAGAGCTGCGCGGCGAGCGTCTTGTTCGGCGCCAGGATCAGGGCAGGGCGCTGGCTGGCCTCGATCACCTTGGCCATGGTGTAGGTCTTGCCGGAGCCGGTGACGCCGAGCAGCACCTGGGTGCGGTCGCTGCGGTCGATGCCCTCGACCAGCTCGGCGATCGCTGTCGGCTGGTCGCCCCTCGGCTGATAGTCGGACTTGATCTCGAAGCGGACGCCGCCCTCGGACTTTTCCGGGCGCGGCGGGCGGTGTGGGGTCCACACCCGCATCGAGCCGTCGTCTTTCCGGAACTCGGGACGGCCTTCGCGGATCAGCGCCTCCAGCGCATCGGCCGTGGCCTTGACGCCGAGTGCTTCGGTCTTGCTGCGCGGCGGGCGGGCCAGTGCCTCCTCGTCGTCTTCCGCGGTCGGCAGGCCGAGCTGTCGCGCCAGCTCCGGGTCGAGCATCGGCACCGTCGCGGCGGTGCCGTAATTTGCCTGCGGTGCTTCGTCGAAGCCGCCTTCGCGCTGGTCGGCCGGGGCTGCGCGATCGCCCGGAAATTCCTTCGGCGTCGAGGCCCGCGCCCGGTGCGCCGCGGCCTCGCCGCCGGCGCGGCGGTCGCGGGAATTGTCCGGCGGCGGCTGCAGGCCCGTGGACGAGCCGATGCCGCTTTCGCCGCGGTTGATGGCGGGGTTCAAAAGCTCGGCGAGCGCCGGCGCGATCGGGAGGACCTCGGGCCGGTGTGCTTTGGATCTGGGGGATTTGCCGGGCTTTTTGGGAGTGTCAGGTTTCTTCGCCATGGGGCGAATATGGGACTGAAACCGCCGGCGTGAAAGGGCAAACGCGCCCGCGCGCCGCCATGTCAGCAGTTGTCAGCAGGGGACGGAACTGCGGCGTGGCTCCTTCGCCTCTCCCGCTTGCGGGAGAGGCCGGATTTGGAGCGCAGCGACAAATCCGGGTGAGGGCTGTCTCCGCTTGCTCGAACCGAGCCCAAATGGGGCAGCGTCAGCCCTCATCGTCAGTCACCGTGATTGCGGCGTCACCCCTCACCCGGCGCTGCGCGCCGACCTCTCCCCGCGAAGAGCGGGGCGAGGTGACTCGCGGCTACACCACGAGCTCAGCAGGCGGGTGGGCTGTTCTCGACGATGTTGAGATGAATCCCGCCGCAGCCGGTGCAGCGCATCGCCCAGTATTCGGCGGCCCGGCCGGGAATCGTGCGGAGCAGGGCAAGCTCGGCGTCGCATTCCGGGCAGTTCTTCAGGAATGGCGGCGCGGGCGGAAGCGCCGGTGTCGGCTCGGCCTCGCACCGCGGCGCGGTGGCGACCAAGGCGCGGCTGACTATCGCGAGGTCGGCGACGGTCCGGTTGAGGTCACCCCATAGCGCTGGCCGTGGCGGTCGATCTGCGCTTTCGCGTGGGCGATCGCCGCATCCGGATCGGACCACGCAAAGCCGAGCTCGAGTGTCGGAAACGAGATGCCATCGATGACGACCGGCTCGCGATCGGCTCGTTGAATCCTGGCGTGCCATAGCCCCTTCCCTGCCTCGAATGAGTTGATCTCAAAGGCGCCGTAAATCATGCCCGCGATCCCAAGGTTTTTCCCAGTTGAGACCAAAGCACGCCCTCGGCGAGGGACTTTGTGAACTGGATCACACTGTGTGGGAATCTTTCGCCGCAGGCGCGCTTACACAGACACGGAATGTGGCGTGGCAAGTTCAACTCCCCGGAGCATGCCGCGCATGTGACTGCGTATCGCCTGTGCTACGGCAGCCATCAGCTTGGTACGGTTTGGAACCGCTTCCGGACCGGAAACGATGAGCTTGTCAACCGCCGCATTGGTTATGAATTCGGCTTCGATGTAGGCGCTTCGGCACATCTTGTTCGCCGGCACCTGGTCGTTACCGAGGGAATGGTCGTTCATTACGCCCAGCGATCCGGGACCAGATTCGGTATCGGGCTTGATCCCGCGGTCCTTTGCGCGCGCGTCGAGGGATTTGAAAGCGCCGAACAGGGCATTGTGCACATCCGTGGCGAAGGCGATATCGTCCTGCAGGTTCAGATTGGTGTTCGCTGCAGCACGAAAGAACGTCTCGGTGCCTCGGATTGACGCGTCCTCCAGTCCATTGAAGTGAAGGCACAGGAAAAGTTTGGCACGGTTGGTGAACGCCGTTCTGGCGCGATCTGGGCCGGAAAGGTTGACATCGGTGGTCCTCGTGAGCACGACCTTGATGCTCTCGCCCGCGCTCGCTGTTTGGCGAAGCAACTCCTCGCGAAGAGTCAGGCAGAAGTCCAGGGTCAGTTTCTTTTCTTTCACGCCGCTCTTGCTGATGGCGTTATTGGCGGAACTGCCAGTCAAATTGACAGTGCCGCCGTGGCCGGGATCGATGACGATCGTGCCAAGGTCCGTTGCTGACGCGGCCAGGCTTCCTTCCGCAATCAGGGAGAGTTCTCCTCCGACCGAGTTCAGGAGGTTTTGCGCTTCCGGGACCAGGTCAAGCACTTTGTCGACGTATCCCGTCGTCGGGGTGTAGATCGGTCCGATAAAGCGGATGAACTCCTCGGCGGTTTCCACTTGTTCTTCCCAGCCGGTGTAGGGTGACCGATTGAGAAAGGCCCAGTATCCCGCGATGAAACTCTCGATCGTGGCGAACTTGCAGTAGTAGCCGACCCCATCGCTCGCCTCGTATGCGATCCTGGTCGCAAACGGCGCCATTTCCCTTCGCCATTTGATGCCACCGAAATTGTAGTGCAGTTTGGCGAGTTTCGACGTGGCGCGCCCGCTTTCCAGGATCCACTGCGCCAGTGTGACGGCGCGTAGTTGCGGATACCGGATTTCTTCACCCTGGTAGATCGTCGCAAGCTTCTGCAATAGCTGGTTCGCAATCATCTTCGTTCTCCAAATTTTGAAACGCGTAATCGTGCTCAAGCGCGGTTGCACTTATCTGCTCTTACGTCGCGCATAATCTTGAACGACGCTTCGTTCGGCTTGGTGGGCAGAAATGCCCATCGATATGAATCGGGGTAAGGCTCCGTAGGGTCGCGACGACAGCTCGCGATGTCGCCGACAGCCAGCAGAATGCCGATCGGCCTTTCCGACGGCTGGGCGTCGGGTGCTCGAACGGATGAGACCAGCAAAGCGAAAGCGACCAGGAAAACTCTGCCCTTGGACATGGCGTTTTCCAGCAAAGCGACCGCGGGGGTCGTCAAATATAAATGCAACCACTAATTGTTTATTATTGCCAGTCATTGGCCGCGCTGTCCAGCCGACGAGGCTGCGACAATGTGATCATCACCTGGTCGTGTCTTCCCTCATCAGGGATCGCTGCCCCTTGCCGCGCGTGGCGGGCTCGGCCGCGGCGCGGATGATCCAGCGGCGGAAGGCGGCGAAGTCGCGCTGACCGGTGCGGAAGCCGTGATAGACGAGATACCAGCGCATGCCTTTCGGTACGCTCAGCTCGAATGGCGCAACCAGCCGCCCTGCGGCGAGATCGTCGTCGATATAGGGCCGGATTCCCATCGCCACTCCGAGGCCGTCGACGGCCGCTTGCAGCGCCTGGCCGTAGAACTCGAACTCCGGCCCGCGCGCCGTGACCCTGACAACGCCGGCGGCCTTCAGCCATTTCAACCAATCGTCCGGCGAGTGCGCCACGCGGAGCAGGCTTCTCCCCTTCAGGTCGCTCGCGCGCTTGAGCTGGCTCGCCAGCCGCGGCGCGCACACCGGGAGGAGATCGGCGGCGAACAGCGGCTCGGCCACCAGCGCCGGCCAGTTGCCATCGCCGAGCTTGATGCCGCAGCTCCAGTCGTCGCTGAACGGCTCCGGCGTCGCGGCGCCGCCGGTGGTAATGCGAACCTCGATCTCGGGCTCCTGCTTCTGGAAATCGGCAAGCCGAGGGATCAGCCATTTCATCGCGAAGGTCGGGCCGACGCCGATGGTGAGGACACGGACGCTCGCGGGCGCTGTGACCTGCGCGGTCAGGCTCGCCAGCGCATCGAAGATCGGCGTCAATCCGCTCTGGTAGAAGCGGCCGGCCGCCGTGGTGACGAGGCGGTTGGCCTTGCGCTCGAACAGCGCCACCCCGAGCCGCTCCTCCAGCAGATGCACCATCCGGCTGATCGCTGCCGCCGTGACGTTGAGCTCGGCGCCCGCGGCGGCAAAGCTGCCGGTGCGCGCCGCAGCCTCGAATGCCTTGATGCCGTTGAGAAAGAGCAGCCGCCGCAAGCGAGACCCTCAGGAAAACTGATGCCAGATGGAGATAACTCAGTTTGCGCGAAGCATGCAAGCAGGGCACAACCCCAACAGGAGAGTCTTGATGAGCGCGCTTGTGATTGCAGCCCTTGGCGTGCTGATGGTCGCGACAGCGTTCCTGTCGGGCCTGTTCGGCATGGCCGGCGGGCTGATCCTGATCGGCGTGCTGCTCACCATCCTGCCGCTGCCCTCGGCGATGGTGCTGCACGCGATCACGCAGATGGCCAGTAACGGCTGGCGCGCCTTGCTGTGGCGGGCGCATATCCGCTGGCGGCCGGTCGGGGTCTACATGATCGGCTGCGGCGTGGCGCTGGCGTTCTGGTCGGCAACGCGCTACGTGCCGGACAAGCCGATCGCGCTGCTCCTGCTCGGCGTCACCCCATTCATGGCACGGCTGATGCCGAAGGGGATAAAGCCGAACCCCGACAGCATCTGGCAGGGCACGTTCTACGGCTCGGTCTGCATGGGGCTGATGCTGATGACCGGCGTCTCCGGCCCGCTGATGGACACGTTCTTCCTCGGCGGCAATTTCGGCCGCCGCGAGGTGGTTGCGACCAAGGCCACCTGCCAGGTCGCGAGCCATTTTACCAAGCTGATCTATTTCGGCGGCATCATCGACCAGGCCGCGACGCTCGATCCGGTGCTGGCGGGCGTGGCTGTCGCAGCCTCGATGCTCGGCACCACGCTGGCGCGGCGGATCCTGGAGGCGATGAGCGACGCGCAGTTTCGCACCTGGGCGAACCGGCTGATCACGACGGTGGCGAGCTACTACATCGTCTATGGCGGCTGGCTGCTCGTGGCGCGCAACAGCGCGATGGCGCATTGACGGAGGTTCCTGATGCCTCAACCGGCGGACGCCCTCGTACTTGATCTGGTCGAATGGATCGCGCGCGAGCCGCGGCCTTATGCCGAGGTGATCGAGACCTGGCGCACCTCCTGCCCACGGCTGACGATCTGGGAAGACGCCGTCGATCGCGGTTATGTCGTGCGCCGCCCCACGGTCGAGGGTTTGCGGGTGGTGGTCACCGAAAGTGGCGAACGATTCCTGCGCGAGCACGGCCGCATTGGCTGAGCTGGCTTAGTGCCGCAGTGGCAAACGCTCTACCTGGCGAGGTGCGGACGGATGATCTCGACCATGCGGTCGGCCGAGGTGCCCGGCGGGAAGAAGCCGAGATAGCCGCCGTCGCGGTCCATCAGATAGATGAAGGCGGTGTGGTCAACGGTGTAGTCGCCCTGGTCTTTTCCGAGCGGCACCTTGGCGCTGTAGACCTTGTAGGCGTCCGCTGCCTTGCGGATCGCCTCAAGGCTTCCGGTCAATCCGATCAGGCGCGGATGAAACAGCGGCACATATTCGGCCAGATGCTGCCGCGTGTCGCGCTCGGGATCGACCGTGATGAACAGAGGCTGCACATTGTCGGCATCGCTGCCGAGCCTGTCCATCGCAAGTCCGATCGCCTGGAGGTCGGTGGGGCAGACATCGGGGCAATAGGTGAAGCCGAAATAGACCAGCATCAGCCGTCCGCGGAAGTCGCGCTCGGTGCGGATGCGGCCGGTGTGGTCGACGAGCTCGAACGGCCCGCCGACTGGCTCCCGGTTCCACATCAGGATGTCCATGACCTCCGCCGCCGATCGCGCCGGCGCGTCGCCCGCGCAGGCAGGCGCAAGAACAGGCGCCAGCATCAGCCACAGGCCGATGCCGGCGCTGCTGGCGGCGCGCAGGATCATGCGCCGAAGGAGAGGCGGCTGCCCGTCGTGGTGACGAGCACCTTGTCGCCCATCTGCGCGCTGGCTTCCTGCACGAAGTTCAGTCCGCTGCAATGCATGGGCACCACGACATCAGGCTCGAGCTTCTTGATCTGGGCCACGACCTCGGTGAGGTAGTCCTTCGGCGCCGGCCCGAGATGGAAGCCGCCGACGACGGCATGCACCTTCTGGATGCCCGAGACCTCCTGCGCCTGCTTCACCGAATTGACGATGCCGACATGGCCGCAGGAGCTGATCACCACGAGACCCTTGTCTTTGATGTTGAAGCAGGTCGCATGCTCGTGGATGTGCTCGTCCGGGACGATCTTGCCTTCCATCTCGGCTGGCAAATAGTGGCTGGCATTGCAGCCGAGCCCGTCCTTCATGCCGAACTCGACCCAGGTCTGCGGCAGGATGCGCTCGATGCTGCGGCGCGTGATCTTGCCCGTTGTGAACGCATGGCCGGCGATCACGGTCGGCGTTTCGCAGAGCACGGTCGTGACCTTGTGCGCCGCAAGCTCGCGGCGGTCGAGCGCGCCGAAATCGGTGAACTGGCCCTTGGTCGGCGTCGCACTGACCCGGTGGCAGAAATTGTCCTCGCCGCCGGCGTAGAGCTTCACGTCGGCGGGAAGCTTGTCGCGATATTTATCCAAAAAGCCGATCAGGCCGCCGAAATGATCGTAGTGCCCGTGGCTGACGATCAGCCCGTCGAGCTTCGCCGGCTCGACACCGACCAGCTCCATATTGTTGATGAGCACGTCGGGCGTGTAGCCGTAGTCCAGCATCAGCGTGCGCTGGGCCCCCGCGGCCTGCGATTCCAGCCATAGCGACAGGCCCCATTCGTTGTGCAGCGACTTGCGGAAGTCCGCGCTTCGCGTCGGCGGCGCGATCGATACGCCGTTTGCCTGCTTCGCGCGGAAGAACATGTCGAAGCTGCTGTCGACCAGTACGCGGATCGACAACTTGTCGACGGTCGGCACCTCGATCGGCGCCGCGCTGGCGATCTCGACGCAGGAAAATCCGCCGGCGGCCGCAATGCCGGCGAGCGCGGCCGAACCTTTGAGAAAATCACGTCGTGGCAAATCTCTCGTCATTGAATCCTCCCGAAAGATATTCTGAAGGCGGAGAGCGCAAGAGTGTAGGACCGGGGCGATCTCGGCTCAATGCGCCGGCGGGGGCCCGCCGATTAAATTTGAGCACATGGCGCAAAGAACCCGATTGACTCGCCACAGGTTCTGCGAGATTCATGCATTCGCATCTTTCTCCTATGCGCGTTCCCTCCCAGCCGCAGGATCATGCCCATGATCGACCTCCACTACTGGACCACGCCGAACGGCCACAAGATCACGATGTTTCTCGAGGAGACCGGGCTGGACTACAAGATCATCCCGGTCCACATAGGCAAGGGCGAGCAGTTCACGTCGGAATTCCTGGCGATCGCGCCCAACAACCGGATTCCCGCGATCGTCGATCATGCGCCGAAGGGTGGCAGCAAGCCGATCTCGCTGTTCGAGTCCGGCGCGATCCTGCTTTATCTCGCCGAGAAGACCGGCAAGTTCCTGCCCGCGGATCTCTACGCCCGCCATGACGTGATCCAGTGGACGTTCTGGCAGATGGCCGGCCTCGGGCCGATGGCGGGGCAGAACCATCACTTCCGCAACTACGCCCAAGACAAGCTGCAATACGCCATCGACCGCTATGTGAACGAGACCAACCGCCTCTATGGCGTGCTCAACAAGCGCCTCGCCGACCGCGAGTTCGTCGCCGGCGACTATTCGATCGCCGACATGGCAAGCTATCCCTGGGTCGTCGGCTACCAGAACCAGGGCCAGAACATCGACGATTTCCCGCATCTGAAGCGCTGGCTGGAAACGATCCGGGATCGGCCCGCGACGGTGCGCGCCTATGCCAAGGCGAAAGAGGTCAATCCGAATTTCGGTCAGCCAGCGATCCGTACCGAGGAGGAGCGGAAGATCCTGTTCGGCCAGACCGCGGCGGTGGTGCGGTAGCGCTGCTGTCGCCGTCATTGCGAGCGAAGCGAAGCAATCCATATCGCCACGTGCGGAAGCGTGGATTGCTTCGTCGCTTGCGCTCCTCGCAATGACGGATAGTCTGACTGCCGACATCTGAGAGATTGATCCATGGCCATGAAACTGTTCGAGCTCGTCGGCGCCGACACGTCCCGTCCGTTCAGCCCGTATTGCTGGCGCGCGCGGATGGCGCTTGCGCATAAGGGGCTCGGCGCCGAGTCGATCCCGTGGTGCTTCACGCAGAAAGAAGCGATCGCGCCGCACAAGTCCGACAAGGTGCCGGTGCTGCTCGACGGCGATGCCACGGTCGCCGATTCCTGGGCGATCGCCAATTATCTTGAGGATACTTATCCCGACCGCCCCTCGCTGTTCGGCGGCGAGGGCGGCCGTGCGATGGGGCGCATGCTGAACTGGTGGGGCGATGTCACGGTGATCGGTGGCATCTTCCCGCTGATCGTCGTCGACATCCCCGCGCATCTTGGGCCTGACGACGTCACCTATTTCCGCAAGACGCGCGAGGCGCGGCTCGGCAAGCCGCTGGAAGAGGCCGCCGCCACCCGCGATCGCGCCGTCGAAGGCTTCCGCAAGAGCCTCGATCCGCTGCGGCTGACGCTGCGGACGCAGGCCTATCTCGGCGGCGATAGACCGAACTATGCCGACTACATCGTGTTCGGTGGCTTCCAGTGGGCGCGCGTCGTGAGCCCGTTCAAGCTGCTGGTCGAGAGCGATCCGGTCTACGCCTGGCGCGAGCGCCTGCTCGACGCTTTCGACGGCATGGCGCGCAAGTCGCCCGGCTTCGAAGTATAGCTACAGCGCGCCGCGCTCGCGCAGCATCGCCAGCGCAGCGTTGAGGTCAGGCAGCACCGCGGCGCATTTGGCGCGCGTTTCCTCGGTCGGCGGGATCATGTCCGGCACCATCAGCGTGATCGCACCGGCGGTATAGGCCGCGGTCACGCCATGGTTGGAATCCTCGATCGCGACGCAGGCTTGCGGCTTCACGCCGAGCCGTGTCGCGGCCAGCAGATAGAGATCCGGGCTCGGCTTGCAGTGCGTGACGTCGTCCCGCGTCAGGATGGTGTCGAAGCGCGCGCGGATTCCCGCGAGCGTCAGGTGCTGGTCGGCGGAGCGGCGCGAGGAAGAGGTCACGATCGCCATCCGCCGTTGCGCGGATCGAAGCGCATCGAGCAGTTCAATGGCGCCGGCCTTCAGCGGCAGGCCTGCGCGGAACGTCTCGTCCCGGTTGGTGGCGAAAGCCCTATTGATCTCGGCGAGCGGGAAATCGTCGCCATAGCGCCTCACCAGCATCAACTCACATTCCGGCCCGGGAAGACCGATCATGGCGTGGCACAGGGAAGCGACATCGTCCGTATAGCCATGCGCGTTCAGCGCCGCGACAAGGCTGTCGAAATAGACCTTCTCGGTATCGAGCAGCGTTCCGTCCATGTCGAGCAGGACGGCGCTGATGTCCCAACGCATCGTCACGTCGCGGCCGTGTCGGTTTGCTGGCTCGCGAGCGCGCGCAGGCAATCCGGGCACAGGCAGTCGCCGCCATCATGCGCCGGCATTGGAAGGCGATAGGATTCCGCCACGCACCAGCATTCGCCCGACAGGCTGCAGGTGAAGGCGGTGCCGCAGCGTCTGCAGGAAAGCTGACGTGGGGTGCTTTCTTTCCGATTTGTCATGTAATCGGCCGCTTTCCTTCGCTGAATTAATCCAGGGTTCATCCGCATGCGCGCTATGATGCCGCGGTTCTTTGTTTGAGCATGATCTTTTCGGAAAGCCGGTCCCCACTTTTCCGGATCATGCTCCTGCAAATCATAGACCGAGGACGTCCGAAGGGAAATCCGATGGCCCGCGATTCGCAAGCAGCCCTTGTTGCGCTCAATCGCTTCGGGTTCGGCGCCCGCGGCGGCGCTTCCGGCGATTTCGTCAATGCGGCGTCCGATCCGCGCGGCTTCGTCAAATCCGAACTCAATCGCGCCAATGCCGCGCTCCTGGAGATGCCCGGGCTCTCCTCGACGCCGTCGCTCGGCAAGGCCCTGTTCGACTACCAGTTCGAGATCCAGCAGGCACGCGACGCCGTCGCGAAATCCGCAGCGACGGAAGCGCCATCAACGGAACCCAAAGCACAACGCCGCAATCCGTCGCTCTCCTCGATCGCCAAGGACATGACGGCCACGGAGCCGATGGCACAACCCGCTGACGGCAATAACGCGAATCCCGCGATGGCGCGGTCGGAGGCGATGCAGCCCAATCCGCTGAAGCCTCCGCCGCAATCGGCCAATGTGATCCAGAAGACGTTTCGCGGCGAAGCGCTGGCGCGCATCCAGCGCGCCACGTTTGCCGAGTGTGGCTTCGTCGAGCGCCTGGTCGTGTTCTGGTCGAACCATTTCTGCATCTCCGCCAACAAGGGCGGGCTAGCGCGGATCTGGGCCGGCGCGTTTGAGCGCGAGGCGATCCGGCCGCATGTGCTCGGCCGCTTCGCCGACATGCTGAAGGCGGTCGAGCAGCATCCGGCGATGCTGTTCTTCCTCGACAATCAGCAATCGCTCGGCCCGGACTCGCGCGCCGGCATCAACCGCAACCGCGGCCTCAACGAAAACCTCGCCCGCGAGATCATGGAATTGCACACGCTCGGCGTCGGCGGCGGTTATACGCAGGACGACGTCACCTCGCTCGCGCGCGTCCTCACGGGGTGGACCTTTGCCGGACGGCAGGGGCAGCTCGGCCCGCCCGGGACCTTCGTGTTCAATGCCAACGCGCATCAGCCCGGCGCGCAGCGCGTGATGGGCAAGGTCTACGAGCCGAATGGCGTGGCGCAGGGCGAGGCCGTGCTTGCCGACATCGCGCGCCATCCTTCGACCGCAAAATTCATCGCAACCAAATTTGCGCGCCATTTCGTGGCCGACCATCCGCCGCCGGCCCTGGTGGCGCGCCTGCAGGATGTCTTCGGAAGGACCGACGGCGATCTGAAGGCGCTCGCGATCGCGCTGGTGGATTCCAGCGAAGCCTGGGGCGCGCCGCTGACCAAGATGCGCTCGCCTTATGAATTCCTGATTGCCTCCGGCCGGCTGCTCGGGCGCAATCCCGAAGATCCCTCCCGCTATCTGGGTGGCCTCAACGCCCTCGGTCAGCCGTTGTGGTCGCCGGCCGGCCCGAACGGTTTCCCCGATACCAGCGCTGCATGGGCTGCGCCCGAAGGCATGAAGCTGCGGCTTGATATCTCGGCGCAGATCGCCTCGCGCCTTGGCGATGGCGTCGACCCGCGCGAACTGCTCGAGCTGGTCGCCGCGGATGCGGCCTCCTTGGATACGCGCCGCAGCGTCGAGCGCGCGGAATCGCGCCAGCAGGCGTTGGCTCTCTTGTTGATGTCGCCGGAATTCCAGAGGAGGTGACGATGCAATGCCGTGAAAGCCTGCTGCTGCAGGCGACCTCGCGCCGCTCTCTGCTGCTCGGCAGCGCCGCGTTCGCCGCCTGGGCGTATGTGCCGAAATTCGCGCGCGCGGCTGACGGACGCGATCCGCGGATTGTCGTGGTGATCCTGCGCGGCGCGCTGGATGGCCTCGCGACCGTGGCGCCGATCGGCGATCCCGATTATGCCGGCCTGCACGGCTCGATCGCGCTCAGGCCCGACGGGCCGAACGCGGCCGTCATGCTCGACTCCTTCTTCGGCCTGCATCCGGCGATGCCAGAATTCGCGCGGATGTATCGCGCAAAGCAGGCCGCCGTGATCCACGCGGTTGCGACCTCCTATCGCGAGCGCTCGCATTTCGACGGCCAGGATGTGCTCGAGAGCGGCTTTGCCGGTCCGGGCAGGGTGCAGTCGGGCTGGCTCAACCGCGCGCTCGAAGCGCTGCCGAGGGGCGAGCGGGTGACGCGCGCGCTCGCGGTCGGCCCGACGACGCCACTGGTGCTGCGCGGCGCGGCACCGACCGTCGGCTGGGCGCCGGTCGCGCTGCCGCAGGCCGATGACGACACCGCAATGCGCCTGCTCGAGCTTTACCAGCATCGCGATCCCGCGCTTGCCTCGGCGCTCACGCAGGGCCTGCAACTCGAGAAAGTCGCGAAAGGCGACGAGATGAAGCCGAAGGCGGGCACCAATGGCATCAGTGCGATGCGGCTGGTGGCGCGCGGCGCAGCGAAGTTGATGGCGGCCGATGATGGTCCGCGGATCGGCGCGCTCGCCTTCGACGGCTGGGATACCCACGCCAAGGAGGGCGGGCCGGTCGGCCGTCTCGCGCAACTGCTCGGCGGCCTCGATGGCGCGCTGGCGGAATTCGAAAGCGGGCTCGGTGAACGCTGGCGCGACACCGTGATCGTGGTCGCCACTGAATTCGGCCGCACCGCGCGCATCAACGGCACCGAGGGCACCGACCACGGCACCGGCACCATCGCGCTGCTTGCCGGCGGCGCGGTGAAGGGCGGACGCGTGATCTCGGATTGGCCAGGCCTGAAGCCCGCCAATCTCTATCAAGGCCGCGACCTCGCACCGACCACCGATCTGCGCGCGGTGATGAAGGGTGTGCTGCGCGACCGGTTCGGCCTCGCCGACCGCGTGCTGGCGGAGAGCGTGTTCCCCGACAGCCGCGCCGCCAAGCCGATGCAGGGGTTGATATCGTAAAGCGCAGACCCCAGCCGCGCCGTCGTCCCGGCCTTGAGACGGGACCCATAACCACAGATGCTGATTGTAGAAAGCGACTGGAGCCCTAGCCCATGGCCAACCTCTGTAATGAATTGACTCAGCTTTGTACGGGCGTCGACTATTGCAGGCGTGACCTGCCTCTCGCCTGTCGCTCGACGGTCTTTCGCGGGGAAGTCGCCACCCGCAACCAGTCGATAGCGCCTAGCGTGTTTGCCCATCCGGCGCGGAAATCCACCACATAGTAGATCGCTTCATCCTCGTCACCAGGGCTGATGTATGACGGCAATGATTTGGGAACTGGTCTCTCGCCCAATAGGTAAGCCACCACGTGGCCGTTGTCGGTTATAGCTTGCGTCAGTCGCGCCCGGCTTTCCTTGCAGTCGCCATCTCGCCGAAATGCCGCCAATGCCTCCGTCCAGGACCATGCGGCTGCACCGTCATCCGGATAGTCCTTGAGAAGCAAGGCGAGGTCGTGGTCCCGTTGCGCTTCGACGAGCACCGCCGCCAGAACGTACCTAGCCCCCTGGTTATCGTTCGGGTTTAGCCGCAGGATGTCACGAAGGTGGTCGATTGCCTCGCCCTGAACACCGCGGGCCCACAATGCTCGCGCTAATCCAAAACGCGCGCGCATGTAGGGCCGTGTTTCTAAGAAGCCCCAGAACTCTCCCACGTACTCTTCGAAAGCAGCATCACCAAGGGCCTGCCTTCCGACTTCGACGCCACGACGCCAGAGATTAAGCTCCTCATCCGAACTTGGCTTGGCATGCTCGGCCAGCAAGACATAGGCGTCCGCGCACAGTGGACTGATTGTCAGTGCCTTCTCGGCAAGTGCGATACGGCGCCTAGCCGTGCCTGCCTCCCAAGCGTCATAGATGAGGTCTTGCGCCCGGACGAGCGCATCTTGAGCATCTTCTTCGGACTTACGAGCCATTCCCTGATGCCTTTGCGATCGAGTAAGAGCAGGTTAAGGCATCGCCGACCCGACAGCTAGAGCGCAAATAGGACTTATCCCTTCGTAATCGCGTCGATTTGCGTTAGCTCTTCCGCGCTCAACGTCCAGCCGATCGCCTTGACGTTCTGCTCGATCTGCTCGACGCGGGTAGCGCCGGCGATCACGCTTGAGACTTGCGGGCGGGCGGCGAGCCAGGAGAAGGCGAGCTCCAGCAAGGTGTGGCCGCGCTCCTTGGCGAAGGCCTGGAGCTTGTCGACGATGTCCTCGTTGCGCGGCGTGACGTAGCGGTCGCGCAGCCCCGGCATCTTGCCGAAGCGCGTGTCCGCAGGCGCAGTGGCGCCGCGCTGGTACTTGCCGGTCAGAAGGCCGCTCGCGAGCGGGAAGAACGGCAACAGGCCGAGATTGTATTCCTGCGCTGCCGGCAGCAGGTCCCTTTCGATGTCGCGCACGATGAGGCTGTATTCGTCCTGGCAGGAGACGAAGCGATTCACGTTCATCGCGCGCGCGACATATTCGGCTTCCGCGACGCGCCAGGCCGGGAAGTTCGAATTGCCGATGTAGCGCACCTTGCCCTGCCGCACGAGATCGTCGACCGCGCGCAGGGTTTCATCGATCGGCGTCAGCGGGTCGTAATCGTGCTGCTGATAGAGATCGATGTAGTCGGTCTTCAATCGCTTCAAGCTCGCTTCGACCGCCGACATGATGTAGCGCCGCGAGGCACCCTGCTTGGTGCCGTCGGTCGCCATCGGCTTGGAATATTTCGTCGCCAGTACGATGTCCTTGCGGCGGTCTCCGAGTACGGTGCCGAGCACCGTCTCCGAGCCGCCCATGCCGGCATAGATGTCGGCAGTGTCGAACAGCGTGATGCCGAGGTCGAGCGCGCGGTGGATCACCTGGCGCGAGGTTTCGAGGTCGGTGCGCTGGCCGAAATTGTTGCAGCCGAGGCCGACGGCAGAAACGCGCAGGCCGGAGCCGCCGAGATTGCGAATTTGCATGGATCGATCCAAAAAACAGAAGGAAAGAAAAGGAAGGGCATTGTGGCCCGCACGCCAGGACCTCGCAAGGCGGCGACCGGCTTGCACATCATCGCCGGCTGCAGTGCAGCCATGAACGGATGTCGCGCAAAAAAAGCGGCCCCGGTCAGACGCGGCGACTGACGGGGACCGCTCGGGGGGCGTGTGATCTGAGACGGGGGGCCTGATCAAACGCAGGAAAAAGCCTAGCCGGGCTTTGTTACGTGCCGGTGACAGGCAAGTTATCCACAGCCGGAGTGTAGCCGGCAGCTCCTCGCGACGATCGCTCAGAACAGCTTGCGATAGACGACAAAGCCGGACTTCTCGGCCACCTTGTCGTAGAGCTGCATCGCGGTGTGGTTGGTCTCGTGCGTCTGCCAATAGACACGCGCAGCGCCTGCGCGTCTCGCCTGCTCATAGACGCCTGTGATGAGCGCGCGCCCGACGCCTTTGCCGCGCGCCGCCTCGCCGGTGAACAGATCCTGCAGATAGCAGACCGGCTCGATCGCCGTGGTCGAGCGATGGAACAGATAGTGGGTAAGACCGAGCAGCGCGCCGTTTTGTTCGGCGACCAGCGCATGCACCGGCTCATAGGCATCGAAGAAGCGCGACCAGGTCATGCGCGTGATCTCAGGCGCCAGCGCGGTCGCGCCCGAACGGCCGTAGAAGGCGTTGTAGCCGTCCCACAGCGGCAGCCACTGCTCGTAGTCCTGCCGGGTGACAAAGCGGATGATGACGTCGTTGGACATGGGCGAAGCCGTAATGAAGCGGGAGATGGTGCCGCCGATGGCGGCAATGCTGCCCGTCGTTATTATCGGCACCATGGACGCGGATCAATCGGCGCTAGAGCGTGATGACTTTTCTTCGAATCGTCATCCCGCTCTAGTTCTTTGTTTGAGCATGATCTCCGCGCAAACGCTTCGCGTTTGTCGCGAGGGAAAACCGGTCTCCACTTTTCCGGATCATGCTCTATTCGGCGGCGCGCAAAGCCGAACCGAGCCCGCGATCAAGCGCGCGACCGATGCCGCGCAGGGAGCGATAATAGTCGGCTTTCTTCGGATCGTCGGTGCGGCGCACCAAATCGGTCACGGGCGTGTAGCTCAGCATGCGGCCGCCGTCGGGCAGCGCCGTGCAGCTGAAGCGCAGCACCTTGCCGTCGGCGAGGTTGATGTCGATCGGGGTGGAATCGCCGATCCGCATCATTTCGATGCGCCGCGCGATGAACTCGTTCAGTTCGTGCTTCGGCAATTCATAGGCGCCGGTGTCGCGGCCATGATACATCAGCGCGATGAAGGGCGGTTTGCTTTCCGCCTGCTCGTCGGTTAGCGCGAAATAGTCGCGGAAGGCGCGATTGATGAATTCCGCCCGCGTGTCCGAGTCCAGCAGCACAATGCCGATGTCGACCTGGTCGAGCGCGGCTTTCAGGCGCTCGGCAGTGGCATGATGCTTCTGCTCCCAGGCGAAGGCATCGATCCATTTCCGCCTGAGCACGCCAGTGATGACGGCAGTGACGGCGGCGGTCGCCGCCAGCATCGCCATCCGCGCCAGGTCCGAGAAGTCATAGCCCGGCGTCGCGCGATGGTTGAGGAAGAAGACTGCCGAGCCCGCCACCGCAATGGCTGCGCTCAAGAGGCCCGACGCGGTGCCGCCGATGGAACTCGCGAGCGCGACGATGCAGACGAACAATGGCGCCGGATTGGGCACGGCCGCGAAATGACGGTCGACGGCGAAGGCGGATAGCGCTGTCGCCATCGTGAGGGCAGGGCCCAGGATCGTACGCCAGTTCGACTGCATGCGTGCGCCTCGTTGCAACCGAGGATAGGCGCGTAGTTTGACGGTTGGTTTCGGCTGCGCCGGGGTTTCGTGCGTCACGCTTAAGACGCGTTTGATCGCGCTCGGCAAGCTTTCGCATTGTTGGAGTCAAATGCTATGCGAATTGCATGAAACCAGTTCCGTGGCATGGATCGCTCGGGAAGATCATGCTCGGTCATGCTGTAGCGGACCATTGCTAGAGGACATCGATGCCTACCATTCCTCCCACGATCCTGCCGATCCTGATGCTGTTCGCATCCAACGTCTTCATGACCTTCGCCTGGTATGGGCATTTGAAGTTCAAGCAGAGCCCGCTGCCGGTGGTGATCATGGCAAGCTGGGGCATCGCGTTCTTTGAGTATTGGCTCGCCGTGCCGGCCAACCGCTGGGGCAGCGCGGTCTATTCGGCGGCGCAGCTCAAGACCATGCAGGAGGTGATCACGCTGATCGTGTTCGCGGGCTTTTCCGTGCTCTATCTGAAGGAGCCGCTCGCCTGGAACCACGCGCTCGGCTTTGCCCTGATCGCCGCCGGCGCGTTCCTGATCTTCCACAGGTTCACTTGATTGGTTGCGCAATTCGTAGCCCGGGTGAAGCGAAGCGTAACCCGGGACATCTGCATCAGCGCTTGCGGGCGGTCCCGGGTTACGCTGGCGCTCCACCCGGACTACGGCACTGGAATGGGAGGTGAAGTCACCTACGCTACTTCACAGCGCGGGGCAGGACGCGCACCGCAGCCGGGCGATCCTCGCCGCGGGTGCCCGTGACGATCAGCAGTGAGGCCGCGAGCAGGATCGCAACCGTCAGTCCAACCGTTACCAGTCCGACAGGTGTCTTCAGCATGCTCCGGTCGCGATTTCAGTCATCGCGCCTTGCGTTGGTATCAACTCCAAAAAAGGAAACCACCGGATCAGGTCGGAAGCGGCATCGCCATCGCGACCTTGATCGACAGCATTGTCAGCGCGATCACAACAGACAGCGACAACGCGCCGATCGTGACCAAGGTTGCGGTCGCGCTTGCCAGTCGGGACGGGACTGCTGGCACGGTGCGACTGTCCAAGCCGGCCGTGCCGGGCGACCACGTCATGGTCGAAATCCTCGCATGCGGGGCGAATCACTTGCGTTGTCTGGCGGGCGGATTCGCAATCGTCGCCGGCAATATTGCGGCGGCTGCCGTCCGAAAAGTGGCAGAATTACGGCGCGATGGGAGGTTTTACCCGTAATTTTACGGGTTATTCCCGTAATTCCCGCTATTCAGGCCCCTGCGGCGACATCAGCCGTGTCGTCGATTTCGGTCTCCGGCCGCCAATCCATTGCGACGAAGCCTGGGACTTGTTCGACCCGCCTGAGCCAGGCGCGGACCGCCGGAAAGGTGGCGAGATCGAAATCGCAGCGGTCGGCGAGGTGGGTGTAGCCGTAGAGCGCGATGTCGGCGACCGTGAGCTGGTCGGCGGCGAAGAAGCGCGCGGTCTTGAGGTGGTTCTCCATCACCTGCAGCGCGGCATAGCCCCGCTCCATCCAATCCTCCAGCGCGTGCGTCTGGAGGTCGCGGCCGCCCCTCACCAGCGACAGCCAGAAATAGGCCGCGCCGATATTCGGCTCCAGCGCGTGCTGTTCGAAGAACATCCACTGCAGCGCCTCGGCCCGCTCGATCTTCGACTCCGGTGCGAGCGGCGTGCCGCCGGCGACGTACCAGAGGATCGCGTTGGATTCGG
Source organism: Bradyrhizobium sp. Ai1a-2 (assembly GCF_000426245.1). Classification (GTDB taxonomy): domain Bacteria; phylum Pseudomonadota; class Alphaproteobacteria; order Rhizobiales; family Xanthobacteraceae; genus Bradyrhizobium. Next base: position 38,527 of record NZ_AUEZ01000030.1, on the reverse strand, counting down.
CGAGGTAGCGTCCTTCCTCGACTTCGAGCAATGGCACCTGGCCGCTCGGGTTCTTCGCCAGAAACTCCGGCGTGCGGCTCTCGCCGCGCAGGATGTCGACCTCGATCGCCTCATAGGGCGTATTCAGCAGCGCCAGCGCAAGGCGAACCTTGTAGCTGTTGCCGGAGCGCTGCATCGAATAGAGCTTGTACATCTGGCCGCGTTCACCAATCGAAGGGCGTTCGCAGCAGTTGGCGCCGCAAGCGCAACCCCACAATGATGCCGATGGGGGTGCCTCGCAAGACCTGCGGTATGGAAAAAGTCGAAAACCGCTCCCGCATCGCACGCGTGCAGAATGATTCTATTGGCGCAGCAGGGATCACGCCTCTGCTATCCGGTGATCGCGGCACGATCCATTTGTACCGATTGTACCGAAACGAGGGTGAGCGAAGTGAAGCTGCGGCAAAAGTGCCGAGGAAACCCTGCTTTTCGCTTGCCGCTGCACCGCAACAGTCCTAGAAACAGAGCGGCGCCGTTGTGCGTTCTTTCCACCAAAATTCGGAGACGATGATGTCCTTCCTGTCCGCTGCGCTTGACCGTGTGAAGCCGTCCGCGACGATCGCGGTCACGGATAAAGCACGCGCGCTGAAAGCGGCGGGCCGCAATGTCATCGGGCTCGGCGCCGGCGAGCCGGATTTCGACACACCGGCCAACATCAAGCTGGCGGCGATCCATGCCATCGAGGCCGGCAAGACCAAGTACACCGACGTCGGCGGCATTCCGGAGCTGAAGGAGGCGATCATCGCCAAGTTCCTGCGCGAGAACGGCCTCACCTACAAGCCGAACCAGGTGATCGTCGGCACCGGCGGCAAGCAGGTGCTCTACAACGCGCTGATGGCGACCATCAATCCGGGCGACGAGGTGATCATTCCCGCGCCCTATTGGGTGAGCTATCCGGAAATGGTCGCGCTCGCCGGCGGTGAATCGGTGCCGGTGGTGTGCACGGCCGAGCGCGGCTTCAAGCTCGGCGCGGAAGATCTGGAAAAGGCGATCACGCCGAAGACCAAGTGGATCATCCTCAACTCGCCGTCGAACCCGACCGGCGCCGCCTACACGCGCGCCGAACTGAAGGCGATCACCGATGTGCTGGTGAAGCATCCGCATGTCTGGGTGATGACCGACGACATGTACGAGCACCTGGTCTATGACGACTTCGCCTTCACCACACCGGCGCAGATCGAGCCGAAACTCTACGACCGCACGCTGACGGTGAACGGCGTCTCCAAGGCCTACTGCATGACCGGCTGGCGCATCGGCTATGCCGGCGGGCCCGCGCAGCTCATCAAGGCGATGGCGACGATCCAGTCGCAGTCGACTTCGAACCCGTCGTCGATCTCGCAGTGGGCCGCCGTCGAAGCGCTCAACGGTCCGCAGGATTTCATTCCCGTGAACAACAAGGTGTTCAAGGAACGGCGCGACCTCGTGGTTTCGATGTTGAATCAGGCCACCGGCATCGACTGCCCGCGGCCGGAAGGCGCGTTCTACGTTTATCCGTCCTGCGCCGGCACCATCGGCAAGACGTCGCCGAGCGGCAAGGTGATCGAGAACGACGAGGACTTCGTCACCGAGTTGCTGGAGAGCGAGGGCGTCGCGGTCGTGCACGGTTCGGCCTTCGGCCTCGGCCCGGCGTTCCGCATCTCCTACGCCACCAAGACCTCGGATCTCGAAGATGCCTGCAAGCGCATCCAGCGCTTCTGCGGCAATCTGCGATAGTCAAATCGATCGAGCGAGAATGAGAAGGCCCGCGCAAGCGGGCCTTTTTCTTTGATTTCGCTCTCTCCTCCGTCATTGCGAGGAGCGTAGCGACGAAGCAATCCATGCCTCCGCTTGCGGCACTATGGATTGCTTCGCTCCGCTCGCAATGACGGTGGGGCTGATTTGAGCGTCAAACAGCAGGCCTGTAGTTTCGGAATCGCGCCGTATGTCCTGAAGATGACGGCGGAGCGCAACTTGGTTGTGCCGCCAATCTGGTGCTGCCTTAAAGCTTATGGCATAGACGAGCACGCGTCGCGGGGCAGGCGCGTCCTTCGTCGCTACTCCCGTCACATCTTTTCAGCCGGAGATATCTTCATGCGTCGCTTCGTCCTTTGCGCGGGCACGGCCATCGTCACGCTCGCATCCGTCATCGCCGGCGCCAATGCGCAGCGACCAGAGCGCGTGCAGGTCGGCGTCCTGGAGTGCCGCGGCGGCGCCAGCGTCGGCTTCATCGTGGGCTCGGTCACCCATCTCGGCTGCGTGCTGCGCGTCGAGGGCAGGCCGGAAGACCGCTACATCGCGACCATCCAGAAGGTCGGCCTCGATATCGGCATCACCGAGGAAACGGCGCTGGCGTGGGGCGTCTATGCGCCGACCTCGCGGCTCGGACCGGGCGATCTTGCCGGCAACTATGCAGGCGCGGACGGCAGCGCGACGCTCGGCGTCGGTGTCGGCGGCAATGTGCTGGTCGGCGGCTCCAACAATTCGATCGCGCTGCAGCCGCTGAGTCTGCAGGGTCAGGTGGGCATCAATATCGCCGCCGGACTCGAAAGCCTGGAACTCCGGCCGGGACGCTAAGGCCAGTCTCTCGCCGTCATTGCGAGCGAAGCGAAGCAATCCACATTTCCGTGCGCGGTAAGAATGGATTGCTTCGTCGCTGTCGCTCCTCGCAATGACGGTGCGGCTCGGATTTGCCTGCTACGTTACATTACATCGCAGCGCAGCGACGTTTTCCCGCTTGCCAAACGTGCGCGACGGGCGGAGCATTGCCGATTGCCGACCCAATCAAGGGCCGAGCTCCAAACGAGGAGACGGCAATGGGACAAGACGTCAGAAGTCCCCGAGGTCCACGGTGCATTGCACTGGTGGGCCCTTTCCAAAGCGGTAAGACCACACTTCTCGAAGCGATCCTGGCGCGAACCGGTGCGATCCGCACAGCCGGCAGCGTCGATGCCGGAACTTCGGTTGGCGACGCCAGTGCCGAAGCGCGCAGTCACAAGATGAGCGTTGGGCTTACCGCTGCCACCACGACCTTCATGGGCGACAGCTATACCTTCCTCGATTGTCCCGGCTCGGTCGAATTTGCGCATGATATGCGCATGGCGCTTCCTGCCGTCGACGCCGCGATCGTGGTCTGCGAGGCCGACGAGAAGAAGCTGCCGCAATTGCAGCTCATCCTGCGCGAATTGGAAGAGCTTGCTATTCCCCGTTTCCTGTTCCTGAACAAGATCGATCGCGCCAACAAGCGCGTCCGCGAGACGCTCACCACGCTGCAGCCGGCCTCGCGCGTGCCGCTGGTGTTGCGGCAAATTCCGATCTGGAACGGCGACTTGATCGCGGGTTTCGTCGATCTGGCGCTGGAACGTGCCTTCGTCTATCGCGAGCACAAGCCGTCCGAGGTGGTCGCGCTCGACGGCGGCGATCTCGATCGCGAGAAGGAAGCGCGCTTCTCGATGCTGGAGAAACTCGCCGACCACGATGACGCGCTGATGGAGCAGTTGCTGGAGGACATCCAGCCGCCGCGCGACGCCGTGTTCGACGATCTCGCCCGCGAACTGCGCGAAGGCGTGATCTGCCCGGTGCTGCTCGGCTCGGCGCTGCGCGAGAACGGCGTGCTGCGCCTGATGAAGGCACTGCGCCATGAATCGCCTGGCATCGCCGACACCGCCAAGCGGCTTGGCGCCCCCGAAACGAAGGATGCGCTCGCCTATGTGTTCAAGACCGTGCATTTGCAGCACGGCGGCAAACTGTCGCTGGCGCGGCTGCTCGCCGGCCGTCTCGACGATGGCGCGACACTGACCTCCTCGTCCGGGGAGACCGGCCGCGTTTCGGGCATCCTCTCCGCGAACGGAGCGTTCGACACCAAGCGTGCCGCGGCGGAAGCCGGCGATACGGTTGCGCTCGGCAAGCTCGATGCGATCAAGACCGGCGACACGGTGGCGAGCGGCAAGACTGCGCCGCCCTCGCTGGTCAAGGCCGCGCTGACGTCGCCGGTGCTCGCGATGTCGGTCGCGGCCACCGACCGCAAGGACGACGTCAAGCTCGGCCAGGCGCTGTTGCGGCTGAACGAGGAGGATCCGTCGCTGACCCAGATCCAGAACGCGCGCACGCACGATACCGTGCTGTGGGGGCAGGGCGAGATGCACCTGCGCGTCGCAGTGGAACGGCTGCGCGATCGCTTCGGCGTCAACGTCAAATCGCACCCTCCCGCGATCGGCTATCAGGAGACCATCCGGAAACCGGTCAGCCAGCGCGGCCGGCACAAGAAGCAGTCCGGCGGCCACGGCCAGTTCGGGGACGTGATGCTCGAGATAAAGCCCCTGCCGCGCGGCACGGGCTTCACCTTCGACGAGACCGTGGTCGGCGGCGCGGTGCCGCGGAACTATATCGGCGCGGTGGAGGAGGGCGTGGTCGACGGCCTGCAGAAGGGGCCGCTCGGCTTTCCCGTGGTCGACGTCCATGTGCGCCTGACCGACGGTTCCTACCACAGTGTCGATTCCTCCGATCTCGCGTTCCGCACTGCGGCGCGGATCGGCGTCAGCGAGGCGCTGCCGAACTGTCATCCGGTGCTGCTGGAACCGATCCACATCGTCGAAATCGTCTGCCCGACCGACGCAACTGCCAAGATTAACGCGATCCTGTCGGCGCGGCGCGGCCAGATCCTCGGTTTCGACACCCGCGAGGGCTGGTCCGGCTGGGACTGCGTCCGCGCCACCATGCCGGAAGCCGAAATCGGCGACCTGATCGTGGAACTCCGCTCGGCTACCGCCGGCGCGGGCAGCTTCACCCGGCAGTTCGACCACATGGCCGAAGTGACCGGCCGGACCGCCGATCAAATTATTGCGGCGCATCGCGTGGCGGCATAAGTGTTGCTAGGATCATGGCCCCGGATCGAGGGTCATGATCCCCGCATCGCCATGGAAGTTGTCGATCTCTCCTTGAAAATGCGGCGGCTGACGCAATGGCTGGACGGCCGTTGTCAGCCCTATCGGCTCGTGCGCCGTCAGTTCGACGGTCCGCCGTTCGGTCACTGTTACGTGACCATCGATCCCGAACGCCAGGCGCCGTTTCCATCCGCCAATCTCAATCGCGTCTATCTCTGCGGCGCCGATCCCGCCATGAGTGACGATGCGGTTGCGCGCTTCATCGATCTGTTCACGGCCCAGGGCGTGAAGCGCTTCTTTGTCTGGCTGAGTCCGGGCCCCGACATGGACGTGATGCGGGCGCGGCTCGAGGCGGGGGGCCTGTCGCGCGCACGCCGCACCGGATATCCGACCATGTGGCGCACAGCCCATTCGCCGCTTCACTTCAGGACCGATCTCAGCATCCGCGAGGTGACCACCGACGAGATTGACGCCGCGCGCGACCAGCTCGGCGACACGCTGTGGCCGGAATATGCGCGCTCGGCCGGCCGCAAGGGCTTTGTACATTACATGGCGTTCGACGGCGATCAGCCGGTGGCGATCGCCGCGCTCTGCCTGTTCGAGGACATCGGCTATCTCCTGGCCGCTACCACCGCCGAAAGCCATCGCAAGCGCGGCGCGCAGCAGGCGCTCATTGCGAAACGTGTCGAGCGCGCCGAGCAGATGGGCTGCAGGGTGCAGGTCTCCGAGACCATGTACATGCTGGAACATTCGTACCGCAATCTGCGGCGCGCCGGCTTCACCGAGGCATACGAGAAAGAGGTCTACGAGTGGACGGCGTGATGCATGCCTGACTCGCGCCGCAACATCGCGCTGGCCTGCGCGCTCAGCGGGCTTGCCGGTTATCTCGACGGCGTCGGCTACCTGCATCTCGGCGGCCTGTTCGTCTCCTTCATGAGCGGCAATTCAACGCGGCTCGGTGTCGATATCGCGAAAGCGAGTTGGTTTGCCGCGGCGCAAACCATCGGCGTCATCGTGACGTTCGTGATCGGCGCGGCCGCCGGCAGCCTGATCGCGCTCGGTCGCGGCGGCCGTCGCCAGACCTGGCTGATGCTGACGGAAAGCCTGCTGCTGATCGGCGCCGCGCTGGCCTCTACGTTCGGCTGGCCCGTGGTTGCGGTCGGCGCGATCGTGTTCGCGATGGGACTGGAAAATTCCGTGTTCGAGGTTCGCGGCAATGCCGCGCTCGGCCTCACCTATGTCACGGGCGCGCTGGTCAAGGTGGGACAACTCCTCGGAGCGGCGCTGACCAGCGGCGCGCGCTGGGACTGGCTGCCGAACCTCATGCTGTGGGCGGCGCTGGTTTCGGGGTCGACCGTCGGTGCGCTCGCCTATCTCCACCTTAGTCTTTCGGCGGTCTGGTTCGCGGCGGGAGCCGCCGTCATACTCACCGCGTTCGTCGCGATGCGGGATAAGTGAATGTTGACAGTCCGCATTGCTTGTCCGATTGGACTGAAATGACCGCACCGACCAAAGCCCGCGCCGCATGCCTGATCGGATGGCCGGCCGCGCATTCGCGTTCGCCGCTGATCCATCATTATTGGCTGAGGAAGCTTGGCATCGAGGGCGGCTATAACATCGAGGCGATCCCGCCGGAGGGCTTTGCCGAGTTCGTGTTGCATCTGTCGACCCACGGCTTCGTCGGCGCCAATGTCACGATCCCGCACAAGGAGCGCGCGCTGGCGCTGTCGGTGCCTGATGAGCGCGCCCGCGCGGTCGGCGCCGCCAATACGCTGTGGTACGAAGGCGACGAGCTGCGCTCGACCAACACCGACGTCGAAGGCTTCATCAACAATCTCGACGCCTCCGCGCCCGGCTGGGACCAGGCGACGGAGGCGCTGGTGCTGGGCGCCGGTGGCGCGGCGCGCGCCGTGGTGTTCGGATTGCTCGATCGCGGCATGCAGCGCATTCATCTCGTCAACCGCAGCAGCGGGCGCGCCCGTGCGCTCGCCGACCAGTTCGGTTCTCGCGTCGAGCCGGCGAGCTGGGATGCGCTTGCCGATCTGCTGCCGCGCGCAGGGCTGTTGGTGAACACCACCTCGCTCGGCATGCACGGCCAACCGGCGCTCATCCTCGACGTCGGCTTGTTGCCGCCAAATGCCGTCGTCGCAGACCTCGTCTATGTTCCGCTGCAGACGCCGTTGCTTGCAGCCGCAGATGGGCGCGGATTGAAGACGGCCGACGGGCTCGGCATGCTCCTGCACCAGGCGGTGCGCGGCTTCGAGCTCTGGTTCGGCCAGCGCCCGCAAGTGACGCCGGAACTGCGCGCGCTGGTCGAGGACGATCTCACAAAGGCTTGAGGGCGCGAAATATTGCCGCACGAGTGGTGTCTCTGCACAGGTGATCCCCACCCGGAGCCCTCCCTATGCCTCCCTACCGTTCCACGCTCGCCCGCCCGCTGTTTGCCGTCGTCATGGTCGCAGCGTCAACTCTCTATGCGATCGCGCAGCAGCCGCCGACCTCGTCGCGTGTGCGCGGCACCATCGAAAGCGTCAACGGCGACACGATCGAGGTCAAGTCGCGCAGCGGTGAAGACGTCAAACTGCATATGACGAGCGATGCGCGCGTTGCCGGCATCGTCAAGATCGCGTTATCCGACATCAAGGTCGGTTCCTTCATCGGCGCCACCACTGTGCCAGCTTCCGATGGCACGCCGAAAGCGGTGGAAGTCCACGTCTTCCCGGAGGACATGCGCGGAACCGGCGAGGGCTCGCGGCCCTGGGACACGCGTCCCAACAGCAGCATGACCAATGCGACGGTCGCCGAATCCGTGGTCAGCAATGACGGCCACACGCTGCTCGTCAAATACAAGGACGGCGAGAAGAAAGTGCTGGTCTCGCCTGACACGCCTGTCGTGACCTACGTCCCCGGCGACAAGTCCGAGCTCAAGGCGGGCGCCAAGATCATCGCATTCACGAAGAAGTCGCCTGACGGCTCGCTCGAGACCAACCGCATCAGCGTCGGCCGCGACGGCATCACGCCGCCGATGTGAGTGCGCGTTGATGCGCGCGATCACTCCACGATCCCGTAGCCCGGGTTACGCTAACGCTCCACCCGGGCTATGGGGGATTCCTGCTCAGACGACCCCTTAAACCGCCAGCACCTTGTCGTCGATCTCCGCGATCGTGTTGACGCCGCACAGGCCCATGGTCGTGAGCAGTTCCTTCGCCAGCACGTTGATCGCTTCGGTGACGCCGGCCTGTCCGCCGGCGCCGAGGCCGTAGGCATAGGCGCGGCCGATCATGCAGGACTTCGCGCCGAGCGCGAGCGCGCGCATCACGTCCATGCCGGTGCGGATGCCGCCGTCGAACATGACTTCGACCTGCGATCCGACGGCGTCAACGATCTCCGGCAGCACCTCGATCGAGGATGGCGCGCCGTCGAGCTGGCGGCCGCCATGGTTGGAGACCACGATCGCCTGCGCCCCGGTCTTGGCCGCGATCTCCGCGTCCTCGACGTCGAGGATCCCTTTAAGGATCAGCTTGCCCGGCCAGATGCTGCGGATCCAGTCGATGTCCTTCCAGTTCAGCGAAGTGTCGAACTGCGAATTGATCCAGGTCGACAGCGAGGTGATGTCCTGGTCGACCTTGAGATGGCCGGCGAGATTGCCGAAGGTGCGGCGCTTGCCGCGCAGCACGCCCGAGACCCAGGCCGGCTTGCTGGCGAAATCGACCAGCTTCGACAGCGACCATTCCGGCGGCACGGTCATGCCGTTCTTGATGTCCTGGTGCCGCTGGCCGATCACCTGCAGGTCGACGGTCAGGACCAGCGCGCTGCACCTGGCGGCGATCGCGCGCTCGATCAGCGCCTTGATGAAGCCGCGGTCCTTCATGACGTAGAGCTGGAACCAGAACGGCTTGTCGACGGCGGCGGCAATGTCCTCGATCGAGCAGATCGACATCGTGCTCTGGGTGAACGGAATCCCCGCGGCCTGTGCGGCGCGGCAGGCGAGGATCTCGCCGTCGCCGTGCTGCATGCCGAGCAGACCCACGGGGGCGAGGATCAGCGGCATCGCGGCAGGCTCGCCCAGGATCGTGGTCTTGAGGTCGCGCTTGGACACGTCGACCAGGATGCGCTGGCGGAATTTGATCTGCTGAAGATCCTCGCTGTTGGCGCGCAGCGTGTCCTCGGTGTAGGAGCCGCGGTCGGCATAGTCGAAAAATGCCTTCGGCACGCGGCGCTTGTGTAGCTGGCGCAGATCTTCGATGCAGGTGATGTGCTTCATGGACGCTCCCGGCCCGTCTTGTATTTCGCGAATGCGCCGTCATCTAGCATGGTTGGATCATCTGCCAAATCATTCGGCCGAAATCCACCGATAGGAGGCCACCATGACCAGATCGACCCCCAAGCCGAAAGATGCAGAGAGCGAAAAGCGCTCGCTCGAGGAGTCGCTGGAGGAGGGATTGGAGGAGACTTTTCCGGCCTCCGACCCCGTCAATGTGACCCAGCCGGCACCCACCAAGGATGACCATCACATCCTGCGCAAGCGCTAGAGTCGCCGGTGGCCGCTGTCGGCACCCTCCGGCCACCGAAATTATACCTTATTCTACAATATATTAACCTAAACTCTTGCCTTCGGGCGACGGTAATGATTCATCATATATTTTGAAGCCGTCTTGGCGGCTGACGCATTATAAGCCTGCACGATGGCGTTTCGGGCTTCTCGCTGAGGTGGCTGGAGAAGCCCTGGCCTTACTGGGGGTGATATGAGCCGTAAATATTTCGGGACCGACGGGATTCGTGGCCGTGCCAACGGTCTGATTACGCCGGAACTCGCGCTCAAGGTGGGACAGGCCGCCGGCCTCGTGTTTCAGCGCGGCGATCATCGCCATCGCGTGGTGATCGGCAAGGATACGCGGCTCTCCGGCTACATGATCGAATATGCCATGGTCGCGGGCTTCACCTCGGTCGGCATGGACGTGCTGCTGCTCGGCCCGATGCCGACGCCGGCGGTCGCCATGCTTACCAAGTCGATGCGCGCCGATCTCGGCGTGATGATCTCCGCCTCGCACAATCTGTTCGAGGACAACGGCATCAAGCTGTTCGGGCCGCAGGGCTTCAAACTTTCCGATGACGTCGAGAAGCAGATCGAGCAACTGCTCGACGAGCCGATCGAGCGCCGGCTGGCGCAGAGCGCGAGCCTCGGCCGCGCCCGCCGTATCGACGGGGTCCATGACCGCTACATCGAATTCGCCAAGCGCACGCTGCCGCGCGAATTGAGCCTCGACGGCCTGCGCGTCGTGATCGATTGCGCCAATGGCGCGGCCTACAAGGTGGTGCCGGAAGCGCTATGGGAGCTCGGCGCCGACGTCGTGTCGATCGGGGTCGAGCCCGACGGCTTCAACATCAATAAGGAATGTGGTTCCACCGCGCCGGAAACGTTGGCAAGGAAGGTGCGCGAGATGCGCGCCGATATCGGCATTGCGCTCGACGGCGACGCCGATCGCGTGATCCTGGTCGACGAGCGCGGCCACCTTGTCGACGGCGACCAATTGCTCGCGGTGATCGCGCAGAGCTGGAAGGAAGAGGGCCGCCTCGCCAAGCCCGGCATTGTCACCACCGTGATGTCCAATCTCGGGCTCGAGCGTTTCTTGCAGGGCATTGGACTCGACATGGTGCGCACGTCGGTCGGTGACCGCTATGTGCTCGAGCGGATGCTGAGCGATGGCTACAATCTCGGCGGCGAGCCGTCCGGCCACATCATCCTTTCCGACTACGCTACTACGGGCGACGGCTTCGTCGCCGCGCTGCAGGTGCTTGCCGTGGTGCAAAAGCTCCGCCGCCCGGTGTCGGAAGTCTGCCACCGCTTCGATCCGCTGCCGCAGATCCTGAAGAACGTGCGTTATCGCAGCGGCAAGCCGCTCGATGATGTCGAAGTCAAGTCTGCCATCGTAGATGGCGAGAAGCGGCTCAACGGCCACGGTCGCCTGTTGGTCCGTTCTTCCGGCACCGAGCCGGTGATCCGCGTGATGGGCGAGGGCGACGACCGTCTCCTGGTCGAGGAAGTCGTCGACCACATCGTCTCTGCACTCGGCCACGCTGCGGCGGCTGCGGCCTAGCTCTCTCTATCTCCCTCTCCCGCCTGCGGGGGAGGTGAAGTGAATTCGCGGACGGACCGATTTCACCAAAAGGCATCGCACTCAGCGCGCGCTGGTAGCATCGCAGCCATCATCTATTGGCGGTGGTCGCAGCGGGTCGTGCGTCGTAAGCACAGCTTATTGTCGCGAATCCCGCCGGGAATCTCCGTTGAACAAGTCCGTTGTCGTTTCAGAAGAAGCGCTGGCTGAACCGGTGCTGGTGCCGGACGCGACACCGCGTATGGCCGCCCGCGCGGCCGCGGTGGGGCCGGCTTACATCGTGCTCGCGGGCATCAGCTTCTCGCACTTCCTCAACGACACCATGCAGTCGTTGATCGCCTCCGTCTATCCGATCCTGAAGGACGCCTACGCGCTGGACTACACACAGATCGGCATGATCACGCTGGCGTTCCAGTTCACCGCGTCGCTTCTGCAGCCTCTCGTCGGGCACTTCACCGACAAGAAGGCGCAGCCGTTCTCGCTCGCGATCGGCATGGGCTTCACTTTCTTCGGCCTGCTGCTGCTCTCTGGCGCGCATCACTACGGCATCATCCTGATCGCGGCGTCGCTGGTCGGCCTCGGCTCGGCGGTGTTCCACCCGGAATCGGCGCGGATCGCGCGGCTCGCCTCGGGCGGCCGTTACGGCTTTGCGCAATCGGTGTTCCAGCTCGGCGGAAGCTTCGGCACCTCGATGGGTCCGGTGCTCGCGGCGCTGATCGTGGTGCCGTTCGGCCAGCCCTCGATCGCATGGTTCTCCTCGATAGCGGGCCTCGCGATCCTGATCCTGTGGCGCATCGGTGGCTGGTACAAGCCGCAGATCGTGACCAGGAAGGCGGCGGTGATCGAGCGACACCCGGACGCGCCGACCGGGCGGCGGGTGACGATCGCGCTCGCCGTGCTGGTCGCACTGCTGTTCTCGAAGCAGCTCTATGTCTCGAGCCTCTCAAGCTATTACATCTTCTATCTGATGGAGAGGTTCGATGTCTCGACGCAAGCGGCGCAGCTCTACCTCTTCATCTTCCTCGCGGCGAACGCGGTCGGTGCTTTCGTGGGCGGACCGCTCGGCGATCGCTTCGGCCGCAAATACGTGATCTGGTTCTCGATCCTCGGCGCGCTGCCGTTCACGCTGGCGCTGCCCTATGCCGGCCTTGTCACCAGTGCTGTGCTCAGCGTGTTCATCGGCGTGATCATCTCGTCGGCGACGCCCTCGATCATCGTGTTCGCGCAGGAACTGATGCCGCATCGCTTCGGCATGATCTCCGGCCTGTTCTTCGGCTTTGCCTTCGGCATCGGCGGCTTGGGCGCGGCAGTGCTCGGCAAGCTTGCCGATCACACCGACATCGCTTTCATCTATCAGCTCTGCGCGTTCCTGCCGGCGATCGGGCTGCTCGCGGTGTTCCTGCCGAAAATGCCGAACCACACGCATTAAAGCGTTTTCGAGCTAAGCATGCCCTCGGACTTGATCCGAGGGTGGACTCCGGTGCGCGTGAAGAAAACGCGTTAAGACAAGAGCCGGGATTTCATCAACGCATCGTTAGCATTTGTGGCGCGGCCGCTTTCTGTTCGACAGCGGGAATAGCGCAATACCGCGAGCTTTCGGAGCAGTCGTCAGAGGTCGTCAACCTTAACAATTAGGGTTAAGCGCCGCTTAAGCATTTAGTGCCATCGTCCGCCCGTGGATTTTCAGACGTGAGGCTTCCCCCGCTCGCCTCACTGGCCAAAAGGACGAAGCAATGCGTTGCGTTAGATCTCTTATTGCCGCTGGTGCGGCCTCCCTGATTTCCTCGGTGGCATTCGCCGCCGACATGCCGATCGCGCCGCCGCCCTATGCACCGCCGCCTGTGGAGGATTTCGGCGGCTGGTATCTGCGCGGCGATATCGGCTTCAGCAATCAGAGCGTGAAGGAAGTGCGCAACGGCAACGAAGCCTTGTACACGCCGCTGCTCTCTCTGAACCAGCAGACCGGGTTCGATACCGGCGGCATCTTTGGTCTCGGTGTCGGTTACCAGTTCAACAACTGGTTCCGCGCCGACGTCACCGGCCAATACCGTGGAAGAACGAACTTTCACGGACAGGATCTCGTGACTTTTCCGCTTGGCGGAGGGGTTATCGGTGCGGGGTCTGACAACTACGGCGCAAGCAAGTCGGAATGGCTTGTCCTCGCCAACGCCTATGTCGACCTTGGAACGTGGTGGTGCGTGACGCCGTTCATCGGCGCTGGCGTGGGTGCTGCGCGCGTGACGATCTCCAACTTCACCGATCAAGGCCTCGCCGATTTCTCTCCCGGCGTGATTGCCCCTGGCTTTGCGCTTGCCAACTCGGCTTCCAAGTGGAATTTCGCATGGGCGGCGCATGCAGGTCTTGCCTACAGGGTTAGTCCGAACCTGACGCTCGAAGTCGCCTATAGCTACGTCGATCTCGGTTCGGGCCTGACGGGACCCGTGACGACGTTCCAGGGCTTCACCACCAACAATCCAATGAACTTCAGGGATATCACTTCGCACGATCTCAAGTTGGGCGTGCGCTGGAATCTGGACAGCCCGCAGCCGGTCTATGCGCCGCCGCCGCTGGTGCGCAAAGGTTAATACGAACCTTCATTGGTTAACGATTGCAAACGGCGCGGGATCTTCCCGCGCCGTTTCGCTTTGCGGCGAAATGGTGTTCATCACGCAGAAGATTGTGGCGAACGTGGCGTGCGACAACCATTGGTTAAGGTTAACGAGCGATGATCGTCGCCGGGTTTGGTTAAGTCGATTTGGGGGCGTGGGCGATGCGCAGGTTTCTGCTGGCGGTAGTGATGTGTGGCGCGGTGACGAGCGCGCGGGCCGCCGATCTTCCCGATCTCCCGGTGCTTCGCGGCAGCTTCACCGATGGGCTGAGCACTTCCAGAGCCTATTGGGATGGTCTCTACATTGGTGGCCAAGCCGGCTACGGATCGTCCGACGAGAATTTCGACAGCAAGCCGTCGTCTTTGATCGCCTCGCTGATTTCCGACAATGTCGTCCAGCAGATGGGCGTCGCGCAATGGAATCTCGGTCTCGGAAAGCAGTCGGCGCGTTCGTCGGCATACGGAGCCTTTGTCGGATATAATTGGCAATGGACCGACGTCGTGCTTGGCCTGGAGGCGAGCTACATGCACGGCAACTTTGGCGGCTCCGCCAGCGCCAGCAAGGAGCTCGTGAGCGGCGCCCCGCTCACCGACGGCTCCTTTCACGATGTCGCAGTTACCTCGGCATCCTCGATCTCGATCTCGGACATGGCGACGTTCCGGGGACGCGCAGCCTACGCTTTCGGATGCTTCCTGCCTTATGCGTTCGGCGGCTTCGCGCTCGGCAAGGCCAATATTTCACATACGGCAATCGTTGCGGATGCCGTGGGTCCCTCTGCCCTTGGGCCTTTCACCCAGTTGATGCCATTGAGCGCGACGGATGCCGTGCACAATCACCTCATCTACGGCTACACGGCCGGCCTGGGCATCGACATCAATCTGGTCGGCGGCCTGTTCATGCGCGCGGAGTGGGAATATATCCGCTTCACCACGACGGTCGATACCAGCATCAACACGGTGCGCGCCGGCCTCGGCTACAAATTCTAGGTGCACCTGCGCCTGACGTGTTGACAGCTCCTGTTTCCGCTGTTGCTCTGTCGTTCGGCAACAGGACAACCGCCAGCCATGAAAATCTACGGTGACGACAAGTCGGGCAACTGCCTGAAGGTGAAATGGGTGTGCGATCACCTCGCGCTGCCCTACACCTGGATCGACGTCGACATCCTCAAGCAGGAAACGCGCACCGCAGATTTCCTGAATATGAACAGCGCGGGCCAGGTGCCGACGATCGTGCTCGACGATGGCCGCGCCCTGGCGCAGTCGAACGCCATCATCCGCTATCTCGCCCGCGGCAGCGATCTCATTCCAGCGGATGATTTCTCCGCCGCGAAGATGGATGAGTGGCTGTTCTGGGAGCAGTACAGCCACGAGCCCTATATCGCGGTCTGCCGCTTCCAGATGCGCTATCTCGGCAAATCGGCGTCCGAGCTCGATCCGGAGAAGGTCAGGCGCGGCCATGCCGCACTGGCGCGGATGGAGCAGCAGCTCGCGTTGACGCCATTCCTGGTCGGCGAGGCGTTTTCGCTCGCCGACGTGGCGCTGCTCGCCTACACGCGGCTCGCGCATGAGGGCGGCTTTGATCTCGGCGGCTATCCCACGCTTCACCGCTGGATCGGCGAGGCCGAACGCTCACTCGGCCTGCCGCCGGCAAACTGAACTTCGGAACACATCATGGCATCTGCGTCCTCGATCACCATCCGTCGCGCCCGTCGCGACGATGTCCCTGTCATCGTCGGCATGCTCGCGGACGATCGGCTCGGCAGCGCCCGCGAGCGGATCGAGGATCCCTTGCCTCAATCCTACTTCGCCGCGTTCGAAAAGGTCGATCGCGATCCGAATTTCAAGCTCGTGGTTGCCGAGGATGTCGACGGCGCGGTGGTCGGCTGTCTGCAGTTGTGCATCCTGCCGGGCATAAGCTCGCAAGGCGCCTCGCGCGGCCTGATCGAGGATGTGCGCGTCGCAACCCATTGCCGCAGCCGCGGCATCGGAGAACAGATGGTGCAATGGGCAATGACCGAAGCGCGCACCAACGGTTGCATCCTCGTCGAACTGCTCACGCATCACACCCGCGTCGACGCGCAGCGCTTCTATGAACGGCTTGGATTTCAACGCAGTCATGTTGGCATGACGATACGCTTCTGAGTTGCGCCAGGTTGCATCGACACGATTGCTGACAGCAGTGGTAGTCCTCATTCTGCGTTCCGGTTAACAAGCGATAAACTACGCCGGCCTCCGTAATTTTACCGACAGGAACGCTCCTGCTAGTTACGAGTCTCCCAGCGGCAGAACATGATCCGCAAGAGATCATGATCAAGCAAAAAAGATCGAACGCGATGACGGTCCAAACTCATTGCGCTCAAGAACGGCTTGGGGATTTTAGATGAAGCGATATTCGATCGTCAGGGCGGGCAAGGAATACATCGTGCAGGTCGGTGAGAAGAGCATCATGAGAGTCTCCAGCCGGCGAAAGGCCGTGAAGCTGGTGAGCGATGCGGCCGGACTGCTTGATCAGACGCCGGCTCCGTCGCCCGACGAGCCCCCATCAATCGCCTGTGATCGTCGGGAAGTTCCTTGACGATTCCTTACCCTTCCACTATCTCCGACAGCGGGAAACCTCTCCCCACCGAGAGGCAGCTATCTGGAAGGGTAGATCATGACTGCAGCGAAGCCCGCTTCGCGGCCGAACGTGCCGCATTTCTCCTCCGGCCCCTGCGCCAAGCGCCCCGGCTGGAATCCCCAAAATCTCAAGGACGCCGCGCTCGGCCGCTCGCATCGCGCGAAGATCGGCAAGGCCAAGCTCAAGCAAGCCATTGAGCTGACGCGCGAAGTGCTGGAAGTGCCGGCCGACTACAAGATCGGCATCGTTCCGGCCTCCGACACCGGCGCGGTCGAGATGGCGCTGTGGTCGCTGCTCGGTGCGCGGCCCGTCACCACGCTGGCCTGGGAATCCTTCGGCGAGGGCTGGGTCAGCGACATCGTCAAGGAACTGAAGCTGAAGGACGTCACCAAGCTGAACGCCGCCTATGGCGAGATCCCCGATCTTGCCAAGGTCGACCCGGCTACCGACGTCGTCTTCACCTGGAACGGCACCACCTCGGGCGTGCGCGTGCCGAACGCCGACTGGATCAGCGCCACCCGCGAAGGCCTCACCATCTGCGACGCAACCTCGGCGGCGTTTGCGCAGCCACTCGACTGGCCGAAGCTCGACGTCATCACCTTCTCCTGGCAGAAGGCGCTGGGCGGCGAGGCGGCGCATGGGATGCTGATCCTCTCGCCACGCGCGGTGGAGCGGCTCGAGACCTACAAGCCGGCGTGGCCGCTGCCGAAGATCTTCCGCATGACCAAGGGCGGCAAGCTCAACCAGGGCATCTTCGAAGGCGAGACTATCAACACGCCGTCGATGCTCTGCGTCGAGGACTATCTCGACGCGCTCGACTGGGCGAAATCGATCGGCGGCCTGAAGGCCCTGATCGCGCGCGCCGATGCCAGCACCAAGGTGCTCGCCGACTGGAAGGCGAGGACGCCGTGGATCGATTTCCTGGCCAAGGATCCCGCGATCCGCTCCAACACTTCGGTGTGCCTGAAGATCACTGATCCCGCGATCACCTCGCTGACGCCGGACCTGCAGGCCGACTTCTGCAAGAAGCTGGTCGCCCTGGTCGAGAAGGAGAATGCGGGCTTCGACTTCGCGCATTACCGCGACGCGCCGGCGGGCCTGCGCATCTGGTGCGGCGCCACCGTGGAAGCCAAGGATGTCGAGCTGCTCACGCAGTGGATCGACTGGGCCTTCGCCGAGACCAAGGCACAGCTGCCGAAGGCGGCGTAGCTTTTTCACCTCTCCCCGTTCTTACGGGGAGAGGTCGGATTGCACAGCAATCCGGGTGAGGGGTCTCCGCTCGCACCTTCGCCTGTGGCTGCCCCTCACCCCGACCCTCCCCCCGTAAGAACGGGGAGAGGGAGAAGAAATCGATCCGGGACATTCACTCATTCCGGCCTGTGGGCCGCACCTTCCTTCGGGGAAGGTAGAGGATCATTCAGATGTCAAAACCGAAAGTTCTCATTTCCGACGCCCTTTCTCCCGCCGCCGTGCAGATCTTCAAAGATCGCGGCGTTGAGGTCGACTTCCAGCCCAATCTCGGCAAGGACAAGGAAAAGCTCGCCGAGATCATCGGCAACTATGATGGCCTTGCGATCCGCTCGGCGACCAAGGCAACCGCCAAGATCATCGAGAAGGCCACCAGGCTGAAGGTGATCGGCCGCGCCGGCATCGGCGTCGACAATGTCGAGATCCCGGCTGCGACCGCCAAGGGCATCATCGTGATGAACACGCCGTTCGGCAATTCGATCACGACCGCCGAGCACGCGATCACCCTCATGCTGGCGCTGGCCCGCGAGATCCCTCAGGCCGACGCCTCGACCCAGGCCGGCAAGTGGGAGAAGAACCGCTTCATGGGCGTGGAGATCACCAACAAGACGCTCGGCGTGGTCGGCTGCGGCAATATCGGCTCGATCGTCTGCGACCGCGCGCTCGGCCTGCGCATGAAGGTGATCGCCTTCGACCCGTTCCTGTCGCCGGAACGCGCCAAGGACATCGGGGTCGAGAAGGTCGACCTCGACGAGCTGTTCAAGCGCGCCGATTTCATCACCCTGCACACGCCGCTCACCGACAAGACCCGCAACATCATCGACGCGGCGGCGCTTGCGAAGATGAAGCAGGGCGTCCGCATCATCAATTGCGCCCGCGGCGGCCTGGTCGACGAGCAGGCGCTGGTGGATGCGCTCAATTCCAGGCATGTCGCGGGCGCCGCCTTCGACGTGTTCACCGAGGAGCCGGCGATCTCGAACATCCTGTTCGGCCATCCCAACGTGATCTGCACCCCGCATCTCGGCGCCTCCACCACGGAAGCGCAGGAGAATGTCGCGCTACAGGTCGCCGAGCAGATGTCGGACTATCTGCTCACCGGGGCGATCTCTAACGCCATCAACTTCCCCTCGATCACGGCCGAAGAGGCGCCGAAGCTGAAGCCGTTCATCGAGCTCGCCGAGAAGCTCGGCTCGTTCGCCGGCCAGCTCACCGAGAGCGGCATCATCAAGACCCAGATCACTTATGAGGGCCACGTCGCCGAGATGAAGATCAAGGCGCTGACCTCGGCGGTGCTGTCCGGCCTGCTGCGGCCGATGCTGGGCGACGTCAACGTCGTCTCCGCGCCTGTCGTCGCCAAGGAGCGCGGCATGGTGGTCGACGAGGTGACGCGCGCCGCGCAGAGCGACTATGAAAGCCTGATCACCGTGACCGTCACGACGGAACGGCAGGAACGCTCGGTTTCCGGCACCGTCTATCACGACGGCAAGCCGCGGCTGGTCGACATCAAGGGCATCCGAGTCGACGCCGAATTCGGCAAGTCGATGATCTATGTGACCAACGAGGACAAGCCGGGTTTCATCGGCAAGTTCGCGGGTCTGCTCGGCGACGCCAGGATCAATATCGCGACCTTCCATCTCGGCCGCGTCGCGCAGGGCGGCGACGCGATCGCGCTGGTCGAGGTCGACGGCCCCGTGCCGGCGGACGTGCTCGCCAAGGTGCAGGCGCTGCCGCAGGTCAAGCAGGTCAAGGCGCTGGCGTTCTGAGCGCAGGAGGTGTCAATTGCTGCGCCCTCGCCCCTTGTGGGAGAGGGCAGCTCCGCCGTCAGCACCAGCCTCATCCGGCGCTTCGCGCCACCTTCTCCCACAAGGGGAGAAGGGACGGCGGTCGCGCCGTTCGACCCACATATTCCGACCTGCGGAACTTGACGCCGCCTCCGGCAATCGGAGGCGGCGTTTGTCGTTTGGCGGGCGACAAAATCTGTGTACGAATGGGCCAAGACAGGTCATATCAGGCCATCCGAACAAGGGAGAAAACACAATGCGTGAAGCCGTTATCGTTTCCTATGCACGCACGGGCCTGGCGAAGTCCGCCCGCGGTGGGTTCAACATTACTCCGCCGATGTCGCTGGCGGCGCACGCCATCAAGCATGCCGTCGAGCGCGCCGGCGTCGACAAGGAATATGTCGAGGACTGCTATCTCGGCAATTGCGCCCATGGCGCGCCCAATATCGGCCGCCAGGCCGCGCTGCTCGCCGGCCTGCCGAAGTCGACCGCCGGCGTCTCGGTGAACCGCTTCTGCTCCTCGGGGCTGCAGACCATCGCGATGGCCGCCAACTCGATCCGTTCCGATGGCGCTGAATGCATCGTTGCCGGCGGCGTCGAGAGCATCTCGATTCCGGGCGGCGGCACGCCGAAGGAGTCGGTCGATCCCGAGCTGCTCAAGACCGCGCCCGACATCTTCATGGCGATGATCGACACCGCCGACATCGTCGCCGAGCGCTACAAGCTGAGCCGCGAATACCAGGACGAGTTCTCGCTGGAGTCGCAGCGCCGCATGGCCGCCGCGCAGCAGGCGAACAAGTTCAAGGACGAGATCGTCCCGATGAAGACCAAGATGAAGGTGGTCGACAAGGTGACGAAGGAAGAGAGCATCAAGGACTATGTCGTCGACCGCGACGAGTGCAACCGTCCCGACACCACGATCGAGGGCCTTGCCAAGCTCGAGCCGGTGAAGGGCCCGGGCAAGTTCATCACCGCCGGCAACGCCAGCCAGCTCTCCGACGGCGCCGCCGCCGTGGTGCTGATGGAAGCCAAGGACGCCGAGAAGCGCGGGCTGGAGCCGCTGGGGCGTTTCGTTGCCTGGGCGACCGCGGGCTGCGAGCCGGACGAGATGGGCATCGGCCCGGTGTTGGCGGTGCCGAAGCTGTTGAAGCGCCAGGGCCTGAAGATCGACGACATCGATCTCTGGGAGCTCAACGAGGCCTTCGCCAGCCAGTGCCTGTACTGCCGCGACCAGCTCGGCATCGATCCCGAGAAGTACAACGTCAACGGCGGCTCGATCGCGATCGGCCACCCCTTCGGCATGACCGGCGCGCGTCTGACCGGTCACCTCCTGCAGGAAGGCCGTCGCCGCAAGGCCAAGTGGGGCGTCGTCACCATGTGCATCGGCGGCGGTCAGGGCGGTGCGGGCTTGTTCGAGATCTATAGCTGAGTTTCGGCTCGGCTGAACGCCAAATAAACGAAGCACGGCGCCCCAAGCGCCGTGCTTTTTTGTGCGTCACGCTCTCTTTTTCCGTCATTGCGCGCGCAGCGAAGCATCCCTTGTCAGCCCAGGACTGATGGATCGCTTCGCTGCGACCGTGACCGCGGAGAGAGCCCCTCACCCCGACCCTCTCCCGTGAAGAACGGGGAGAGGGAGGCTACTCACTTCGCCTTCAGGAAGTCGCCGACTTCCAGCAGCACGAACTCGTTGTCGTCGGCCTTGTTGGGGTCGCGGCTCGAGGAGAACGGCAGGTTGTTGTCGTTGCCGACGATGATATGGGTGTCGTCGACCTTGTCGACGTTCTCGATGGTGAAGAACGGGAACGTGAGCACGCCATCATTGAGCGGCTTCTTCGCCTTCTTGTCGGGGTCGCGGATCTTCATCAGGTCGATATAGCCGACCTTGCGCACGGGCTTGCCGACATTGGCGTCCGAGAGCTCGATCTTGTAGACACGCTTGAACTTCGCAAGATCCGCAAAGCAGTTTTCGCCACGCTGTCCCTGCGGGCAGGCCTTGTCCGCGGTGCCTTCGCCGTTGTCGCGCTCGATGATCAGGCCGGCGATCCCGTCGATCATGTTGAAGTCGCCGATGGCGTTGCCGTTCTGCTCGAACACATATTGCCAGTAGCGGCCGGTGAATTTTTCGTTCGCGACATCGAACTCGAGGATGCGCGAGGCTTCCTTGCCGTCGACCTTCTCCCAGTCCTTCTTCTCGGCATCCCACAACGGGCCTTCGAGCAGGCCGTACAGGAACTTGCCATCCTTCGAGGACGCAAAGCCCTCATAGCCCTTGGAGCGGCGCAGGTTGACGGTGGTGTAGCTCGCGCCCGGCGCGCCCGGCGACTGCACCGACCAGTGATCGGGCGAGCGCACCGGCTTGCCGTCGGCGAGGCTCTCGAACACGGCCAGCACCTTGCCGGTCTTGTCGGCCTTGATCACGTAGGGCCCGAACTCGTCGCCGATCCAGAACGTGTCGCCGATGATCTGGAAGCCTTCGGTGTCGAAGTCGGCGCCGGTGAGATAGCGCTTGGCGGTGTCCTCATGCACGATGCGGAACGGCACCTTCTTGTCGGGATCGTGCAGGAAGACGGTTTCCTGACGCTCGACCTTGCCGCTCGCCCAGTCGATCTTGTGCCGGTTCAGGTACAGCATCGAATCCGGCGAGTTGTAGCGCGAGCCCATGCCGTTGTCGGTGAGCACCCAGAACGTGCCGTCCGCCGTCACCTTGATGCCGGAATGGCCCTGCAGCGGCTGGCCCTTGAATGGCAGCGAGACGCCGGTCGGCCGGTCAGCAGACTTGCCCATCACGGTGCCGATGGCGTCGACGCGGCGGCCGGTGGTGTACTTGCCCGAGGTTTTGAGATCGTTGGGTGCATCGGCAGGCGCGTCGATGAAGCTTTCCGCCGGAAGCACGGCGTGGCCCTTGAGGGTCGCCGGATATTCGCCTTCGCCCTGCGCGAACGCGGCTCCCGAGAGCAGCACGATGGACGCGACAGAGCTGAGCAGTAATTTGCGCATGTTGATCTCCCCTGAAGATGAACGCCGCGGAGTTCTGGGAGGTGCGTGTTACAGGCGGCTGACAATTTCGTGACGGCTAGAGCTTATTCGGTTCTGATGGAATCAGAACCGAAGCTCTAGATTCTTTCTCTTGACGCGTTTTCTTCACGCGAACCGGTGTCCACTTCGCTTGAAAACGCTCTAACGATTGGCGCTGGATATGCCTGCGACGTTACGTCACCGGCCGCATCGTCTGCGGCAGCAGGAAAGGTATGCCGCCGTCGGTATGGGCGATGGTCGCATCGACCTCGAAGATGGTGCGGATCGTCTCGGCAGTCATCGCCTCGCTGCGGCCGCCATCGACCGCAAGCCGACCGCGGTGCAGGAGAACGAGGCGGTTGGCAAAGCGCATCGCAAGGTTGAGGTCGTGCAGGATCGCGATCACGGCGGTGCCATTCTGCGCGCGACGGCGCGCTGTCTCGACCAGATCGATCTGGTGCCTGAGGTCGAGGCTCGAGGTCGGCTCGTCCAGCAGCAACAGGCCGGGGCCGTTCAGCGCTTCGCCGCAGGCCAGCTGCACCAGCACGCGGGCGAGATGCGCGCGCTGCTGCTCGCCGCCGGACAGGGTCGGCAACTGGCGATGGCGAAAGTCTCTCAGCCCGACTTCGTCCAGGGTTGACTCGACCAGCGTCGCCACCGTCGCGCGCGAACTATCGCCCGCGCCCATGTAGACGATTTCCTCCACCGTGAACGGGAAGGTGACGTTGACATGCTGCGACAGCATCGCGCGATGCCGCGCCAACTCGCGCGGCAGATAGGCGCGGAGCGCGCGCTGCTTCAATTCGACCGTGCCGCGCGTCGGCGTGATGTCGCCGGACAGCATGCGCAGGAGCGTCGACTTGCCGGCGCCGTTCGGCCCGACGATCGCGATCATCTCGCCCGGATTGACGCTGAGATCAACGGCATCGACGAGCGTGGCGCCGCCGACCACCACCGAGACCGAGCTCGCCTGCAGCATCGGTGTCATAGCGAAACCAGGCTGCGCTGCCGCAGCAGGATGGCAAGGAAGAACGGCGCGCCGACCGCCGCCGTCAGGATGCCGATCGGCATTTCCGCCGGTGATACGATGGTGCGGGCCATCGTGTCGGCGCCGACCAGGAGCACAGCCCCCAACAGAACGGAAGCCGGCAGCAGCAGCCGGTGCGCCGGCCCAATCACGAGCCGCAACAGATGCGGCACCACGATGCCGACAAAGCCGACAACGCCGCATACGGAGACCGCGACCCCCGTCATGGCCGAAACCAGGATGATGGCGATCCGTTTCAAGCGCTCGACGTCGACGCCGCTGTGAAAGGCCTCGGCCTCGCCGAGCACGAGGACATCGAGCCCGCGCGCGATCGATACGCACGCGACCAGCGCGACGGCGAGCACCGGCGCCAGCGTCGCGATCTTGCCCCAGGTCGCGCCGCTCATCGAGCCCAGCATCCAGAAGGTGATGTCGCGGAGCTGCCGGTCGTCGGCGATGAACACCAGAAGCCCGATGCCGGCATTGGCGATGGCAGCGATCGCAATTCCCGCCAGCAGGAAGATCGCGATCGAGGTCCGTCCGGCGCGGCTCGCGATGCTGTAGAGGACGATCGTCGTCACGAGCGAGCCGGCGAACGCCGACAGCGGCAGCAATTGGTGCTGCATGAAGCGAACGCTCTCGCCGATGTGGCTGTCGGTGAAGACGATCGCGGCTGCCGCTGCAAAGGCGCCTCCGCTGGAGACGCCGACAAGCGCGGGATCGGCGAGGGGATTGCGAAACAACCCCTGCATGATCGCGCCAGACGCCGCCAGCAGGCCGCCGACGATCGCGGCAGCGACGATCCGGGGAATCCGGATCGACCACAGCACGAGCTGGTCGCGCGCGACCAGCGGATTGGCCGCACCGTCGCTCCACAGGCCGAGCGCGGCGGGAAGACGGGCGAGGGGGATTCCGGCCGCACCCAGCGTCACCGCAATGAGCGCAGCACTGAGGAGCGCAGCACACAGGCAAAGCAGCGTCAGCGATGCCGATGGGCGCAACGAGCGCTTGATACGACGATCGGAGGTCCCGCCGCGCGCGTCCGCCAAGGCGCTCATTGCCGGCAATTCGCCGTAAGCGCCGCGGGCTCGAACTTCTCCGCCTGCGGCGCCAGCGCCGGATATAGCTTGGTCGAGAGGTCACGGGCTGCAGCCGCCGTGCGCGGCCCGAAGCCAAGCAGATAGAGCCCTTCCATCGAAATAAAACTCTTGTTCGCCGCGACCGGCGTCAGCGCGAAGGCCGGATGCGCATAGATTGCCTCGGCCTCCAGCGAATCCTTGCCGCGCTGGATCGACAGCACGACGTCGGGCTTGGCGGCGACGATCGCCTCGTCGCTGATGATCTTGTAGCCGTCATAGCCTTCGACCGCGTTGACGGCGCCAGCGAGCTGGATGATCTCGTTCGCCGCCGTCTTCTGGCCGGCCGCCATGGCGCGGCCGTTGAGCAGCGACATCACGAACATCACCCGCACCGGCTTCGTCACCTTGGCGCGCAACTCCCGCAATTGCGCGAGATCATGCGCGACGGCGGTGGTCAGGCATGCGGCGCGCGGATCGGCATCCATGGCGTGGCCGACCAGCTTGATCTTGTCGAGCAATCCCTGCTCGGAGAAGGTCTCGGGCACCAGCACCAGGGGCACCTTGGCCGCTTCCAAAACGTCCATGGCTTCCTTCGGCCCGGAGCCCTGCACCGCGAGCACCAGCGAGGGATTGAGCCCAAGCACACCCTCGGGCGAGAGCTGGCGCATATAGCCGACATTGGGTTTGTCACGCAGCGCGGTGGTCGGATAGAGGCTGGTCGCATCGACGCCGGCGACACGGTCCTCGAAGCCGAGCGCATAGAGGATTTCGGTGATCGCCCCGCCGATCGAGACGATTCGCGAGGGGTTGTCGATGATGACGTCGCGGTCGCGCGCATCATGCACGGTGGTGCTTGCGGCGACTGCCGTCTCAATGGGCACGAGGCCGGCGATCAGCAGGATTGCGAGCGTGCGACAAAATGCCATCGAGGGATCACTTGGTCAGGATCAGCTTGTTTTGCGAGGTCAGCCGCAACCGATAAATCTCTTCGCCATGCGCGATGATGATCTCCCGTTCGCTCTGAAACAGCTCGCGGCTGTCGATCCGGTTGCCGGTCATGGAGAGGTTTCTTACGGCAGGAGAAGCATTTCCTGCGCGCCCCCCGGCGCCGTCGATACTGTCTCCGGAAGTTGTCGCCATATCCTCTTTGCTGCGCCCCCAAACGTTCTCTGGATGGCTGTTTGTATAGTTCGCCGGCACTGCAATCCAATCACTGCAGTTTACAATCAATATAAACTGCGCCGTGCCGTTATTGACCACTTTGTTACCGCGACGTAACGAATGTGAACGTGACGCGGGCGGGTGGTCCGCGCTGTGTATTTTGGTAGCCAGCAAGCCGCTCGCAACATTTCGCGAGCGCACGCCAGCCAGACCCAAAAGCAGATCTTTGGATTGGGGCAAATGGCTGACGGGGCTAGGATTTCGCGCGCCCTCATTTTGGGCGCATCAGTGGTTTCAATTGGGTTGCTGCTTTCCGAGTCCGGGTTCGCCCAGACCGCGGATGCGCCGCCGGCTGGTCGCTCGTCCGAGCGCGCCAAGCAGGCGAAGCGCAAGCCGGCAAAGCCGAAAGTCGAACAACAGGCGGCGGCGCCTGTGATGAATGCGCGTGCGCAGATCGGCGGCACGCCGGTGCAATCGCTCGACACCATCACCGTCGCCGCATCGAAGATGGAGGAGCGCGCGATCGACGCGCTTGCTCCGGTCAGCGTGGTCACGCTCGAGCAGATCCAGGGCCGCCAGCCCAGCAGGATCGGCGACCTCCTCTATAATCTGCCCGGCGTCTGGGTGCAGGATCGCGGCGACGAGCCGTCGACGTCAATCAACATCCGCGGCCTGCAAGACTTTGGCCGCGTTGCGGTCGTGGTCGATGGTGCCCGGCAAAACTACCAGCGCACTGGTCACTTCGCGAACGGCTCCTTCTTCCTCAATCCGGAACTGATCAGCAGCATCGACATCGTGCGTGGTCCGACCGCCAACATCTACGGATCCGGTGCGATCGGCGGCGTGGCCTCGTTCCGCACCAAGGACATCGAAGATGTGGTGCGCGCCGGCGAGCGCTGGGGTGTCGACTACAAGAACGTGTTCGGCAGCAATGAGGGACGCTGGCTCACCTCGGCTTTCGGCGGCGTTCACGTCAATCCCAATGTCGATGTGTTCGCGGGCGGCACCTACAGCACGCAGGAGAACTACAAGGACGGCACCGGGTTTGAGGTCGCCAATACCGGCAACCGGCTGTCCAGCGGCATTGCCAAACTGACGGTGCGCCCGGCCGACGGACACGAAGTCAAGCTCGGCACCATCTTCCAGGAAGACATCTACAGCGTCGGTCAGCCGCCGCGGCGCGCGGGCGATCCCAATTCGACCAACGCGAACGGCACCAACAACCTGTCCGGCACGTCGATCTACGCGAGCAACGTGAAGAACTACACGACGACGCTGGGCTGGACCTATTCGCAGCCCGATGACCGGTTGTTCGACTGGGATGCGAAGGTCTACTGGAATCGCACCGAGAACGACCAGATCAAGACCTTGCACACCAGCGCCACGCCATCGGCTTTCTGCGGCGGCGTGCCCGGCAACGCTGTCTCCGGCTGCATCGGCAGCAATCGCGGCTACCTCCTGGATACGTATGGTGTCGATATCCACAACACCTCACGCTTCGACCTGTTGGATTGGCATAATGCCATTACCTACGGTCTCGACGCGTTCCAGGACGAGGTGAGCACGAACGACAGGAGCGGAACCTCGGAGGTGACGACGCCGGGCGGCCGGCGCACCGTGTCGGGCGGCTTCGTGCAGTGGAAGTCGAATTACCTTAACCTGGTCGAGACCATATCCGCGCTGCGTTACGACAATTACCAGCTGGAATCGGGAACGACCTCCTCCAGTGGCGATCGCCTGTCGCCGAAGATCACGGTCGGGCTGATGCCTGCCGCGATGCTGACGCCCTATGCCAGCTACGCCGAAGGCTACCGCGCGCCGTCGATCACCGAGACGCTCGTCAACGGCCCGCATTCCGGCGCCACCGTCAACGACTCGTTCTTCCGCTGTCCGTCGGGCACGCCGGGACCTGGCGCCGACTCGACATTCTGCTTCGTCCCCAATCCGAACCTGAAACCCGAAATCGGCAAGAACAAGGAGATCGGCTTCAACCTGAAGAAGAACGACCTGTTCCTGCCCGGCGACAGCATCCGCGGCAAGTTCAACGTCTTCCGCAACGACATCGAGAACTACATCGATCTGGTGTCGTTCGGACCTCCGCTGGTGGTTCCGACCGGTCCGCCGCCCGCACCGCGTATCACCGTGTTGCCCTTCGTGCAGTACCAGAACATCGCCGAGGCCCAGATCCAGGGGTTCGAAGCCGAGACGATGTACGACGCGCGCACCTGGTTCGTCGGCGTTGCCGGGAGCTACATGCAGGGCAAGAACCTCCAGACCGGCCTCGGGCTCTACAGCATCCCGCCGCAGAAGATCACCACGACGGCGGGCGTGCGCCTGCTCGACAACACGCTGGTGATCTCCGCGATGTGGACGTCGGCCCAGGCCAACAACAATATTCCCCCGACCTTCACGCCGGCGACTTCTTACGATCTCGTGAACCTCTACGTGGCCTACACGCCGACGCGCGACCTGGTGCTCAACTTCTCGGTCGAGAACCTGCTGGATCAATATTACCGGCCTTACGCCATTCCGGTCGGCTCCACCGGCGACACGCAGAACGACGTCAAATGGGCCAGCGCAGGGCCGGGCATCGTCTTCAAGGGCGGCCTGAGATATCACTTCGGAGGCATCTGATCGAGGAACCGGAAGCCCTGACGGGCTCGCCACCATCATCCGCGCCGCCGGCCGCGCTGATGCCCCAGCGCGGCCTGGTGCGTTCTTGTTTTCAACCAACTTAACCGGCAGGCTGCGCAAGCGGCGCAGCGCCGAAAACCCAACAAGCGGCCAGCGCCGCAAATCTAGAAGGAGAATTTGACAATGTTCATCGCGATGAACCGGTTTCAGGTGAAGAAGGGCTCGGAGCAGGCCTTCGAGGCGGTGTGGAAGACGCGCGAATCCTATCTCGGCGATACGCCCGGCTTCGTGGAGTTTCACCTGGTGAAGGGGCCGGAGGCGGAGGACCACACGCTCTATGCGACGCATACGGTGTGGGCGAACAGGGATGCGTTCGAAGCGTGGACCAAGTCGGAGAACTTCCGCCGCGCGCATTCGCGTGCCGGCAACGAGACCGGCGGCAGCCTCTATCTCGGCCATCCCAAGTTCGAGGGATTTGAGGTGCTGATCACCGAGCGCACCACCAGCGCCGCGGCGTGATGGTGGTGTGCATGGCGGGCAGCGAGCACGATCTCAGGGCCTACATGGCCGACAATTCCGGCCCCGTGATCGAGGACGTCGCGCGCGAGCGAAAGGTCTCGCCGCGCGCGGTGATCGAGGCGCTGCCGGACGAGATGGTGCGGCTCGGCACTGGCGGCGAATTCGCCACCGCCATGCGGGACATCGCCGGTTGGGGCGAGGTAACGCTGATCGTCCACACCGACGATGCGATCTTCGAGTTCACCGGCGCCATACCCGCCGGTGAGATCGGCCGCGGCTATTTCAACCTGATGCAGCCGAAGGGCCTGCACGGCCATTTCCGTCACGAGCGTTGCGGGGCGATCGCCTTCGTCGAGCGCCCCTTCATGGGCAAGTCGTCGGCCTTCATCGCCTTCATCAATGTCGATGGCGGCATCATGTTCAAGCTGTTCGTCGGCCGAGACGACACCCGCGCGCTGCGCGGCGACCAACTCCAGCGTTTCCGTGCCCTCGCGGAGCGGATCGCGCCGGGCAGGGCGGACTGAGGAAGCAACGTCGCGAGGCGATCATGCGAACATGGCTCGATGGATTTTGCCGGCACTCGATAGTGACGGCGTCGATCGCCTCTACCACGTTGTTGTGTCCGGCTGCTTGCTTCGCGGCTGACGATAACGCGCTATTGCCGCGCAACCTCTCGCCCTGGGGTATGTTCCTGAGCGCCGACATCGTGGTGAAGGCGGTCATGATCGGCCTGGCCCTCGCCTCGCTGGTGACGTGGACGATCTGGCTGGCGAAGACCATCGAGATCCGCCGCAAGACGGCGCTGGCAAAAGCGCGCCTGCGCCTGCTCGAGAAAGATACCGTGCTGGCCGAGTTGGAGCAGGCGAGCCGCGGCGGTGGCGACGCCGTAGCGCAGATCATCCAGTCCGCGGCGCGCGAGGCGAGCCTCTCCGGCGGCGTGTTCGACGACGGCTTCAAGGAGCGCACCGCGCTCCGCCTTGAGCGGGTCGAGGCCGCGATGGCGCGGCAGATCGCCCGCGGCACCGGTGTGCTCGCGACCATCGGCGCCACGGCGCCCGTTGTCGGCCTGTTCGGCACGGTCTGGGGCATCATGAACTCCTTCATCGGCATCTCCGAGGCGCATACGACGAACCTCGCGGTGGTCGCGCCGGGCATTGCCGAAGCGTTGCTTGCGACCGCGCTGGGGCTGGTCGCAGCGATCCCAGCGGTCGTGATCTACAATCACCTGACGCGGTCGATCGCCGCCCATCGCGCCCTGCTTGGAGATGCCTGCGCGATGGTGCTGCTGCTGGTCAGCCGCGAGGGCGATCGCGGCCTGTTTCGGCTCGCGCGCGCCGCGGAGTGAATGATGGGCGTCAAGCTCGGGGCGGGCAGTGCAGGGGGCGGTCGGTTTCGGGCCGAGGACGATCTCGTCGAGGCGCATGAGATCAACGTCACCCCCTTCATCGATGTCATGCTGGTGCTGCTCATCATCTTCATGGTCGCGGCGCCGCTCGCCACCGTCGACCTTGGCGTCGACCTGCCCGCGAGCACCGCGGAGCCGCAGCCACGCCCAGACAAGCCGGTGTTCGTCACGGTGAAGCCCGACCTCTCGGTCGCCGTCGGCGAGGACATCGTCGCGCGCGATGCGCTGGCCACGACGCTGGATGGCGCCACCAAAGGCCGCAAGGACGAGCGCATCTTCCTGCGCGCCGACAAGGCGGTGAGCTATGGCGAGTTGATGGAGGTGATGAACGTGCTCCGCAACGCCGGCTATCTCAAGATCGCGCTGGTCGGCCTCGACGGCCGAAGCTAGAGCATGAAGAGATCCGGCCGAATTGCATCCGCGATGAATGCTGCGCTCCCTCTCCCGCTTGCGGGAGAGGGCTGGGGTGAGGGTGTCTCCACGATGGGACCATCCGTGGGGAGAGAGCCCCCACCCGGCGCTTCGCGCCGACCTCCCCCGCAAGCGGGAGAGGTGAAGTGAACGCCTTCGCGCTGCATGACGTCACCGACCACGCCACATTGCGGCGCTGGGGCATCTCGGCGCTCGCCATCCTCGCCACGCATGCGGCGCTGATCGCGGCCGGCATGAAATGGTATCGCGAGCAGCCGCTGCCCGGTGTCGCCCTGCCTGCGATCATGGTCGACATGGCGCCAGCGACGTCAGCGCCGCAAACGACGCCGCTGGACCTCGCGCCAGGTCCGGTGATGCAGGCGGCCGATGCTTCTCCGCCCGAACCGGTGCAGCAGCAGGTGGTGGAAGAGCTGATCCCGCCCGCACCCCCGCAAGAGAAGCCTGACGTCGTCGCGCCACCCGAGCAGAAAATGCAGCCGACGCCGCCAACGCCTGAGCTCGCAAAGCCCGTTCCCGACCGCAAGCCGACGCCGGTCAAGCCCAAGGTGGTCCGTCCCGACGCGAAGAAGCCGACTGAGGCTCCGCCGGCGCCACGCACCACCGCGTCACCTCGCGTCGAGCGCCAGGGCCCGACGATGTCCGCCGTCAGCAGCGGCGCATCCGCAGCCGCCGTCGCCTCCTACAATCAGATCGTCCGTGCCCATCTCCTGCGCTTCAAGCAATATCCGCCTACTGCCAAATCCGCCGGACAGCAGGGCATCGCCAGCGTGGTTTTCACGCTCGGCCGCGGCGGACAGGTGACGTCGAGCCGGCTCGGCCGGTCGTCGGGCAATCCGGCGCTCGATGCGGAGGTGGTCGCGATGGTTCGCCGCGCCCAGCCGTTTCCGCCGTTTCCCGCCGACATGAAGCACCCCGCAATGGGCTTCAACGTCCCGATCGCATTCTCGCTACGGTAGGTCACCTCTCCCGCTTGCGGGAGAGGTCGCTGCGCGTAGCGCAGCGGGTGAGGGCTCTCTCCCCACGGAAAGCCCCATCGTGGTGACACCCTCACCCCAGCCCTCTCCCGCAGGCGGGAGAGGGAGCGCAGCATGCATTCCGGATGCAGCGCTATTCCTTCACCGCGCCTGTCAGCGAGGACACGTAGTAGTCCACGAACAGCGAGTAGAAGATCGCGACCGGCAGCGAGCCGAGCAGCGAGCCCGCCATCAGCGCACCCCATTGATAGACGTCGCCGGAGACGAGCTCGGTCAGGATCGCGACCGGCACGGTCTTGTTGGCGCTGCTCTGGATGAAGGCGAGCGCGTAGATGAACTCGTTCCATGACAGCGTGAACGAGAAGATGCCGGCCGAGATCAGGCCGGGCACGGCCAGCGGCAGCGTGATCCGGCGCAGGATCTGCAGCCGTGTCGCGCCGTCGACCAGCGCGCATTCCTCGAGCTCATAGGGGATCGACTTGAAATAGCCGATCAGGAGCCAGGTGCAGAACGGCACCAGGAAGGTCGGATAGACCAGGATCAGCGCCAACGGGCTGTCGAACAGGCCGAACTGCACCACCACGGTGGCGAGCGGAATGAACAGGATCGACGGCGGCACCAGGTAGGCGAGATAGATGCCGAGGCCCACATAGGGACTGCCGCGGAAGCGCAGCCGCTCGATCGCATAAGCTGCAAGCGTGCTCGCGAGCAGCGACAGGAAGGTGGAGCCGATCGCCACCAGCATCGTCGTCTTCAGCCAGCGCGGATAGGCGGTGTTGAACAGGAGGTGCTGGATGTGCGCCAGGGTCGGCGAGGAAATCCAGAACGGGTTGTGCTCCTTGTAGTTCAGGAGCTCCGCGTTCGGTTTGAACGCGGTCACCGCCATCCAGTAGAACGGGAACAGCAGGATGATGACGAAGCAGGCGAGCGGCAGGTAGATCATCATCATCCGCCGGGCGCGGGAGTCCCACGCCATGGTGTCGGGAGCGGCGCTGGCGACGTTGGTGGGTTGCGCGACCGCGTCAGTCATCGCTCTCTCCCTGCTGCCATTTGCGCCGGGCCAGGCCGAAATAGCTGAACAGCGTCGCGAACACGAGGAACGGCACCATCGACACCGCGATCGCCGCACCCTCGCCGAGTTCGCCGCCGGCGATGCCGCGCTGGAACGCCAGCGTCGCCAGCAGGTGCGTCGAGTTCACCGGACCGCCGCGGGTGATGGCGTAGACCAGCTGGAAATCGGTGAAGGTGAAGATGATCGAGAACGTCATCACGATGGCGAGGATCGGCATCATCATCGGGAATGTGATGTAGCGGAAGCGCTGCCAGGAAGAGGCGCCGTCCAGCATCGCCGCCTCGTACAGCGAGGGCGAGATGGTCTGCAGGCCCGCCAAGAGCGAGATCGCCACGAACGGAATGCCGCGCCAGATGTTGGCCGCGATCAGCGAGAATCGCGCCGGCCATGCCGAGCCGAGGAAATCGATATTGGTCGTGCGCCAGTGCAGCACATCGACCAGCAGATAGGAGATGATCGAGAATTGCGGATCGTATATCCACCAGAATGCCAGCGCCGACAGCACCGTCGGCACGATCCATGGCAGCAGCACGATGGCGCGCAGGATGCTCTTGAACGGGAAGTGGTTGTTGAGCAGGAGCGCCAGCCAGAAGCCGAGCGCGAATTTCCCGAAGGTCGCGACGCCCGTATAGAACACGCTGTAGAACACCGCGCCCCACCACAGGGGGTCGCTGAGCAGATACTGGAAGTTCTCCAGTCCGACATAGATGCCGCGCCGCCCGATCGTGGTGTCGGTGAAGGCGAGCCAGACGCCGAGCCCGAGCGGATAGGTGAGGAATACGAGAAGCAGCCCGATCGCCGGCGCGAGGCAGACGATGATCAGGAACGGCTTGTAGTCGAGCAGGCGCGCGAACCAGTTCGGCTGGCGCAGCGCGAGGCCTCGGGGAGAAAGTGTGGTCACGGACATGAATGCGTGTCCTGTGCTGATCGAAAGCCTACGCCATCATTGCGAGCGCAAGCGACTTGTCCGCCGCAGCCCAACGGGCGAAGGCGGAAGCAATCCATCTCAGCGCTTGCGGAGACATGGATTGCTTCGTCGCGTTGCTCCTCGCAATGACGGCGCTTGTCGGTTCACCGCCGGAAGTACCGCTTGCAGCGCCGCTCGGCTTCCGCGGCGGCGGCCTCCGGCGTTGCGGCATCGGTCGCGACCGAGGCGCACATCTGCACCAGCACGTAGTCGGCATTGACGGCGCCGGTCGCGGTGGAGATCGGGCCCTTGTAGCCGGCGTAATACTGGCTCTTCATCGTGTCCTTGAAGATCTTGACCTTGGGATCGCCGGACCACACCGCGGCATCGGCGTAGGCCGCGAGCGGCTGCGCCCAGTACCCGCTATTGGCGTTGAGCCACGGCTCGTACTGCTCCTTCTCCAGCATGAACTGCAGGAAGGCCTTGGCGGCGTTCGGATAGGGGCTGTGCTTGAACACCATGGCGTTCAGCGTCAGGCCCGCCATTGGCGTGGTGCTGGCAAGGCCCTTCGGCAGGAACTGGTGCTCGGTATCCTCGGCGATCGCGGCAGTCGCCGGATCGTTCTTCAGCGCGAAATAGAGCGAGACGCCGTTGGCGGTCAGCGCGATTTCCTGCGAGGAGTAGGCGCGGTTGTTGGAGACATCGTTCCAGGACGGTGTGCCCGCGA
Organism: Bradyrhizobium sp. Ai1a-2; assembly: GCF_000426245.1. Taxonomy (GTDB): domain Bacteria; phylum Pseudomonadota; class Alphaproteobacteria; order Rhizobiales; family Xanthobacteraceae; genus Bradyrhizobium. The sequence goes on along the minus strand of NZ_AUEZ01000030.1, from coordinate 4,307 downwards.
TGAGGGTCGGATACAGCTCCTTCAGATATTTCAGCGCGGCCACCGTCTCCTTGCTGTTGATGGTGACGTTGCCTTCCTCGTCGAGCAGGGACGCATTGTGCGACCACAGGATCCAGTTGGCAAAGCCGTTGCCGTCGCCGACGGCGTTGCCGAGCGCAAAGCCTGCGGGCTTGCCGGCCTTCTGCAGCTTGCGGCAGACATCCAGGACGCCGGCATGGTCTTCCGGAATCTTGTCATAGCCGATCGATTGCAGCACCGATTTGCGGTACACCAGCGGACCGCTGCTGGCGCCGAACGGCAATCCGATCCACGCATTGCCCTTGGCGCGCTTGCCGTATTTCTGCGCCAGCGTCTGCCAGCCGCCATAGCGCTTGCCGAGATATTCGGCGACGTCGGTCAGTTCGATCAGCTTGTCGACATAGATGTGCGGCGCGTCGGAGAAGCCGATGATGATGTCGGGACCGGCACCGGAGTTCGAGGTCACCGCGGTCTGCTGGTTGATGTCTTCCCAGCCGACGAAATCGACCTTGACCTCAACGCCCATCTTCTCGGTGAATTTGGCGGCGTTGGCGCGGAACACGTCTTCGTCGGTCTTGACGAAGCGCACCGGGCGCAGCATCCGCAGGCTCGCGCCCTTCTCGATCGGCAGCGACGGTGCGGGCGCGTCGGCCGCCTTGACCAGCGATTCCGTTGATTGCGCCGAAGCGCCGGTTGCCGCCAGTGCCGCGGCCGAGAGGCCGAACGCCAGCGCGTCACGACGTGTGAGGTCGTTCCCCATAGTCTCCTCCCTGTTTATCGTTCCCGGCGTTACTCGCCGGTGAACGTGAGCTTCGGCCCAGATGGGGCCGAAGCGATCGCCTTGAGACTTTTGCCCCGCGCAATTTCCGTGTCGCGGGAAACGCGCGTTCCCCGCCGGCTAGCTGTTCGGGCCGCGATCCATGCTGACAGGCTGCCAGCGCCGGAGCGAGGTGTTCTGCAGCACCGACGGATTGACGCAGCTTACCGGCCACAGCCCGGAAAGCACCAGTGACAATTCGTAGCCCACGCGCCGCTTGCGCGCCTCATCGAAACGTGCAGATGCGGAGGCGACATGGGCGGTCAGCGTGACGTTGTCCATGCGGAGCAGGGGGTTGTTGTGCGACGGCGGCTCCTTCTCCAGCACGTCGAGCGCGGCATGCGCGATCCAGCCCTCCTGCAGCGCCTTGATCAAGCCTTCCTCGTCCACCGTGGCGCCGCGTCCGGTATTGATGAAGATCGCGCTCTTCTTCATCTGCCGGAAATGCTTCTCGGTGAGCATGTGATGCACCTCGGGGCGCGCCGGCGCATGCATCGAGACGAAGTCGGATTGCGACAGCACTTCCGACAGCGTCGCCGGCAGCACGTTGTGTTCCGACATCAGCGTTTCCTGGATGAACGGATCATAGGCGATCATCCGCAGGCCGAATGGCGCTGCCCGCTTTGCCACCGCGCGCGCGACGCGACCGAACGAGATGAAGCCGAGCGTCTGACCCATCAGGCGCGGAATTTTCAGCAGCGCCGGGCGCCCTTCGGCCCAGCGCCCGTCGCGCACCATCTTGTCCTGCTCGACCAGGCGGCGGAAGCCGGCAAGCAGCAGCATCATCGCATGGTCGGCGACTTCCTCGATGAAAGTGTCGGGGATGTTGGTGACGGGGATGCCGCGGGCGGTTGCCGCCTTGACGTCGACGCTGTCGACGCCGACGCTGCCGAGCGTGATCACCTTGCAGTTCTCTAGCGCATCGATGACGGCTTTGGTGATCGGCATGCCCTTGGCGTAGATCGCATCCGCCGTCCTGGCCGCCGCGATGAATTCCGCCTCGTTGGCGGGCGCCTCGACGATCTCGGCGCCGATCGGATCGAGCGCTTCCTTCTCATAGTCGTAGCCGCCGCCAGCCACCGTGAAGCTTGCGCCCTTCGGCGTCACCACCCTGAATTTCGACATCTCCTGCTCCCGATTTGCTTCTTCGGTTGTTGGTTCTTCTATCGCCGCCGCGACAACCCGCCGCTGCCTCGTCTTCGCGAACCGAAGCACTCCGCGCCGTTCCCGGTTGCCTTGAGCGCGGCTGTCCCGGGCTTTTACGGAGAGGATTCGTAACCTGACGCTAAAGGCTCTCACATTAGGGTGGGCCGAATCAATCCGCCAAACATGCAAGCGCGCCATTCCCTGGAGACGCCCTGTGAAGCTGACCAACCTCAAGATCACCCCCAAACTCGGCATTTTGGTGGGGGTGACCATCCTTGGCCTGTGCGCCGCCGGCGTCCTTGCGAGCCATCTGATGCAGCGCGAAATGATGAACGCGCGCATCGACCAGACCAGGGCGATGGTCGAGATGGCCGTGAACATGGCGGCCGGCTTGAAGAAGGAGGTCGATGCCGGGCGGATGACCAAGGAGGCGGCGCTCGCCGAACTCGGCAAGCGCGGCAACTCGATGACCTATGACAAAGGCTCCGGCTACCTGTTCGGCACCTCCTATGACGGCATCACCGTCCTTGCCCCCGATCCCAAGCAGATCGGCACCAACCGGATGGACGTGGTCACCAACGGCCGCAAGCTGTCCCGCGAATTGATGGATGGCGTGAAGGCAAAGGGCGAAGTCCTCCTGACTTACGAATATGTGCGGCCCGGCGAGCAGAAGCCGATCCGCAAGATCGGCTATGCCGTCGCCGTTCCCGGTTTCGACATGTATCTCGGGACCGGAGCCTATATCGACGATATCGACGCCAAGCTGGCGCCGATCGCCTGGCTGCTCGGGCTGTCGATCCTCGGCATCGCCATTATCTCCGGCTCGATTGCCTGGCTGATCGGGCGCAGCATTACCAGGCCGCTTGGCCAGCTCGGCACGAGGATGCGGGAACTTGCCGACGGCAGGCTCGACGGCGATATTCCCGGCGTCGGCCGCGGCGACGAGATCGGCGCCATGGCGGCGACCGTGCAGATCTTCAAGGACAATGCAGTTCGCATCCGCGGCCTCGAGCAGGCGGAAGCGGAGACGCAGGCCCGCGCTGCAGCCGAGCGCCGTGCCGCGATGGAGAATATCGCCAACGATTTCGAGCGCAGCATCTCAGGCGTCGTCCGTTCGGTCGCGAGCGCTGCCGCCGGCATGCAGACCACAGCGCAATCGATGACCGCGACCGCGAGCGATGCGAGCGCGCGGGCTGCCACCGTCGGCGCTGCGTCCCAAAGCGCCTCGAACAACGTCGGCACCGTTGCCGCCGCGGCCGAGGAACTGTCGAGCTCGGTGAGCGAGATTTCCCGCCAGGTCGCTCGCTCCAGCGAGATCGCGAGCAAGGCGGTGGGCGATGCCGAGCGAACCAACGCCACCGTGCAGGCGCTCTCCACCGGCGCGGAAAAGATCGGCGAGGTGGTGAAGCTGATCCACTCGATCGCCGCGCAGACCAACCTGCTGGCGCTCAACGCCACGATCGAAGCGGCCCGTGCCGGCGAATCCGGCCGCGGCTTTGCGGTGGTCGCTTCAGAGGTGAAGGCGCTCGCCAATCAGACCGCGAAAGCGACCGAGGAGATCTCCGCCCAGGTCGCCGCCATGCAGGCTTCCACCACGGAGGCGGTCACCTCGATCGGCAGCATCACCGAGACGATCGCGCAGATGAGCGAGATCACCGCCAGCATCTCGACCTCGGTCGACCAGCAGGGCGATGCGACGCGTGAGATCGCGCGCAACATCCAGCAGGTCGCGGCCGGCTCCAGCGAGATTTCCACCCATATCGGCGGCGTCACCACGGCTGCCGCCGCCACCGGCACGGCGGCCTCCGACGTGCTGTCGAACGCCCGCGAGCTCGACACCCAGTCCGGCATGCTCCGCAACGCGGTGGACCAGTTCCTGACGAAAGTGCGTGCGGCGTAGGCCTCGAATCGTAGTTGTGTAGGGTGGGTTAGCCGAAGGCGTAACCCACCATGCCCCATCCGCTGCAAAGTGGTGGGTTACGCTTCGCTAACCCACCCTCATATGGGGCTTTGTGAGTCAAGGCTCTCAACGAACAAGCATGGGTCGGTTTTTTGCGGTGAGAGGGCGGCGCGCGAAGCCATGCATAGCGCAGCGCGACGACCGGCCCCCGGGCGAGGATTGGCTTCCGAAGATTTCTGCAGCTCACTGCATCACCTCATATCCGGTCGGATGTTTGATCCGTACCCACCTTCCGCATGCTTGCGGCGAGGAAGCCTGAGAGGATGAGACCCATCTACAAAACGGCTTTGTTCAGCCCCTGGGTGGCACGGTCATCATCCATCCTGTACGGGGCGCGCGGCGTAGAGCCGGCGGGCCCTGGTTGCG
>NZ_AUEZ01000029.1 GCF_000426245.1 Bradyrhizobium sp. Ai1a-2 | reverse complement strand
TACATCGCCACCGGACGCGCCAAGCGCCCCACCGCCGACAACGGCAAGGTCGGCGGACCGCTGACACAGGCGATGAGAAAAAAGATTGCCGATGGCGGCTTCGACACCCCCTACCGGCTAAGAAAGCAGATCGTGGAGGCGGTGTTCGGACAGATCAAGCAGGCGCGCGGCTTCCGCCAGTTCCTGTTGCGGGGCCTGGCAAACGTGCGTGCCGAATGGGCGATAATCTGCACCGCCCACAACCTCGTGAAGCTCGCTAACCTCGCAAGGCCCCCATGAGCGGGATTTCGTGTCGAAATGCGCCAACCAGAAAGCTATCTGGACGGGCTCCTAGGATGCATTTTGGATGACGCGATCGGAACATAGCAAGCATCGTGTAATGTAGTTCACTTAAGATTGCAGGAGGACCTGATTTATTTCGTCCTGGTCAGGCTGTTCGCAGGTCGCGATCACACAAGTTCGGGCGTTCGCAGACTGCCAAGCTGAGAAGCAGTCACTCATTGTCTCCGCCTGCGATGTCCGACTTGGATCACGAGCGGCAGTGGATGTCCGCTCGAGAAAATTCCGGTAAAGCGCTAAGTATTGTTGCGCGCAGGATTCGGCCGTCAATTCAACGAGCCGATCGCTCTGCCGAACGGGCGCGATCCCCATGACTTTGGCAGCGCCGCCGTTTGAGTTGCGCCGGCCGTTAGCCGCCGGACCGAAGTAGATCCACAGCCTCAGTTAATCGGTCCGCTACTTGCACGGCACCCGGCATGGACTGCTTTTCGGAAGGCAACGAGCCGACAGAATTGACTGCCAGCCCAGTACCCGCGGCGAGAACAGCTATCACAATCGCAGCGAGATATTCGGTCCTCATGGCAATGGTCGCCTTCATTGGCCCCCAAAACTAACTAGGCACTGTCGGAAATGGTTCCCGAATGCTGCGGCCGATGTCCCACATCGGAAGTTGCCGCCATAGCGCCCGGCGACTAGCTGCCACCAGGTTCCTCCTTCCGGATGGAACATCGCTGTCGCGACTAGAAATTTGGAACGAAAGCGTCTGCCAAGGCTTTTCAAAACACGAGACCGCTGCTCGCTGGTGAACAACCCGGCGCATGTCGCGGATAGCCAAAGGTCGCTACCAAGACCCGCTGTTGTCAAAACAAGCGCTCGCGCAGATAGCCAAAGGCGGCGGTCTCCAATTTCATTCAAAACCGCCAGCCCTGCTCCGATCGGTTGCGGGGGAGCGTACTGGACTGATGTCGTCCTGTCGGTGGTGTTGTCCTTACCGAAAGCTTTGCTATGCGCAACCGCAGCGACATCGATTACGTCCACAGTCGGGCCATCGTTCGAGAAATCGGCGAGAGGTTACCCGCGTCGCTGAAACCAGAGCCGGAACTGCCAGCGAACCTTAGAATGCAAATCGACCGGCTCCGCGGATTGCAAGAGCAGTCGCCATCAATCATTCCCGATGCTGAGCGCTGGGACAAACCTTGGCGTTGAGCCGCCTTGGGACAGCACACACGGCTCGGCCGAACGGGACGAGCACGCCATCGGTGAAGCTCCGTGCGTCAGGAATTTTGAGTGAGTACGGTGCAGCGCAATCCAAATTGATCCGCAGCGCCGCGTCCTTACCGACGGAAAGGCAGGCACGGTCGACAACGTTTGGCTGGATGAACTGCACGGGCTTCGAATTTCGATCGAAGGTCATGATGGAAGATGGCCGGTCTCAACCATCAAGTTCCCGGAGGACTAGACCGGCGTATCGGTTGCGAGCTGCCCAGAGCGCAGCTGCCTTTAGAACATTCCAATCAAGATGAAAACGCCGACCTCAATCAGGAAAGTGATGGACATGATCGTGACGGTAAGGAACACGTCGCTCGCCGAGAGAGGGTTCATGAATGCCTCGCATAATGCGAAGCCCCGGGAGTAATCAGTCAGGCTGGAAAACGTTTCGGTTCCAAACGCAGATTGCGTGAGATGCGAGCGGCGCCCGCATCCGAAGCGGCCTAAGGCAAAGTCCGCAAAGGCTCAAAACCGACAATGCTCGGATCGAGCAGAAGGTTTCTCCTCAGCCCCAAAAACCCGACATCTGCGCCTTTTGAAGTCCACGCCCTAGACGCTCGCGGGTCCAGAGACGGCCTCCCGGATGCCTCTGCAAGCGTCGGAGCGTGCACGCCAATGGCATGCACGGGGACTGGATAGAGGGCGCAGAACCTACTCCCGACCCAGTGTGGTCTCCGAGCTGTACGCTGTTCCAATCCCTCAGATACGTCGCGACATCACAGCCACGCCCACAGTGCCAAAGTCACCAAACGCAATCCGAAGGGTAAGCAAAACGAAACGGCGAAATGAAGCGGCCCGGCGGGGCCGCAAGTACCCACCGGGCCTCACCAAGCGGGATCAGGGCTGCTGATTGACCAAACCTTAACTCCGCAGAGTTTAGTCGGTGTGGTTGCCGGCGAACAAAGACACAACTTGGTGAGATGTGAGGCTGCTCACGTTCGCGCGTCGCGGATTGACCTAATCAAAGTGCTGCAAGCTGGCCTGTCGAAATCGAACGGGAGGTTTTTCATGAAGCATCCGATGGTTTTTGCTATTGCAGCTATCGCCCTGCTCGCCGCAACTACTCTGCTCTGGTCGCATACGCCAACAACTAAGCTGTTCGGCGGAACGACCGCTATGCCGTCGTTGCAGGAACTCCACGCCGCGGCAAATGCAAATAAGCTCCCGAACGAGGAGATTGAGGATCAGTCACTGGTCTTTGCAGGCGCGGCGAAGCACTAAAGCAGCGCCCTGCGGGCGGCGGTGCCATCCCGGTGAATGATACGTAACCAATTGCCGCACTTTCCGGGGTTTTTTGATTGCAGGGGTCGGACTTGAACCGACGTCCTCCAGATATGAGACCAACGAGCACTCCGGGGGGCTCTACCCTGCATTGATCAAATAAAATGGGCCGCCGGCTGCGGCCGCGTCACCAAGAAATTGCGACGATGCTTAGCGGTGCGATTGCGGCCCAGCGTCCAGACCAACACCATGAATCATCCATCGCTGGTCATGCATCGCTTTCGGTCACGCATCGTTGGAGGCCGTTCGCATTTCCTGCCCATGGCAGGCTGCGCTCCAACGGACAGCATTCCTTGAGCAAGATCAAGGGATGAGCACGACGGCTGGCACGGCAGCGACAGCAAAAACCCGCCGCAGCGACAAGTGCGATAGATATGCGGTCATTCCCCATAGCCCGACGACGGCACAAGGCGGTTACGTCGGACTGGCCCAGCTATATCGAGAGCCTGGACGCAATCGTGAATGGCAGTCGCCATCTTCCGAGCTGCCATGCTCCTAGAATCGTTGTTGGCCGAAATCAATGGGCTATTGTCCTGATCCGCGGGCCAGGTCGCGTTGTCGCGGCGCCCCGCCGGGGCCACATCCTTTCGCGTAAGAATTGTGCTCGAGTTCAAATCTCCTCCGACGTGAGCCAGACCGCGTGGTCCGTGAGGCGATGTGCACTGTGGGGTGGCGGAAAACTCCATATTCCAAGAGGACAATCGGCATGGAAGCTAGCAATCGACATCTAATGTGGCACGGTATCTTGCTGTTTCTGCTCGGACTGATCACGGGCCTCGCCGAGCAACAGTTCACCAATGTGCGCATGGGGCTCTCTGCGCACCTGGAAGGTTTGTTGAACGGCATCTTCCTGATCGCGCTTGGTGCGATCTGGAGCGAAGTAAGACTACTCCCGTGGGCAAAATCGACAGCATACTGGGCAGCGCTTTACGCCGGCTACGGGAACTGGCTGGTTACGACGCTCGCCGCGATCTTCGGTACCGCGGCTGATACTCCAATCGCCTCAGCGGGCCATAGTGGGCAACCCTGGCAGGAAAGTCTCGTCGCGGCCGGATTCCTGAGTGTCGCCCTGGTCATCATTGCCTGCTCGTTGCTTCTCCTCTGGGGCCTTTGGCCCAGAGCGTTGCGACCGAATCCCGATCTTTCAGGCGCAGCTCGAGCGCAAAGAAAATGAGCGAGATCGACAAGCGAAGGCCTCGCCCCCAGCAACTGGAAGCTGAACGCGGCTGACAACAGCGGCGGAGGAGCGCGGTGGGCGCGCCAGCCACTCTCACCAATCGGTCATTGGACCAAAGTCCTGATCCGACTCAATTGCTTTGCCGCCCGAGGTCCGCGCGCCATCGGTGCGCCGCGCGTCCACAAGGGTGCCACCTATCCCGCGCCTGCGGTTGAGCCGTGAATAGCCTCGGCCCAAGAGCCGATGGTGTGCACTTTCTCACGCTCCAGATTTGTCGGATGCCCTTTCACATCAGACTCCAAGTCATTGATCCTTGGAGCGATCACGTCAAGGCCGACTCGCGTGTCAGGATCATTCAGCGCGCAGGCAAGGGCTTGATCGTCACGCCATGCCCACTTCCCATGTTCTACTCGCGCGTAGACTGCACCTGTCTTGTAACTGGCGAAATTGATAACTGGAATCCAGCGAACACACCGCCTCAAAAAATCGGTGTTACATTCAGGCGCAAAACTCTTTCCACGGTACACTTCTTCTGGTGCCCTAGCGCCGATGTTTATCTTTCTGAACCTTTCAATATCCAACATGCTCTTAACATCGAGGATGGTCATTTCGCCATTCCAGCCGAATGCCACGGTTCGCGGAGGCTGGCCCTCGGGTACACTGTTATCGAGAAACTCGTAGTGAACGCGCTTTCCGACAGCCAGTGCCCAAGTAAAGAACAATTCAGGCATACCAGTAAACGCTTCGACATTGTGCGCTAGGAGGTCCTCAACGGCTTTATATCTACCGACCTTCAATCCTCGTTTCCAAGCTCGCTCAACGGTCATTTCTGGCGGTGTAATCAAGAAAAACATGTAAACTAAGTTACCGAAGCGCGTCAGCAGCCGATTGGACCCTTTTCCCCCGTACTCAGGTACAAAACTGTCAAAGCGGAACCGGTCGATCAGCAAGTGCGAAATCTCGCCGCTGGCAGCTTTGGCCTTCATTCGACGGTCAAGCTTCTGATCGATGACCTCAAGCTCGTGACCCGTTAGCATTGCCGCGTATTTGTAAGCGCCACCCAGCGACGCGTAGTCCAGAAGAAATTTCCGCCAAATGTCCGGACTGATCAAGGCGAACTCTTCCCAACGAAAATTTAACTTGCGCGCAAGCGTTCGCTGTAAAGGACGCATCGTGCTTTTGCCTGACGCAGACGCACCCTTCACGTTCATGACGACCGGTTGTGGTTGCCATGGCAGTTGCCTGTAACCCTCCCGTGAAATCGCTTCTTGAATGAATGGGGTGATTGCATCGCCAATAACTTCGCTGCCATATCCATTACAGACCAACGTGAGAGCAAGTTCGGCGAGCAGCGCCCTATCGCCCACGAGCCGATCATGTCGGTCCATGATTCCCGTTGCAATTCTGTGTAATGCATCGAAACAGACAGCGCCCAGCGGATCGGTTGCCGCTTCTGCTTGTTTCCGCCATCCAAAAACTATCGAACGGTCGCGCTCCACTGGATCATTCTCCGGAAAGCGGGTCCGGTGTTGCTGTGTGTCGGCGCCGAATAGGCGGTGGAGCCAATGGCTTGATCGCTGTTCACCAGACGATCTCGACTCTGCGAAGCTCTTTGCAATCTCGCGCTCGATGCTGACAGACGCCGCGTGTCTAAAGCGATCGAAACGTTCTGCCAATTCCGCTCGATGAGGGACAATATACCGTTTGAGAATAGTCGAGGTTATCTCACGAAAGTTTCGACCCAAGTCCTCGTAATCCCCGCCATCGGGGACAGAAATGGTGGTAGTCACGTGTACCAGCAGTTCATGTATAATCAATCGCTCGGCCCGAAATGCCACTAGTTCAGTAGGCGGCAGGCTACAGTAGTCGCTTAATTCGTACGCTTTTGAAATGCTCGTCGAAACATTTTCGATTCTGAACATTGTCGAGAGAGGAAGGTACTCTCGCGGAATTTCCGATTCTAACCCCGGATGCCAAGAGCCATATTCGGCAGAGAGTGGTTCGATGGTCATCGCTGAAATGTTCTCGAATGGAAAACCCGTGTCGTGCCCCGCCGTCCCATGTCACCCTCTGGGCGGCCAAGTTAGCTTGATATTACGTAAGTTCCGACAGCCTTGTCACGTTCCCTTTGGGTCACGAGCGTCGCCCTCCGCAATAGACGTCGGCTTGTCGATTTCCGCCACGCCCGGTTAGCGACCGAGGATGCGTCGCGGTGCAATATGTCGCGAAGGGCCAGAACCGGACTTGGTACTGGAGTGTCCGGAGTTCCGCCGAGTATCGACCAGTCAGGTGCTCTGGGGCGCGAGCCATCAGGATGACCTTTTCGCGTGTCGTAGCGGCGGGCTTTACTCGGGTTTTTGTGAGGCGGGAACGCGCATTGGAAGGTCACGCAAATCGTGCGCGAGCGGCGTCGCCTGCGGCGCTAGGATCTCGAAGGTTCGCTCTTGGTGTGACGGCGGCGCCGCCACCAAGCGACGGGCTACGGCTAGGAGGGCCAAGAGCAGGCCGACGGCAGCCATAAAGTAGAACACGCCGTCGATGCTGAAGCGCGCCATCAAACTTGTGCCGATCAGCGGGCCAAGGATCGAACCCAGCCCGCTGACCAGGATAAGCCGGCCGCTCACTGCAATAACCTGATCGGCTGGCATTTGGTCGTGCGCGTTGGCGACACAGACTGGGTAAAGGGTCGACATGAAGCCGCCGAGCAGCGCAGCGGCGGGCAAGATCACCGAGCGAGAGTGCGGCAAATAGACCACCGCGATCGCGGTGGCAGCAAAGCCGAAGCTCAGCATCGATAACACGATGCGCCGGTCGAACTGATCCGACAGTCGGCCGATCGGAACTTGGAACGCGAGCCCGCCAAGCACAGCGATCAACATGAAGGTCGCTATCGTCTCGCGTGCGATGCCTTCATCATGCATCCACGCGGGAACGAGCGAGTAGAAACTGGCGCTGATCAGCCCGCTCACCGTGCAGCCGGCGACAGCGACGGGCGCCGCGCGGGCCAATTGGCCGAACGGCAGCGAAGCCGACGCCGTCCCGCGGGGCGGTTCGGCCCGCGTCGTGCTCACGATGACTAGAGCCACAGCGAACAGTATAGCGATTGCATTGAAAGGTTCTGCCGTTTCTACCTTAGCGTGGCCGATCAGCAGTTGTCCTAGCGCAAGAGCGATGAACGTGCCGAACATATAGGTTGAGAAAACCTGTCCGCGCTCAGTTGGCTCCGCCTTGGCGTTGAGCCAGCTCTCCGTGGCGATGAAAAGACCAGAGCAACCAAAACCGATGACCGCACGCAGGATCAGCCACGGCAGCGGCCCCGCCAGAAGCGGCATGGCTGCGGTCGCGGCGACGACCATTCCTGCGAGGGCGGCATAGGCGCGGATGTGCCCAACCCGTTCGATGATCCGTTCGCAACGCAACGCGCCCAGTGTGAAGCCGGCAAAATAGCTGCTGAGCACCAGGCCAGATTTGGTCGGCCCAAAATCCTCGATCGCGACACGCAAGGAGATGAAGGTGCCGAAGAAACCGTTGGCGAGTTGGATGATGCTCGTCGCGAGGATCAGCATCCCGATCTGCGCTCGCAGCGACTTCGACCGCATCAGCCTTCTCCCTTGCAACAGTTCCGACGACTCACGCGCTCAAGCTAGAGCGGCCTTCGGCGATCGGGCCGTGCCGTCGAGTTCGTCGTCGCGCCCGATGGGACCGGTGCGAAGATCGACAAGAGGTTCAACTTTGCACTTCGCCGACATGACCGGTCAGAAAAGACGGCATGTTCGACATCGGCTTGCGTGAACCCGAGGACCTCGAAATTTTCCGCGCGATTCCGCCCTTCAAGATAACACACAGGCCCTTTGACGGAGTGGTAAAGCCTGATGGAACCTTGATTATCGATCACAACGGCAGCGACTTGAGCGTTACAGCAAAATTTGGTGGTTGAATGTCCCGTTAGGGTCAAACTGAGAAGAACTCAGTGAGAGCACATGTTTTCCGCTTTGCCCTCAAATGCGGGCATTCATCACAGCGTTCGGCATGTCTCACAAGGGCCGGAAGGCGACATGGCCTGGAGGGCCTGGCCTTCTTATCTGAGCCACCAGAAGGGCGCTAGACACCGGTTGTCGAAGGCAGTCATATATGCTGGTGCGCGCTCTGGGCTATCTGATATTCTCATCGCAGGCCCGTCCCCGGCTACGACGACCAGCATTGGACGGCGTTCTGGCAATGGAGGTGACCTTGGCTCGCAACTGGGCGAAGAGCCGAACGCGAGGTCGCAAGCTTCATTCGACCGGCGCGAAGGCGCGCGTTGGTCGAGCTAGCAAAAACCGCGCCGATCTCGAACGACAGCTTGAAGCATGCAAACGGGAGATCGCTAACGCGCGGGAGCGCTTGATCGAGGCTACGAAGCAGCAAACTGCCACCTCCGAGATGCTGCGTATCATCTCGGATTCGCCGCTTCAGTCGGTGCTGGAAACGGTGGCCGAACATGCCGCACGCCTCTGCGACTCGAACAATGCGGAGATCTACAGCCTGGAGAACAACCTTCTTCGCTTGGTGGCTTCATACGGGGAGCTTCCGGTGCATATTCATGCCCGTGAGGGATTCCCTCTAAATCGCGACAGGGTGATAGGACGAGCTATATGTGATCGGCGGTCGATTCATGTCCACGATCTCGCCGCAGCGGATAGCGAGTACCCGTCGGGCAGTAGTGACGCCAAACGCCAGGGCCATCGCACCACGCTCGGGACACCGTTGCTGCGCGAGCGAACCCCCATTGGAGTAATTCTGTTCCGGCGATGGGAGGTCCGACCATTCTCCGACAACCAGATCGCGCTCCTCGAGACCTTCGCCGATCAGGCGGCGATTGCGATCGAAAACGTGCGCCTGCTCGAAGTCGAGAAGCAACGCACGCTGGCGCTTGCGCACGCCAATCGCGTCGCCACCATGGGCCAACTCGCAGCTTCGATCGCCCATGAAGTGAAGCAGCCGGTCGCCGCGATGGTGACCAACGCGCAGGCCGGACTGAGCTGGCTGGGCGCTCAACCGCCAAATCTGGAAAAAGCCCGGCAGACGTTCGGCTATATCGTTAGCGACGGCATGCGGGCCGGTGACGTCGTCGAACGAATCCGGGACATGATCAAAAAAGCGCAACCAAGGAAGGAAATCCTGAACATCAATGATGCAATCCGCGAGGTCATTGAACTCGCTCGCGGCGAAACGATGAAGAATGGCATTTCGGTGCACACGGATCTGGAAGAACGCACACCACCGTTGGAAGGCGACCGGGTGCAACTGCAACAAGTGATGCTGAATCTCGTGATGAATGCAGTCGAAGCTATGAACGGTACTAGCGAGGTCGCGAGAGAGTTGCTTATCAGTACCCGGAAAACGGAATCTGACGTCGTTCTCGTCGCGGTGCGAGATTCGGGACCAGGACTGGCACCAGAGACTCTCGATCACCTTTTCGACGCCTTCTACACGACCAAGCCTGGCGGTCTTGGGCTGGGGCTGTCGATTTGTCGCTCGATCATCGAAGCGCATGGGGGCCGATTGTCGGCGAAGGCCAATGTGCCTCGCGGCGCGATTTTTGAGTTCAGTCTTCCCGCCGCCCCAGACATTGCCAAGCAACCAGCTGTTGTGAGCGCTCCCTGATCCCGCGGCGACCAAGCCTGCTTCATCAGCGCCGGCGCACTCTGCGCGACCCAACCGTAACCACGACAAGACGATCGATCCGCCCCTGCGATCAGCGGCTGACCGTTGTGGTCAACGCCAAGGACGCCCTATGGCGCCAAGCCCGGCAGATCGAGCCCGTTCGCGCGGGCACATGCAATCGCACTTTCATAGCCCGCATCGGCGTGCCGCATGACACCGCTCGCCGGATCGTTCCAGAGCACCCGTTCAATCCGGCGTGCCGCCTCCGGGCTTCCGTCTGCGACAATCACCATTCCGGCGTGTTGCGAATAGCCGATGCCGACGCCCCCGCCATGATGCAGGGAGACCCATGTCGCGCCGCTGGCACAATTCAGAAGAGCATTGAGCAGCGGCCAGTCTGATACTGCATCAGAACCGTCGCGCATCGCTTCCGTTTCCCGGTTCGGACTTGCAACCGAGCCGCTGTCGAGATGGTCGCGACCGATCACGATGGGCGCCTTCAGTTCGCCGCGTGCCACCATCTCGTTGAAGGCGAGGCCCAGCCGGTGGCGGTCGCCAAGACCTACCCAGCAAATCCGCGCCGGCAACCCCTGAAACTTGATCCGGGCTCTCGCCATATCGAGCCAGTTGTGCAGGTGCTTGTCCTCGGGCATCAACTCCTTGACCTTGGCATCCGTCCTGAAGATGTCGTCCGGATCACCCGACAGCGCCGCCCACCGGAACGGCCCGACGCCCCGGCAAAACAGCGGACGGATATAGGCCGGAACGAAGCCGGGAAAATCGAATGCGTTCTGCAGTCCCATATCCTTCGCCATCTGACGAATGTTGTTGCCATAGTCGAGTGTGGGAATTCCTTGGACATGGAAGTCCAGCATGGCCTTGACGTGATCGACCATGGACGTCTTGGCCGCGGCTTCGACCGCCTTCGGATTGCTGGCGCGTCTTGTCTCCCACTCGGCAAGCGACCACCCCTTGGGCAGGTAGCCATTGATGGGATCGTGCGCGCTGGTCTGGTCGGTGACGATGTCGGGCTTCACCCCGCGCCGTACCAGTTCCGGAAAAATCTCGGCCGCATTGCCGAGCAGGCCGACCGACAACGGCTTCTTGCTCTGCGTACTCTCGGCCACGATCGCGAGCGCCTCATCCAGCGTGCTCGCCTGTCGATCGAGGTATCCCGTGCGCAGCCGCATTTCGATGCGGCTCGGCTGGCATTCGATTGCAAGCAGCGACGCGCCCGCCATGGTCGCAGCGAGCGGTTGCGCGCCGCCCATGCCGCCCAGGCCCGCCGTGAGGATCCACTTGCCCTCAAGGCTGCCGCCGTAATGGCGTCGCCCGACCTCGACAAACGTCTCGTAGGTCCCCTGCACGATGCCCTGGCTGCCGATATAGATCCAGGACCCGGCAGTCATTTGCCCGAACATCATCAGGCCTTGCCGGTCGAGCGCGTTGAAGTGATCGAGCGTCGCCCAATGCGGCACCAGGTTCGAGTTCGCGATCAGGACCCGCGGCGCATCCGGATGGGTGCGGAAGATTCCAACCGGCTTGCCCGACTGAACCAGCAACGTCTGGTCGGCTTCCAGCTTGCGCAGGGAGGTAACGATGCGGTCGAAGCTGTCCCAGTCGCGCGCGGCACGACCGATTCCGCCGTAGACGACGAGCTCGCTTGGACGCTCCGCAACCTCCGGATCGAGATTGTTCATCAGCATGCGGAGCGGCGCTTCTGTCAACCAGCTCCTGGCGCTGATCTCGCCGCCCCAGGGCGCGCGGATCGTACGGTCGTTGTCCACTCGGCGGTTCATGACGGATCGCCCTTTTCGGCTGGATTCGAGACAAGGATCGGAAACGGATTGTCCGCAAGCACGGAGAGCGCAGCGGCAGGCAATGCACCGGCTTCGACCAGCGCAGTTGCCTTGGCGAGATCATCGGCCATATAGCGGTCGGCACCCAACGCCGGCACATGCGCGCGCAATTCAGCAATGACCGCAGCAAGCGGAGCGCTGGTCAAATGCGGCGCGCGAAGGGTGATGCCCTGCGCCGCGACCAGCAGCTCGATACCCAAGATCGTCGCCAGGTTGTCGGCCATATCGGACAGCCGGCGCGCAGCGTGTGCGGCCATCGAGACGTGATCTTCCTGATTGGCGCTGGTGGGAGTTGAGTCGATCGAGCAAGCCGACGCGCGCTGTTTGTTCTCGGCATAGAGCGCAGCAGCCGTCACTTCGGCGATCATGAATCCGGAATTGATGCCAGGCTCAGTTGTGAGGAACGGCGGCAGGCCGAAATTCAGCGCGGGATCGACCAGGGTCGCGATTCGCCGTTCGCTGATCGCACCGATCTCCGAAAGCGCGAGCGCAATCTGGTCCGCGGCAAAGGCCACCGGCTCGGCGTGGAAGTTGCCGCCCGAGACGATCTCGCCGGTCTCGACCAACACAAGCGGATTGTCAGTGACGGCATTGGCCTCGATCGTCAGCGTGCGGGCCGCTTGTGCCAGCAGGTCGAGCGCGGCGCCGGCAACCTGCGGCTGGCAGCGCAGACAATAGGGATCCTGCACCCGCTCATCGCCTTCGAGATGCGACTGACGAATGTCGCTGCCGGCGAGCAGCGCCGTCAGTGCCGCGCCGGCAGCAGTCTGGCCGATGTGTCCGCGCAATTGCTGGACCTCGGGACGGAACGGCGCGGTCGAAGCCATGGCGGCATCGACCGAAAGAGCCCCAGTCACCAGCGCTGCGCAGGCCAGGCGGTGGGCGCGCACGACGCCGGAGATGGCGTAAGCCGTGGAGAACTGAGTGCCATTGATGAGGGCGAGCCCCTCCTTCGGTCCGAGCGTCAGCGGCGCAAGACCGGCAGCGGCAAGCGCGTCGCGGCCCGGAACGAACCGTCCATCGAGGATCGCTTGCCCTTCCCCGATCATCACAGCCGTCATATGTGCAAGCGGCGCCAGATCGCCGGATGCGCCGACCGAACCCTGCTGCGGTACCAGCGGACAAACGCCGCGCACCAGCATCATCTGCAATTGCTCGATGACTTCACGGCGCACGCCCGAAGCGCCTCGCCCGAGCGAGACGATCTTCAAGGCCATCATCAGTCGAACAATCGGTTCCGACGAGGCTTGCCCTACCCCGCAGCAATGAGAGACGATGAGATTGCGTTGAAGAATCGCAGTCTGATCGGGAGCAATACGTGTCGATGCGAGTTTTCCGAATCCGGTGTTGATGCCGTAAACCGGCGCGTCTGCACGAGCAGCCTGCGCAACGATATGAGACGCCGCATCGACCCGCGCCCAGAACGATGGTTCGAGCACGACTGAGGCGCCTGCGAGCACCCGTGCGAAACCGTCGAGCGTGACCTTTCCCGGCGCGACGACGATCGGCGCAGCCGGAACGCTCATTGCCCCCTCCACACCCGGCTATGCAGGGGATTGAATCCGATCCGGTAGACGAGCTCGGCAGGCCGTTCGATGTCCCAGATCGCGAGATCACACCATTTGCCAGCCTCGAGCGTGCCTGTTTCACCCAAAAGGTGCAGCGCACGCGCGCCCTCCCGTGTCACGCCGGCAAGACATTCGGCGACGGTCATCCGGAACAGCGTCGCCCCCATGTTCATCGTGAGCAGAAGCGACGTCAGCGGCGAGCTGCCGGGATTGCAGTCGGTCGCCAAGGCCATCTTGACGCCGTGGGCACGGAAATGCTCGATTGGCGGTTTCGTCGTCTCGCGGATGAAATAGAAGGCGCCCGGCAACAGGACCGCAACCGTACCCGCCGCCGCCATCGCTTGAGCCCCGGCCTCATCAGTGTGCTCCAGATGATCGGCGGAAAGGGCTGAATATTCCGCGGCAAGCGATGCGCCGCCGAGGTTCGATAGTTGATCGGCGTGAAGCTTGACCGGCAAACCAAGGGCCTTCGCCGCCTCGAACACGCGCGCTGTTTGATCCCGCGAGAACGCAATGCCTTCCATGAACGCATCCACGGCATCCGCAAGTCCCGATTGCGCCACCGCCGGCAGCATCTGTTGGCAAACCAGATCGATGTAGCGATCCTTGTCGCCGGAAGCTTCCGGCGGAAGGGCATGTGCGCCAAGAAAGGTCGTGCGGACCGCGATCGGTCGGGCGCGGCCAAGTGCACGCGCGGCCGAAAGCTGCCGCGTCTCGGTCTCGGTGTTGAGGCCGTAGCCGGACTTGATTTCGATCGTCGTGACACCCTCGCGGATCAGCGCGTCGAGCCTCGGCAGCGCACCGGCGACAAGATCGGCCTCGCTCGCGCTTCGAGTCGCCGCAACAGTGGAGACGATGCCGCCGCCAGCCCGCGCGATCTCTTCGTAGCTTGCGCCCTTAAGCCGCAGCTCGAATTCGTGTGCGCGGTTCCCACCGAAGACGAGGTGGGTGTGACAATCCACCAACCCCGGCGTGATCCATCGACCGGCGCAGTCGATCCGCTCGGTCGCGTCGGCATCACCCGGGAAATCGGATTGCGCGCCCGCATAGGCGATCCGGCCATCGCGGGCAGCGATCAGGCCATGCTCCATGACGCCGAGATCCGGCAGATTCTCCTGCATCGTGGCGAGCCGGGCATTGTGCCAGATACGATCGAAGCGTTCGGCCATTTGTCGTCCTCCGGTGCCCGAAGCTTGACATATATGTCTAGACATATAATCGTGTCGACGTTCTGTCCAGCCGGCACGAAACATGACAAACCTGCACTTCGCATCCGCGTTGCTGCCGTCGGGGTGGGCCGATGACGTGCGGGTCGTCGTCGCCGATGGGATCGTCGTCAAGCTTGTGGTCGGCGTGGCGCCGGAAGCGCATGACGAGCGGCATCACTTGGCAATCCCGGGGATAGCCAGCCTGCACAGTCACGCGTTCCAGCGCGGCATGGCGGGCCTTGCCGAGACGCGCGGCAACATGGCCGATACGTTCTGGACGTGGCGCGAGACCATGTATCGCTTTGCGCTGGAGATGACGCCGGAAGACGTCGAGAGCGTCGCGACCCTGCTTTATGTCGAGATGCTGGAGCGCGGCTACACGCGGGTTGGCGAATTCCACTATCTCCATCATGATCGCGACGGCACGCCCTATGCCAACGTCGCCGAGATGGCGACACGAATTGCGCAGGCGGCCGAGAATGCCGGCATCGGACTGACGCTGCTGCCGAGTTTCTATGCGCACAGCTCCTTTGGCGGCGCCGCGCCGCATGCCGGCCAGCGCCGTTTCATCTGCTCGATCGACCAGTTTGCGTCGCTGGTTGATGCCTCACGGAACGCCATCAGAACATTGGGCGGAGCCAATATCGGCATTGCCCCGCACAGCCTGCGCGCCGTGACGCCCAACGAACTGGCTGCAATCGTGCCGATGGCACATGGCGCGCCGATCCATATCCATGCCGCCGAGCAAGTCAGGGAGGTCGAGGATTGCGTTGCCTGGTCGGGCCAGCGGCCGGTCGAATGGTTGCTTGAGCATGCGCCCGTCGATCAGCGCTGGTGCCTGATCCATGCCACGCACGCAACGCCGACGGAAGTCGCCTCGCTTGCGAGCAGGGGCGCAGTCGCCGGCCTCTGCCCGGTGACCGAAGCGAGCCTCGGCGACGGCATTTTCCCGGCCCGCGACTTCGTTGATGCCGGCGGCCGATTTGGTGTCGGCACCGATTCCAATGTCCTGGTCGGCGTGACCGATGAGTTGCGCCAGCTCGAATATGGTCAGCGCCTGAAGCATCGCGAACGCAATGTGCTGTCCGGCGGGTCCGGCAGCTCGACTGGCCGTGCGTTGCTCGACGGCGTGCTCGCGGGCGGTGCACAGGCGCTGGCGCAGACCGGCGCGGGAATACAACAAGGCGCGCGCGCCGACATCGTATCCCTCGACATCACGCATCCCTCTCTGGCCGGACGCTGCGGCGATGCCATCCTCGACGGCTGGATTTTTGCCGCTGGCGGGACAGCCATCGATTGTGTCTGGGCGGGTGGACACAAGCTCGTCGCGGGCGGGCATCATCGGCTCCGCGAGCGAGCACGCGCGCAGTTCAACGCGACCGTTCGGAGGCTGCTGGCATGAGCCTCCCCGCCCACAACAACGAGCTTCAGGCCGCGGACAGGCTGACACTCTACAAGCAGATTCGGCACGATATAGAACGCCGGATCCTGACTGGTGAATGGCCTCCGGGTCATCGCATTCCCTTCGAGCACGAGTTGATGGCGCGCTATCGTTGCTCGCGAATGACCGTGAACAAGGCGCTCTCGGAACTGGCGCAGGCCGACCTGATCGAGCGAAGGCGGCGGGCGGGCACATTCGTACGCCGTCCGCAGCATCTGTCGGCGGTGCTCAAGATCGCCGACATTCGCGCCGAGATCATCGCGCTTGGCCGCAGCTATGCGTATGAGCTCATCCAATGCTCGCGGCGTGCGGCGAACGCCGCCGATCGCGCGCGTCTTGGCGTCCGCAAGGCCGGCAAGGTGATCGCCATCGCGTGCCGTCACAGCGCAGACAATGTGCCCTTTGCCATCGAGGACAGGCTGATCGATCTCGACACGGTACCGGAAGCCGCCGCGGCGGACTTTACAATCGAGCCGCCCGGCTCATGGCTGCTGCATCATGTTCCCTGGACGGAGGCCGAGCACACCATCAGTGCCATGGTGGCCGACGAGGGCACTGCGGCCGAACTGGACATTGCGGTCGGCGCACCCTGCCTGGTGATCGATCGATACACCTGGCGCAGCGCACGAACAGTCACCGCCGTACGCCTGCTCTATCCGGGGGAGTCCCACCGGCTGATAGCACGTTTCAAGGGCGGCTGAAGAATGATCGGCGCGGCACAATTCATGCAACGCGACGCAGACATGACTGGTGCAGGGTTCGTCGCGGCGAGCAAGGAACCATTGGGACGCAATCCATAGTTCGGCAGGAGGGGAAGAGCATCATGCGCAGTTTGAAAGCATTCACGGCCGTTTTTGCCTTGCTGGTATCGGCGCCGGCAGTTGCCGACGACGTCAAGGTCGGCATTGGCATCTCGGGATGGACCGGCTTTGCGCCGCTCACGCTTGCGAGCCAGGCCGGCATCTTCAAGAAAAATGGGCTCGATGTGACGCTGAGGAAAATTCCGCAGAAGGATCGGCATCTCGCCATCGCCTCCGGCGACATTCAATGTGCGGCGACCACGGTCGAGACCTGGATCTCCTGGAATGCGAACGGTGTCGCAACCAAGCAGATCTTTCAGCTCGACAAGAGCTTTGGCGCCGACGGCATGGCGGTGCGAAACGAGGTCGCCTCGATCAAGGACCTGAAAGGCAAGACGGTCGCGGCCTCCGCGCCCGGCACGTCGCCCTATTTCGCATTGGCCTGGATGCTTCGGAAGAACGGCCTCTCGGTCAAGGATGTCACGGTGGTGAACCTGGAGCCGGCGGCGGCCGCGCAAGCGTTCGTGTCCGGCCAGAACGATGCGGCGATGACCTATGAACCTTATCTCTCGACCGTACGTGCCGCACCGGACAAGGGCAAGATCATCGCCACCACGCTCGACTATCCGATGGTCATGGATACGTTCGGCTGCACACCGAAATTCCTGACCGACAATCCGAAGGCGGCGCAGGCCTTGGCCGACAGCTATTTCGAAGCCCTCGACCTGATCGCAAAGGACCAGGTGAAGGCGTACGAGATCATGGGAGCCGACGTGAAACAATCCGGCGAGCAGTTCGGCAACTCGGCAAAATTTCTGCGCTGGCAGGACAAGGCCGCGAACCAGAAATTCTTCACGGGCGAATTCCTGACCTTCAACAAGGAAGCGGCGGACCTGCTGCTCGAGGTCGGCATCATCAAGTCTGCTCCGAAGATCGACGATCTCTTTGACGCAAGTTTCATCAAGTAACACCGCTGCACGCCGCGCCGGTTCCGCTTCCCAGGTTGTGAAGCAGGGACCGGTGCGGGTTGCCGCGCTGCCTGGAAGCAATGCCGTGATGCGCCCCTTAAGTCCCGTAACTTCGAGGCAACGCATGGCCTATGGCCTTGCGTTCTTCGTGCTGTTCGTTGCCGTATGGGCCTGGGCGACCTTCGGCGGCTATGTTTCGAAGACATTTCTCGCCAACCCACTGACCATGGTGCAGGAAGGCTTCGAGCTGCTCACCAGGCATGGATTCGCGTTCGATATCGGCATGACAATCTGGCGTGTCGTCGGCGGCTTCGTGCTGGCGGCCCTCGTTGCCGTGCCGCTTGGCGTTCTCATGGGCGCCTACAAGCCGATCGAAGCCTTTCTCGAGCCTTTCGTTTCGTTCGCGCGCTATCTGCCCGCCTCCGCTTTCATCCCGCTTCTGATCTTGTGGGCCGGCATCGGCGAACTGCAGAAGCTCATGGTGATTTTCATCGGCTCGGTGTTCCAGATCATCCTGATGATCGCTGTGACAGTGGGCAGCACGAGACGCGATCTGGTCGAAGCGGCATATACGCTGGGAGCCGGCGACGGCGGCATCATCCGCCGCGTGCTGCTACCCTCCTCCGCTCCCGAGATCGCGGAAATTCTTCGGCTGGTTCTGGGCTGGGCGTGGACCTATGTCATCGTCGCCGAACTCATCGGCTCGTCGTCGGGGATCGGCCACATGATTACTGACAGCCAGGCTTTGCTCAACACGGGCCAGATCATCTTCGGCATCATCGTTATCGGGCTCATCGGCCTGATCTCCGATTTCCTGTTCAAGGCCTTCAACGCATGGCTGTTTCCCTGGAAACTGGCATGACAGCGCTGACGATCGATCAGGTTTCCCGCACTTTTCCCGCGCGGCCGGGCCATGCGCCAACACGGGCCCTCGAACCGACCGATCTCAGCGTGGGCGACAATGATTTTGTCACCATCCTTGGCCCCTCGGGCTGCGGAAAGTCTACCCTGCTCCGTATCATCGCCGGGCTCGACCGGCCGACCAGCGGGCGCATCGTGCTCGACGGGCGCGAGGTCACCGGACCTGGCGCGGATCGCGGCATGGTGTTTCAGTCCTACACGCTGTTTCCCTGGCTGACGGTGCGGGAGAACATCGCGTTCGGCCTGCGCGAGCGCGGAATTTCCCAAGCGGAGCGCCACAAGATCGCGGACGGATTCATCCACCGAGTCGGACTGTCGGGCTTTGAAAATCATTGGCCGAAGCAGCTCTCCGGTGGCATGCAACAGCGCACAGCGATCGCACGTGCCCTTGCCAACGATCCGAAGATCCTATTGCTGGATGAGCCATTCGGCGCGCTGGACAACCAGACCCGCGCGCTGATGCAGGAGATGCTGCTTGGGATTTGGGAACGCGACCAGAAGACCGTGCTGTTTGTCACCCACGATATCGAAGAGGCGATCTTTCTCGGCAGTCGAGTCATCGTAATGAGCGCGCGCCCCGGCCGCATCAAGGCCGCGATTGCGGTCGACCTGCCCCATCCGCGTTCCAACAAGATCAAGACCACGCCCGAATTCATCAGGCTGAAGGAGCGGCTCGTGGAAGAGATACGCACCGAGGCCTTGAAGGTCGCTGCCGACACCTGACAAGCGCGCCATGGACCGTCGGCGACGTTGCCTATCGAGGCCGAGACGTCGGAAGGTGCCGGCGGGCGTCGGAACACTCTGAGCTGCACTGACGACATGTAGCGCGGCCAGATTGACGTTGCCTGACACGCCGGCTGCTCGACCATGCTAACGGCTCTGCCCAACCGGCCATAGCGAGCCTCGCCGCCATCCCTCTCGCAAGCGCTGATCCCAGGCGGCACTATCCCTTCTCCATCGGGCTCCCCAAGAGGAGCATAAAATCGTACATTTGCAACGCATGGTGCTGTTTTTAACGCGGCTCCTCATCGACGTGAGGATGCCCATCGCGGTCAGGGAGCGATCTTGGACATCGTCCTAGTATTTCAGTTGGCGGCAGCGATCTTCATTGCGTTAGTCGTCGCATACAACATTCTTCATTACGTACTTTTTCTCTTGGTGACTCAACCGAAGGACGCGAGCAAGATCGGCCACGAGCTGAATCAGTTCGAGCAGCGCCAACTGATCGAGTGGACGCCGAAAGCGAACGACTTTCTCAAGCACGATGACGAGAAACGTACATATGATGACGTGTTCGGCGCCTATCGCGACGAGCAAGCGAACTACAGCACGTGTGTGTTTCCCAGAGCGGCATTTTCGCGCCCTTACGAAGCCGAATTCGTCCTTCTCAAGCTGAAGGACGGGATGCGGTTGTTGGACCTGGGGTGCGGATCCGGCGCGGCGGCTGAATACCTTGCGCGGCGGCGCAACATCGAGGTTGTGTGTGTGACCAATTCATCAGTGCAAGCGGACATCTGCCGGCGGAAATTTGCGAACCTTGGAGGGCGTGGACAGGTGATCGTCACGGACTTCGACAGCCTCGATCTCCCGAATGAACGTTTTGATGCCATCTATGCGCTCGAGTCGATAGGCTACACCAAAGACTTGGACGCTTGGCTTGCGCGATGTTGGCGAATGCTCAAGCCCGGAGGTCGGCTGCTGATCCGCACACCGGGGTCGCTTGATCATTGTCGCCGTGAGGAGGATTATCTGAGCGTCACCGCCTTCTTCGAAAACTGGCGCTACAATTTTGTCGGCGCCAATCTTCTCGTCTACAAGATGCGCCAACTCGGCTTCAACCCGATTCGTTATCGACGCTTGCCATTCTGGGCCTGGTGCATCACCTGGAATTTCGTTCAACATCTGCTGTTGTGGAAGTATCGGCTCAAGATGCGCACATTCGTGGAATTGGAACGGATCATTTGGCGCACGTCGAAAGTATTTGTGTTTGGCAACCCGTATAACACAGTGCTGGCCACCAAGCCCAAGGCAGGACGGGTCAACGACGCGGCTGCCCCTCAAATGGCAGTTGCTGCTTGTGCTGAGACTTCTCGCGTCGTTGCCGCGAGGTCGCATTTTGACCCAACTCGGAAATGAGCGGACGCCCCGGCGCTCGAGCTCGCACGGTGACTGTTACAACCCAAGAGACGCCGGCACGTGCCGTCATTTTTCCAGAAGCTGCCGCCCTGATTGGTAGGGATCCACTGCAGCTATTCGATAGGCGGTCGCTTGGTATGCCAGTCCGTGATCGACTGATACGCGTGTGCGGCGCGGACGATCACATTCTCGGACAGATGTGATCCGACGAGTTGCATGCTAAGCGGCATCCCGTCAGACGCCATCCCCACAGGCATGGTGATCGTCGGACTTCCACTGAAATCGAACACGGCGGTGAACCGCAATATGCTCAGCAGCACATTCGGATCCGCCCCATACTCGCTCATCTTCCCCAGCGTCGGAATGGGGACCGGCATCGTCGGAATGAGCAGAAGGTCAACATCCTCGAACAGCGCAGCCAGGCTGCCGGAGAACCTCAGCCGTTCGTGATGAATGGCCGCCACCTCCACCCCGCTGACGGACCTGCCCTGCTCGATCAATTGTGCGAGGTCCGGACCATATTCCGACTTTCGTGAGGGATACGTATCCAAGTGAGCTTCGGCGGTCTCCACCGAGCACATTGGGATCCACAGGCTGACCAGCTTCTCATATGAGGGGAAATGCACTTCGCGGATCTCTGCACCGAGGTCCCTCAAAGCCCGTTCAGCATTCAGCAGAGCGGCCACGACCTGCGAATCTATGCCCTCTCTGGTGTATTTTCGATCCACGCCGATCCTCAGCCCTCTGATGCCGTCACCGAGCCCGGTCAAATAATTCGGTACGGGCGCCTGCAACGTCGTCGGATCGTTCGGATCGGCGCCGGCGATGACGCCCAGCATCGCCGCCGCATCGGCAGCGCTCCGGCACATTGGCCCGACATGATCGAGGGAGTCGGCCAACGGGAAGACGCCGTGCCGGCTGACTCGGCCCCAGGTCGGTTTGATTCCCGTCAGTCCGCATGTCGCAGATGGAAAGCGGATGGAGCCACCGGTATCACTGCCGATCGCCCCATAGCAAAGACCGGCAGCGGTCGCGACGCCAGACCCGGTCGAGGAGGATCCAACCCAATAGTCGACGTTCCATGGGTTGAGCGGCGCCTGATCGTCCGGGTGATGGCTCGTATACGCGCCTTCCGTCATCTTGAGCTTTCCGAGCGTCACGGCGCCGCCTCGCTCAAGCCGATCCACCACCGTCGCACTGAAGGACGGCACGAACTCTGCGTGAATTTTCGTACCGCCCGCGGTTGGTGCAAACGTCGTGTAGCACAGATCCTTAAGTCCGATTGGAACGCCATGAAGCGGTCCTCGCGAAATTCCTCTCGCAATCTCGCTGTCGTACTTCCTGGCCTGCTCCATCGCCCGCTCCGCCAGGAGATGGGCATAGCCATGAAAGCGTCGGTCGAGCTTCTCGATGCGGCTCAACATCGCTTCGGTTACTTCTGAAGGCAGAACCTCTCCCCGACGGTAGAGGTCCGAGAGTTCGGTGATCGATTTGTAGTACAGTTGGTCCGCAGTCATGCTGACACCCTCTCTTGTCTGAGTTCACTTTCTCACAGCGATGAAGGTGAGGCGCCTCACCGTCTCTCGGTGTCTGCGCTGAGCTCGCCAGCGGTCGCGAGCGCTTTGGGCAGTCCGATGGAGCCTAGAACTGAACGCCGCGTGTCAAGGCACCGTCCACGACCAGGTTCGTTCCCGTGATGAAGCTGGCAGCCCGGCTCGCAAGAAACACGACGGCGTTCGCCATCTCCTGCGGCGTGCCCATCCGTCCCGTTGGATTGAGCGCGAGCGCGGTCTTGTAGAGCTCGGGATTGTTGTCCTTGATCATGTTCCAGACCCCGCCTTCGAAGTAAGTGTTGCCCGGAGACACGGAATTAGCGCGTATGCCCTTCGCGGCGAGCTGATAGGCCAGGCCCTGCGTGTAGTGGATGATCGCCGCCTTGAAGGTGCCGTAGGGGCCGCTCGCGAAGTCGACCTCGCGTCCCGAGACGCTGGAGATGGTCACGATCGCAGGCGCGCTGCTCTTTTCCAGATAGGGCATCGCGGCATTTACCAGGCGGACCGTTCCCATCATGTCGGTGGAGAATTCCTTCCCCCAGCTCTCCTCGTCCTGCCCTATCGAGAGCGCGCTGACATTAGCGACGACGACATCGACGCCGCCGAGGTTCGATGCCATGTCGCTCACCCACGCCTTGAGCGCTGCACCATCAGACACATCGACCGAACTGCCAAACGCCGCAACGCCCTTTTCCCTGAGGGCGGCGACGGTGCTGTCGACGTTCGCCTGGTTACGCGCGCAAATTCCGACATTGGCGCCCTCAGTAGCGAAAGTCTCGGCGATCGCCCTGCCGATCCCCTTGGTGCTGCCCGTGACGAGAACGTTGGCTCCTTTAAGGCCTAAATCCATGTTCGTCTCCCTCCCTGATCATTCTCGACTTCAAATGGCACGCTGATGAACAAGACGCGTTCTCAAAAAACGGCGGATCAGCCTCACAACAACAGTTGCGCGCGGACGCTGTCGGCGTTGACCTCCTCGCCGGCCAGTGATCGCGTGATCTTGCCTTTTTCCATGATGTAGCAGCGCTCGGCGATCTCCAGGATCGTATCCAGATTCTGCTCGACGAAAACGATCGTCGTGCCGAGTTCTGCCCGGAACGATTTCAGCGCATCGCAGATGTGCTGGACGATCGACGGCTGAATGCCCTCGGATGGCTCGTCGAGGATCATCAGGGCCGGGTTGCCGATCAGCGCCCGGCCGATCGCGAGCTGCTGTTGCTCGCCGCCCGACATGGTGCCGGCAACCTGACGCCGCCGCTCCTTCAGCCGCGGAAAATACTCGTAGACGAGCTCCGGCAGCTTCCTGCCCTCGGGTCCGCCGATCAGTTCGCCGACCTGCAGGTTTTCCTCGACGCTCATCTGCGGAAACACATCTCGCCCCTGCGGGATGTAGCCGAAGCCGGCGCGCGCCCGGGCGTCAGCCTGCAACTGGGTGACATCCTTCTCCATGAAGGTGATGGTGCCGCGCCACGTCTCCAGAAGGCCGATCAGGCATCGCATCAGCGTCGACTTGCCGACGCCGTTCCGACCGATCACGCCGACGATCTCGCCGCGGGACACCGACATGCTCACGCCCTGCAGGATCGGCGTGGCGCCGTAGCCCGCCCAGAGTTCCGAAACGTCCAGAATCCGATCAGTGGGCATGCGTCTTACCCAGGTAGATTTCAGCGACCTTCTCGTCCTGAATGATGGTCTCCAGACTACCTCGCGCAAAGATCTTGCCAAGATGCAGCACGGTCACGCGCTGTGCGATCTGGCGGACGAACGCCATGTCGTGCTCCACGACGAGCACCGTCATGCCCTCGGCATTGAACGACTTGATGAGTTCGCCGGTCTTGAACGTTTCCTCCGGCGACATGCCGGCCGTCGGCTCGTCCAGCAATAATAGCTGCGGCTGCAGCGCCAGCGCCATGCCGATCTCGAGCCATTGCTGCTGGCCGTGCGAAAGCGCCCCCGCCAGTTTGCCGCTCTCTGACGCCAGATCGAGCAGCGTGAGCAGCCGCTCCTCCTCGACGTCGCGTTCCGCGCCGGAGAAACGCGCCTGCAGTGCGATCTGGATATTCTGCCGGACCGGCAGCTCCTTGAACACGCTCGGCGCCTGCATCTTGATGCTCATGCCGCGCTGCACCCGCGCAAACGGACGCTCTTCGGTGATGTCGATGCTATCGAAGAAGATGCTGCCCTTGGTCGGCGGATAGAGCCCGACGATCAGCTTGAACAGCGTGCTCTTCCCGGCCCCATTTGGACCGATCAGGCAGTGAACCTCCCCGGCATTGACAGTCAGATCGACATCGGAGACGGCCGTCAAACCACCGAAGCGCTTCGTCACGCCCTTGACATCGACAAGCGTCATCTCAGGCCTCGTCCGATTGCAGGCGGCCGGTTTCCGCCACAGCGGAATTCGCGTCGCCCCGCCGACGCCTGGTCCATCGATCAACCACAAGCTTGCCGACACCGAGCACGAACCCCTGAGGCGCCAACATCACCGTGGCGAGCAGAAGGGTGCCCATCAGCACGAGCGCGGCCTGCTGGCTATAGACAGTGATGGTCTGGAAGCCGAACAGCAGCAGGAACGAGCCGACCAGCGTCGCCGTCAGATCGCTCCGCCCCGAGAATGCGACCCACACGATCGGCATCGCCGCAGCCGGCAAGCCGATGCTCGACGGAGTGATGAACTGCCCCCATGACGTGTAAAGGGCGCCGCTGAGACCGGCGAGCCCGCTTCCGATGACGAATGTGAGCAACTGATACTTGCGGACGTCGTAGCCGAGCATCTCGGCGCGCTGCGGGTTCTCGCGCGTCGCAACGATCACGTTGCCGATGCGCGAGTTCACCAGCATCCGCAGCGCGATGTAGACGATCACGATGAGCGCCACCATGACATAGTAGAGCGCGGACCCCTCGATATAGAAATCACCGATGGTGAGCGGGTCCATGCCTTTCATACCGTTGAAGCCGTTCAACCGCGCAGTGCCAATGTGCCATTCCGGCCCTGCCGTCTGTCCAAGAAAGAACGCCAGCACCAGCGTCGCCGACAGCGTCACGATGCCGAAGAAGATGCCGCTGATGCCGCCCCAGATCATGAAGTAGCCGAGGATTCCAGCCGCGATCATCGCGATGATCACCGACAGCACGAGCGCGGCGATCGTCGCCGTACCTCCGCCCATATTGATGGCGAGCACACCGTAGGCATAACCGGAGATGCCGAAGAAGAACGTCTGGCCGAACGACAGCATGCCGCCATAGCCCCACATCAGGCAGAGGCCGAGCGCCATGAAGACCCAGATCAGGAAGTAAGAGAAGTTGCCGACATCGTAGGAGTCCGCAAAGACCGGATAGATCAACGCGGCGGCCAGCACGGCGAGAAAGCAGGACCAGAACGTCCGTCCACGTCCCAGGGTCTGCGGACCATCAAGCAGTTTGAACATCACATTCTCGCTCAGCGCCCGCGACGAACCAGCACGCTGGAAAGGCCTTCGGGCAAGACACGGATGATCAGGATCACTGCAAACAACATGCCGATCTGGCCGATG
Organism: Bradyrhizobium sp. Ai1a-2; assembly: GCF_000426245.1. Lineage (GTDB taxonomy): Bacteria > Pseudomonadota > Alphaproteobacteria > Rhizobiales > Xanthobacteraceae > Bradyrhizobium. The sequence continues at coordinate 75,232 of NZ_AUEZ01000029.1, read as the reverse complement.
ATCTGCCCATAGCTCGCATTCAGGGCCATTCGAATCATTGCCAAAACTACGGCGGCCGGCGCGGTGCCGAGCAGGACATTGGCGCCGCCGACCACGACGGTGACGAAACTTTCCACCACAAACGTTGCGCCCATCGAATCAGCGTCATCGTCGGTGCATAGAGCGCGCCGCAAAGGCCTGCGAGCCCGGCGCCGATGCCGAAACTGATGGCATAGATTCGCCCGGTGCGCGCCCCCAGCGCCTTTGCCATCGCAGCATTTTGCATCGTCGCCCGCGCAATCACGCCGAACCGTGTCTTCATGAAGGTGATGTAGAGGCCGATCAGCACCGCGACCGCGCAGGCGAACAGCACGAGGCGATAGGTCGAGAACGTGTAGCCGCCGATCGCAAAGCTGCCCTCCGGCGTGCCAATCCCCGTTATCGACGATCCCACGATGAGGAGCATCGACTGCGTGACGATCAGGCTGAGTCCCCAGGTGGCGAGCAGAGAATCCAGCGGCCTTTTATATAGCCGCCGAACAATGAGGTATTCGACGGCAACGCCGATCAATCCTGCCGTCACCGCGGCAAGCCCCTGGGCAAGGGCAAGCGGCACGCCGAGCTTCACAAGTCCGACCGTCACATAGGCGCCGCACATGATGAACTCGCCATGCGCCATGTTGATGACGCCCATCATGCCGAACACGATGGCAAGCCCTGCCGCCGAGAGGATCAGAAACGCGAAGACGTCGGCAAACTGATAGAATACCGAGAATAGTTCAGCCGACATCGTCGGTCTCCTGCTCCTTCATCATGGACGCCGCAGCCATGCGGCGCCCATGCAGTCCAAAGTCATGACACAACCGGCGGCTTCACGACTTGTTGGGCAAATGACTCGGCGTGTACTGATCCTTGTCGTTCTTCTTGGTGAGATCGCAACCGATGTCCCCAAGCCAATATGGCTTGATCGTGCCGTAATCCTTTTCGACGGTCACTTCATGCTGGGGACCGACGGAGATCAGGCGCATACGGTGTGACGTGTGCTGGCTCTTCGGATCGATGCAGACCTTGCCCTCGGGCGCGTCGATGCAGGCATCGCCTGTCGCGATCACCTTGCGCATGTCCTCGAGCTTGGTCGATTTCGCCTTCTCGACCAGCGTCTTGTACATGTAGAGCGCGTTATAGGCGTTGTAGCCCATGTCGTTGATGTAGAGTTCATCCGGGAACTTTGCATGCCAGCGCTTCTTGAAGTCGTTGGCTTCGGGCGTATCGATCTCCTCGAACCAGTTTGCGGTCGCATGCATGTTGTTGAGCGCCGGCGGCTTGAATCGTTTATGCTCGAAACCAAGCATAACCTTGATCGACGAGCCCATCGGCAGGTTGAGCTTCGCCGCGGCGGCCTGCTCAAAGAACGAGTCCTGGGCAGCGCCTACATTGATCGTCAGGAGCCAATCCGGCTTCGCCTTCTGGATGTTCTGGATCGTCTGCGCGAACTGTGAGACGCCGAGCGGGATGAATTCCTCTCCGACGACTTCGCCGCCGAGATCCTTCATGATCTTGCGGTTCCACTCCGCCGAAATCTGTCCGAAATTGTAGTCGGCGGCGATGACGTAGACCTTCTTGCCGAACTTCTCGACCATCCAGGGAATCAACGTCGAGAACTGCTGCTCGGGCACCGCCCCCATGCTGATCATGCTCGCGTCGCAGACGCCGCCTTCATACTGGTTGGTGTAGAAATACGGCGTGGTCGTCCGATCGATGATCGGCCGAACGGCCTCGCGCGAAGCAGACGTGATACCTCCGATGAGCACGTCGACCTTGTCGCGGCTGAGCAGACGTCGCGCAAACTCCTGATAGCGGGCATTGTCGCCCTGCGGGTCGAGATGGATGAGTTCGATCTGCCGCCCGAGGATGCCACCGCTCTTGTTGATCTCCTCGACCGCAAGCTGCGAGCCGTGCAATTTCGGCATGCCCATGAACGCAAGATCGCCGGACACGTCTTCGAGCAGACCGACTTTCAACGGCGGCTCGGCTGCCCGAGCAACTCCGAACGCCGCCGTCCCCAGCGCGACGCCAAAAACAGCAGTCCTGAGCAGATGTCCTGATTTCATGGAAATGTCCCCTTGTTGAAAAGCGGCCGACGTTCACGCCTTGAGATAATTTTTCAGGATCGATGCACCCATCGTGTATTTCGGGTCGACCATGTTTCCGAGCCGCATGCGCCCTGCCTGGCTGAGCAGCATGTACGCGTCGATCTCGTCGAAGCCGTAGTCAGCACTCATCCATCGCGTGAGCTCGCGATAGGCGATGCGGGCCGCATCCTCGAGCGGGCGTGCGCTCCCGATGGTCATGATGAAATCGCGCGTCTCCAGACGCGGCCAGGCAAAGCTCCAGTTCTTGATCAGATCGATCTGGAGCGTGACCGTCGCGCGCTGCTCGAGCGCAACACCGGAGAGCTCGCCGTCTCCCTGTGTCGCATGGCAGTCGCCGACGTAGAGAAGCGCGCCCTCGGCATGCACCGGGAAATAGAGAATCGCTCCGGGTGCGACATCGGGCAGGTCCATGTTGCCGCCATGATAGTCCGGCTGCAGGGAAGAGATCGCCTCGATCTCGGGCGACACGCCGATCGTGCCGATGAACGGCTCGTAGGGCAGCGTGATCTTGTCGTTCCAGCGCACGCCATTCCTGTCGACATGCAGCTTGCGGACGCGCTCCGGCAGCGGCGGATTGAGCATCGCTGTCGAGGCTGTCCCGACGAGCCCGCCGAATTCGGGGATGATGCAGGTCGTTCCGGCCGGCTGCTCGCCGCGCGTCTCGACGTCATGAATATAGACGGCGAGGCAATCGCCCTTCTTGGCGCCCTTGACCGCAATCGGTCCGCATTGCGGGTTTAGGTACGGAAAGTTCAGTTTAGCCGTGGGACTGTCGCTCTCGCTTTTGAGTACGCCGCCGAAAGCGTCCTCGGTCTCGACGACAACGACCTCGCCCGGGTCGATCGATAATGTCGGCTTGGCATAGGGGCCGTAGACGTAGTGAAAGCCCCCCTGCTGTTCGATGGTCAGACTGCGCTTCGTGCCGGCCACGCCCTTGGCGACGGCGCGCTTCGACATGATGGAACTCTGCAACCAATCTTCCGCTGTCATGCGAATGGCTCCTTGGATCAGAGAGCGGGATGACGCTTGTGCCAGTCGGTGACGCGCTGGAACGCGTCGCCGGCGTGGACAAGCCCGGCTTCGTCGAAGTGGCGGCCGACAAACTGGAATGCGACCGGACCGCCGTTCGGGGCGAAGCCGCCGGGAAGGGTAATGGTCGGGCTTCCAGTCATGTCGAACGGGCAAGTGAAGCGCAGCAGTCCGGCGATCAGGGAAGCATCTTCGCCGAGCGTCGCCATCTTGGCGAGCGTCGGTGCAGCAAAAGCCTGGGCCGGTATGGCGATGAGATCGACGGTTTCGAACAGCCGCCGCACTGCACCGCGAAACGCTTCGCGCCGCAGCACGATCTTCTGATAGTCGGTGCCGGATTGCTGCAGACCGAGATCGAGCAGTCCCGCAAGCGCCGGGCCATATTCGTCCTTGCGCGAAGGATAGGTCGCCTCATGCGCGACCGCCGCCTCGATGCCGCAAAGCGGAAACCAGTCGTCGACAATCGCCTTGGTATCCGGAAAGGTGATCTCACTGACCTTGGCGCCAAGGTCCACCGCGGTGCGCAAACCTTCGCTGAGGACCTTGCTTGCGGCCTCATCCGTGCCTTCGCTGGTCCAGCGCCGATCGACGCCAATCACAACGCCCCGCAGACTGCCGGACAGGCCTGCAAGATAGTCCGGCACAGCGAGCGGCACGGCGGTGGTGTCCTTGGCGTCCTCGCCCGCGATCGCACCGAGCATGGCGCCGCAATCGACCGCGCTGCGCGTCATCGGCCCGATATGATCCAGCGTCGCGGCGAGTTCGAACGCGCCGTAGCGACTGACCCGCCCCCAGGTCGGCTTCAGCCCGGTGATACCGTTGGCTGCGGACGGAAAGCGGATCGAGCCGCCGGTGTCGGTACCGAGTGATCCAAAGCAGAGGCCGGCCGCGGTGGCGGAACCCGAGCCGCTCGACGACGCTCCCGACCACAAATCTGCATTCCACGGGTTTTTCGGCGGGTCGATCTTCGGATGATGATCGGCGTAGGCGCCCTCGGTCTGCTGCAGCTTGCCGAGGATGATCGCGCCCGCATCCTTCAGGCGCGCGACCACCGTGGCGTCCTCGCTCGGACGGAAGTCGTGGTGGATGGTCATGCCGTGCGCGGCTGGCGCGCCCTTGGCCCAGCAGAGATCCTTGACTGCGATCGGCACGCCGTGCAGCGGCCCCTTGATCTTGCCGGAGGCGATTTCCTTTTCTGCGACGGCCGCTTCCGCAAGCGCGGAATCGGCCATGACATAGGCGTAGCTTTTAAGCTTGGGATCGAGCCGATCAATCCGCTGAAGCATCGCCTTCGTCACTTCGACGGGCGACAGCTTCTTCGCCTGTATCTGCTGCCCAACCTCGACCAATCCGAGATAGCAAATATCTGTCGTCGGCATCGCCTTTTGTTCCTCACTCGTCGCTCACGGCCGATCGTCGCACGCAGCATCGGCCTGACGACACACATGTTTCGCCAGCTTCTTGTGCGGCAAAAGAAAAAAGCCACCCGCCCCTCCGGAATGAGGTGACGAATGGCTCTAATGCCGCTGCTATGGTCTATCGCATGGGCTCAAGATCGAACGAAGCAGTCGCTGCAGGGATCAGGACGTCATCGGCCTGACCGAAACAGATAAGGTTCGACAGTAAGCCCGGTAGCAGAAAATTCTAGGTTCGTGTCCAGCGCGTTGTCAACGAGGGAGGTTGCACAAATTTCGCAATCGCCATGCGCAGCAAATCGGCAAGACCTCTTGCACTGGCATCGGCGATGATGATTTCCTCAAAGCTCCGCTCCGTCGAAAGCTATCAATGACAAAGCCGTCGGTTCCAGTCGGGATCCTATGTTCGCAGTCCGGGCCCTATCAGGCCATGGGGCGCGAGATACTCAAGAGCGCCCTGATGGCGGTAGACGAGATCAACGATCACCCTGACTTCGATTTCTCGCTCACTGCGCACGTCGGCGATCCCCGCGGAGTCATTTCGGAATACCACACGGTTTGCGACGACCTTATCCGCAACGCCGGGGTCGAGCATATCATCGGTTGCTACACCTCGGCCTCACGCAAGCAGGTGCTACCGATCGTCGAGCGCACCGATCGCCTGCTCTGGTATCCCGCCCGTTACGAAGGGTTCGAATGTTCCGACAACGTCATGTACGTCGGCGCGTCGCCGAACCATAATGTCCTGCCGCTGGTGCGGTACGTGCTCGACAACGTGTCACGGCACATCTTCTGCGTCGGATCCAACTATGTCTGGACATGGGAGACCAATCGCGTCACCCGCGAGCTGGTGAAGGCGGCGCAAGGAAGCATTCTTGCCGAACGGCTGCTCGAGCTGGGCGAAAGCGCAGTCGGCCACATCGTCGATGAGATCGTCCGCCGCAAGCCGCCGGTCGTCTTCAATACGCTCGTCGGCAGCTCGAGCTACGATTTCATCCGCGCCTTTCATGCCGCCACCACAGCTGCCGGCCTCGACATTCCGATGCTGAGTTGCAGCCTCTGCGAGCCGGAGCTCAAGATCGTCGGACCCGCATCCGCCGGATGCATCACGTCGTCAGCCTATTTCGAAAGCATCCGCCTGCCGGAGAACCTTGCCTTCGTGCAGCGCTGGAAGGCGCGTTACGGTGAAGCGAGCAGCCCCTCCGTCGACGGACAATCCGCCTATGTCGCGGTTTATCTGCTGGCACGCGCGCTGCGTCGGGCCGGGACATCGAACATTGGCGAGGTACGGCGCGCAGCGGCCGGCTATCGCTACAATTCGCCGCAGGGACCTGTCTGGATCGATGGTGGCAATAACCATTGCGTCCTTACGCCACGCCTCGCCGTCTCCAATGCGCAAGGCCAGTTTGACATCTTCTGGGAGTCCGACGCGCCCGTTAAGCCGGATCCCTACCTGACGCAGTTCGACATCGCCGTCGGCCCTGTACGCGAAAAGTCAAGGGACGGATCGTCGTCGAGTGCGCTCCACTTGCGGGTTGTGAAATGAGCAAACCGTCTTCATTTTCCCTCCGCGGCCGCAAGGCCCTCGTCGCCATTAAGGACGAGCGTGACCTGTCGATCGTCAGGCGCCAGTTCGAACGTCTGGGACTCGACGTACTCACATGGGAGCAAGGAAGCGCTCTTGCGGGTCAGGCGGATGTGATGCTGATCGACGATGAATTCCTGCCGCTCGCCTCGCCGACGCGGCGGGCGCTACTTGGACAATGTCCCGTCATTGCCCTACTCGGCACGGAGACTCCAAGCCGGCTGAAGCTGGTGCTGGAACTCGATCCGGCATCGTTTCTGGTCAAGCCGCTGCGCTCCGCGGGCATTTACGCCGCGCTGGTAATGGCGTTCGAGCGGACCGAGCGTACCAACGAGTTGAAGCAACAGGTCCTAAAGCTCGAAGAGCGCCTGCGCTCGCGTCGCCTCGTATTGGCTGCCGTCCTTCAGGTGATGCATACCCACTCCGTCGCCGAGCCCGCCGCCTTTGCACTGATCCGGCGAGCTGCCATGGAACAGCGCAAGACCATCGAGCAGATGTCGGCGGAGATCGCGGCTAGGGGCAGCCTCCCTCGAGCCACTGGATAATCGCCATAACGCAGAAAACTGCGAAGCGTCCGCGAACCCCTTAAGTATTTCGTGGCCGCAGCAAACGATCCAAGTGCGGGTCGGCGCAGGCTTGCGTGGCCCAACTGCCAAGACCCGTCCCGGTCCCAACCTGCCCAACGAATCGCTGGATCTTTGAGGCCTAGGCTGGTGGCGCAATTCCGATTGGTTTTGGAGGTTTGGCACCGAGAGCATTTCCCTTTCAACGGGCGCCCTCGACGGATTTCAAACGGCAACAACGAAGGATTCGAATGCGCCCGAGTTCAAGGACTCGACGATCCTCCGCGACAGCCTTGACGCTACCGATTTGCTACGAAGCCGGCGCACCAACTGCAACGCGCCGCGCGATTTACGTAAGCCATTCATTTGATGGGGTTTTCTGGTAGCGGGGGAGCGCTACATCGCGATACCCACTATCGCAGAAGCCCTGTTTTCTTACCGGAGAGCGGCGTAACTCGCGACGTGGCGTCTTGATAGTCGCCGAAAACCGCCGTTCGTGCGCGATCCAGCGCCGCGAAAATGCTCGGTCGGCTTCTGACCAGGGCGTAAATTGATGCCTTGGCAAAGGGGCTCCTCTGAAGACCATCACAGCTTGCCCTCAGTGGCGAGCCTTCGCCATTGCGCCTCGGTGGGCGAACCGGCTCCCAGGACCTGAACCGCGCTGTTGTCGTTATAGCCCTGCCGATCATCCTGCTTCTTGCGCTGGCCGTCATTCGGTTCTTGCGCAGGCGTCCCATCGCCGCCACCAAACCCCATGAATTCAACGATAATGATCGACGGCTGATCGGAGCGCTTATTCTGCGGCAAGCCGGTTTGCTGGGTAGCCGCCGCGATATTGTTGCTCGTCGTCACCAGGGACACCGGCGGCGCCTGCACCGTGGGAACGCCGGTGATGGTGCCCGCGGCCTGGATGTTGGTGGCGTTGATGACCTGCAAGGCGGCCAGATTGACGTTGCCGGAGACACGGATGCCGGCTTCGCCGACATCGATGGAGCCGAGCGGCGCGATCAGGTCGATGTTACCAGGCGGGACTTCCGCAATCGGATTGAGGGTCGCGATGCCGGCACCGGCCGATGGAGTGGCCGGCGACAGGCTCACATTGCCCCACAGGTCATACTCGCGCCGCGGCGGCGTGAAGAGTATGGTCGTCTTCGATCCGCGGCCGGCGTTGATGTCGCCTTCCGCCGACCAGATCACGATGTCGCCGCCGAACGTGGTCATGATGCGCGACAGGCCGAGCAGCACGCTGCCCTTCGAATACACCTGGATGTCGCCGCCGCCCCGCGTGATCAATCCGGCATCGGCGCCGGGCACGACGCCCTCGACGCCGACCAGCGTCTGTCCGCCCGGTGTCAGGGTCTGGATGTCGCCGCCGAAGTCCGTACGGACACCGCCATCCCTGAGGGTCGGTGGGACGCCGTCACTCCCAGAGGGGATCAGCGCGCTGAACATCGTGATATCGCCGGCGTAGCTGATCGGGCTGCCGTCGGCGGCCTTGTCCGGGAACAGCGCGGCGATCGCCTCACGGCCGCGGAGGTAGCTGCCTGGCCGCGGGCCGTTGGCATCGTTGTATTCGCGGCCGCTGACCCTGAGCTCGTTGTAATACACTTGGCGCACCAGAATTCCCTGCTGCGCCACCGGCAGCGACTTGAAGAAGGCCAGCGCATCGTCCTGGTTGCCGGTGAAGACGTAGGTCTTGCCGTCCTGGACAAAGGGCTTCTGGTCGGGGCCGTAGCGATCCTGCAGCCACAGGTAGAGCATGGCGTTGTAGGTGAATTGCTGTTGCTGCTCGGTCTTCAGGCCGAGGAAGAACGCGGCGGCATTGCCGAGATCGCCGGCGTAATTTTGCGTCGACTTCAGCCATGCGAACAGCAGCGGGTCGGATGGATAGGTCGAGCGCTTGTCGGCCGGCAGGTTGTTGAAGAAGGCCAGCGCGCCGGCCGCGTCGCCAGTGTAGCCGGCCTTGGTCTTCAGCCAGGTGGCTAGATCCGCGAGCGAAGCGATCGAATCGGCGGTCTGGATCACCTTACCGGATTGCTCGCCCAGCGGCCTTGACGGATCGGCGGCATTGGCCGGATCGAGGTAGAGTTCGGCAAACCCGGTATAGTTCGGCCCCGCCTGCGCCGCGCCCGCCGTCATCACGATGCTGGCGCCGCCGCTGCGATTCTGCGGGTTGACGTCGACGACCGCGCCCACGCTGTGCAGCACGCCCTTGTCGCCCTGGTAGATATTGCGGCCCGCGGTGACCTCCAGCAGGCCGGGTCCCGCAACACTGAGGCTGCCGTAGATGATGTCGCGTCCGGCGGACATCACGGAGATGTCGGTCACGGCATTGTTCATGATCAAGCCGCCGGTGCTGACGATGTCGCGGCCGGCCAGCATCCGCATCGATTTTGCGGCCTGATAGGTGGGCGTCGCGCCTGGCTCAGATGCGAGAAACATAGTGCCTGTGTTGAGGCCGACAATGTCGCCGTTCACCGCATAGAACCGGATCGGGTCCGTGTCATCAGCATGCAGATGGGTGATCGGAGTGTCGGCGACGAAGCTGAACAGACTTGGGTTGGAACTTGGCTTGAAGGGGTTGGGGATCGAGTTTGGATCGTTCGGCGCGCCAGACATGGTGTAGGAAGCGCCGTTGGCGAAGATCGACCCCTGCGCCAAGAGCTCGAGTTGCCCCGTGGGAGACGGCGCCAATTCGAAGAATGTCGTGTTGTCGCCGTAGATATTGCCGTTGGCAGCAGCAACGCGGAGGACAGGTTGCGAACCGGCCAGCGGAGCGATGTTGCCACCGGCAGAGAACAGGTCGACCGACGCGGTGGAGGTCGATAGTGAGAAAAAGCTCTGGGCGTTGGGATTTCTGGTTGGCAGCAGGCCGGGATCGCTGGCGCCCTGCATCACGAGGTCACGGAGCGTCGCGAGAGCCGCGTGGCCGTCGCCCAGCACGATACTCGCTCCACTGCCACTATGGATATTCATGGCAGAATAGGGCGTCAGTGGATCCGGCGCCCGCGGATCGTCTTGTATCGGCACTCCGTATCCAAGGGAGAGGTCGATGGTGCCAATCGATCCGGCGCGCAGGTCGATATTGCCGCGCAAATTCGTCAGCGTCGCGGACGAGCCCCCATAATACCCCCCACCAATCCTGACAGTCAGGTCGCCGCCCCCGGTGAAATCGATGGTTCCGCCGGTGACGATGCTGCCGTCCCTCGTGACTGACGTGACGCGGCCCGTGCTGCCGATTGCCAGGTCGAGCACGGGGTTCATGCTTGCACCGAACCCGGACGAACCAACGTCGCCGCCGGCGAGAACGGTGACATTGCCGCCGCCGAGCGCGCCGAGACCAGTGAACCCGCTTACCGTTCGAACAACCGTTCCATCAAACGCCGGGACGTCGAGATAGGTGCCGAAATTGATCCACCAGGCCGTCGACTGATTGCCGGTCTGGTCCCCCTGGCGCCAAAGCCAGTTGCCGACGCCATTGCCGGTCATCGCGAAGCCGTATGACGGGCCGAGATTCTCGTTCGATTCAGTCATGCCCGTGATGCTTCCGCCAACCGCCAGCAGCACGTTGCCACCATGGTCAGGATAATAGGGTGTCGTTCCATCCGGATTAGCGGCCACCGGCGTCTGCGTCCCGGCGGTGTAAACGCCATAGAGCGAGTATTGGGTGTAGTTGCCGGCGGCCAGCAATTCGAGATCGCCGGTGCCGGTGCGCAGCACGCTGCGCAAATTTCCGTTCGCGGTGTACTGTTCTGGTCCCGCCGCGATGCATGCGCCTTCAAGGAAACACCAATCAGCGGGGTTGTCCACACCTGGGATAAGGCCATACGGATTGTTCGGGTCGATCACGAGCGCGCGCTGTGTTGTTCCGGTATAGTGTCTGTCCGACAGATTGATGTTGCCGACATTGCCCGGCCTCAAGGTGCGGCTGTCAGCCGACGACAGGTCTCCGCCAGCCACGAGCCGCATCGACCACGACAGCGAGCCCGCCGGCAGCATCGGCGCGGTCGCCCAGACCTTACCCTGACTTCCGTCCGAACCGGCCTTGCGCGTCGGCAGACCAGAAACGATCTCGCCATTCTCGTCGACCAAAGTAACGAGGGATCCCTGGGGATTGATCGAGCCGGCGGGGACGGGAGTGTCCTGCGCCAATGCTATGCGCCCACTGATGACATTCAGAGAGACGCCGGCCGGCCAGGTCATCTGCTGAATGAAGATCTGACCCGGCAACCTCGTTCCGGCGGCAAGCACCGTGTCACGTGGCAACTCCGTCCCGCCGGGAATCATTTGCCCTCGGGCGAACACCTGCCCGTCTGGTAGACGGATTGTCGCCGTCGCCACGATGCCGCTCGCCGGCACAGTGAACGATTGCGCCAGCGTCACTGCGGTCGGGATCACGACATCTGACTTCAACGTCGTTCCCTCGCCCAGCGGGATGGCGAAATTCAGCGCGCCACCGACGAAGAACGTCGATCCGGCAGCCAGCGTCACCCCGATGGGAAGTATGGTGCTCTCAACAGAATCAGTGTTTGGGGCACCAGCCAATAACGGAAACAGCACCCAGCCGTTGTCGTCATCGGACGCCGCCGGCTTGCCGAAGCCGTCTGTGATGCTGCCGTAGATGTTGAGGTCGCCGCCGGCCCGGATCACCAGCGCGCCCGGTTCGCCCGAGCCGTAGATCGCTGTCTTTCCATTGCGCGGGTTCAGGCTGTCGTAGCGATAGCTTGAGAAATCGAGATCGCCCGAAACCGTGAGATTGCCGTTGGCCCGGATCTCGACGCCGGGACGCAGGTGGAAGGCGTCGCTGTAGCTCCTGAGACCAGAGAGTCGGCCCAGCAGATCGCCGTTGTGAAGCGCGTTCGCCATGAAATCCTGGCTGCGCGCATCGATCTGGTCCAGGCCGATATACTCGACGCCGTCGGTGTCCTTGAAAACCGGAGCGACGCCGCCATTGTTCTGGACGATGGTGCCGTTGTCGCCAGTCGGCTTGTAGGTCCAGAACGCGTTCACCGCGATGCTCTGCGCCCCTCTGATGTCGAGCGGACCCGCGGCATCGATCTGGACATCGCCCGAGGTCTCGCCGGTGCGCCTAGCATTGAGATTGATCTGGCCACGCGGCACGCCATCCGCCGAGCGCACGTCGATGACGGCGTTCGGATCGAGCTGCAGCCGCCCTTCCGACGAGGTCAGCTCGATGGTGGCGCGGTTCGGCGCCTCTATCGGCTGGCCGTAGCTGTCCACCCGCAGCACGGTGCCGTGCGCGTCCAGCATCGAGCCAGATGCAAGCCTGAGATTATCGCGCGCCGACAGGCGGATGGTGCCCGCCTGGTCGCCATGGGCATCGATGGTGCCGGCCACGGTCAGGCTGCCGCCGTCGACCGAAATCGTCACCGCTCGCGCCTTCACTTCGTCGCCAATGGTGAGGTCGCCCTGCTTGAGCACGAAGGTGCGGGCGCCGGTGACGCCGCTCTCGGTCAGGCGCGTGTTCAGCCCCGCGAAATCGGCCAGGGTCTGGGCGCGAACATCGATGCTTCCTTTATCATACGCCACGATGGTGCCGCCGCCGATGTCGTAGCTTCCGGTGCTGTCGCCCTTGATCACGCCGGCGAGCTCGACATGTCCCGCGCCTGCACCAAGCGCCTGCACCGAGAGCGTGCCGGCATCGTTGTTGGCGGCGGAGATGTCGATCACCGCGCCGGCCTGCTGGATGACGTTGCCGCCGGTGCTGGTCAGCACGACATCGCCGCCCCAGCTGTACTTGGCGGTGTCAAAGAACGTCACTTCGCGGCCGGCGACGTCGATACGGGACGGCGACGCCAGCATGATGTCGCCCGCGGCGTCCATGGTCAGCCGCCCGCTCGGCAGTGCGATGGTGGTGTCGAGTTGGGTGATGCTGGCCGCCTTGAGATACAGTTCGGCGCCGAGATTGTCGGCAGTGACCGGCGCAGCGGTGGTCCCCGGCGCCGCGCGCAAGGTCAGCGCGCCGCCTGCCGTGATGATGTTGACCGATCCAGCCTCACCGGTGAGTAGTGGCGTGATCAGGTTCAGCGTGCCGCCGCTGTAGCTGTAGCCGCTGCCTTCGACATAATCGCCCTGGGCCTGATAGATCGACAGCGATCCGTTGGCGTTCGCCGTGATGCGATCGCGCGCGCTGAAATTGGCCGTCGCAAATCCGAGCAAGAGACGATCGAGCGTGACATCCTTGCGCTTCCGATCGGTCTCGGCAAAGCCGAACACGATGCGATCGGCATTGACGTTGAAGCTGCCGCTGCCGGTACCAGGGCCGTTCTGGATCACGGGGCCTGGGAGAACGCTGTTCGGTTGCCCAAGTTCGTCCAGGCCCATGACGCCGTTCCAATACAGCGTACCGGTCGTGATCGTTGTCACGTCACTGGCGCCGCCATAGCCGTAGACCGCCGGCGTATTCAGCACGAGCTCGTTCAGGAGGTATTTGCCCGTTGCCGGATCAATCGTGTTCAGATCGACCGAGCCAAAGAAGTTGATCGATTGCCGCGCCGCCAGCGTCAGGCGTTCCAGCGCAGGCGCTCCGAGAATTGCGTCGCCCTTGAGAAGCCCGTCAAGCACGCCCTGGTTCAGGAGGAAGCCGTTCGGCACCGTGGCGCCTGCCATTGACGCCGCGTCGCCCACACTGATGGTCGATACCGCAATGGAAAGATACTTCGCACCGAACCTGAAGCCTGTACCGAACTGCACCGCGCCGTCCGTGGCCACCGCGATCGTGCCGCCGGCGAGCAGCCGCGCATCGCTCGAACAGGCTCCGCTCGGACATGTTCCAATACTGATGCTGCCCGGCTTCGAAGATCCGCCTGTGGTCGGTGGCAGGAAGTTGAGCCAACCGTTCGACACCGCCACCATCGTGTTGCCGCTAGGGTTGTAAATGTATCCATTCGACGAATCGTAGGGCACCACCCCCTGGCCCAGCGTGTCGAGGCGTGCGCCGGCTTCGATCGTGATCGAACCACCGCCAAACGCGTCGAAAATCGACCCTGGCGTCGCGATCAGGAAAATTTCAGACGCGCTCAGATGCGCGCCGTCGCGCACGACGACCGTCCTCGCCTGCCCCTTGAAACCGATCGTCGCGGGAGACTCAACCTTGAATTGGGTCTCGCCGCCGATCAACAGCCGCGGTGCGTGCAGCGCGCTGAGTGCGGACGCACGGATGGATACGCCGTCATATCCAGGCGTCGGCGCCGCGCCGAAGATCTCGAGTGGCGTACCATCACTACCGTTCCTGAGATCGACACTCGCCGTCCCGCCGAGGCCACCCTCCGCAGCTTGCAATAGCGCCGTGCCGTCAAAGATGAACGCTTCACTCGCGCCCGGATCAACGCGCAGGTTCAAGGTCTTGCCGTCGAGCGGAACCGCAGGCCGCGCCTGACTCAATGTCGCGGCCTTCGCCAAGGCAAACTGGGTGTAATCCATCTCGTCATATTGCGAGTATGTGCGCACCGTCGCGCCCGATGTGATGAGCATCTGCGTCGGCAACGCATTCCGGATCGACGTATTGGCGATGCTCGTGGTGCCGCTGATCGCGTAGGAACCGTTTTCGAGCTTGACGGCGCCCGAGATCGGCGTGCGCATGGTATCGCCAAGTTCAACGCGGTACGCGCCAGGCAACAGCGCATAGCGAGCCGGCAACAGCGTGTAGGTACCCGCCGGCAATCCGGGAACGCCAGCCGGAATGGTGACCTGCCGGCCGACGCCGGGCGCCGCGCCGGCCCCTGGATCGACGGGAGCATAGTTGCTGGCGTAGCCGGGCACGACGGCATAGACCGCGTTGCCCGCCTTGCTGAACGAATTCGCGGGGTTGGCGTTGGCCAGCGCCGTGGTCAGCACGTCGACCGAGCCGCCGCGGCCCGAAACGAAGCCCGCGCCCGCCAGTTCGCCGCCGCCGGACAGATCGAGCGTCGCGCCATGATGCACAGTCACCAGCCCCGCCATCGTGATGGTGCCGCCGGACCGCGCCGGATCGGTGGGCCCGAACGTGACATCTGCGCCATTATATCTGTAGGTCAAGCCGTCCGTCGTGCCGCCGAACGGCAGCACAAGTCCGGCCGCGCTCACCGAGGTGACGCTGCCCGGAAGCAGATTCACCTGGCGGCTGCCGTCGAGCGTGATGTCACCGAGCGGCGCGCGGATGATGCCGCCCTGATCGATGATCGGAGCCTGCAGCGACAATTTGCCGAACGCCGAGAACGGCGCCTGCGGCATGTCATCGCCAATGCGCCGGATCGTCAGCCGGGCGTCCGTCAAGGCAGGGTCGAGCCCGGCGTGGATTTCGCCCTGGGTACCGATGGTCGGATAGAGCTGGGCCGCGGTGAGTGTGAGATCGCCGACGGTCGACAGCGATGTGGGCTGTCCGCTGGCACTGATGTCCTTCGCCACCGTGCTGCGCACGAAACGGATGTCGCCGCTACTGACCAGATCGATCGCGCGGAAGCCCGCCTGATCGTAAAGCTCATGCACTCCGCTGTTCGAATCCTGGAGATAGCCGTTCCTGCCGAATTCGACCTGGTTCTGAACGTCGATCAGATCCGCCGCGATCCTCAACGTCGCGCCGGTCGATTTCAGGGAGACCCTCGTGCGCTCGGCCGCCAGGACCTGCGCGTATCCCTGAAGCAGGACATAGGGAGCGCTGATCGTCACCGGACTGACTGCATCGGTGCTCACCAGTGCCCCTTCGTAGAACGACACGCTTTGCGGCAGCTTGAGCGACACCGCACCTTCGAACGCGAACATGTCGGTGGATTTCAGGGACAGATTGCCGAACCCGCCGGCCCCGATCTGCGCGGCGCTGATCCGGGCCTGACCATAGACCAGAGAAGGATCGAGAACACCGGGTGTCGCGCTGTCGCTCAATCCGCTGGCGACGTAATTCTGGCTGATGGTCAGGTAGCGCGGAGCGTCTTCCGGTCGAAAGAACTCCGGCAAGGGAGGAGTGTCCGTGAGCAGCCTGCTGATCTCGAGCGCCATCGACAACGTTCCGCCGGATGCGCCTGCGCCGCCCGATGCGGCCCGCAGGCCGCCGTCCAGATAGATCCCCGAGCGGGATTCGAGCGTGATGCTGCCGCCGTTGCTGGCGACATCGACCGCGGACGCCGATCGTGAGGTGGTCCCGTCCGGGATGTCAAACGTAGCACTGGCACCCGATGCATCGAGCACGGCGCCGGGGCGGATCACCACGAAACTGTTGCCGCCGGTGAGCGCAATCGAACCCCCGTCGCGCACAACGCCGTAGCGACGGTCGCGGGTATCACGTGCAGTCACTGCAACCGCCGATGCGTCAAGCCTGGCATGCTCGCCAAGCCAGATCGACTGACCGGGAATGGCTGTGGCGTCGCCGATCACCGCAGGATTGTTGAGCACGATCGATCCGCCATGCGCCTCGATCGTGCCGTCAATCGTCAATTGTTCGACACTGTCGATGCGCACCGATTGACCGGGATCGACGCGCAGGACGGATCCGGTATCGAGTTCGATACCGGATGACGATGACGCAAACGGAGGCACAAAACTCAGCGTCAAGTTTGCACCGGCGCGCTGGGTCAGTTGCCCCTTGACGGGATCTTCGGTGTAGAGCGGCGGGGTCCAGAGCTCGAGCGCGGCCGCGGGGTCGCTGCCGGTCGGCACGCTGTAGTTCGCGCCGGTGAACCGATAAACCGGCATGGCGACGTCGACCGTGGTGTCCTTGGCGACGACGATGCTGAGCGAGCTCTTGATCGTGTAGTCCGAGAAGCCGCTCTTGAACAAACCGGGATCGAGGTTGAGGATTGGCCTGATGGCCACGGTCTGGTCAAGCACGCTCTGGGGCGCAATCGTAGTTCCGGCTGGGACCACGATGGTCTGTGGCGCGAGCGAACCCGCAGCGAAATTGTAGGTGATCGCGTCAACGAGTGGGAGGCCGTCTGGAAACGTGTCGCGGGGAATGACATAGCCCGCCCGAAGGGAAACGAAGTTCAATCGAGTGCCTGCTGGAACGACCTGCCCTTCCGGGAAAAAATTGAAATCGACATCCTGGACCCCGCCGCCCGGCGGCACCACCCAATCGGACGCAACAACCACGTCGTTCGATAGCTGCTGACTGATGTCTCGCGGAAGCACCACGCCCGGCAGCGCCGATTGTGAGGTCTGCGCGAACGAGAATGAAATCCGCGCACCGGCGGGAATCGTGACATCCTGATCCAGAATCAGAACCGTCGGCGCGGCCTGTCCCGCGGGCAACAAGCCATCGGTAAGCAGCGCCTGATTGGAGATCAGAACACCAGTACCACTCTGCAGCGTCAGGGTGCCGCCCTTGGTCACGCCATAGGAGCGGACCGTACCCTGGAGGATCAAGGGATCCCCGACAGGGTCGTTTACTCTGTCCGTCAGGTCCGCCACCAAGGTGACGTTGCCGCCCTTGCCGCCCCTGAACTTGCCATCGGGCAGGAGGGCGGCGCCGGACGACGCGTCGATCACGCTGCCGGCTTGCAGCGTCACTGATTGTGGCGACACCAGCGAGACGTCGCCGCCATCGACGAGGGCCAGGGTTGAAAGATTGGTGCGATCGGCAAGTCCGTTGGTCCACAGCCCGCGTGTGTCGATGCTGGCGCCGGAATGCATGATCACGCCAAGCTTGCCGTCGATGGTCGGCAGCGTGCCAGTGCCGATGTCCACCACGTTGCTGAAGGACACATTGCCGCCGCGCGCAGTGATGACGGCGTTGAGATCGATGATCGGCGCAGCCATCGTGACCTGACCGCCCGGCGTCAGGGTCAGCGGCGCGTCGATTGCAACGTGGCCGCCGGTCCTGATGGTCAAGCCACCCAGCCCGGAGGCATTGAGCCGATCGCTGTCGAACCAGGCGGTGCTGACACTATCTTCTGGCAGCACGGCGGTCGGCGACAGCGCATCGGCGATGGCCGGAAGATTGCGGTCGAACTTGACGTCCGTCACGAAACCCACCGTCGTGTCGATGCCCCTCGTGTAGTCCGCGAGGATCAGCGAGCCCGCCTGCGCCACGGTGGTCTGGCTCAGCTTGTAACCGTCAGTGACGCCGGACGGCCGCTTGTTGAACTGCCGTTCGCCATCGACGATGTCGGCGATGATGCTGCCCTCGAAAATCGAGGTCGGCGTCGACAGAATGAGCTGGCCGGCATCGCGGCCGACGATGTAGCCGTCCTCCCAGCGCGCCGAGCCTTTGAACGGGTTGGAATAAATCTCGGTCAGGCCCGCATCGATCTTGCCGCCGACCTTGTGCTGGACCATGAAGCCGTTCACCACCGCCGTGTAAGTCATGTCGGCCGGCGCGTTGTTGATGTTGTAGACGCGGCCGTCGCTGCCGAGCACGTAAGTCTGCCGCATGTAGCCGCCCTGGTACTGCATCCAGCCGCCGGAGATGTTGAAGATCGAGCCCTTTTGCGCCACTACTTCAGGCGCGGACAACACGATGGTGCCACCAGCCGCGGTCCATTCGCCGATCTTGTGGCCGGTATTGCCGACATAGCCGCTGACCTCCAGCAGACCGCCCGGCGTGTAATAGCGGTCGGACGAATAGCCGCCGGTGCCGGCCGGCACCAGCGTCAGGTCGCGCACGTCGATCCAGACGTCGCTGTTGAACAGCGATTTGCTGTCGCGATTCTGCGGGCTGTCGCGCAGCTCATTGCCCTGGATGTTGACCTTGATGCTGTTGCTGTTCATCGCCAGCACGGTGCCGGTGGTGCCGGAGACGTCGATGGTCGCGCCGCTTTCCGTGAACACCCGCTTGCCGGCCTGGACCACAACCTGGCCGCCCTGGGCCATGGTCAACGAGCGGTTCTGGAAATCGACGATGCCGCCGGTGACGATCTCGACCCGCGACAGTGCCTGCCGGTCGGTGATCTCAGTCCGGTTGTCGAACTGCCCGCCCGCATTGATGTCCGTCGTCGGCGTCATCAGCGCGTCGCGCTGGCTGTTAAGCGCGGTGAGGCCAGGATCGAGTCCCGGCAGCATCTGGGCAGCGGCGTCGGTCTCCGGCAGGATCAGAGCCACGCTGTTGCCGGTGAGCGTGACGCTACCGGTCGCGTCCGACAGCGAATTGAGCAGGTGGATGGTGCCGCGCTGGTTGACCGAGGTGGTCGAGATCAGGATGCCGTCCTGGACCACGGTGTGACCACCCAGCGTGATATCGCCCTGCTGCGACAGGATCAGTCCAGTATTGGCGACCGTGCCGCCATCGGGAGACCAGCTGTTATCGCTATTCAGCGTCGTGGCCGCGATTTCGCTGCCGCGGGTGGTTGAGATCGTGCTCGACGCCGTTCCGTATCCCCGCCGCAGAACGAAATTATTGCCCGCCACCAGCGCGGTCTGCCCCATGGGCGTGATGATGCTGCCGTTGTTGGTCACCTCCGTGCCGAGCAGCAGCACCGAGCCACCGCCGGCCTGCACCGTCGCGGGAGCATGCGTCGCGATCTGCGCCCCCGCCTCGACAATGACCTTGCCACCGGCGTCGGTGAAAGCCGGGGCGTAGATAGGGACGCTGGTTGACTGATCAGATTGCGAATAGATGCCCCGAGTGAGGAACTGAGTATCGGTAATCGCAGCGCTTGACGCAATCAGCGAGCCGACATTGACCTGACTGCCGCCGCCGAAGATGATGCCGTTCTGGTTGATCACCAGCACCTGGCCGTCGGCCTTGACGTTGCCGAGGATCTGGCTCGGGCCAACACCCGCGCCGATCACCCGGTTAAGCGCGGTCCAGTTGGCGTTACCCTGCTGGTCGAAGGTCAGTGTCGTGCGCGCGCCGACGTTGAAAGTCTGCCAGTTCAGGATCGCTTGTGGCGCGTTCTGCGTGATGTTGACGTCGGTCTGGCCGTTGCTGCCGGCCGCCTGCGTCGGGAGATTGGCGCCTCTCCAGAGATCTGAGCCCGGCACGGCACCCGGCGCCACCTGCAGCCCGCCCGCACCAAGTCCATTGGGCACCGCCACCTGGGGCAGTGTCGTCGAGCGCTGCGAGGCCGCGGCGGCATTGCGCGCGGCAGACTGCGCCGCCTGCATGGCCTGGATCGCCCGGCTCGCCCGTGTCAGCGCGTCCTGGCTCTGCTTCGCAACCTCAGTGGCCTGCCGCGCCGCTGCGGCCGCAGCATCGCTCGCGATCGTCGACGCCGACATCGCGCTGTAGCTGCCGAACGGCCGCGCAGCCGCCCCCTGCGTTCCGGCCAGCGTCAGGGCCAGCGCACTTGCTCCGGCGAGCCACGCCGCAGCAACTCTTCTGGGCTGGAATCGCGGCTGGGTGGACGATGGCCGAGAATGCCGCTGGAATGTGACGCCCCGAATAGACATACGGAATCCTCTCAACGAAACGAGTGCCGGCCATCGCTATGCCCTGTCGGAGAATTGCTCCGACATTTCCTAGACGTCTGGGTCGAGAGGAGTTTGCAACGCGCTCGTGGAGTTTTTTTCTTGGCCAAGATTCCGAAGGCTTTGTGGTGACTTAACCACCATAAGGATGATGAGCCTTAACTCACCAGCATGATTCCGCCGGGCAGAGCCGTGACCTGGGCGCCAAGGCTCTCGCGCAGCTGGGTGATGACGATATCCAGCTGATCGAGCTTAAACTGAGCGGTCACCCGGCGTCGGCCGAGAGCTTCGTTCATTAGGACGATCTTTCCGGGCCTGTAGCGATTGACCTCTTCGATGACACGCGCCAGGGGCTGATCCCGAAACAGGAGGCTGCCTTCCCGCCATCCAGTAACGACAGCGGGGTCGACGGCGGTCGTCTGGCCTAGACCGTGGGCGCCGTAAGTCGTCTGCTCGCCTTGTCCGATCATTGCCGACAGGCCCTGCCGATCGACGTGCACGCGACCAGCCAGGCACGTCACGCAAACTTCGGCTCGGTCGTGACGGACGTTGAACTGCGCATTGTCCGCCCACATGCCACCATTCGCCGCGACGACCTCGACCCGTCGCGATCGCGTGGTGATGGCGGCTTCGCCCGCGATCAACTCAACGCGGTCGACCTGCCGGTCAGCCACCTTGCGAATGTTGAGGCTGGTTTGGGTGTTCATGTCGATCGAGACATTGTCCGCAAGAGCGATCTGCTGCCGCTGGCCGGTTTCGGTGCGATAATCTGCGGCAAATTCGCTCAACGACGGCCACAGGCCAAGTGGCGGCCGTTGCACCAGCACAGCGATGCTTGCCGCCGAGACAGCGAGCGCGCCGCCGAGCAATGCACGGCGTCCGATGAGCGCTGGCCGACCTAGACCTTGGGCGGACGGCGGTCGACCGCATTGCCGGATCACGTTTGCGCCCGCAGATCCGATCGCCCGCCAACGCTTGCTCGCCTCGACAAAGGCCTCAGCATGCAGCGAGCTCTGCGCTCGCCAGCGTTCCACGTCGGCCAGATCGGTCTTCGTCGCTTCGCCCGAGATCACGAGGAGAAACCAATCCCAAGCCTCCTGTCGCAATCGCTCGCGCTCGTCCTGGGAATCCTTGATGGTCATGCTCTCTTATAGCTGATTTTCTGGGCCACGACTGCCCGACGCAGCCCCAGGTGAAATCCCAGGCTCTTCTACTTCTCTACTTCCTGAGACGATCCCGGCGGCGCTTCAACGCAATCTGGTGGCGAACTTTTTTCAAGGCGCGCCTCCAATATCGTGATCGCGCGCTTCAGTTCATAAGCAACTGTCCGATTGGAAATTGCAAGCCGCTGTGCAATCGCCCGATGTGTCAACCCTTCCAGCCGTGACGCCAGAAGGATCGCACGCGTTCGCTTTGGCAATTCCCTGATCGCCTGCTCGAGCATCTCGAACTCGAGGCGTCCATGTGTCGTCCGCGCTGGATCGGGGGCGGTATCGGGGACCTCGATCAACGCTTCGATTTCGGACCAGTCCGCGCGCCGCTTCTCGCCACGCAAGCGATCCACCGCGACGTTGATTGCGATGCGCAGCAGGAAGGCCGGCGCATTATGCACCGTGCCGATGTGGTCGTCGCGGTGCAATCGTAGCCATGTCTCGTGCAGGCTCTCGCTTGCGAGTTCCTCAGAGCCGAGTCGATGGGTCAGGCGGCCCCGGAAATGCTCATATCTTTCAACTAGCAGCCCACGCAGGGCTGCCCACGTCGTATCTGCCATCGATTCAATCGAAGTCCCACCGCTTCTAGGTTCCCCATGCTCACGTCGCCCTGATCCAAGCCCGCCGGTCGGGTCGATATCGCGCATCGCGGCTGCCTGCTGGAAGCGGCCACAGAATAGAAATGACAACCGGTCTATCCGGATTGCATGACAGATTGACTACCGGACTTTTTGTCCTTTGGCCCCGATCAGCCGGAGCAATCTCCCGTTTCAGGAGGCGGCCGTGGTGCGATAGTCAGGATGATGGGTTGCGACATACCCGCGGGAGGGCCAACACCGACCGTCACGTTTTGCAGGACGGCAATGAGGGCCGCATCGCGCGCCTCATCACCCGTCGAACCGATGAGCGCGCTGGACTGAACATTGCCTGTCGGCCCGATCCAAAGTGCGAGCGCAATCCTGTAGCTGCCAGGGCGCGTTTTCGGAGCGCGGCAAACGGCCCTCATAACGCTCGCTTGCAGAACCACGCCAAAATGGCTGCTTGGCATCAATGGCGCAGCTGGTGCATCGGCATCCTGTGCAGTCGCGACAACAATGCTGAACGCATCATTCCCAACACGCCGCGCCGCAAGCCCAGTGCCCAATAGCAAGACACGCAACGCTGGCGCTGGCGCCAGATATCCTTTCACCGGCATTGATCGCCGACCACTCGTGAGGGGGGCCTCATAGAGTACCGGCGCACCGCTGACTTTCATATAGACGTTGAGCGCGGCATCGAGGTCTTGAGCTGGAATATCGTATGCGGCCGAACGCAAGGCCGTGGTCGGATTGGCTCCTTGCGCTGCAGCGCCTTGTGGGTGAATTAAGATTCCCACGGCAAGCAGTCCAGCTGTGACGAAAAACCACCCTTTGCGCAACAATTCCTTGAAGCCAGAAGAGGAGTGCAGCGTCGTTCTGTTCTTTCGGCACCCCACAATGGCTCTCCTACCGTGAGGCTGTTGAAGCACGATCCCGGGCGTAATTCGATAGGAATATCGTAATAGGTGCCCGAGTGGGTGCGCCGTAGAGAAGGCAACTGACAAGATGTCCGCCAGTGCCGCCACGCCCTCGTTGCAGGAACTTCACCCCCGCCGCCAACGTAAATAAGCTCGCCAACCAGGAAATTGACGATCAATCACTGATCTATCCAAGCTTAGCGAGGCCCTAGAAATAAGAGGCTTACGCGAGCAGCCACACAGGCGGTCGCCCGTGACTCCCAATCACTTCAGCAGGCGGTTTCGCAATTCCAGTTATGACCGGTGGCAGGGAGCGGGTGCCGCTGGAGCCGCGCGGACTGTCGGATGCAACGCGCGCCCTTGTCATGCATTTTTTACCACGACATGGGCATCGATCCGTCGCCGGATGTCAGTATCTTGCAGGAGGTCAAACGGCTTGATGAGTTGCAGGACGTCCGAGAACGCCCTATGGACCACCGGATCTGACACGATAGCTCGGAAGAGTGCGGCCTCGAACTGCCTGCTTTCCTCGTACCGCTCCGGGCGTTGCCCCCGCGTGCCCGGATAGGCGAAATCGGCATTCACACCCATGTTCCAGGGTGCTTGAAGCAGCGAGCCCACTTCGGCCATGAACGCAGCTTGGAGTTCCTCGATCGGGTCCGCCTCCCCGGCAACGCGATCCAGAACCTCATGCAACAGCTTTGCCTGCCGCGCAGCGACAGACATGCCCTGCCCGTAGATCGGATTGAACCGGCAGAGCGAGTCGGCCATCGGCAGAATCCCGCGCGGCAGCCTCTGGAGCTGCTCGAAATGTCTCCAGCGACTCTCATCGAATACGAAGTGTCTCAAGCCGTCGGGTGGCGCGAGCTTGCAAATCGCGTTGTAGATCGTCGGCGTATTCAGTTGACGCGAGAGAGCAAGAAAGTCCTGCCAAGTCTCCGGCTGCTTCGTCGCGCCGTACTGGGAAAGCGAGACAAAGCAGCCCCCGCCTTCGATGGGCAATGTGAGGCCGGACAACACAGAGGAACTCGGATCGGGCAACGTGACCAGGATCTGTCCGTCCAACGACGTACCCTCAGGCCGAACGAGCGCGGTCGCATAGCTGATATCGACGCCAACAACGGTCTCAAGCGGCCGTTCCCAGCCGAGTGCGGCGAGCAAGCCGAGTGTAGGCACGCCGCGGCCGGATGCATCCACCACGAGATCCGCCTCGACTGCTGCAAGCTCTCTTGCGGCGCTCTCGTACCTCACCGACGGTCGGATGGCATCCGACGCAATTTCCGTCACACGGCAATGCGATCGCAACGTGACGTTGGCGATTGCAGCCACCTGACGCCGGACCACGTACTCGATCAGCGGCCGCGAGGCACAGAGCAGCGACGCGCCACAATCGCGCTGCGGCAGAGCACCGACATCCGCTCGCTCGTACCGTATGTCTCGAAAAGCGTTGATGGAAACAGCGCCGCCATCGACAAGATCCTTCTCGAATCCCGGAAAGATGTCCCCAAGCGCCTGCAATCCGCTGGCCAAGAGAAGATGCGGATGCCGATCTTGGGGGACGCCTGCGCGCGGGATAGCCGAGGGCGGAGGAGCGTCGCGTTCAAGAACAACGATTTCCTTGAAATAGGAAGAGAGTGCGCCGGCGGCGCAAAATCCGCCAATTCCCGCTCCGATCACAACTGCGCGCTGCCCTAGATGATGGCTCATGGTCGCTCCTCGCGATGTCCTTCCGTACCATCTGGTGGCAGCCGCGCTACGGGTGTGTTTCGGGCTCCGAAGATCCTTGTTTCAATTGCAATGGAGCGCAGCCTGGATGCGCGAGCGGCGCGTCGAAATCAGTACCGCCTTGCCCGTGCCGTCGGAAAAAGACGCCAACGCGGCATTCTGCTGATCGGCTAGTGGCTGGACTGTGCAACCGGTTTCTCGCACTCGGGTCGCTGCAAACAGCGTTGGCGTCCTTCTTGATCGGTTCGGAAGGCCCCAACGAACCCGCCTTGTCGCTGGGTGACAAAAGCTGTCTTGCCGTCCGGCCCACCAAAGGCAAGGTTCGTTGGCTCTTTGCCCTTAAGGGTAATCTCGCGCAGCGAACGGTCGCCGGCGCTGAGAACCGCGTGGTCACCAACGTCGACGATCCGCGCCAACTCGCAGGCAAAAAAGGCAACGCTTCCCGAAAGCTTCGACAGGTGGTCTACGAGTTAGTAGCTCGGATCGATATCCTCTGGCGCATGGCCGGAAAAGTAACGGGACAGCCCCCTGAGCATTCTTCGGCCCCGTGGGCGCGACTTCCAACGACAGTCGCAGCGGAATCCGGCTCTGTGCCAACGCGCGAGCGTTTCGGGCCGAATGATTGTGAGAACCTGCGCTCGCGCCTTTCCTCCGGTGGCCGATCCTGCGTCGCGCCGTCATCGCCGCCGAAGCCGAGGAATTCAACGATGATGACGGAAGGGCTGCTCGTTGTTTCTGGTCTGGGCCGGCTGGCCGGCCTGCTGGGTGGCGGCGGTCGCGTTGTTGGCGGTCGCGGCCAGTGCGACGTTCGGCGGCGGCGTGAACACGAGGCCCGTCACCGTGCCGGTGGCCTGGATGTTGAAGGAGTTCAGCACGAACTGCGCCACAATGAAGATGTCGTTGCCGCGGACGCAGGCAGCGCCGAGATCAATGGTGCCGCGAGGTGCGACCAGGGTGACATTGCTCCTGGTCGGATCCTGGCCGGGCAGCGTGACCAGGGCGGCGATGCCGGCACCGGTGACCAGACCCTGCGGGTTGACGTAGCAATAGCCTCAGCGTGGACGTCTCCAATGATCGTCGCGGTCACATGAGCAATTACCAAGTTCTATGGTCGCCGCTCTTGAATCGCGTCGTCATGTTGAGGTTCTTCGGATTTCTATGATTTGGCGGCCGGCGCCTTCGAGGGCTCGAGTACCACGGACGCCTCGGTCGTCAGCACCCGGAAGGTAAAGGTCTCCTGGAAATATAACTCCACCATCGAGCTCGAATGGCTGAGATACCCGATGGAGATGTCCTGGCCGATGTCTAGCTCGAAATCTCCACCCCGCGTCGTCAACAGGAATGCGCCTTCCACTGCTGGCGCCCAGATCATGCCGCCGTCAATCACGCGCTCAATGTGGTGAAAGATCGGATAACCCTCGTCGGTTCCTCCTGCGGCCACCGTATAGGCATCTGCGCCGAGCACGAGCGCATAAGGACCGTTGCAGCCGGCGAGCCGCAATCGGCTTACGGCCTGCGCGACAGCGCCCGGATAGCCCCTTACGCTTGCCGGTAATGCGACGACAGCATTGCTGCTGCCTTGACGAATACCCTGAATTCCAGCTGCGGGATATCCGTCGAAGACAGCGCGATCTTCGGCAAAGGCAATTTTGCGCGCCGCCTCCTTCACCGGCGACCAATCCGAATCGGTCGCGCCGCGCTCGACATCGTCGATCTGCTGTCGGGAGAGTTCAAATGGAACGCGCAGTTCGACCAGCGTTTTCGCGTCGCGTTGGACCGCCTGGATGCCGTCGCCGGGCGCCGGGATCTGGTGAACATGACCCGTGCCAACGGCCGCGAGGTCGACACCTTTGGGGTCCGGAACGTCGACCACCCGGCGCGCCGCCAAGTGGCGCTTTAGCGTCCGGGAGGCCTCCTCTTCGATCTGAGCCCAGGCCTTATCCGAGATAGGAGCGAGTTCGCGATGAAGATTATTCACAGTCTACCTCTTTTTCAGTGAGCCAATGCCGAGTGAACCATCGCGGGACGACGAGGGTTTCGGAGGCGTGTTCGCGATGTCAGGGTCTTCTGAGCTCTGAACGTGCTCCGGCGCTGTCGACATCATTTCCGGGGTGACGTTGTCCAGGAAGGTTGCCGACGGCACGAAAAACAATATCCCGGTGACCGCCCGGCTAAAGTCGAGCAGCCGGTCGTAATTGCCCGGCGGCCTGCCGATGAACATGTTTTCGAGCATCTGCTCAATGCGGCGGGGCGATCGTGCGTATCCGATGAAGTAGGTGCCGAACTCACCTTTTCCGAATTCGCCGAAGGGCATGTTGTCCCGCACAATCTGAAGCTGCTCGCCGTTGTCCTCGATCGAGGTCAGAACATTGTGCGCGTATGGCGCCTTCGCCGCATCGTCCTGCTCGATGTCAGAGAGCTTGTGCCGACCGATGATATCTTCTTGTTGTTCGACCGGGACTTCGTTCCAGCGCTCTAGATCGTGCAGATATTTCTGCACGATGACATAGCTTCCGCCGGCAAAGGGCGCATCCTCCTCGCCGATGATGGCCGCTCTTTGAGCGTCCTCACCGACCGGGTTCTCTGTCCCGTCGACGAAGCCCATGAGGTCGCGGTCATCGAAATATTTGAAACCATGCACCTCGTCGACGATGGTCACCGCGCTCGCGAGCCGCGACATAATCTGCGCCGCGATCTCGAAGCACAGATCCATGCGCGTGGATCGCAGGTGAAAAAGAAGATCGCCCGGGGTCGAGACCGCATGATGCACGCCGCGAATTTCACGGAAGGAGTGCAAGTCCTTCGGACGCGGCGCACCGAAGAGCCGGTCCCAAGCGTCGGAACCAAATCCCATGACGCACGACAACCGCCCCTCGAGATCACGAAACCCAACGGCTCGCAACAGAGAGGACAGGTCCGCGCACAAACCGCGCACGGCGACTTCGCTCTCCTTTCCGGCATTGACCGTTACGACCAGAAAAATGGCGGCTCGCGTCAGCTGCGCGACGACTGGTTGCGAAACAGCAGACGGCACCCTTCACTCCTTGCTACCTCTGCGAGATCGGAAAGTCGGCCGACGAAACGCCGCACGACCGAGTTGCGCGGTCATTCTTGGATACACGATATCAGCATCGTCCAGCTCTGGCCAGTTTATAGGACCTGGCGGCGCCGGTGCCGGCGAGCGTCGCCGCGTTGACGATAAGATACTCGTTACGGCTGAGGCCTTTCGTAAACTCGGACATCTGAGAAGCCGCCAAGGAAACCGTCATGCAGTGCATGCACGAAACCGTGTAAAGCAGCGGCCCGAGCGGGTGATTGAGATCGCCGTGATGATGGCTTGAGCCCTTGATGTCTTGGGCGAGGTAGACCCCGCCAGGAGCGAGCGTGTGGCGGATGCCGCGCTTGGACCGACGAGCGAGCAAGAACTACGTGAAGTGAAGTTTCCAAGTTGGGCTGGTTCAGAGATTAATCCCTTCAAGCTTTCCAATATTCTCCTCAAGACTTCCTTTCGATGAGCCGGGCAACGGACCCGGCCTGACGAACGCGTTCACCACATTGCTCAGAAGCTGCGAGACGTTGTTCTCGAAGCCGTTGATAGGAAGGGCACTCCCGAACGCAATGGATCCGGTTGCAAACACCGCACCGTTATTCGGCGCCTCGAAGTACACCATATCGGCCCGCAGGATGTAGTTGTGCGTCCCGCTGAAACCCTGATGCGCGTGCGCCCCCTCCTCGTCGTGGGCGATGTAATTGTCGGGGTGACCACCCGAGGATGCGATGATTTTGGTGTTGGGCGGTGTGCCGAACCCCAGTTTGTAGCAGTCGATCTCGATGCCCGCCGCTCCACCGTTGCCCAGGCCGAAATCGCCGATGAGTTCCCCCTCGATTCCTTCGGTGATCCAGGCCAGCGCAGGATCGTAGCTGTCAGGCATCCGCCGGTAAGGCTGGCTATGGGCGAAGCCTTCGCCGGCAAACGTATTGCCGACCAGCTTCTGCCCCCAGCGCTGGAAGCCGGTCCAGATTCCGCCCATCTGCCCCGTCGTGGCGAGGTAGTACTCACCCGGCCGCGCCGCCCAAGCGATCCAGTGTCCACCGGTCTTGCGGCACTCCATGATCCACGGTTCGTCGTCGCGAAACGCCACATTGCAGCAGAAGCTGTTCGCGCCCATGCAGATGAAACGCCCGCCACCGGCGATGTAGTCCTCGTGTGCATCGAGCATGCGCTCGGAATGATATTCCGGATGCGTGGAATTGAGAATGCACGCATAGGGGGCCATTGCGGCGACACCCTCGAGATGAACATCTTCATCGGTCAAGACATCGTAGTCGTACCCCTTGTGCTCGAGCCACGCCAGGATCGAGAGATCCGCCGGGAAATTCCAGGGCAGGTCGAACGCGGAGATCCGGTATTTCGGCCGCATATTCACCATCGGGCGATAATAGCTTGAGTAGCAGATGCCGACGCCATCCGCGTGAGAGTCGTAGCAGCCCCCGCCGAATTCCGGATTTTCGTAGATTTCAATGTCGACCTCAGAGATCGTCGGCGGTTGACCGGCCATTGGCTGCACGATCTGGCCGTCGGTCGCAAAGCGCTCGTTGGCATAAGCGATATAGGTTGCCGTGGAAAACAGCAGAGCGATGCGCCCGGTCGGCACACGCGGCCGGACGAAGAAGACGATGTACTCTTCGGCCAGGCCCTTGCCGTCGCCGCCGTGTACCCTCATCGCGTAGGCGCCGCTGCGCAGCGTTTCGGGCAGCTCGAGCGTCTTTGTGACTTTCCAGTTGCTGTCGATCATCGCGTCGGCATGGAATTCGATGCCGCCGTATTCATGCGGGGCGAGACGGAAGCAGTCGTTGCGGCCGTTCCAGTTGTAGCCAGTCTGTGCGCGCACCGGTCTGTTGTAGCCGTTCGCATCGAGGCGGTTTGGTCCGATGTCGACCACGACATCGCCGATGCCGTGATCGGTGTAACCCTTCGTGGTGTCCCAATATGCCATCATGCCGTATGATGGAGGCTGTCCGCCCGAGCGGATCGCGTCGAGCTCCTCGCGACCCAACGGGCGATCGAACACACCGCAGCGATCGATCTTCCCGCAGTAGAGCTGCGACACGAAGTGACCGCGCAGTGCGTGCCAGTCGCGCGAGCCGGCCACGAGGAACGGCGTATCGGGCAGGTTGTTCTGCCTGAACCGAAATACCTCCGACACATGCGAGCGATATTCGATCGGCACGACCTTGCTGAGCAAGCTATTGTAGCGGTTCACGACCCCTTCCTGGTAGAGGGTGGCGCGGCCGCTTCGCGCATCGAAGGTGGCCGCGACGAAATACCAGGCCTGCTTCTGCAACGGCAGCTCCGCCTGCAGATAGTCGATCTCGCTTCCGCGCCCGATCCAGAACTCCAGCCTGCCGCTCGGATTGATCCCAAGGCCGTAGCCGTAATTCCTGTCATTGTCCCAGCGGCCCAGCAGGCATTGCCGATGCCCGACATCCGGCCATGTCGGCCAGATGAATGCACACAGCGTGATGCTGCCGTCGAGTGCGAGCTTGCGATCGGGGTCGGCGACCTCGAGGAAGGCTCCGACCTGCGTGAACTGCTTCTCGACCCGCCAGGTGCCGTTGGCGACGCAGTCGATTTCCTCCTCGATGAATCCCGGACCATGCGGATGCTCGTCGCCATGGATCAGACGCACGAGATGGGCTTCAGCGGTGGACGTGCCGTCGGCGCTGACATGAAATTGTATGGTGTCGCCGGGCTTCACCGAGATCTTGTCTGCGTAACCAAATATCTTGATCTGCGCCATCGTGCGGAGTTTCCAATCGAGAAGCTGAACGAGGCTCGTGCCCCACCCAGCGTGTTGCAGCTATCTCTAGGTTTCGAGAAGGTCGCGGATGCAGCGCAGGAACAGGCCATGCCAGGCGTCGTTCGCTGACGCGTAGATGAACTCGTCAACCACACGCGGGGAGGTCCCCCGATGCCCCGACAGCCTGACCACTTGATACTTGCGGAACGGCTCGATGGCCTTGACCGCATATCTTTCGTCCAGTGGTCGTTGGCGGAAGTAGATCAATAGTCGCTCGAGCCGCTCGCTGTGCTGGCCCAGCGGCGACCGCCGGTGCTCCTCGATCACCTCGGGCGTCACGAGCGTCCGCAGAAACTCGCGGCGGAAGCTGTCGAACCGATCCCGGACGATGATGTCGCGGTCCTGAGACCTGTCATACTCGAGAGGCAGCATCCTCAACTCTCCAGAATCGGTAAACGTCTGTCGCGAATCGTGCCGTCCGGGCGTACCGGCACGGCATTCCGTGACGGATGTTTCAAGCCCACTGCTTTTCCTCATTGACCCAGGCGGACCCGGGCAACCTGCCAGCCCCGACGAACGCCTCGACGACGTTGGCCAGCACGCGGGATGCGCTGTTTCTAAAATTGTTGACTGGCAGCGATTGCGCGAACGCGACCGAGCCGCACGCGAATACGGCTCCGCCACGGGGCGCCGTGAAGTAGATCATGTCGGCATGAACGCGCCAGTCATATGACCCATAGAGGCCGAGGTAGGAATAAAGGACGAGCTGCTGGTTCACGACATAGCTGTCGGTGTGCCCCCCCGACGATGCGATGATCCTGGTGTGCGGCGGTGTACCCAGGGCGCGATCGTAATAGTCGAGGGCCAGCCCCGCGGCGCCGTCATTGGCAAGGCCAAAGTCGCCGATAATCTCGCCATCGACACCTTTGGTGATCCAGGATACGGTGCGGTGGTAGCTGTCTGGCATCCGCCGGTATGGCTCGCTTCGTCCACCGCCCGAGCTGCTCAGGCCGATTCCGACCAGCTTCTGGGTCGCCCGTCCGAGTACCTTCCAGGGACCGCCGCGCATCCCGTCCGTAGCCATGTAGTGCTCGCCGTAGCGCGATATCCATGGCTTGTACCCGTCATCGCGACGCCGACACTCCATGATCCATGGTTCGCCGTCGCGAACTCCTGCCGTGGCGTTGAATCCGTTGCCGCCCGCATAGATGTAGCGGCCGCCGTCGGCGATATAGTCCTCGGTCGCGTCCAGCATGCGCTCGGTGTAGTATTCAGGCCGCGTGCCGCTGATGACGCAGTCGTACGGCGACAACGCCGCCGACCCATCGCAATGCAGGTCCTCGTCGGTCAGGACCTCGTAGTCGAAGTCGCTCTGGTCGAGCCAAGCGATGATCGAGAGGTCCGCAGCCAATCCCGACGCCACGTCGAGGCTCGGCATCCTGTATCTCGGCCGCATGTTCATAATCGGTCGGTGATAGGAGCTGAAGCACACGCCATTTCCGTCGGCGTGCATGTCGTAGGTCGAAAGCCCGAAATCGGCTCTCGCGTACATCTCGATATCGATATCGGACAGCACGGCTGGCTGGCCCGTCAAGGCCTCGCGCTCCGGATGATCAAAGCTCAGGCGCTCGTTCGCAAAGGCAAGGTAGGTCAACGTCGGAAACAGGAATGCAATGCGCGCCTGCGGCTTTTCCGGCCGCACGAAGAAGACGACGTGCTCCTCGCTCAAGTTCTTTCCCCTACCGGAGCGCAGCCGCATGGCATAGCAGCCGCTTTTGAGACCGCGTGGCAGGGTGACGACCCTGGTCGCCTTCCAATTGCAGTCCGTCAGCGCGTCGGCATGAAACTCGATCCCCCCGAACTCGTGCGGAGCCAGACGGAAGCAATCGGTGAAGCCGTCCCAGTTCCAGCCGGTCTGGCCGCGAACGGGCCGGTTGTATCCTCCGGCATTCAGCTTGTGCCGCCCGACGTCGACCACGAGATCGCCGATGCCGCGGTCGGTGTATCCTGCGCTCGTGTCCCAGTACGCGATCAGGCTTTCCATCGCGGGGACGAGGCCGCTCCTGATCGTGTCGAGCTCGGCGGGCTGGAGAGCCTCGTCAAACGCGCCGCACCGGTCGATCTTGCCCCAATAAAGCTCCGACACGCACGCACGCTGCTGCGCGTCGCGGCTGCGCGAGCCTGCCATCAGGAACGGAGTTGAGGCGAGGTTGCCGGGCTTGCTTCGGAAGATCGCGGATGTGCGGGACTCGTAATCAACAAGCGCGACCTTGCCCAACAGGCCGTTGTACCTGTTGCCGACACCGACTTGATACAAGGTCGCATGCCGGCTCCCCGCATCGAAGGTCGCGGCCACGAAATACCACATCTGCACCTCCAGCGGCACGTCGGCGGCCACGGACTCGACGATCTCTTCGCCGCGTCCGATCGAGAACTGCAGACAGCCCTTCTCGTCGAGGCCGATCCCATAGCCCTGCTTTCGCTCGCCGTCCCATCGGCCGATAATACTTTGGCGCTTTCCGGACGCGGGCCAAGTCGGGTGGATGAAGGCGAACAGGGTGAAGCTGCTTGCGAACGCCAGCCGGCCCCCGGGGTCATCGACCTCGAGGAACGATCCTACCTGGGTGAACTGCCGCTCGACCCGCCACGTGCCATTCGCGGTGCACACCACCTCTTCCTCGACGAAGCCGGGTCCTGCGGGGTTTTGATCGCCATGGATCAGGCGCACCAGTTGCGCCTCAGCCGTGTCCGTCCCCTCGGCGCTGACATGAAACTGGATGGCCTCGCCCGGTTTGACCGAGATCTTGTCCGTATAGCCAAATAGCCTGACCGGTGTCACCACCAACTCCCTCGTTTTGCGATCGTCCCGACTCCGCCGCGCAGATCGGACACAGCTTCATTCGTAACTTCGATCAGGACTCCAGCAGGTCCTGAACACGCCGCATGAAGACGCCGTGGCAGGCCTCATCCGGCGTCAAGTAAATCCTGTCCTCGACCACACGCGGCGCCACGCCGCGATGGCCAGACAGCGCCACGATGCGATACCCCTCGAAGCGTTCCACGGCCATGATGGCGTACTTCTCCACCTGAGGACGGGTGCGGAAATAGATCAGCAGCCGTTCGAGCGCCTCGCTGTGCTGTCCGTTAAGAGAGTGGCGATGCTCCTCGATGATCTCCGGCGACACCAGCGTCTTGAGATGATCGCGGGTCATCTTGTCGTGGCGCCGCTGATAGATAACGCTCTTGTCGTCGGTCTCGGTCGCCTCCTCGGGCAGCATCTCACCACCCTTCTCCGCCCGCGTCGACCGCCGCTCGCTCTTCTTCTTGTCGCGCCAGGCACGGAACTGCGCCTTGATCCCGAACAGCCCGTTACGCAGGTAGAGAACGACCAGCAGCATGATGAGGCCGATGATCATGAAGCGCGCCGGTCCCCATGTGTTCAGCACCTGGTCGAAGAACACGACGATGAGGGTGCCGACCACCGCGCCTTCTGCACGTCCGACGCCGCCGATCACCAGCATGGCGAGGCCCAGCAGGACGGTGTCGAAGTTGAAGATCGAGAACGCCACGCCGCCGAAATTCGAGGTATAGAATCCGCCGATGAAGCCCAGCGCCGTCGACGAGATGAGGAACACCCAGACGCGCGCCTGGCGAAAGTTCACCCCGGTCGCCTCGGCGAACGCCTCGCGCTTTTCGGGCGCCATGCGAAGGATTCGTCCAAGCCGGCGGCCGTTGACGAACCGATAGAGCAGCAACGCGAGCAGCATCAGGCCGAAGCAGGCGTAATACGCTAAAAGCAGCTGACCCAACTGCGACCAATCTTCTGGCACGTAGGTCGCTGCGCCATACAGGCCGCCGTTGGCGGACCCGAATTCCTTCGAGGTGACGAAATAGACCCGGCAGAGCTCGTTGAGTCCGAGGGTGAGAAGCGCGTAGTAGAAGCCATCCAACCGCGTGGCGGGCAGCGCGATGATCCCGCCGAAGACCAGACCCACCAGCGCGCCGATAGGTGGCAACAGCCACCAGGGCAACGCGAACTTGACCGCAAGCAGTGCCGTAACGAACGCGGCCGTCCCGACCACTGCATAGGTGGCGAGCGAGAAGACCCCCGCGGTGCCCATGATGAGCATCCAGCACAGGCTGATGGCGGAATAGATGCCGAACGTGGCTCCCGCCGTCAGCAGCGTGTTCTGCAGGTCGCCGGGCGTGAACAGGGGAGCGATCGCCAGGGCAAGAAGCCCCAGCACCCACCAGATCGGTCGCTTGTCGACGATCGTCTTCTCCGCGCGCAACGTCTTGGGATTGTATTCCCCGCGCAGGCGCAGCACCCGACGGCGCGTCGGCCAGTAGCGAAGACGATTCCACATCGCTCCGCCGTGTCCCGGCCACTTGTAGTAGTAGCGCAGGCGGCCGACCGGGTTCAGCTTCGTCTTCGATTGACGAGTCCTTTCCCAGACCTCCTGATGGCTTCGGAACGGAATGGTCGGAAGTTCTTCGACGTCGCGCTTGCCACCCCAGACGAACAGTGGATTGCGCCATTTGATGCCGCTATCAAGGGACATTGCTCAGGCCTCCCTCGCCTTGTCGAGCAGCCCGGCGATACCGCGCGGACGGACCAAGAGGATGACGATGATCACGACGAACTGGGTGACGAGAACATAGCGGCCGCCGATCGACATGCCTGTCAGCGCCTCGTTCAGGCCGAGCACGATCGCGGCGATGACGGCGCCGCGCACGCTACCGAGTCCGCCGCAGAGCGCAATGCTGACGCCCTTGATCATTGGCATCAGTCCGCCGAACGGCGAGATGTAGTAGGTCTGCGAGAGCAGGACGGCCGCGAGACCCGCCAGTCCGCCCGTGATGCCCATGACGTAGAAGGATGTCCGCCGCACGCCAATACCAACGATGGACGCCGCATGAGGATTCATCATCATGGCGCGAATTTCGAGGCCACGTCGGCTCGACTGCATCCACCTGAGAACGATTGCCAGTATCAGGACGGACGTCACCACGTTGCCGACCTTGTCGGCCGTGAAGACCGCGCCCGACAGGGATACCGACCAGCTGCCGAAGATCTCCGGCAGGCTCTTCGACCGTGGGCCAAACCACCACAGCAGAAATTGCGTGCCGATCAGATTGATCGCGAGCGTCGCAATGAGACCGCGGATGGTGAAATTCGGCTTGTCGTGTATCGGTATGAATCCGAGCGCACAGATGATCACACCCCCGAGCGCGCCTGCGAGGATACCCGCGGCCAGCACTGCAGGCCCCCACACGGAGACATGCTGGGCGAACAGCCAAGCACCATACCCCGCGAATGCGAATATGAAGCCGTAGGACAGGTTGAGCAGGCCGAGGCTCGACCACGTGATCGAAATTCCGATCGCGAGCGTGCCGTAAATGCACGCAAGGACGATTGTGTTGCTGACGATGAACCAGATATCCACGTCTTACGCCTTTCGATAAACGTTCAACGCGAGGGCCGCCGAGGCCTCACCCTTCAGCTTGCCGACATGCATGCCGATGACACGATCGACCCGTCCCTCGAGCAGTGCAACGTTCTGCTCCGCAATGATCATGGCGGCATCTCCGAGCTTGACGGCCATCAGCGCGTTGATCACGCTCTTGCCGATCTTGGGCGCCAGCCCGAGCGATGGCTCGTCGACGAGGAAGAGCGACGCATCGGTCATCAAGCCGCGGCCGATCGACACCATGCGCCGTTCGCCGCCCGACAGGCGCCCCACGGGTGCATCCATCAGCTTCCGCAATGGTGGAAAGATCTCCAGGATGCGGAGCTTGCGCGCGGCGCGATCGCGCCACGCCGCCGCGGTGTACGCCCCGGAATCGAGATGCTCCTCGACGGTCAGGCCATGGAAGATCTCGTCGCCCTGGGGAATCAGCGCCAATCCCGCGCGCACGATCTCGTGGGTGTAGCGCCCCGGTCCCTGGCTTCGCGTGCGACCGACCTCCCTGCCGTTAAGCTTGATCGAGCCGCGCTGCCAGCCGGTGAGCCCTGCGATCGCATAGAACAGCGTCGACTTGCCGTGACCATTCAGGCCGACGATGCCGATCCGCTCCCCACACTGGGCAACGAGATCGAGATCGTGGATGACGCGGACCGGTCCATAGCCGGCGGACAATCCCTTGACGTTCAGGACCTCGCGCTGGGGCTGACGCGCCGGAGGGCCCGGCAAATGATTGCTCATCGAGATGTTCATGCGTCGGCCTCTTCGCTGAAGTCCTCGAAATAGGCCGCGTGAACCTTAGGATCCGCCATGACGTCGTCCATCAGGCCCTCGGAGATCACCTCCCCGGCATCCATCACCAGAATCCGGTCGGCGATCGTCCCGAGGAGCTCGATGCGGTGCTCGACGATCAGGATCGCGATGTTCATTTCCTTGGCGAGGATGCGCAGCAGGGTGTCGATCTCGTCGACCTCCGAATTGATCAGGCCCGCCGCCGGCTCATCCAGCAGCAGCAACGACGGCCGGCGCATCAGCAGGCAGGCCAGCAGCAATTTGCGCCGGTTGAAGGTCTCGAGCTGCGTCGCCGGCGTGTCCTCGCTGATCTTCAGACCAACGAGGTCGGCGCCATATTCGGCATCGAACTTGGTGAGGAACGGACGATGGGCCTGGCGCGCCGCCTTGAACGTCTCGCCGACGGTCAACTCGTCAGGAACGACCGGCGTCTGGAACGTGCGGCCGATCCCCAAGCGCGATCGCGAATACAACGACAAGCCGGTAACATTCTCGCCCTTGAACCACACCGTGCCACTCTTCGGCGGCATCCGTCCTGAGAGGATTTCAAACAGGCTGGTCTTGCCCGCGCCGTTCGGCCCGATGATGCCCAGCACTTCCCCGGCCTCGACATGCAGGTTGATATTACGGAGGATCTCGCGACCGCCGAGATCGAGCGAGATGCCACTGCAGGAGAACAGGACGGACTTTCCGCCCTTTTCAGTCGTGCCGTTCGGGGAGAGTTGTCTGAGCATCAGCTCCACCACGGCGCAGAGATCAGCTTCGTTTCCGAGACCGGACTGGGATAGACGATCTTGTGCTCGCCGCCCTGGACCTGCACATAGAGCTGCGCAACACCGGCCTCGAGCTTGCTCGCCTGCAATTCGTCGCCGCCATTGTCGGGGAAATGGAGCGCCTCCTGATAGGGATTGCCCATGTCGACGTAGCCGCAGACGCCCCGCTGCGGATTGGCCCGGATCCAATCGCAGACGTCGCTGAACTTTCGGGGATCGCCGACAGCTTCCCAGGCCTTCTTGAGGTAGTAGGTCTGATCGTACGCAATGCCGGTATAGGCGAGCCCCGCGATGCCGGGGAAACGCTTCTTGTACTTCTGCCTATAGGCGAGACCTCTCTCGTCGCCATAAATGCCCATGGTTGTGCCCCAGACGAAGGCGTTCGCAGCCGATCCGGCAAGCTCGAGGAATTCTGGCTGGGACGGGCCGTACTGGAGATAGACGAGCGAGTCGCGCACCGGGCTTGCCACGAACTGCTTGCAAAACGCGGCGTATTCAGCGGCCACCCAATGGTCCACCAGGATCGCGGCGGCATCGACTTCCTTCATCTCGCGAATGACCGGCGCCCAGTCCTGCACGGGATATTGTATATCCGTAATGCGGGCGACTTCGAACTTGCCGCGCCGCTTGATCGCCTCCTGCGCGGCACGCGAAATGGTCTGGCAGTAACCGATCTGCTCCTGAATGATATGAACCTTGCGGTTCTTCGGTTTCCAGACGCCCCGCTGCTCTTCGTCCTCCAGCCAGAGAGCATAGCTCCATCCGTAGTTCACCTCCGACGGGCAGAACTGGAAGATGTGGCTGTATTTATCCGGATGCGCCTTGACGGCAGAGGTGCCGGCGCGTTGCGCGTTTCCGTTGATGTACGGACATTTGTACTTCACGGTCGCGTCCATCGCCGGCAGCGGGACGAGCGTGAAAGCAAAGGAGATCGCGTCAACCTTGGCGTCCACGCAGGCGGCAAGCGCCTGCTTGGAGGATTCCGGCGACAGAACGTTCATGTCCGTCGTGAACAGCTTCAGCGGCCTGCCGAGGATGCCGCCCGCGGCATTGATCTCCTCCATCGCGAGCGTCGTGCCGTTCAGAAAGTCCTGATGATCCGCGACGCCCGCGGCAGCCGTCTGGCAGTAAGGAACGCCGAGAACGATCGGCTGGGCCGCAAATGCCGACCGTCCAACAAATGGTGCGGCGACAGCCGCGCCGATGCCTGCGGTCACTGAACGTCTGGTGAGTCTCAAAGCCATCTGAGCGACTTCCTGCAATCGAGCGCACGGGTTCTCGGCATCGCAACCGAGGTCGGGCCGGATTTCGTGTCGGGTGACGACGGCGCGTCCGGGCCCCGTCGGGTGCTGCGGGCCTCGATCTGCATCCGAATGAACAGAGGCGGTGAATGCAGCCGAACCGCGTGGACCGCAGCTTCGGTTTCCCGCCGATTTTCAGCAATACGTCAGCTGACCGATTTTGGCGGACGAGTTGGAGCGACCCGGGAAGAACCCGAACCACGACGCGGGTGCGAACAGAGATTGAAGTGACAATTTTCTCAGCAAGCCCAGCCCGGATTTTCATCAACCGACGACGCTGCCGGCACGCTTGCATCAGAGGTGCTGACTTTGAGCCGCACGAATTGTGACGTTCCTTTGACTCGACAGGCGCGCAGCCCTAAGATGCTCGTATAGCTTTCAGCTCGGTGCTGATTTCGATCCGGGACCATCGGGGTCAGCAGAGCGAAGGGCCACAGTGATGAC
This sequence comes from Bradyrhizobium sp. Ai1a-2, assembly GCF_000426245.1. Lineage (GTDB taxonomy): Bacteria > Pseudomonadota > Alphaproteobacteria > Rhizobiales > Xanthobacteraceae > Bradyrhizobium. The sequence continues at coordinate 36,163 of NZ_AUEZ01000029.1, read as the reverse complement.
GTGGCACCTTGCGTTGGTTGGAGCGGTCGTTGCCCTGAGGCTGCGTAAAGCACCTCAATTCCGCCCTAGCCAGCAAACCGACCGTCAGCGACCAAGAAGAAGATTCGATCACGAACCGTCGGCAAGATCTTTCGCGAGCTGGGAGGCTCACCGTGAAATCGGCAGCGATCGACCCTACGATATCAGCCACGGTCCGGCTCGACACACCGGCGGCAGCCCTGAATGATCAGATCATCGATCAAGCGACTCAGGTCAGCCGTTTGTTACGCGAGTTCGTGAGGAGCGAGGCAATCGCCCTGGTCGCGATGGATCCGATATCCCGAACCCACCGCTCTCTGGCCGACGACGGATATACGGACAGAACGATGTCCTACGTGCTCGACGGATTCCCTGCCGCCTGCCCGGCTTACGCCATCGCGCGCGAAAAGGACACGCACTCGCTGCGCTGGCGAGACTACAAGCGTGACTGGAATCTCTATCTGCCGGATACGTTCACCGCGCAGGAATACCTGATGCCGGATGGATTCAGGGAAGGTTCGACGATGTGCCTGCGCGTCGCGGATGGCCGCTACATCGGGGCCATCCACATGAGCTGGTCCAGGGAGGCGCACGCCACCGACGAGCGCCGCGAGATGACGGAGCGCTTCCGCCCGATTCTGCTGAACATCTGCGATCAGCTCAGGACACCACAGCTTCTGGCCGATGAGCTGGCGCCAGGCTCCTATGCGCTCGCCGTCTCGCCGAACGGTTTTGCATTTCACCTGCCCAACCGCAGTCCGGGGCCTCATCTCGGCGAAGGCGGAGAGCTTCGCCGGCTCGTGCTGGAGAAGGCGAAGTCCTCGAAGCTGCAACGCTTCGTCTGGCCGGACGAGGCCGGTCGATGCCACCAGGTCACCATCACGCCCTGCCGCGGAAACATCCTGCTAATCACCGAAGAATGTATTCGCTGGCCGTACAATCTCTCCCTCCGCGAGATTCAGATCCTGCACCTCGTGACCAGCGGCGCGTCAAATCCCAACATCGCCGAGCAGCTCTTCGTGTCGCCCCGCACGGTTTCCACGCACATCGAGCACATCCTCGCAAAGATGAGCTGCGACTCGCGTACGCGACTCGCGGCACTGGCGGTGTCCGAAGGACTGCTGCTGGCGGAGAACCCTTCGCGGCGGTCCCGAAAGCTCGCCGGCCATTGACCGGCCTCGCGACCGCATCAGCCGAATAGCCCGTCTTTCGCGAAGGCTCCCGCTGCCCGCCCGACGGATAGGAGTCGACCGGCCGAAGATGCCGGCCGGGCGGGCTGCGATGCGACAAATGCCGTGGCGAGCCGTGCCCTATTCGGCGGCCTGCGCATGACAGCTTGCGGCGTTCCGGTCCGGTGCGAGGTCGATGCCGGGATTGCGGTCGAAAAAGCCGCTGGGCATCAGCTTGAAGCCGGTAAAGATGCAGGGTTGAACGGGAAAGTCTTCAGGACGAACTTGATGGTGAAGGCCGAAGACGTGCCATAGCACGATGTCGGTGTTCTCGATATTCCGGTTCTTCCTGACGAAATCGGAGACGCCTCCCGTACCATCGGAGTGGTTCATGTGTTCGCCGGCCGGATAGCGCTCTTCGGGATCGAAGGCCGTGACCCAGAGCTGGTTCTTGATGAAGGCCGACCGCCTGCCCGACGGCGACTCGGGATGGATGAACGACGTCACCGGATGACTGGGCTCGAGCTTGTAACCCGTCGGCGTGCCGACCCAGTTCTTGCGATTGGGGTTGATGACCTTCCAGGCCCGATGCGTCGCCGGATTCGCCTGGCGGCAGCCGCCCAGCTCGGTTTTCAGAACCGTTTCATCCTCGTAGAAGCCGTTGCCGTAGGCATTGTCAGGTCCCCAGGGATCGGCTTGCGTGTTGAGTTCGACAACGCTGTTGTCGTCGCCATCGACGTTCATGTCCAGCCGCGCGCAGAAGATGTGCTGGTGAATGTGGCCCACGACGCCAGGGGCAACTTCCTTGCCGTATTTGCCCGGCTTGCCCGGATGGCAGGCGGCGGTGTTGATGATGCCGGTGGCTTTGAGCTCGAACTGGATCGAGCCGTCGGTGTGGAAGTACCAGAACAGCCCATATTCGTAGTTGGCGACCGTCGCGATGCAGGAGATCACCAGCCTGCGGGCGCGGCGTGACTCGACATTATTGGACCGGAAGTCCCAATGCTTCCACAAAAGCCCCGCGTCCTCTTCATGGATACAGATGGCGTTTTCGATCGTGACAACATTGCCATCCATCGTCGCAAGGTGCGCATCGAGATAGGCGATGGCACCGAGGCAATCGCAGCCTAGCTTGAGCGAATTGGCGAGCTTGCCGATGCCGTACTCGCCGATGTCGAAGACATTCTTCCGGAAATGACCCTTATCGGTGGTACCGTAGGGCACGACCATTTCCACCAATGATGCACGGTGCGCGATCGGCCGCCGGTCGTAGCTGATGTCATGCAGGGTCAACCCTTCGCGGGAATTGAAACCGATGAGCATCGACCAGCGATCCCATTCCAGCCGCCGCCCATCGAGCCTGAACGAAACGCCCTCGGGCTGAACGATGTTGAGCGGCTTGTAGGGGGAGCGCGGATCCTCGATGAACTCCGCCTCGTAGTTCACCTCCGCCTTGGAAACCGGGATGATCTCGTGATCATCGACGCGGATGATCTCGTAGGTCTTGATATCGACCACGGCGTTCAGGCCACCGATCGGGTGCGCATAGAGATTGTCGTTCTCCCGCAGGCGCAGCCAGGCAAAGACGTGCGCGAGATAGCGGCCATCCTCGCCGGGAATGCCGAAATTGCCAGCGGACCACGGATCGATGCAGACCAGCGACATGTCCTCGATGCCGCGCTTCCTGCACGCCGCAATGAATTCGGGAGCTGCGCGCACGGCATCCTCGATGGCCGTGAACTGCTCAAGCTGGATCATCGGCTTGGCGGTCGGCAAATACTTCGAGGTGAGAACTCTCCCTTCCGTCAGCGAGACCGTCAGGCGCCAGATGCCATCCTCTCTCACCTTGAATAGATTGACGCGCGCCGCCCTGGCAATCGGCTCGCCGGGCTTGTACCGGCGCAGTACTGATTTTTCAGGTTCCAGAAGTTCGATGGTCTCGAAGAGAAAGTCGGCGCCGTACTGCGGATCGCCGCGGACTATCCGGACAACGGCGCCGATTTCGGCCGCCGTTAAGGGGTCGAGTGGATGCTTCACGATGTCCACGCTGCCCGTCTCCGGGGCGCATGTGCAAGACGACGAGGCGACGACGGTATCCATAAGCGGGTTCCTTGCGTGGCCGACTGGTGACGAGCGCAGCGACGGAGCGTGTCCGCGCTCGGGCATCCGACCTGATCGATGTCGCTGCGGGGGTCGGCCAGGCACGACGGCCGTGCTGAATTCCGAGTTCAGATCCTATCCCAACGGATGTTTTCGTATCGGATGAACGGCTGACCCGGTCGGCTCGCAGACGTGGCAAGTCTCTTCGGCGCACCGCTGTTCGACAATACGTCAGTTGACCGATTCTGCGGATGCGAACGCGGACGCGATGCTAAAGATCACCGTCGATTGATACAGCGACCAAGTTGCCTCACGCCGGTCCACTCCGAGCACGGGCGAAACGCCCGAACCGCGGTTTCTTGTCGGCCGACGCAATTCGCGCCCGGGGGCTCCCGTGCGCTACCAATAGAAGTACGAGATCGTAGAAAATCGTAGGATTGGTAGCGGGGGAGCGCTACATCGCTAGACCCACTATTTCCGAAGTCATGTTTTCTTACCGAAGAGCAGCCTAACTCGAGACGTGGACCCTTGGTAGGTCGTCAATAGTCGCCGTTCGTACGCAATCCCTTGCCGGCGAGAAATGGTCCGCGGGTAGGTTCAAATCCCGGACAGGCAACCACCGCCACCGACACTCGTTACGATGGCTATTTGAGGCGTGATTGGCGCAAGCGAACCGACAGACTCTACAGTTTTCCCCTTTCATCCGCGGTGAGCTTTTTCTTTTGCTCCTCTGTCAGGTCGCCATTGCCAACGACCTGAAATCTGCTGTCAGGCTGGTAATCGTGCGGCTCAAGGCTGCTGCGCTCATCATCCTTCCTGCGTTGATCACCGTTGGGGCCGCCGTCGCCTCCACCGAAGCCGAGGAATTCGACGATGATGATCGACGGACGATCGCTGGTGCTGGGCGCGGCCGGCTGAGCCTGCTGCGTCGCTGCCGTCATGTTGCTGCTGGAGGCCAGTGCGGCGACCGGCGGCGCCTGCACCGTGGGAACGCCGGTGACATTGCCCTGCGCCTGGATGTTGGCGGCGTTGACGATCTGCAGCGCCGCGAGGTTGACGTCGGCGCCGGAGCGGATGCCCGCTTCGCCTGCATCGATGGTGCCCAAGGGCGCGATGAGGTCGATGCTGCCGCCGGGAACGCCCGGAACCGAACTGCGCGACGCGATGCCCGCGCCCGAACCGGGCACGGCCGGTGACAAAGTGACCATGCCATAGTCGTCATAGACTCGCCGCGCTGGCGTGTAGACGATCGTGGTCTTGGCGCCGCGGCCGGCGTTGATGTCACCCTCCGCCGACCAGCCGAGGACGTCGCCGCCGAAGGTCGTCATGATGCGGGACAGGCCAAGCAGGATCGAGCCTTTGGAATAGAGCGCGATGTCGCCCTGCCCCTGGGTAATGAGGCCCGACGATGCCGGCGGCACCTGGCCTTCAACACCCACCACTTGCTGGCCGCCCGGCGTCAGCATCTGGATGCCGCCGCCATAGAGCGTGCGTACGCCGGAGCCTCCGAATATGGTGATGTCGCCACCATATGTGATTGGATTGCCGTTTGCGCCCTCCTCAGGGAACAAAGCCGCAATCGCCTGGCGGCCGCGCAGATAGGATTGGAAGCGTGCGCTCTCCCGATCGTTGTATTCGCGGCCGCTGGCCTTCAGCTCTGCGAAATAGACCTGGCGCAGGAAGATCGCCTGCTGCTCGGGCGCGAGCGCCGTAAAGTCGGCGTGCGCGTCCGCGACGGTCGACGCCGCGAAGCCGTAACGCTCCGCCAGCCAGGCCATCAGTTCACGCTCATAGGTCTTGGCGACCTTACCGGGCTGGTCGGCAAGCGGCGTGCCGACAACTGCGAGATTGACCGGATCGAGATAGGCCCAGAGACTCGCATAATTCGGCCCGTTGGGGCCGGCGCCCGCCTGCATCAGGATCGACGCGCCGGGTCGCGTGTCGCCTGCGGCCAGAGCGCCGATCGAGACGATCGAGCCCTTGTCACCGAGATAGAGGTTGCGGCCGGCGATCACTTCGAGCGAACCCGGTCCCCCGACCTGGACCTGGGCGTAGAGGATGTCGCGGCCGGCCTCGATGATCGAGATGTCGCTCGCATCGTTGTTCAGAATCAGGCTCGGCGTATCCTTGAATTCCGCATCGGCGAATTGGCTACGATAAGCATTCTTGCCGAAATTGACGATGTCGCGGCCGGCATAGATGCGGGCCGGCATCGCCGCGCGATAACGCGGCAGATATTCGCCGTTCACGAATTGCGGCGTGGGATCGCCGAGCGTGAAATTAACGATGTCGCCGGTGAGCGCATAGACGCGGATGAGCTTGTTGTCGCCCGCGTGCAGGTTGGTGGTGACGGTGTCCGGCTGGAACTGGAAATAGGAATTGCTCGATCCCGGCCGGAACGGGTTGGGGATCGAGTTGGGATCGGCCTGCGCACCCGATACGTTCCAGGCAGCCGCGGAGATCGTGTTGATGTTCGCGACGCGGAACGCCGCCGCGTAGATCGAGTCGCCGGCCAGAAGCTCCAGATAGCCGTCGCGTGACGGCGCCAGCTCGATGCGCTGCGAACCTGCCCAGTACAAACTGCCGTGAGCCGCGACCGCCTCGAAGATCGGCGGCAGCATCGCCCGGTTCGTTTGCTCCTCGCTGCCCCACCTTTTGTTCTGGCCATCATACTGTGAGACGTCTAGCGGCACCATATTGCCGCCCGCGGAGAACAGCGTGATCGCGCTGTCCGAGCGCCACAGCGAGAAGGCCGGGCCGCTACCGGAGACCCCGATGGGATAGATCATGCCGGGATCTCCGGCTCCGCCGAAGACGAGATCACCGCGCGCCCGCAGACTGGCCGATCCGTCGCCGATGACGACCACCGGCCCGCCGACGCCGCCATCGGTCTGGAGCCTTGTTGCCCGATAGAGATCGGCGGCCCGCGGATCGTTCGGCGCGCCGACGCCGTAGGCCAGCAAGACCGAGCCGATGGCCCCCGCTTGCACGGCGATGTCGCCTCGCACATTGGTGAAGGAACCGTAGAGATCGTCGGGAGCGAGACTGTTCGGTGTGGTGAACGGGTTGAGCCGGCCGCCGATATCGACGGAGAGGTCACCACCGCCGGTCTGGACCAGCGTGCCGCCGGTCACGACGCCATCCGGCGTCTTCGTCACCGAGGTGACGCGGCCGCTTCCGCCGACCGCGAAGACGAGGCCGGTGCTGGCATAGATCTGGCCGCTGGGATTCGTGACCGCGCCGAGCGCGCCGGCATCGCCGCCGACGTCGACGCTCAAATTGCCGCCGCCCAGAGCGCCGAAGCCCGAGAAGCCAAAGAAGAGGTTGCCATTGGGCCCGCCGAATGCCCCGAAGCGGATGCCCCAGGCCGCCGGCGTCTCTGCGTCGCCCTGGCGCACCAGCCAGTTGCCGACGGAGTAATTGTTCTGGCTGGGGGACGAAGGATTGTCGACGTAGGCATATCCCGTGAGATTGCGTCCGGCCGTGATGGTCAGATCGCCGCCGCCTTCGGTGAAATAGCCGCCTTGCGAGGTGACGCCGGAATAGGCGCCGCCGACATTGATCTGTGTGCCGGCGGTGTAGACGCCGAAGGGCGAGTCTTGCGAGAGGTCGCGCCCGGCGATGAGATCGAGGTCGCCGGTGCCGGTGCGGATCACATTCGGCAGGATCCGCCCCGACATGTCGTTAATCGGGTTGGAGAGCACCATATTGCCGCTGCCGCCGAGCTGCGTCAGCGTCCGTACCGCGCGGGTGTCGGCGCTCTGGCGGTCGGCGCCGGCGACCATGCGGATCGACCAGGATTCTGTGCCGGCAGCCAGCGGCTTTGCGCCGGCGACCAGCTTGGCCGCTTCGGCCAGCGAGGTCAGATACGTGCCGGCGGGGAGCAGGTCGCCGGCTGACAGCGTGGTTTCCTGGATCTGGATGTAAGGATTGGCTGCGAACTGGAACATCGACAGATCGGTGCCTGCGGCGATGGTCATGCCCACCACAAGGATGTTCGCAGCGGCCGCAGTCGGCACGGCAAAGCCGCTGCTGATCCTGTCGCCGCTTCTCAACTGCCGGTTCGCGGCTACGCTGCTGGAGAGCACGGTGCCCGCAGCCCATTTCAGGTTGCCTTGTGAATCGTAGACGTTGGCGGTTATCACCGTGTTCAACGGCAGCGTGACGGAAGCAGAGGACACGACCGCTTCGGCCGTGGTCACCGCTCCCTTGGTCAACCGGGTGCCGGTTCCCGCCACAACATCGAAATTCAGGCTTCCGCTGTTTGGGATCTGCGAATTCGCGCCGATGACCAGTCCGGAGCGATCTGCGGTCCAGGCGACGGTGAGGGTCTTGTCGGTTTCCAGCGTCCGGCCATAGGTCGGGACATCCACCGTGAGGTCGAACCCGTCCGACACGCTGCCGTTCACGGTCAGATTGCCCGGCGCGCGGATGACGAGCGAACCCGGTTCTGCCGGCGCCTCGGTGTCGCTGTTCTGGTTGATACCGTAAGTCCGCATTTGAGCGAGATCGAGATCGCCCTTGATCGTCAACTTGCCATCCGAGGTGTGGCCGCCCAGGATCTCGACGCCGGCACGCAGATGGAAGACGTCGCCCTGAGCGGCGAGACCCGCGATCCGGTTCAACAGGTCGGCATTGTCCCGAGCCGCAAAAGTAAAGAAGTCATTCAGCCAGGCGATCTGAACCAATCCGAGCTCGCCCTGGGCGTTCAGCGGATTGCCGCTGCCATTGTCCTGAACGATCGTGCCGTCGGCATCCGCCGGCGAATAGGACCAGAATGCGTTCAGCGCGATCTCCTTCGCGCCACGGATGGCGAGCGGGCCCGCCGCATCGACCCACACATCGCCGCCTGTCTCGCTCGTACGGCGGGCATTGAGCGCAATCTTGCCGCGAGCCGCGCCGTCCGGCGATCTCAGGTCAAGCGTTGCGCCTCCGGCGAGCCGGAGCCAGCCCCTCGTCGTGGTCAGCTCGATGCTGCCGCGATTCTTCGCTTCGATAACAGCGCCGTCACTGTCGGTCTGCAACTCGGTACCGCGCACGTCGAGCACGGCGGTCGAGGCCAGCGTGAGGTCGTCCTTGGCCGAGAGCCGGATGGAGCCCGGCGTCTTGCCGCTGGCGTCGATCCGGCCGTTGACGGTCAGGTTGCCATTGTCCACCGACACGACGACATTGTGCGCCCTCACCTCGTCACCGATCGTGAGATCGCGTTCCTTGATGGTGAATTCGCGTGTCTCGAAGAAGCCGCCGGCGTTCAGCGCACGGTTGATGCGCGCAAAGCTCTTGCTGTGCGACCATGCCTCCCTGTCCGCAAGCCCGGTGGAAATGTAATGGGCGTTGAGCTTGAACGAGCTGCTCTTGTAGCCTTCGGTCGCCGAACCCCGGAACATATCGTCGAGCGAGACCGGTATCCTGTCGTCCCCGCTGGAGAAGACGATGTGACCGCCGCCGCCCGTGGTGTCCGCGGTGACCAGCGTGATCGACCCCGCATCATTGTTCACCGCCGACACGTCGAAGATCGCGCCATGGCGGATATAGATGCTGCCATAGTCGCCGCTCTCGAGCGCGATGTCGCCGCCCCAGGAATACTTCGTGACGTCCTTGAACGGGATGGCGCGACCCGAAAGATCGAACCGCGCATGATCGCCGATCTCGATGTTGAAGCCGCTGGTCACCGACAGCTTGCCGGACGGCAGCGCGATGGCGGTGTCGATGTCGACGAGAGAATAGACCGACTGCAGATTGAGCGTGGCGCCAAGCGTATTCACGGTCGCAGTATTGGCCGGCGAGACGCCGTCCGGCGCGCGCACGTTCAGCCTGCCGCCGGCATAAACCGACAGCGTCGATCCGTTGTCGCCGGTGAGCAGCGGTGTGACAAGGTTCAACGTTGCCTGTTCGCCCCGGTAGGTGGTCGGATCGAAGTCCGCGGTCGGACTCGGGCCGGTGCGCCAGACTGCGAGCGTATTGGTATTGTTCGACGTGATGCGATCCGAAGCGTTCAGGTTCACCGTCTCGAAGCCGAGCATCAGCCGGTCGAACTTGAGCGTGTTGAACGACCGCGCCTGCTCGAGATAGCCGAAGACGATCTCGCGCGCGTCGACATTGAAGACGCCGTGGCCGGTGCCCGGCCCGTTGGCGATGATCGCGCCGGGCACGGCGGGCGAATAGATCGGCTGACCATCGTTGGTCGTGCCCGTCCGCAGCGAGCGGCTCGACCACACGAGCCGGTCGGTGGTCAGCGTGACGCTGTCACTCGCACCGCCGTGGCCGTAGATCGCGGGCGTGCTCAGCACGAAGCTTTCGAGCACCGACTTTCCGCTCGCGTCGAGCGTGGAGAGGTTGACCGAGCCGTAGAAATTGATCGAGTTTGCGGCCGACAGGATGAGATTCTTCATGCCCGGCGCGCCGGTCTGAGGATCGCCCTGCACCAGCCTGTCGAGCAACGCCTGGTCGAGCGACAGCCCGCCCGGCAGGATGCCGGCGGCCGCCGCAGCCGCAAGCTGCCCCGCAGTGCCGATATTGATGTAGGGCAGCGCCAGTTCGAGATCGCGCGTGCCGAAACGGGCGCCGTCCTGCAGCACGACGCCGTGGCCTGCAGTGAAGGCGATCGAGCCTTCGCTGTAGAGCGAGGAGCGGTCTTCGAGGGTGATCAATGACGTCGTAGACCGCGTCGGATCGAGCGCGATCGAGCCGTTCGAGACCGCCAGCATGGTCGGCGCGCTGAACAGAATGCCGGAGGCCACCGTGTCCGGGGCCATCAGCCCGTGGCCGAGCGTATTGACCGACGCGCCGGATCTCACGGTGATGCCCTGGTTTGCCGTGATGATGACCTGCGAACCCGAAAGCGTCACGCCGTCCTCGAGTGTGACGGTGCGGGCCAGTCCGTCATTGACCGTGATGTTGAAGACTGGCGTGTCCACGGCATACTGGCTCGCCGGCGCCGAACCGATATAGAGATTGTGTGCGCCGATATCGGCGATCTCGGACGCGGCGATGGTTGTGACGCTGCCGCTGCGGGCGGTTGTGCTGCCCTTTCCCGTAATGACAATATCGGTGTTGTAGGAGCGGGCAGAACCGCCACCGGCGGAGACCGACAGCGTGCCGCCATACCCGCCTTCGGCCGGCGCGAAATCGGCGACGCCTTCGAATACGAGCGCCGATTCCACGCGCGCTGCGCTGCCTGCCTGCAATGTCGCCAGGTTTAGCGTCAAGAACTTGCCGTCGATCGACAGCAACGGCCGTGCCATGCCGAAGGTCGCCGCCTGCGCGAGTTGGAAGGCCTCGTAGCTCTGCTCGTTGTATTGCGAATAGGTACGCAACGTCACGCCGGGCGTGACGATGGCGGCGGTCGAGAGCGAGTCGACAATGGAGGTATTGGCCACGCCGCGCGTCGTGCTCGTCAGATAGGAACCGTTCGGCAGCGACTGGGCCGCGGCAAATCCGGTAGTCCCGCGTGCGCCGAGCTCGACGCGGTAGGCCCCTGGCAACAGCGCATAGTTCGCAGGCAACAGCGTGTAGGTACCGGCCGGCAGGCCCGGCACGCCGGCCGGAATCGTGATCTGCTCGCCCATGCCCGGCACCGCGCCGGTCCAGGCCGTCGAATAGCCGCCGGCGGGCGGTGCGATGGCGACGCCCGGCACAATGGCATAGACCGGATTCCCGGACGAGCTGAAGTCGTAGCCGGGATTGGCGTCGGCCAACGCGTTGACCAGCACGTCGACCGAGCCGCCGCGACCCGAAACGAAGCCTGCTCCGGTGAGCGCGCCGCCACCGGACAGATCGAGCACGGAGTCCGGATGGCTCACGACATTGGTGCCCGTCACGGTGATGCCGAGGCGCCCGCTGCGACTGTTAATGACGTAGTTACCGTCGGCATCCTTGACGACCGTTCCGGTGAGCAGGTCGTAGGAGAGCGGCTCGCGGCCGTCGACGGTGAAGCTGACGCCGTCCACCGTGCCGCCATAGGGTATGACAAGTCCCTTGGCGCTGACCGAGGTCAGGCTGCCCGGCAGGAATTCAACGAGGCCTTGCGTCACCATGTCCGGGGTGGCCGCGACGAGCGAGATCGCGCCGAGCGGGGCGAGCAGATTGCCGCCCTGCCGGATCGTCCCTGCCGACAAGTTGAGCACGCCGAACACCGAATAGGGCGTCGCGACCGGCGCGTTGTCGTGGCGGCCGATCGTGATCGTGCTGGTATTCGACGCGCCGAAGGCAACCATCGGAGAGCCGGTCACGTCGATCGCAGTGCCGGCATAAAGTTGCACGCGCGCCGCGGTCGTCGGGTAGATACGGCGCGCAATGAGATCGAGGTCTCCGGCCGAGGCGATCATCGTCATGTCACCGTTGGTGCTGCCGGTCGACGTTCGGTTGTAGGCGAGGAAACGCACGTCACTGTCGCTGTCGAGCGTGAGCTTTGCGACATGCGCGTTCATGCGGTTGACGATGTCGATCAGCCCGCCCTCGACAGTCAGCATTCCAGTGGTCGGGTAGGCGGGGAGGATCGACGGAAGCACCCGGTTCAATCCCGCCTGCAGGACGAACTGTCCGTCGAAAGCAACATACGGCGCCGACACCGTCGCGTGGCCGCCGCCGACGGAATTGTAAAGACCCGACGTGCGTAGCACGATGCTGCGGCCAGCAGATAGGTTCACATCACCATCGAACACGATGGCGGTGCGTGCAAACAGTGACAAATTGTCGAAGCCGCCCGCGGCAACTTCGTCGGCGCTGAGATTCGCATAGCCTTGCCTGAGATCGTTGTGCGCGGCTCCCGCAATCAGGTCTGCCGGCAGCGCGCTTGCCTGCTTGTCCTGCGCGATGTGAAGCGCCCTGCCCGCCAGAATGCGCGAGGACTTCACCTCGCCCGGGTTCTGGCTGTACATCGGCGCTTCGAGGTTGATCGAGAGCGTGCCGCCCGAGGCGCCAGCGCCGCCGGCACGGGCAAGCAGCATGCCGTCATTGTAGATGCCCTGGTACGAGGCCAGAACGATGCTGCCGCCATTGCTGGCGATGGTACGACGTGTGATCGTGCTCTGCCCGCCTGTGCCCACAGTGAGAAGGTCAAGTTGGGCGCTGGTGCCGGAGACGTCGATCACCGCACCATCGCGCACCACGACGTAGGCTTCCGTGGATTTATAGGCGTTGGCATCCAGCTCGTCGGCGCCGCCGCGGCTGCCGAGAATCACCGTTCCGCCGTTCGGCACGACACCGTAGATCTGGCCGCGCACATCGGTCGCCGTTACCGCCCGCGCCGAGGCGTCAAGCCTCGCGTTCTTGCCGATCCATACCGACAGGCCGCCCGGCTCTTCCGTGACGCGCGATACACGGTTCAGGATCGCGATCTCGCCGCCATGAGCGGTGATCGTGCCGTCGACCGTGATCTGCCCGCCGCTGGCGATCTCCACCTTGTGCCCCGGGTCGACGGTGATCGACGCAGCCGTGCCGATCGTGACACCACCGCCGGTGAGAATCGTGGTGAAGCTATTCCCCTGTCCCGACAGCAGTTCAAGATCGACGCCGCCGCGCTCGATAAGCTTTCCTTTGACGGGATCCGGCATGTAGATATCCGGCAACCAAAGGCTCAGCACATCGGACGGATCGCCGCCGGTCGGAGCCGCAGTAACTGCGCTGCCGAACCGGTAGATCGGCATCACCGGCGCAACATTGGCGCCCGATGCCACGAGCAAGCCGCTCTGTCCGTTGATCGAATATTTCGAGAAGCCGCGGCTCAGAATATCGTCGGCGAGATGGAGCGTCGCCAAGGGCGCGATCCGGGCCGCCGCCGGCAGAAGCGTCCCCGCCCGGATCACCGTGCCGGCCGCGATGGTCACGTCCACCGGCGCGGGCATCCCGGGCATGTAGGTCACGAGTTGCGGCGCGGTCAGCCTCAGGCCTGAGGGAAACGCGTTGGCGGGCAGCACATAGCCCCCGGGCAGAATAGGCGTTTGCGTGCTGTATCCACGCACTGTCGAGCCGGCAGGAACGACGGTGCCGGGTGGCGCGGCTATCACCGCCGATGTTCCGGGTCGTATGTACGCAATGCTGACTGCGCCGGCGGGGACGACCCACTCCGCCGCCACCGTGGTCGTGGGAATGGGCACATCGGTGGGCAGCGCCGCACCCGCTGCGACCGTAGTGAAGGTCTGGCTATAGGCGCCCGGCAGCGGCGACCCCGCCCGAATGAGCAACGCCTCCGTTAACGTCACATCAGCCGGCGTCACGCTGCCGGCAGGCAATGTCTCGCCGATCTCGTAGCTGGCATCGCCGATCACGACGAGGCCCGCGGTGGACAACGACAGCGCGCCGCCACCTTCGACACCGTAGCCGGTGATTGCCCCGTCCAGTGTGAGGTTGCCGCGGCCACCATTGAAGCCGGCGAGGACCGACAGGTCTCCGCCCTTGCCCGCCTTGGTCTTGCCGTTGGCGAGGATCGCGGCACCGGAGGAGGTGTCGATCCGCGATCCGGTCTCCAAAGTCACGTCGCCAGTCGAGCGCAGCGTGACGTCTCCGCCGTCGGCGAAGGCGAGACCGGAGAGATGGCTCGGATCAAGCTGCGCGTTGGTCCAGATGCCGCGGGCGTCGATCGTCGCACCCGAATGCAGCGTTACGCTCGCAACACCGTCTCTCGACAGATCGGTGGTCCGCGTGGCGAGGACGCCGCCCCGGTCTTCAAACGTCACTAGCTGGTTGCTTGCCGTGACACTGCCGCCTCGAACGGTAACGTTTGCCCTGATGTCGATGACAGGTGCGGTGAGGTCGAGGGAGCCTCCATCGGCCAGCGCGAGGCCGCTGTCGATCGCGATGGAGCCGCCCGTGGCGAGGTCGAGCCCGCCGAGCCTTTGGTCGTTGAGGCGGGAGGCATCAAGCCATAGCGTGTTGCTTCGGCTGGCGGGAAGGACGGAGGACGCGTCGAGGCTTCGGGTGATGTCCTCGACGCCTCCGATGACGATCGCGCTGTCGTGAATGCCCATGCGCCCGAGCGCGCCATAGCTGCCGACAAGAAGCTGTCCCGCTTGCGCCACCTGGGTCTGGCTGAGCTTGTAGCCGTCGGCGATGTCAGTCGGTCGCGCCGAGACCTGTCGCTCACCCTGGACGACATCGGCGAGGATGTCGGCCTCGAAGATCGCCGTCGGGGTTGAGAGGATGAGCTGCCCCGCGTCGCGCCCGACCGTGTAGCCCTCCTCCCAGCGCACGCTCTCGCGGCCCTTGCCGAAGGGGCTGGTCCAGACCTCGGTGACGTTCCAGCGCTCGTGCTCGCGAACGAAGCCCTGGCCGAGACCATAGAAGGTCATGTCGGCGCGGGCGTCGTTGATGTTGTAGAGCCGGCCGTCCGGTCCGAGAAAGTTGCTGGTGCGGATATAGCCGGCCTCGTAGCGAATCGAGCCTCCGGAGATATTGAACACTGAGCCTTGCTTTGCGATCACCTCAGGCGCCGACAGCGTGATGGTGCCGCCAAGCGCGACCCACTCCCCGATAGTGTGAGCGGTGTTGGCGAGATGACCGCCGACTTCGAGCAGACCGCCCGGCGTATAATAGCGGTCGGTGTCGTAGCCCCCGGTCCCGGCCGGCACGAAGATCAGGTCACGAATATCAACCCAGACATCCTGGTTCTTCAGGTAGTCCTTGTCGCGGTTGACCGGACTGTCGCGCAGCTCATTGCCCTGGATATTGACGAGGATGTTGTTCGACGACATTGCCAGCGACACGTCGCGGACGCCCGAGACGTCGATCGTCGCACCGGTTTCGGTGAAGACACGTCCCCCGGCTGATACCGCAACCTGACCGCCTTGCGCGATCGTAAGCGAGCCTGCTCCCGGTGTCGTACCGCCCTCGAAAATGACTTGACCGCCCGTGACGATCTCGATCCGCGACTGATCGAGCCGGTCGGCCAGCGTCGAGAGATTGTTGAAGATTCCGAGCGGCGTCGTGGCTCGCAGCAGATTCGCCGCTTCGGACGCATCGATCAAGCCATCGCGCTGCGAATTCAGCGCGGTCTCCCGGCTCTCGAGTTCGGGAATGATTGTGGTGACGCTACCGGGGCCAAGCCTGATGCTGCCGCGCGTGTCGGTCGCCGAATTCAGAAGATGGATCGTGCCACGCGTATTGACCGAAGTGGAGGCGACGAGAATGGCGTTCTGCTCGATCGTCCGACCCGCCAGCGTGATATCGCCCTGCGGGCTGAAGATCGAGCCGTCATTGCGAACAAGCCCCGCGAGGGTGCCCGCGTCGAACAGCGGGGCAATCTCATTGCCGCGCGTGGTCGAGAACTGGTTGGCTTCCGTGCCGTAACCACGGCGCAGTACGAAGTTGTCACCGGCTGCGAGCTGGGTCTGACCATTCGGCGTCGTGATCGAGCCGGCGTTGACGACCTGACCACCCATCAGCAGCACGAAGCCGCCGCTGGAGGTCACTGATGCCGGGGCATGCGTCTCGATTTGCGCGCCGGCTTCGACTTTGACGACGCCGCCGCCGGCGCCGTTGTTGAGAAATTCGGCCGCATCCGTAAAGCTTGGCGTCCAATTGCTTCCGCTTCCGCTTCCGCTTCCGCTTCCGCTCGAATAGATGCCGCTCAGGAATTGCTCGTTGGTGATCTTCGCGGTCGAAGCGATCAGCGCGCCGACATTGATCTGGCTTCCGCCGCCGAAGATGATGCCGTTCTGGTTAATGACATAGACCGAGCCATCGGCCTTGATGCTGCCGAGGATCTGGCTCGGCCTGCCATCGGCGCCGAGCACGCGATTGAGCGCAACCCAATCGCGATTGCCCTGCTGGTGAAAGCGCAGATCCGTTCGGGCTCCGACGTTGAACGTATCCCAGGTGAGGATCGCCTTCTGCTGGGTCTGCTCGACATCGACCTTGACGCGATCGCCCTCAGTGAACTGCGTCGGCAGATTCGCGCCCCGCCATAGATCGGTTCCCGGCGCGGCACCGAGTGCCCGCTGAAGTCCGCCGGCGCCCAAGCCGTTCGGGACCGAGGACGCACTCGCCGCGGCGCGCGCCGCATCACGAGCCGCCTGCTGGCTCGCCTGCTGCGCCTGGATCGCGAGCGTCGCCCGCCTGAGCCCATCGGAGGACTGGCTCGCGGCGCGGGCGGCTTCCTGTTGAGCCGATTGTGCTGCCGCAATCGCCGCCGCCGAGGGTGTCGGCGCCTGTCCGCCAAGGGGCCGAGCATAAGCGTCCAGGGTTGTCATCAACAGCGCCGTCACACTGACGCCGGCCAGGAACGCAAAGCGATCGCGGCCACGACGCGTGGACAATGGCGAGAAATAGCTGGCGGCCGTCGGTCCGGGAACCCGCTGTGCCTTCAGATCCGCCTTGGAGGACTTCTTTGCGGTTTGGATCATCGACATCGAACGGCTCCTGTCATCGGTCGCGCCTGGTGCGATCGAAAGCGCTCACCCCTAGACCGATCGGCGGAGCCAAAACCGTAAATTTTTTCTTTCTTCGCCTGTTTCGCAATCGCCAGTTTTTCAGGTCAGCAGAACGATGCCGCCCGGCAGCGTTCGGCTTGTGATCCCGAAGGCCTGGTTCAGGCGCACCAGAATGTCGTCCATGTGATCGATGCGGAAGCGACCGCTAATGGGCTTTCGCGCGAGCTCTCGGTCCATCAGGATCACCCTGCCCGACCGATATCGGTTGATTTCTTCGACGACCTCGGTCAGTGGAGTCGAACGAAAGATCAGCACACCCTGCTGCCAGGCCGTGACGAGCTCGATATCGATGCTCGCAACAGGCCCAAGCACCCGATCATCATACCTGACCTGTTGGCCCGAGCCGAGCATCGTCGCCTGGGATTCCAGCGTGACGTTCACATTGCCGCCTACGCATGTGACGCACACGGATTGCCCGGCACGGCGAACATCGAAATGGGCCTGACTGGTCGTCATGACGCCGTTGGCCGCGAGAACGATGAGAGGGCGTTCCTGCTGGGACTTGGACACGAACGAGGCTTCGCCGGAAATCAGCTCAATGCGAGCGCCGTCGACGCCCCGCAAGGCCACGCTCGTTTGCGAGTTCAGGTGCATGGAAACGTCGCTCGGGAGCGCCAGCTGACGCTGTTCACCTGTCACAGTGCGATAGTCTGCTGACAACTCCGCAAGTGATGGCCAAAGATCGAGCGGCGGGGCAATCATGGCATAGGCCGCCGCGGCCGAGACAGTCGCGAGCGCCCCGCCAATGGCGGCACGGCGGCTGAGGGTCGAATGGGACAGTGGCCGTGCCGCCAAGGCGGGCGACAATTGCCCCCGTTCGCGCAAGCTCCGCGCCGCGGGGGCGAATTCCTTCCACATCCGCCGCGCATCGGCAAAGGCCGCTTCATGGTCTGGGCTTCGTGAACGCCACTGCTTCAAGGCTCTGACATCGGCAGGGGTCACCCGGCCGGCGTCCAAATGCTGGACCCAGGCCACCGCTTCACCCCTTAGCTCGCGTTCGGCTTTATCGTCCACCGCACCGACCCTCGACACCTGTCCATCCAGATGCTCCTGTGGCTTGGGCCACACGAGAGATGTCTAACGTTAAGACGGTTTTTCGAGCTCCGATCCACATTTTATTTTCGCATTTGCTTGCGGCGGGCAAGACAGTACTCGTGAGCCGATTTCAGCTCTTTCTCGACGAGGCTCAAGGAAATACCCAGGCGTTTGGCGATCTCGCTGCGCGACAAGCCGTCAAGACGCGCCGCGACGAGAATGTCACGCTGACGGGAGGGCAATTCCGAAATGAAGGTCTCGACAAGCCGTAGTTCGGAACGTGCCTCAACGATAGAGGCCGGGTCCGCCGCCTCGTCAGCAAGATCGAGCATTTTTTCGATTTCGGCAGAGTCCAGATAGCGTCGCTCCGAAAGGATGCGATCGCGCGCGACATTGAGCGCAATCCGGTACAAATAATTGACCGGACTGCTGACAGGACCGACGTGTTCGGCACGGTTCAGGCGCAGCCACGTGTCCTGGACAGCATCATCGGCAAGATCGGCTGACCCAAGCCGCCGCGTAAGCTTCACCTTGAGTTCCTGGTAGCTCGTAAGGAATAGCTGACGCAGGACGAGCAGACCGCTTTCAGTCATGGCCGGTCCTGCTTGGAACGCGGCGACCGCAGTCCTGCCGCATATCTGGATCGTTCGGCAAGACGACGATGGTAATCGGCTGCGCGAAGCCGGCGGGCGGCGCAACACCCAGACTTATCTGGCGCAGGGCAGCGTCGACGCTCCGATCCATATGGTCACTGCCGGTGGAGCTGAGCGTCTTCACCTGCAGCACTTGTCCTGCCTGACCGATCCACAAACGGGCTGCAATCCTGCTGCTATCAGGCACAGCGTGTGTTTCACAGAACACAGTCCTGAGACCCGCCTGCAGCAGACCGTAGTAACGCCTGTGGTCCAATGGTTGGCGTGTTGCGCTGCCCCGCACGGTTGCATCGGTCGGCACCGGACCAACGACGAAAAAATCGGTATCCTTAAAGTCCGCCCACAGGCCCGTGCCAGCCAGCAATATCTGCAGCGCCACTTCGGGCGCGTACACACCTTCAACAAGGCTGGAACGACGCCCCTCGGCCAATGCTCCGTCGTAGAGAACCTCACGGCTAGAAATGCGAGCGTAGATTTCTAGCGCTGCACCGAGCGGCTGGGATGGAATATTGAAAGCTAGGCTACCCGACGCAGCTTTCTTTCCAGAAGCATGGGGATCTGCTCGGCTTGGAATGGTAATGAGGGCAGAAAGAAGGATGGTGACTACCGAAACAGCAAACGACAGCATCCAAGATCGCGAACCTGAAACACGCGGACCTCGCATGACACTGCCGAATTACTCGCTTCTTATTCATCGGATCGAAGCGCCTGCGCAGCTGACATTAGATATCCTTTCGCCGCTCGCCGGCGCACTCGCCTTTAGCCCTCTATTGTGACAGTTGGACGAAACTTGCAATTTTGGATTTTCGAGACCTTTGCGCATCCGTCGTGGCGGTTCGACGCCTGCAATTCGTCGGGTCCTATCCTGAGAATTTTACCTCCATGGCCGCCCAGTGCCCCTCCGTCGCGGGACGACAATCGAGCAGCAGGAACACAGAACCGGCGGCGGAAGGCGCGTCACGTTGGCACAAGCTGCCAGTGGCTGGACTCTGGTGTCTGAAAAATCGTGGTGGGCGCACCAAAGCTCGAACCTGGGACCCGCTGATCAAGAGATAGCGACGGGTTGAGAACAATCAATGACTTGCCGGTGCCGGCGAGAAATGGTCCGCGAGTAGGTTCAAATACTGGACATGCAACCATCTCAAATTGCTTTCAGGCGGTCGCGTAGCGTTGCCCTCCGAAGGCGGGTGTCCAAGCGTGTTCATGCCGAAGGAGTTTAGAAGAGGTTTGAAATTCAAGGACTGCAAGATCCACGTCCGTCACTCTACCCCGGCTGGGCGACGCGCGCTGCGGAGGCGCGTCCCTCGCTATAAAGGACCGGGTTCGCGGTGTGCAGGAACAGCGAAAAGTCATTTACGTGCGAAACACAATGTTCGGCCGCTCCAATGGCTTTTATGGTACTGCCGACGGTCGCTTCTTCTCTAAGAGCTGGCGTCGTTGTGCTTGTGTGAGGTCGCCGACCGCAAGGACTTGAACTCGACTGTTGGGGTCCTCAGCCTCACTGCGGCGCTGCCGGTTGTCGTCTCGTTGCGGCTGGAGCGGTGCGTCACTGCCATCACCGCCGCCGAATCCCAAGAATTCGACCATGATGATCGAGGGGCGATCATTGTTGGTGGGCGCGGCCGGCTGAGCCTGCTGCGTCGCTGCCGTCATATTGTTGACACTGGTCAATGCCGCGACCGGCGGCGCCTGCACCGTCGGAAGGCCGGTCGTGGTGCCCTGCACCTGGATGTTCGCGGCATTGATGATCTGCAGCGCCGCGAGATTGACGTTGCCGGACACACGAATACCCGCTTCGCCCGCATCGATGGTGCCTAGCGGCGCGATCAGGTCGACGTCGCCGGGCGGAATGCCCGGGATCGGGTTCAGCGTGGCGATGCCCGCACCGGACGACGGCACGTTCGGCGACAATGTCACGCCGCCATAATTGTCGTAGACACGCTTCGGCGGCGTATAGACGATCGTGGTCTTTGCACCGCGGCCGGCATTGATGTCGCCTTCCGCCGACCAGGCAAGGATGTCGCCACCGAAGGTCGTCATGATGCGCGACAGCCCGAGCAGGATCGAGCCTTTGGAATACATCTGGATGTCGCCCGAGCCTTGGGTGACAACGCCGGCCGTTGCCGGCGGCACCTCGCCATCAACGCCGATGACGATCTGGCCTGCCGGGTTGAGCACCTGGATGTCACCGTCAAACTGGGTCCGGAGCCCCGAGGCACCGAACAGGACCAGGTTGCCATCACGCATGATGGGCTTTCCTGATGTATCCGCCACCGGAAACAGCATGGCGATGGCCTCGCGGCCGCGGAGATACGAACCATAGCGCGGGCCATTCACGTCGTTGTATTCACGCCCGCCCGCGCGAAGCTCGGCATAGTACACCTCGCGCAGGAGTACGCGTTGCTGCTCCGGCGCCAAGCGGGCGAAGAAGGCTTGCGCGTCCATGCTGGCCGGGTCGAAGACGACGGGCGTGCCGTCATCGGCAAACCGCAGGCCGGTATCTCGCCCGAAGCGTGTCGTCAGCCACTCCGTCAGTTCTTCCTTGTAAGTGTGCGCCACCTTGCCGGGCTGATCGGCCAGCGGATGGCCGGGGGTGAGGTCGGCCTGATTGGCGGGATCGAGGTAGCGCGCGGCAAATGCCTCCCAATCCGGACCGGCCACTCCGACACCAGCCTGGATGGCGAGGCTGGCACCCGAGCGGGTATCGCCGACGGCAACCGGTCCGATACTGGTAATGCTGCCCAGGTTGCCCTGATAGATGTTGCGTGCGGCCGTGACTTCCAAGCTGCCAGGGCCGGCGATCTGGACATTGGCGTACCAGATGTCGCGCCCGGCCTCGATGACGGACACGTCATTCTCATTGGTATTGAGAATGAAGCTGGCCACGGGAGTGCTGGCGTTGGTAAGGCCATAGACCCCGCCGCCCTTGGTCTGGCCGAAATTGACGATGTCGCGACCGGCGCGCACCGCAACCGCTTTGGCGCCCGAATAGACCTTGGCTAGATTTCCGGTTTGACCCACCTGCCCGAGCGTGACGTCGACCACGTCCCCTTCCACGGCATAGATCCGAATTGGGTTTCTGTCGCCCTCATGCAGGCGCGCCGGATCAGCAAAACGCGCGGGATCGGCGTCGGCGCCGGACATTTCAAAACGTGCACCTTGATTGGGGGCGTCAATATACCTGTCAGCCGCGCCGTAGATCGAATCCCGTGCCAGCAGTTCCAGTTGCCCCTCCGGCGAGGCCGCGAGCTTGAGGATGACCGAGCCGACGCCGTTCCCCGGGGTAGCGTTCTGGTCGCGCAAACCGCTGTAATAGATGCTGCCGTTGGCCGCTATCGCGTTGAAGCTGGGGGGCAGGATGTAGGTGTTCGCCTGCCCGTTAATGACTTTATTCTTTTCTTGGTTCGCATAGTCCTTGGTGTTGTAGGGAACCAGATTGCCGCCGGCCGAAAACAGTTCGATGCCGGTGTTCGCGCGCCAAAGGGCCGTCTCCGCCGTGGCCAGAGCACCCACGCCGCCCAGCACCAGGTCACCCCGCGTGCGCAAGGTGGTAAAGCCATCGCCCGGCAGCACGATCACCCCGCCTTGCGGACCGTCGGCGCCCAGCATCGTGGCGCGCGTGGGGTCTGGCGCGCGCGGGTCGTTGAGTTCGTTGATACCGTAGAGCAACGGCACCGAACCGATGGCACCCGCGCTGATGCTGACGTCGCCACGCAGGTTGGTGAACACGCCGTTCAGCCCGTCATCGGCGTAGGCGTCGCCGCTCGCGGGGTTGAGGTGGCCGCCGACGGACACCGTGACGTCGCCTCCCCCTTGTGCCCCGACCGTCAATCCGGTGCTTTGATAGGTGTTTTGGTCGAACGAGGTTACGGTCGATGCGGTCATCTTGCCCGCATCACCGCCAATGCGGATCGTGACGTTGCCGCCGCCGAGCGCGCCAAAGCCAACGAAGCCGGTGGCCTTGTTGGCCCAGTTGCTGATGGTGTCGGTATTGAGCGTTCCCGTCGTGTAACCGCTATAAATCAGGCTGGTCATGCCCCCTTGGGCGGCGACATAGAGGTTGGCGGGGCTTTCGTCGCCCCAACCCTTGGTCGAGACGTTGTAGATAGAACCCTGTGACAGGTTGCCGCCGACCAGGATATCGAGATCTCCTGCGCCGGTGCGCAGGACACTGGCTGCCGGAGCCGAACCAGAAAGGATGTGATAGTCGCTGAGAGTGAGATTGCCTGAACCGGCCAATGCACTTCGTGCGGTGAGCGTGCGCGTCGCGGCGGCAGCCAGATCGGCTCCGGCAACGAGACGGATTGACGCGGATGAAGATCCCGCCGCCAGCACCGCAGCATCAGGCGACGTGGCTGGCTGAGCGGCCACACCAGGTGAAATCAATGTCTTCGCAAGGGACGGGAAATCAGCCGTCCCAATGACCGAATCCGGCACCGAGAGCCCGCTGAAGACCGTTCCAGCGGGTATCGTTTCCCCTACGCTAAAGATGTAGCCTGTTGCGGCATCTTTGGGCCTGAAGCCCGCGTTGGCGTAGACTGTCGCCGCTGGCACGGTCCAAGCGGCTGTCAAATAGACCGTCTGCGTGGTGCGATAGAAGCCTCCGAGCGGGGCGAGATGGCTAAAGTAACTGTCAGTGGTGATGTCTGTCACGTAACCGGAATATTGGGCCGGAACTCCCGGTACCGACTTGAAGCCATCCGAGATGCTGCCGTTGATGTCCAGATTGCCGCCAGCGCGGATCACCAGAGCCATCGCTTCGCCTGCGCCATAGGTGGCTGAAGTCGTATCGCGAACCTGCTTCGGTCCATAGCGGTATCCCGCAAGATCGATGTCGCCCTTGACCACAAGGCGGCCGTCCGACGTGGCGCTGACGATCTCCACGCCGGGTCGCAGGTGGAATGCGTCTTTGTAAGCGAGCAGGCCTTGCAACCGGCCGCGCAGGCCAGCCTCGAGCACGCCGCCGGCGACGTCGCCGCCGTAGACATTTTCGATGAACTTCTGGCTGTCCTGATCGACCAGACCGAGCCAGGCTTGGGTGATCTCCTGGGTATCCGCGCTGCCGGCCTGATATGGCGCGTTGGCATAGACAGCCACGCCGTTGAGCATGATGCTCCTGGCTCCACGGATATCCAGCGCACCGGCGGCGTCGATCGCGATGTCGTTGCCGGTGGCGTTGGCGGGTGCGTCGACACCGGTGGCGCTGGGAGCGGTCGAGCCCAGGCGTGGGGCGTTGAGCGTGAGCTTGCCGCGCGACACGCCGTCGGCCGAACGCAGGTCGAAGATGGCGCCCGGGTTCAGCACCAGGCGACCGTCGCGGGTGGTCAATTCGATCTCGGCGGTATTTTCGGCGCCGATGGCGGCGCCTCGGCTATCGACCCTGAGCACGCTGCCGTGCGCATCGAGCGCGCCATTGACGATGACGTCATCCCGCGCGGCCAGGCTGATGCGGCCCACGCGCGCGCCGCTGGCGTCCACCGTGCCATTGACGACAAGGCTGCCGCCGTCCGCGGAGACAGAGATATCGTGCGCCTTGAGCTCATTGCCGATGATCAGGTCGCCCTGCTTGAGCACGAAGCGGCGGCTCTCGGTGAAGCCGGCGTCGTTGAGGCGGGTGTTCAGGGCCGCGAAGTCGCTGTTGAGTTGCCCCACATTTGCGCCGATCCTCTGGGCGCGGATATCGAAGGAGCCACCGTAAGCACCTGAACGGCCGCTGCCCAGGAGGGCGCCGCCGAGCAGCACACCGCCTTGACCCGAGCCGGTCGCGGTGAGCGTGAGACTGCCGGCGTCACTTCCTTTGGCCGATACATCAATGACGGACCCGGCGTTCTGGACGATGTTGCCGGACGTGCTTTCCAGCAGCACGTCACCGCCCCACGAGTATTTCGTCACGTCGAAGAAGCCGATGCTCTGGCCGGACAGATCAAGATGGCTGTTGGCCCCCAGCAGCACATCATTGGCCGCAACCACGGCGAAGCGGCCGCTCGGCAGGTAGACGGTTGAATCGAGGTTGACCGTACCGCCGGAGGTGATGTCGATGCTGGCGCCCAGCGCCGAAGGTGTGGCGGCGGACGGCGAAGCGCCGACGGGCCGGACCAGGCTGACCGCCTGGCCGGCATACAGGGACAAGGTGGCACCGGGTTCTCCCGTCAGCAGCGGCGTGGCGAGATTGAGCACGCCGCCCGTACCGGCGTAGGTCTTGGGATTGAACCCGCCGGAAGGATCGGCGCCGATGGCGTAGACCGACAACGTCCCTTCGTGGTTGGCGGTGATGGCTTCGCTGGCGTTGAGGTTGACGGTCGAGAAGCCGAGCGCCAGCCTGTCGAGCGTGACGGCGGTTGCCGGCCTGCCGTCGGCAGGATAGCCCAGCACAATGTTGCGTGCGTTGACGGTCAAGCTGCCGGTGCCCAGCCCGGCCGGCAAGATCGCTCCGGGCGTGGCGCTGGTATTGTTCTTCAGCAAGCCGTTCCACACCAGGGTATCCACCGTGATGCTGGCCGCGTCACCCGTACGCCCAGCGCCATAGATGGCCGGAGTTTCGAGCACCAGTTGGCCCAACCTCTGGCCGGCGCCGCTAAAGTTCAGATCGACGCTGCCGTAGAAATTCAGCGATTGGCTCGCCGAGAGGATCAAGTTTTCGATCGCCGGCGCGCCGATGGCCGAATTGCCGGTCAGCAACAGATCGAGCAAGCGCTGATCAAGCGCAAGGCCCGCCGGCAACGTGCCGGCCGCAGCCAGCGCGTCCTCGTTGCCGATATTGATCGACGGCAAAGCCAACGTCAGTTGGCGGGCGGCCAGGAGCGGCCTGCTCACAAAAGTCACGCCTTGCGTGACGAAACCAATCGAACCTTCGGCATAAAGGCTGGCTCCGTCGCCGATCGTGATGGTGCCATTCGTTTTGAGAGAACCAACCTGCAGATAGCCGTTGGAGACCGCCAGCAGGGAATTGACGAAATTTGTCGCTAGGTCGTTGACGACATACTTGTAGCCGGTAGCTCTCGAATCCGGAGCGTGCACGCCCCACCCCAGCGTGTTGATCGACGCCCCGTTCTCAATGGTGATGTCGCTACCCGCCAAGATGACTTGGGAGCTGCGCAGGACGGCTCCGCTTTCGACGGTGACCGGATTGGCGAAGAACGTCGGTGCGGCATAATAAGTATCCGAGCTGATCCCGATCTGTAGCTCCCCTCCCATAATGAGCTTGGGGACACCGCCCAGGTAAAGAGCGGGGGCACCGATGGCGTTGATCTCCGAGGCCGCCACCGGGGTGAGCTCAGCGCTGCGCTGAACCGCGCTGACATCTGCGGCGATGAACAGCTCGTTGGGCGTCGGGCCAAATTTATCTTGGCTTTTGGTCAGAATCGCAAGGCTGCCGTCGTAGCCGCCCTGCGCTCCGCCGAAGAGAGCTTGGCCATGGAAGGTCAAGGCCGCGCCGGCAAAATCAGCGGCATTGTCGGCCCCGGTAGCGAGCGATCGCAGGTCGATTTCGAGGAGCTTGCCGTCATCAGGCAGTAATGGGCGCAACGTGCCGAACGTGGCGGCATTGCTCAACATGAAGTCCGAGTATCCCTGCTCGTTATATTGCGAGTAGCTACGCACCTTGTCGCCCGGCATTACGATGAGCTGTGTGGGCAGCACGTCACGGATCGCGGTGTGGGCCACGCCCTGGTAGCCGGAGACGACGTAAGAGCCGTTGGCGAGCGACACGGCGGCCGCGAGCGGCGAGGTGGTGGTGGTGCCGAGTTCGACGCGGTAGGCACCGGGCAGCAGCGCATAGTTGGCCGGCAGCAGCGTATAGGTGCCCGCCGCGAGACCCGGCACACCGTTCGGGATCGTAATCTGCTGGCCCACCACCGGCGCGTTGCCTGTCCATTTGGCGCTGTTGCCGCCGACCGGTGGTGCAACGTCTACGCCCGGCACGATGGCATAGACCTTGTTGCTGGCATTGCTGTAGGAATTGCCGGGATTGGCGTTGGCCAAGGCGGTGGTCAGCACGTCCACCGAACCGCCGCGACCGGAGATAAAGGCCGCCCCCTGGAGCGCGCCGCCGCCGGACAAATCCAGCGACGCGCCTGCATGGACCACGACCTGCGTGGCTTCGAGTGCTATCCCGAGAGTGCCCAGAACGTTGTCGCGATCTCCCTTCCTGTACTCCCCGGTTAGCAAGTTGGCAGTGATGGTGTTGTCCTTGCTGCCGTCGACCGTGTAAGTGACGCCATCGATCGTGCCGCCATAGGGGATGATCAAACCTGCGGCGCTGACGGAAGTGATGCTGCCGGGCAGCAGTTCGATGCGGTTGTTGAACGTTTCGCTGTCGCTGACGTTGACGCCGAGGGAGATCGAACCCAAGGGCGCGCGCAGCACGCCGCCCTGGCGCACAATCGGGGCCTGCAGGGTGATGCTGCCGAACACCGAATAAGGTATATCCGGCGTGCTGCCGTCCACCGAAGCAATGGTCAGCGTCGCACCCGGAACATAGGTGTAGCTGGTGGAGGGAGTGGCCGGCGTATAGCCCGCGCTGATGGTAACGTCGGCGCCGCTGGCGGGATAGACCTGCTGGGCAGCGAGGAGAAGGTTGCCGTCGACGGCGCTCAGATTGGTCACTGGTGTCGAAACATCCGGGACCGTGCCGGCCAGGAAACGGATGTCCCCAGCGCTGGTCAGGTTCGTATTGGCAAAATGCGTCGTGACCGTATTGCGCACATCGATCAGGCTGGCGCCGACGATGTTGAAGCCGCCGCCCACGACGCTCCTGAGAGCAGGCAGCAGGACCGAGGCGGAGACATAGCCCTTGGGCACTGTGGCGCCGACATTGCCGTCCAAGAAGACGTAGGGCGCGTTCAGCGTGACATTACCGCCGGTGGCGCCCGCATAAAGGGCGCCCTTGCTCAGGGTAATGCTGCGCCCCACAGTGAGGGTTACGTCACGATCGAAGACGATGGCGTCGCGACCCCAGAGGGAAACGCTGTCGAAGCCGCCCGCTTCAATCTGGCGCGCGCTGATGCCACCCTGGCCCAGCACCAGCGTCTGGTCGACCTGGCCGGCCAGCAGACCATCAGCCAACGCGCCCGGAACGACATCCTGTCCGATGCGCAGCACGCGGCCGACCATCAGGTAGGTGGGCGATCCTATGGGGTAATAGGGCGATTCCAGCACGAGGTCGAGCGCGCCGCCCGAGGCGCCGGCGCCGCCAGCCTCTGCTTTCAGCGTGCCCTCTGCATAGATGCCGTGGCAGGAGCGCAGGCTGATGCTGCCGCCGTCGCTGGCCACAAGAGTGGGCGTGTACCCAGGCTGAATGCCTCCATACGGAGATGCCAGATCGATAACGCCCTGCGTGCCCGATGCGTCGAGGAGCGCGCCTGGCCGGATGATGATGTATGCGTCGGCCGCGTTGGCGATATTGACCGTCGCCTCGTCGCCGGGCACCCGGCCGAATTCTATCGTGCCGCCGCCGGGCACCACGCCATAGCGGCGGCCTTGCGCGTCGACAGCGACACGCGCAACCGCAGACACGTCGAGGACGGCGCGGTCGCCGATCCAGAACGAGGCCGCAGCCGGGCCGTCCCTGCTGACGAGATCGTCGGCGGGGTCAAATTTATGGGTATCAAGCAGCGAGATGGTGCCGCCATGCGCAGTGATGCGGCCGTCGACCGTGATCTGGCGGCCGCTGCCCAGGGTGACGTTGTAGCCGGGATCGACCTCAATAGATGCGCCCTCGGGGACGTAGACCCAGCCGCTAATCGCCTCCGCTTTGTCGAAGCTGTTCCGACCCGAGCTCAGTTCCAGGTCGACACCAGGGCGCTGGGTGAGCTTGGCGGCGCGGGGATCTTCCAGATAATAGTCCGGCGCCAGAAAGCGCTCCAGCACCGGATATGGGTCGCCCTTCGTGACGACGCCGTAGCTGGCTCGCGTGAAGCGCAACACCGGCATCGTAGGATGAATATCGGCATTCTGCTTGCCGATGACGAGGCCTGAATCGCCATGGATAGCGTAGCTCGAAAAGCCGCTGCTCAGGAGATCAGACGACAGGTTGAGCTGGTTGACCGGCTGAAACTGGATCGGAACGACGAGATAGCTGTCCTGCTTGAGCAGGTCGCCGGCGTGATAGGTGATGGGAACGGACACCACCGTGCCTTGAGGGACGATCTTGGTGATCGTGTAATTGAGGTCGCCGTTGCGGACCTCGACTTTGTTGGCGTAGAAGGTTGCGGGCGCTGTCAGCGTGCTGCCCTTCAGGATGGTTCCACCTACGCTTGGTTGGAATCCTGCCAATTGCCCTGCGGGATCGATGTAGTTGAACGAAAAATATCCGTCCGCGGAGGAGGCACCGTTCGGCGGGATGTAGAGGTCGGCCGTCAGCACGATGTTGTCGCCCGTCGCAACGATCAGGTCACTGGCGAGCAGACCCTGCGGTATCCTGTTTTCCAGAGGCGCCACCGCTGGCGCCGGCAGCGGCGCGCCAGCCGGCCACACGACATCCTCGGTCAGCACCACGTTCACGGGCAACACTTCGCCCGCCTGCATCGACGTTCCCAGGTTGAAGTCCCCGCCCACCACGACGATGCCGTCGCTGCCAAGGGTCAGCTTGCCGCCGCGCGTGAAACCGTAGGAGGCGACTTCGCCATCGAGTGTCAGCACGCCGTGGGCGTTCGGAGTGACGAAGGTGGTGTTTTTCGGCGCATAGTTGGCGATCAAGGTGACGTCGCCGCCAGCGCCACCCTTCGTTTTCCCGTCGGCAAGAATGGCGCCGCCAGCCGAAGCATGGATGCGCGCGCCGGCGGAGAGCGTCACGTCGCCGGTGCTGCGGACCACGACGTCGCCGCCATCGATCAAGGCGAGCCCGGAAAGACCGCCATTCGGATTGAGCAACGTGTTGGTCCACACCCCGCGCGTATCGATGAAAGAACCTGGGTTCAGGGCAATGCCGGCCCTGCCATTGGCGAGCAACAATGCCATCTCAGTACTGCCGCCATCGGCGGTCGCGCTATTCATTACATTGGTTAAGGTGACGGAGCCGCCCCTTGCAGTGATGGCAGCGTTGACGTCGACCACCGGCGCGATGAGCGAAACCGAGCCGCCGTCGGCCACCGACAGCGGGGCGTCGACCGTGATCTTATCGCCAGTAGCGAGATCAACGCCTCCGAGCTTATGGTGATTGAGGTGGCCGGCGTCGAGCCAAAGGGTATTGGTACGCCCTGCGGGCAACACACTTGTTGCGTCGAGGCCGGAGGTAACGCCCTCGACGTCGGCGATGCGCACGTCCGTATTATAGACGTTGGTGCGGCCCAGCGCCGTATACTGCCCGAGCGCCAGCGTGCCGGCCTGCGCCACCACGTTCTGTGCGAGCTTGTAGCCGTCATCAGCTCCATCCGGTCGCGCGGTGGACTGCCGTTCGCCCTGGACGACATCGGCCAGGATGTCGCCCTCGAAGATCGCGGTCGGCGTCGAGAGGATGAGCTTGCCGGCGTCGCGGCCGACGGTGTAGCCCTCCTCCCAGCGCACGCTCTCGCGGCCGCGGCCGAACGGGCTGGTCCAGACCTCGGTGACGTTCCAGCGCTCGTGCTTGCGGACGAAGCCCTGGCCGAGGCCATAGAAGGTCATGTCGGCGCGGGCGTCGTTGATGTTGTAGAGCCGGCCGTCCGAGCCGAGGAAGTTCGTGGTGCGGATATAGCCAGCGTCGTAGCGGACCGAGCCGCCGGAGATGTCGAACACGGATCCGGCCTGCGCGATCACTTCCGGCGCCGACAGCGTGATGGTGCTGCCGACCGCGCTCCATTCGCCGATCGTATGTTTGGTATTGGCGAGATAACCGCCGAGCTCAAGGAGGCCGCCCGGCGTGTAGTAGCGATCGCCGTCATAGCCCCCGGTGCCCGACGGTACATAGACCAGGTCGCGGATGTCGACCCAGACATCGGCATTCTTCAGCGCATTACTGTCGCGGTTCTGCGGGGAGTCACGCAGCTCGTTGCCCTGGATGTTGACCATGATGTTGTTGGCCGACATCGCCAGCGACACGTTGCGCACGCCGGAGACGTCGATCGTGGCGCGGCTCTCGGTGAAGATGCGCACGCCGGCGGAGACCGCCACCTGCCCGCCCTGCGCCATGGTCAGCGATCCGGCTTGTTGCGTCGCGCCGCCCTTGAAGATCACATTGCCGCCGGTGACGATCTCGATCCGCGATTGATCGAGACGATCGGCAAGCAGGGAAAGATTGTCGAACACTCCACTCGCCGATTGGCTGCGCTGCTGGTTCGCGGTGGCGGACGCCACGATCAGCGCATCGCGCTGGCTGTCGAGCGCGGTCTCGTCACTCTCGAGCTCGGGAATCACAGTGGTGACGCTGCCCGCACCCAGCGTGACGCTGCCGAGCGTGTCAGTCGCGGAGTTGAGCAGATGGATGGTGCCGCGGGTGTTGACCGAGGTCGAGGCGACGAGGATGCCGTTCTGCTCGATGGTGCGGCCGGCGAGCGTGATGTCACCCTGCGCGCTGAACACCGCGCCCTCATTGCGGACCAGTCCGGCGAAACTGTCTGTTCGCAGCAGCGGCGCGATCTCGTTGCCACGGATGGTCGAGGCGATGTTCTCATCGGTGCCATAGCCACGCCGCAGCACGAAGTCGTCGCCGGCGGCGAGCTGGGTCTGGCCGCCCGGCGTCGTGATCGCGCCGGCATTGACGACCTGTCCGCCCATCAGCAGCACAAAGCCGCCACCTGATTTGACGGACGCCGGGGCATGGGTCTGGATCTGTGCGCCTGCCTCGACACTGACGACGCCGCCACCGGTGCCGTTGCCGAGCAGCGCGGCTGCATCGATGAAGCTCGGGGTCCAGGTCGAGCCGGTCTGCGTCGAATAGATCCCGCGCAGGAACTGGTCGTCCGAGATCTTCGCGGTGGAGGCGATCAGCGCACCGACATTGATCTGGCTGCCGCCGCCGAAGATGATGCCGTTCGGATTGATCAGATAGACCTGCCCGTCCGCGTTGAGCGCACCCAGGATCTGGCTCGGCGCCCCGGTCGCCGTGATGCGATTCAGCGCCACCCAGCTCGAATTGCCGTGCTGGTTGAAATTGACCGTGGTCTGCGCGCCGACATTGAACGTCTGCCAGTTCAGGATCGCCCACGCCGCGGTCTGCTCAACGGCGACCACCGTCTGGCTGCCGCTTGTGGCCTCCGTCGGTGCATTGGCGCCGCTCCAGCCTGCCGCCATGTCAGGCATCAGGCCGCCGGGCCTCAGCCCGTTCGGAACATTGACGTTCAGCGTCGCGGAATGCGGCACGCCCTGCGCCGCCGCGCGCGCCGCATCCTGCAGGCCCCGGATCGCCTGCAACGCCTGCGTCGCTCGATTGAGCGATTGCTGGGCCTGCTGCGCCGCTTTGGCCGCCTGCTGCGCATTGGTGACGGCATCGTTGACCGCCGTCTGGGGCGCATTCATCGAGTTGGCGCCGAGCGGACGCGCGATGGCTCCCTCGACACCTCCCAACGCAAGCGCCAACGCACTTGCGCCAGCAAGCAACGCGGAACGATGACCCCGGCGGCTGGTCTTAGCGGTATTTCGTGTCAGGTCGCGGGCCATTTATGGAGACTCTCGGCAATCGGTTTTGCAGCGGCTCACAAGAACGTGGCCCTCAAAGAGGTGTGCGGAAAAACCGAGCCGCGACCGAAATGATTTTTTGCCGAGATCGAAAATAATTTCGATGATGCCGAACTCAGCCTAGCAGCGTAATGCCGCCCGGCAGCCTCGTGGCCCTTGCGCCGAAGATTTGTTCAATCTGGCCAACCACTTCGCCGATATTCGCTATTCGGAATCGAGCGTTGAAGCGTTTACGACCGAGCTCCGCATTGGTCAGCACGATCGCGCCGGATTGATATCGATTGACTTCGGCAATCACATCGCTGATAGGCGTCGCTTTGAAAATGATGACGCCGTCCTTCCAGGCGGTCACCGCCGCAGAGTCGATGGCGACCGGTTGCCGGATGCCATCCTCCGAATAAATGACCTGCTGACCAGCCAAGAGTGGCAGCGCCGCTGTTCGCTGCTCGACGTGTACCTGCCCTTGCAGGCAGGTCACACAGACGTTTCGGTTTTCGTACCGAATATTGAAAAGCGCGTCGGCTGCAACGATACGGCCGTCTGCAGCAAGAACAGTCACCGCGTTGGAGGCTTTGGGTGCAGTGACAATTGCCTCACCCCCGAGCAATTCGATTTGATCCGCGTTTTCGGCAGATCCCCGCAGGGCGATGCTGGTTCTTGTATTCATCTCAACGGAAACGTGATCGGAGAGCGTAATCTGGCGTCGCTCTCCGATGCTGGTTCGGTAGTCCGCGCTGAGTTCGCTCCAGGACGGCCAGAGACCGAGCGGGGGCCGAGCAACCAACAAACCGACGCCGGTCACGGAAGCCGCCAGCGCGCCACCAATAAGCGCTCGTCGCCCGATGCGCTCACTGGTTAAGGAAGACGCTGTTGCAGCTTCAGACCCGGGAACGACGGCATCCAGTGGCTGCACGTACCGAGCGGCTGGTTCTACGTACTTCCAAGCCCTGCTCGCCCGGTCAAACGCAGCCGCGTGCGTCGGGCTTTGTGCTGACCACCGCTTGAGGGCATCAAGGTCATCCCGGCTCGCTCCGCCGGAAGCGAAGCGTACCACCCAAGCGTGGGCTTCATGCTCCAACCGCGTTGGATTGAGCGGAAGGTGATCATTCTCCTCGGTCATCAGCCAGCGGCCCTACGACTCGCCATTCTCATACTAACCTGATCCTTTCGACGGCCGCGGACCGAAACGCTGAACGATTTTTCTTCCGAGGCGGCGGCTGCAATGGATGAGCGCCAGCTTAACTTCGATTTCAACCATACGCTGCGAAATCCGGTGACGGACCGCAATATCCTTCAGGGCAGTCCCTTCGACGCGCGACGCCAGGAGAATTGCGCGTCGCCGTGGGGAAAGTTCCGCCAGCGCTGCGGCAACGGCCTCTATCTCCGATCTTGCTTCGACCACTTGCTCCTGACTGGGCGTGTCGTCTCTCAAGTCCAGCGCTACACGGGCCTCGTCAAGCGAGATTTGCTCCGACGTTTTACGCAATTGCGCAAGGGCCTGACGATACGCGATGCGGAACAGATAACGTTGCGGTTCATGAATGACGCCGAGCTGGTTTGTCCGCTCCAGCCGCACCCAAGTGTCGTGAAGCGCGTCATCTGCACGATCCACGGACCCAAGACGCTTTGCCAGCCGCCTTTTCAGATTGTCGTAGTCAAGCAACAGCCATCGGCGCAGGAAATCACCACCGGATTCGCTCATTGCGGCCGGCTCTCTGCACGCGATCCTATCCCCGCTCGCGTCGGCGTGGAGTGGCATGAGGTCGACGATCCGGTCGGCGGATAGATCGCCATGTTGACAGGCTGCGGCATATCGGCCGGCGGCGCGCCGATCACGATACCTTGCAGGGCGACTGCCAGGGCCTGGTCCTCCGCCAAAGCACCGTCGTCAGTGACCACCTCTGCCCGTGCGATCAAGCCGGAAGGTGCGAGCCAGAACCGGAACAATGCCTCGTCGCGCGCTGCGGCGTTCGGTGCATTTCGGCACAGCGCGTCGCTGACACGAGCTTGGATAGTAGCAAAATACGGTCGATACGCTTGAGCTGCGGTGGGCGCCGCCGGATTGGCGAGCGATGTTCGGGTGGCTGGAGCGATGGTGAAGACGCCAGGCCCAGTGCTGCGCGCGTTGTACCCGGTGCCGAGGAGCAGCAATTGCAAGGCTTCAGAGGCGGTGAAGGCCCCTCTGACTTCTGTCGAGTGCTGCTGCTCTCCCAGATCCGCATCGTAAAAGATGTCGAGGCCGGTTGCGCCACCATAGGCGATCAATGCTTGCACGAGCGGCTGTGCCGGAATGTCGAAAACGATCGGCATCGTCCGACTGGACGATTGAGCAACTGCCGTTGAGCCGGAAAACGAAAGGCTGATGCTCAGTAGCGCGGCACAGCTGACACAGATGATCCGAAACAACAACAGACCGGCTTTCAAACGAGCTAGATGCCGCTCACCAGTCTATCCCGACATCGTTATGCTTTATTCGACCTGTGAGTCGGGTGCGGACGCTAGTGCCCGAATGTGATAGTTTGACGACAGGTGCGCATCGGCAGGCGCTGTCCGCCTGGAATCAGCAATCGGACACTGTCATCGATGTCGGTAGGCCTCGTTCTCAAGCCACGGCTTTGACGGATTGCTCGCGATAGCGTCCCGACTAGCGCTTGGCGCTGATCAGCCACCAGGTGAAGAGTTTCATAAGAATAGCGCCTTCCTACTGAAGGCCTGATAGCTGCTGGTGTGTCGGAATTCGACGCGAAGCTGCTGATGAACGAATTCCATTCCAGGAGTGAACGCCGGCTACCTTACTCGACATAAGCTACTTGAGGATCACCTCTGCAGCCAGCAGCAAGCTATGAGCACCGCCGGCCTGCCTCGCTATGCTGGCCGTGTCCACTCACCTCATCACATGCAGTATATTTGACTGCGTGTCGGCCGGCCGAAGCAATGGGTTTTCCCAATTGATGGCTTGTATGGCGTGCTCTTTGACTACGTGTGGTGATGCGACCAGCAGGGCTAGAGGTGTTCGGCTTGAAACAGAAGAATTGAATCTCGATGGCTGCCTTGTGGTTAGGAGATTCTCCAGGCGGCTTCGTCTCCGCCCGGTCAGGCCAAGATCATCAAGACGAACCTCTACATGCAATCACATCTTGCTCGTTGGTACAGCAGGATCAGGGAAACCGTGCATGTCTTTAAGGAAGTGCTGTTCCGACATGCAGCAGGGAACAAGACATGTGGTCGCTCCGGCTCTCAGAGCCGAAGTCACTATCAATTCGTCAGCGTCGGCTATCATGATCTCCTGAACAATCGAAAGCCTACTAAGCCCAGCGCCCGCGGGCCTATCAGGCAGCGATCTCGACGACCAGCTGTCGAAGCGATCGACCGTGACAATCGCGTCCGGCGCGCAGGCGAAGGCCGTCTCCTTCTCCTCGAACAGGGCTGGCCGGCGATACGGGCGCCAGGGCGCGAGCACATAGCGGTCGATGCCTTGCGCAGTTGCTCCGGATCGCGACCCCGCAACCCCTTCTGCGGAAGCTTGACCGAAATTTCGAACGCCTGCCCGACATAACGCATGTCAGCCGTCCGCGTGATCGCGACGTCGGCGCGGCAGTGACGGGGAACATCGCGACCGTCGGTCGAGACGTGCTGCACGGACTACTCCTGGGCCTCCCAATGCACCACACTCGCCGCACACTGCTTGTCAGATAGTGGAAAAGAGGTGGCGAACATCTCGCCACCAAGCGAAGGGATGGCCGCATCGATCTTATCGGCCGCGCAAAATGGATCGCTAGACAGGTCGAGGCGATCCAACCGCTACCGTCAGGAGTATAGGATCGTAGAAAATCGTAGTTTGGCGTACAAAATCGTGAGCGGCCCGAGACATAGGTGACAGGTCGTACCGGACACATGGGTTACACTTTTCGCTTTTTTGGGGCGGGAGGTGTGGATGCCGTGGAGAGCGAGTTCGGTGATGGAAGAACGCCTGCGCTTTGTCGCCCGCCTGCTGGATGGGGAGGCCATGACGGATGTGTGCCGGGAGTTCGGCATCTCCCGCAAGACCGGCTACAAGATTTTCGACCGCTACAAAGAGCATGGCCTCGAAGCGCTGAGCGACCGCTCCAGGCGGCCGGTCCGCTACGCCAACCAGCTGCCGGCCCAGATCGAGACCCTGATTGTCCGCCTG